>DASVDC010000136.1:0-20452 GCA_036381275.1 Pseudomonadales bacterium | reverse complement strand
CAGGCGCTGGGCCATCACGCCGAGCACCGTGGCCTTGATCATGTAGGACGGCACGCCGAGATCGAGCAGCCGCGTGATCGCGGTGGGTGCATCGTTGGTGTGCAGCGTCGAGATCACCAGGTGTCCGGTCAGCGCCGCCTGAATCGCCATCTCCGCGGTCTCGAGGTCGCGGATCTCGCCGATCATGATGATGTCCGGATCCTGACGCAGCAGCGCGCGCACGCCGGACGCGAACGACACGTCGATGTTGTGCTGCACCTGCATCTGGTTGAACGACGGCTCGACCATCTCGATCGGGTCTTCGATCGTGCAGACGTTCACCTCGGAGGTCGCGAGCTGCTTCAGCGTCGAGTACAGCGTCGTGGTCTTGCCCGAGCCGGTCGGCCCGGTCACCAGCACGATGCCGTTCGGCGAGTGCACCATCTGCTGCCAGCGGTCGTGGTCGCGGCCGGTGAGACCGAGCTCGGCGAAGCTCCGGAGCAGCACGTCGGGATCGAAGATCCGGAGCACCATCTTCTCGCCGAACGCGGTGGGCAGCGTCGAGAGCCTGAGCTCCACCTCGTCGCCGTCCGGGCTCTTGGTCTTCACCCGGCCGTCCTGCGGGCGGCGCTTCTCGGCGACGTCCATCCGGCCGAGAATCTTCAGGCGCGAGGTCACCGCCGCATTCACCGCGCTCGGCAGCTCGTAGACGTGATGCAGCACCCCGTCGATCCGGAAGCGGATCATGCCCTTCTCGCGGCGCGGCTCGATGTGGATGTCGCTCGCACGCTGGTCGAACGCGTACTGCAGCAGCCAGTCGACGATGTTGACGATGTGCGCGTCGTTCGCGTCCGGACTCTTCAGCGCGCCGAGCTCGAGCATCTGCTCGAAGTTCGCGACGTTCGACACCTCGAGCCCGGCTTCGCCCGCCTTCGCGACCGCCCGAGCCATCGTGTAGAACTCGAGCATGTAGCGCGCGATGTCGGCCGGATTCGCCACCACGCGGCGGATCGAGCGGCCACGCAGCGTCTGGGTGAGCATGCTCTCCCACTGGTACATGAACGGCTGGCCGCTGGCGATCACCACCTCGTCGTCGTTGACTTCCACCGCGAGGATGTTGTGCCGCTGCGCGAACGCGTACGACATCACCTCGGTGACGGCGTTGACGTTGATCTTGAGCGGATCGATGCGCAGGTACGGCTGACCCGAGATGCGGCAGAGCCATTCCGTCAGGGTCTCGAGGTCGAGAACGGTGCCGGGACGGTTCCGGTTCTCGAATTCGCGGCCGGCGACGATCTCGAGCGGATGCTGGGTCAGCTCCTTCTTCGTGCGCGGCGCGATCAGCACGTCTTCCGCCTGGCGCTGGCTGATGTAGCCGTCCTGCACGAGCTGCTCAAGCACGGCCGGCAGGTCGAGCAGGCGCTCGCCGCGGATGATCCGCTCCGAGAGCTTCCCGCTCGCCGGCGCTACCGGCGCCGCGGGCGCCGCAGGCGCGGCATTCCCGGGCGCGGCCCCGTGGGGATTCGGAGTGCTGAGCGGTGTGGCCACGTAAGTCCCTGATTAGCCAGCGATTGCAGTTAACGGCATGCCCGGTCGATTTGCAACCGGCGCCCCGCCATTCTGTGACGGAAGAAGCCGAAGGGCGGGTCCGGCGGAACGTGATGCGCAGCGCATTTCGAGCGGTGCCGTAGTGAGGATAGCCGAACCTCCGAGCGACGCCCGCCGGGCTGTCGCTGCGCGCTGCCCGGTCGGCCGGCCGATCGTCCGCTGGTGTAGAATGCCCGCCCGTTCGCGGCCCGGCGCCGCGGGCGATGCTTCGCCTCGAGAGGATCCGAGCAGCGTGCAGACGAGCGGCTACGCCAGATGGTTCCGGGCCTCCACGCCCTACATTTCCGCGCACCGCGGCCGCACGTTCGTCGTGCTGCTGGGCGGCGAGGCGATCGCGCACGCGAACCTCGCGAACATCGTCCACGACCTGGCGCTGCTGCACGTGCTCGGCGTCCGGGTGGTGCTGGTGCACGGCGCGCGCCCGCAGATCGACGAGGCGCTGCCCGACAGCCGCTTCCACGGCCACCGCCGCATCACCGACCGGGACAGCATGGACGTGCTGCTCGGCTTGTACGGACGCATCCGCTCGAACCTCGAGGCGCTGTTCTCCACCGGCCTGCCGACGAGCCCGCTGCGCGACGTGGACATTGCGACCGCCACCGGCAACTTCGTGGTGGCACGGCCGATCGGCGTGCTGGACGGGATCGATCACCTGTTCACCGGCCGGGTGCGGCGCATCCACGGTGACCGCATCCGCGCGCTGCTCGACGCGCGCACGCTGGTGATCCTCTCGCCGATGGGTTACTCGCCGTCGGGGCAGGTGTTCAACCTGGCGTCCGACGAGCTCGCCGCGGAGGTGGCGCTGGCACTCAAAGCCGACAAGCTGATCATGTTCGACTCGACCGGCTACGTGCGGGACGAGCATGGACGCGAGCTGACGGACGTGATTCCCGCCGAGCTCGAGACGCTGCTCGAGCGCACCGAGCCGGAGCCGTACGTGGCCAATCAGCTCCGCGCGATGCTGCGGGCCTGCCGCGGCGGCGTGCCGCGCTGCCATCTGGTCAGCTACGTGGAAGATGGCGCGCTGCTCCAGGAGCTGTTCACCGCCCAGGGCCACGGCACGGAGCTCTCCGAGGCGCGCGGCAGCCGCGTGCGGCCGGCGCGCAGCGACGACGTCGCCGGCATCGTCGAGGTGATCCGGCCGCTCGAGGAAGCCGGGGTGCTGGTGCGCCGCGACCGCGACCGGCTCGAGCTCGAGATCGGCAACTTCCTGGTCGCGGAGCTCGACGGGATCGTGGTCGGCTGCTGCGCGCTGTACCCGTGGAAGGACACCGCGGAGCTCGCCTGCGTCGCGGTGCACGAAGCCTACCGCGGCGCGGGGCTGAAGCCCGGCATCGGCGAACGACTGCTGGAAGCCGCGGAAGCCGAAGCACGCAAGGCCGGCATCGGGCGGCTCTTCGTGCTCACCACGCAGACGCGCGACTGGTTCGCCGAGCACGGCTTCGAGGAAGCCGACGTGTCCGCGTTGCCGGCGCCGAAGCAGGCGCTGTACAACTACCAGCGCAACTCGAAAGTCATGATCAAGTACCTGGAAGCACGATGACCAACAAGCGACGCTATTCCTCCCTCGTGGTGGACGGTCCGAAGCAGGCCGCGCCCCGCGCGATGCTGTACGCCACCGGATTCAAGGAGGAGGACTTCGGGAAGCCGCAGATCGGCATCGCCTCGACCTGGAGCAACCTCACGCCCTGCAACATGCACATCGACCAGCTCGCCGAGGCGGCCGCGATGGGCGCGGACGAAGCGGGCGGCAAGGCCATCGTGTTCAACACCATCACCGTATCCGACGGCATCTCGATGGGCTCGCCGGGGATGCGCTACTCGCTGGTGTCCCGCGAGGTGATCGCGGACTCGATCGAGACGGTGGTGGGCGCCCAGGGCTTCGACGGCTTCGTCGCGATCGGCGGCTGCGACAAGAACATGCCGGGCTGCGCGATCGCGATGGCGCGCCTCGACCGGCCGAGCGTGTTCGTCTACGGCGGCACGATCCAGATGGGCAAGAACCGGCGCGACGTGGTCTCGGTGTTCGAGGCCGTCGGCGCGCACTCGGCCGGAAAGCTCTCCGACATCGAGCTGAAGGAGGTCGAGCAGACCGCGATTCCGGGCCCCGGCTCCTGCGGCGGGATGTACACGGCCAACACCATGGCGAGCGCGATCGAGGCGCTCGGTCTGTCGCTGCCCGGCAGCTCCGCGCAGGAAGCGGTGTCGCAGAACAAGCGCACCGACAGCTACAACGCGGGCGCCGCCGTGTTCCACCTGATCGAGCGCGGCATCAAGCCGAGCGACATCCTCTGCATGGAAGCGTTCGAGAACGCGATCACGACGGTGATCGCGCTGGAAGGCTCCACCAACGCGGTGCTGCACCTGCTCGCGATCGCGCACGCCGCCGGCGTGCCGCTGACCCTCGACGATTTCACCCGCATCGGTAAGCGGGTGCCGGTGCTCGCCGACATGCGCCCGGCCGGCGAATACAGCATGAGCGAGCTGATCGCGATCGGCGGAATCCAGCCGCTGATGAAGATGCTGCTCGCCGAAGGGCTGCTGCACGGCGACTGCCTGACCGTCACCGGCCGCACGCTGGCCGAGAATCTGGCGGAGGTGGCGCCGTATCCGCCGGAGCAGAAGGTGATCCGGCCGTTCTCCAACCCGGTGAAGAAGGATTCGCACCTGGTGATCCTGTACGGCAACCTGGCCCCGGAGGGAGCGGTGGCGAAGATCACCGGCCACGAGGGACTCTCGTTCACCGGCACCGCGCGCTGCTTCCACGGCGAGGAGGCGGCGATGCAGGCGATCCTGGACGGCACGGTGGTGGCGGGCGACGTGGTGGTGCTGCGCTACGAAGGGCCGAGGGGCGGCCCCGGCATGCGCGAGATGCTCTCGCCCACCAGCGCGATCAACGGCCGCGGGCTCGCGAAGGAGGTGGCGCTGATCACCGACGGGCGCTTCTCCGGCGGCTCGCACGGCTTCGTGATCGGACACGTCACGCCGGAGGCGTTCGACGGCGGGCCGATCGCGCTGGTCGAGGACGGCGATCGGATCACCGTGGATGCCGAGCGGTGCGAGATCACGCTGCACGTGGACGAGGCCACGCTCGCGGAGCGGCGCACCCGCTGGCGGCGGCCGGATCCGTACGCGCGGCGCGGCGCGCTCGCGAAGTACGCGCGGCTGGTCAGCTCTGCGAGCGAAGGCGCGGTCACCGACAAGTACCTCGAATGAGACGACGCACCGCGCTCCGGTGCGGACGCGGAAGGGAACGTGGGAAATGAGAAAGGAGATCATCACCGACCGCGAAGACCTGCTGATCTGGCGGCTCGTGCTCGACCCGGGTGAAACGACAAGCTGGCACACGGACCCCTGCCATCGCTTCTCCGTGGTGGTGCGCGGCGAACGCCTGACGATCGAATTCCGCGACGGGGACGAGCCCGTCGAGGTTCCGGTCGAGCCCGGCCTCGCCGGCTGGGACCATCCGGATCCGCGCGTACACCGCGCTCGCAACACCGGGAGCACCGTCTACGAGGAGGTGGTGACGTTCTTCCGGAGCGGCCTCGACGATCCGCAGCCGGTGGCGGACGAGGCTCCGGAATGACCGTGCTGGCGGCCACGCTGGCCGCCGCTGCTCTCTCGCTCGCCGCCGCTCCGCCGTCCGCCGACGGCGCGCTGGACGAGCACCTCGCCGCGATGCAGGTCGAGCTGACGGATCGCCAGCCTTATCGGTTCGTCCTCCGCTACCGGGGACCGAACACGCCCTTCCGTGGAATGGTCTGTTACCACTTCGCCGGCTACAACGAGACCTGCCTCGACCCGGGGATCGACTGGCTGACGCCGGCGACGCGCATCGAGCTGTACGCGCCGGGCGGCGTGCCGCGGGACCTGCTCGAGGGCTACATGCTGCTGGTGCGCTTCCCGGCGCTGTCGGAACGGACCTTCCGCTATCCGCCGACGCGCCCCTCTGCGGAGTGAGCCCATGGGCTACCGCATCGCGGCCGATCTGGTGCTCGCCCTGCACCTCGGGTTCGTGGCCGCGGTGGTGCTCGGCGGGTTCGCCTGGCTGCGCTGGCGCTTCGCCCCCCTCGTGCACCTGCCCATCGCCGGGTGGGGCGCCTACGTGGAGCTCGCCGGCCGCGCCTGCCCGCTCACGACGCTGGAAAACGCGCTGCTGCGGGCGGCGGGCGAGAGCGGCTACGGCGAGAGCTTCGTCGCCCACTACCTGCTCGCGGTGCTCTATCCGAATGGCCTGACGCGCTCGGCGCAGCTCACCCTCGCGGCGCTGGTGGTGCTCGTGAACGTCGCCGTGTACGGCTGGGTCTGGCGCCGACGACTCGCCGGACGTTGAATTTCCCGGCGGCTCTGACAGTATTCGTCGAGCCGGGTGGAGAGGAACCTTGCTCCGACTGCTGCTTCGTCTGGTTCCGCTGTTGCTGCTCGCGCTGCCGGTTCGCGCCGACGGCGGCAAGGCGGACCGCATCGTCATCGACAAGAGCGAGCGCCAGCTCACGCTGATGCGCGACGGCCGGCCGCTGCGCAGCTACACGGTGGCGCTCGGCGGCGCGCCGAAGGGCGCCAAGCGCTTCGAAGGCGATCAGCGCACGCCCGAAGGCGTGTACTTCATCGACTACCGCAACGCGAACAGCCAGTTCCACCGGGCGCTCAGGATCTCGTATCCCAACGAGGCGGATCGGGCGCGGGCGCTCGACGCGGGGCTGGATCCGGGCGGGCAGATCATGATCCACGGACTGAAGAACGGTCAGGGCTGGCTCGGCGAACGCCACCGCGCCGGTGACTGGACCGACGGCTGCATCGCCGTGACCAACGACGAGATCGAGGAGATCTGGTCCCTGGTGGACCTGGGTACGCCCGTCGAGATCCGTCCATGAGCTGGCAGGTCAGGCTCGCCGAACGAGCCGAGGTACCCCGGCTGCCCGACGTCGAGCGCGCCGCGGCGCGCCTGTTCCCGGCCGGGCGCATCCCCGAACCCGACGAGACGCACTCGGTCGAAGAATTGCTCGAGTATCTGAGCCGCGGCCTCTTGTGGGTGGCCGCCGACGAGCATGAGCCGCTCGGCTACGTCTACGCCGGCGAGCTCGACGGCGCGCTGCACGTCTACGAGCTCGCGGTGGATCCCGCTCACGGGCGGCGCGGCCTCGGTACCGCGCTGATGCGACGGGCGATGGCGGAAGCGCCGGCCCGCCGGCTCGATCGCGTCACGTTGACGACGTTCGAGGATCTGCCGTGGAACGCGCCGTTCTACGAGCGCCTCGGCTTCCGGACACTCGCCCCGAACGAGCTGAGCGCATCGCTCGCGACGATCCTCGAGCACGAGCGCGCGGTCGGGATGATCCGCCGGGTGGCGATGCGCTACAGCGTGCCGGTGCGGACGTGAAGATCTGGGTGGACGCCGATGCCTGCCCGAATCCGGTGAAGACCATCCTGTTCCGCGCCGCCGAGCGGCTCGGCGTGCCGCTCGTGCTGGTGGCGAACCACGCCGTGAGGGTGCCGCCGTCGCGTCACATCACCGCGCTGCAGGTTCCGGCCGGGTTCGACGTGGCCGACGCCACCATCGCCGAGCGCCTGGAGCCCGGTGACCTCGTGGTCACCGCCGACGTGCCGCTGGCCGCGGAGGTGGTGCGCCGCGGCGGCACGGGTCTCAATCCGCGCGGTACGCTGTACACCGCCGACAACGTGCACGATCACCTCGCGAGTCGCGACCTGATGCAGGGGCTGCGCGATCAGGGGATGGTCGGCGGCGGTCCGCGCGCGCTCGGCAAGGCCGAGCTCCAGGCCTTCGCGAATCAGCTCGACCGTTATCTCACGGCCAATCGCCGTTGACCCGAGTGTAAGATGGGTCCGTCTGACAGACGGATGACGGTATGAGCAACGAAGACATCAAGCGCCGGCTGAGCGAGCTGCATGCGGAGCTGGAGAGCACACCGGAGCTCGATGCCGATCTGCGTACGCTGCTCGAGGAAGTGGATGAGGACATCCACTCGCTGCTGGCGCGGGACGACCCGGGCGAAGCGGAAGTGCACAGTCTGCGCGCACGGCTCGAAGCGCTGGCCGCGGATTTCGACGCCAAGCATCCGCACACCAACATCTTCTTCCGCGAGCTGATCGACGCGCTGGGACGGATGGGCATCTGAAACCTGACGCCGCTGCGGCGGCAACGGGGAGCCCCGACCGCTGCGCAGTCGCTCGCGTTCCCTCGCAAGCCCGACGAGCCGGGAGGCCGGCGGTCCGATGGCGGACGCAGACCGATTCGTCTGCTGGCATGTTGCCAACGTCTCACCACCCGGTGCCGCCGGGTCGCGAGTCGGACTGCAGCCGGCGCGGCCGGCCGCTCCTCCTCCCTTACTTCGTCGCTACGCCGCCGCTAAGCGGCGGGCAGCCGCGTCAACGCCGGCGTTCGTTCGCCTCGTTGACCCGGAGCGGACGGCCGCCCATGTCCTTGCCGTTCAGTTCGGCAATGGCTCTCGTGGCACCCGCATCATCCATCTCGACGAAGCCGAAACCCCGGGAGCGCCCGGTGTCGCGGTCGGTGATCACCCGGGCCGAGAGGACCTCGCCGTGCCCGGCAAAGTAAGCCTGCAGCTCACTGTCGGTCACGCTCCAGGGCAGGTTGCCTACGTATAGCTTTTTCATCTCGTTCGCTCAAACAGGTTCTGCACGCCGCACCGCGTCCATCAAGCGGCGTACAATCCACGGCGAGCCGCGTGGGCTCTCCATCAGACTTGATACCGACTTACGCACGAGCAGAAATGTCTCGGAAGGCAATCGGGGCGCGGGTCTAACAAGCCGAGTATAGGATCAAGTTCGACCGCGAGGGAAGAAGCATTTTTGCCGCTGCAGTCGGTAGATTTTACCGCCGCCGGGCGCGCGTCAGAGGAGAAAAACGATGCCGATTCCGCCGTTCCATCTCGCCGTGACGGTTCACGATCTGGCCGAAGCGCGCGCTTTCTACGGCGGCCTGCTCGGCTGCCGCGAAGGACGCAGTGCCGACACCTGGGTCGACTTCGACCTGTACGGTCATCAGCTCGTCTGTCATCTCACGGATCGCCCCACGACGGTGCATCACAACCCGGTGGACGGCGATCGGGTACCGGTGCCGCACTTCGGCGTGGTGCTCGACCTGCCGCGCTGGCGCGAGCTCGCGGCGCGCCTTACGCAGGCCGGCGTCACATTCGTGATCGAGCCGCGGGTGCGCTTTCGCGGCCAGCCGGGAGAGCAGGCGACGATGTTCCTGCTCGATCCGAGCGGCAACGCGCTGGAGTTCAAGGGTTTCGCGGATGTCGAGAAGAGTCTGTTCGATGCGGGCTGAGCGCCGGCTGTGGGAGCGGCGGCTGCCCGCCGCGCTCGGGCCGCGAACCTCCGGCATTCGCGGCCGGAGGCCGCTCCCACGGGCAGGACGCTCCCACGGGCAGGACGCTCCCACAGAGGCCAGAGGTTATCGGATGGAAGCCGTCATCAGGCTGCGCACGATGCGCCGACTCCAGTCGCCGAGCACTTTCAAGAGCAGCAGGCCGATGCCGATCCCGACGCCGTCCACCAGCAGGTCCTTCAGCTCCGCGCTGCGCGCGCTCTCGAAGCTCTGCACGACCTCGATGAGCACACCGTAGGCGATCAGCCAGCCGGCGAGCGTCAGCCGGCGGGCGTTCGGATACGCGAGCCCGAGCGCGAACGTGAGATAGCTGAACGCCAGTGCGTGCAGCACCACGTCACTGATCCGGAAGGTCGGCTGCGGCGGGCTCGGCGACAGCGCGAGCCAGGTGCAGATCGCGAGCGGAATCCAGAAGCCCGCGTGCAGGCAGCGGCGGGCCGCGCGCTCAGCGCGCGCGCTGCGATCGCTCATGAACGAAGTCGACCAGGTAGCGGACGTTGTCCACCGGCGTCTCGGGCACGATGCCGTGGCCGAGGTTGAACACGTGGCCGGGCCGTCCGGCCGCCTCGTCCAGCACGCGCCCGGCCTGCCGTGCCACCGTGGCCCGATCGGCGCACAGCACGATCGGGTCGAGGTTGCCCTGCACGGCCGGCACGCCGAGCGCGCTCCAGGTCCGGCCCAGCGGCACCCGCCAGTCGAGCGCCAGCACGTCCGGCCGCGCACGGCAGGTGTCCTCGAGCAGGTGGCCGTTGCCGGTGCCGAAGTAGATCACCGGCACCCGTCCGCGCAGGTTGTCGATCAGCCGCGTCAGGTGCGGCAGCACGTACTCGCCGAAGTCGGAGAGCGACAACACACCCACCCACGTGTCGAAGAGCTGCACCGCCTCGACGCCTGCATCGATCTGCAGCGTGAGATAGCTTGTCACCTGATCGACGAGCTTGTTCATCAGCCTCGCCCACAGCTCGGGCGCCTGGTACATCAGCTTCTTCACGTGCAGGTACTGTCGCGAGCCGCGTCCTTCCACCGCATAGGAGGCGAGCGTGAACGGTGCACCGGCGAAACCGATCAGCGCGACGTGAGCCGGCAGACCGCTCAGCACGTTGCGCACGGTCTCGGCGATGTACGGTGTGGCTTCCGCCGCCGGCGCGACACGCAGCCCGGCGATGTCGTCGGCGCTGCGCAACGGGTTGTCGAACACCGGGCCGACGCCGTCCCGGTAGTCCAGGCGCAGGCCCATCGGTTCCAGCATCGGCAACAAGTCGGCGAACAGGATCGCCGCATCCACGCCCAGAATGCGCTGGGCATCGAGCGTCGCCTGGGCAGCGAGCTCCGGGTTCTTGAAGAACTCGAGGCTCGGCGTATTCCCCTTCAGCCGGTGGTATTCCGGCATGTAGCGGCCCGCCTGACGGTTCAGCCAGATGGGCGTGTACGGCGTCGGTTCGCCGCGGCAGGCTTGCAGGAACACCTTGTTCATGGACGGTCGTGCGCGTTGCAGAGCGCGGCACGATAGCAGAACGCGAGCCCCGCTGCCTAATGCCCGCCGAAGGATGCGGCCGTCACGAGCGGATGGGCCTGCACCTGCCCGAGCCCCTTGATCGTCAGCGCCTGCGGCGGGCCGAGCGGGTGCAGGCCTTGCGCGAGCGCGGCGCTCGCTTCGTCGAGCAACATGCCGTCTACCGGGGCGAGGGCCTGCAACCGGCTCGCGAGGTTCACCGGCGGGCCGATCAGCGTGAAATCGAGCCGATCGTCGCCGCCGCGGTCGCCGAGCGTGCACAGACCGCTCGCGATCCCTGCGCGGGTCCGTAGCGCCACCGGCTCGCCGCGCCGGCGCCAGGCGTCGGCGAGGCGCGCGAGCAGCTCCGGCAACGCCGCGCAGAAGCCGACCGCCGCCTGCACCTGGGCGGCCCGGTCCGCGCCGTCCCGCAGGCCGAACACCACCAGCATCCCGTCACCCAGCAGCTTCGACACCTCGCCGCCGCGCCGCTCCGCGGCGGGTACCAGCGCGCCGAGGTATTCGTCGAGCACCGCCGCCAGCAGCTCCGCCTCGAGCCGCTCGGAGAGCTCGGTGAAACCGACCAGATCGACGAATGCGACGGTCAACCAGCGGCGCTCCCAGCGGCAGGGGGCGTCCGGGGCCCGCAGCACCCGTGCCCGCAGACTCGGCGGCAGGTAACGCTGCAGCCGCTCGTTGATCCGCTCGAGCGCGGCCGACTTTTCGGCAAGGCTCCGCCGATGGCCCGCGAGGCGGCGGGCCTGACGGAAGCTCACCTGCCCGAGCAGCAGCGTGTAGCCGAACACCATCGCGAGCGCGAGCGCACCGGCCGCCCCGGCCGCATCCGCCGTGAGCTCGGGGGCCAGCGCGGCCCCGGCGGCGCCGCCGGCACCGAGCGCCACCGTCGCCGGCAACAGCAGCCGCCAGCCCGCGAGCGCGGTGGCGCCGGACAGCAGGCACAGCGCGGTGGCGAATCCTGCGAGAATCGGCACGCTGGCCCAGACGAGCACCAGCGCGACCAGCGCGCACTCGAGCGCGTAATAGCCACAATCGCGTACCCACGACCCGTCCGGCGGCGCGCCGCGCTGCAGCCGGTCCGCGAGCCACGGCCACGCCAGGCAGAACGCGATGCCGCCGAGCACCTGCAGCGGCGCGCGCGCCTCGCCCGCGAACGCCGCGGGAAGCACCGGAAGCTGACAGAGCGCGACCGCCCAGAAGCCGCCGTAGCGGAACGGCCGCGTGCGCTGATGGAGGTGCCGCACCTGCATCGCGCCAGCGTCGTCCGTCCGGACGCGCCGCGCCAGCGCCGAGCGCGGCGAGCGCTTGTAGGCGATCGCCCGCTCGTGGGTGGTGCCGTGTCAGGCCGTGCGGCCGAGCATCGGATCCTGGTCGGCGTCGTAGTCCACGCCGTCGATGCCGAAGCCGAAGATCCTGAGGAAATCTTCGCGGAAGCCGCGCAGGTCGGCGAGCTCGTCGAGGTTCTCGGTGGTCACCAGCGGCCAGCGGCGCTTCACCTCGTCCTGCACCTCGGGCGCGAGCTCCAGGTCGTCGAGACGGATACGGCCCTCTTCGTCCAGATTCATCTCGGCGCCGCGCGCGAGCTGTGTCGCGAACAGCCGGTAGATGTGGGTGATGGTGTCCTCGTGCGTCCCCTGCTCCTTCATCACGCGGAACAGGATCGACGCGTACAGCGGCACTACCGGGATCGCCGCGCTCGCCTGGCTGACGATCGCCTTCAGCGTCGCCACCCGCGCATCGCCCCCCACCGCGGCGAGCCGCTCGCGCAGCTCGCGCGCGGCACGGTCCAGATCTTCCTTGGCCTTGCCGAGCGTCGCTTTCCAGTAGATGGGCCAGGTGAGCTCGCTGCCGATGTAGGTGAACGCCAGCGTGCGGAACCCGGGCGCGAGCAGACCCGCCTCGCTGAGCGCGTCGATCCACATCTCCCAGTCCTCACCGCCCATCACCGCGACGGTGGCCCGCGCTTCCTCCTCGGTGGCCGGCTCGAGCTCAACCTCCTGAACCTCGCCGCGGTCCACGTTCAGCGACTTGATGTGCACGGTCTCCCCGAGCGGCTTGATCGCCGAACGGAACAGCTCGCCGGTCTTCGGATGCCGCCGCACCGGCGCGGCCAGGCTGTAGATCACGAGGTCCACCTGGCCGAGATCCTCGCGGATGCGCTCCATCACCCGGCCCTTCATCTCGTCCGAGAACGCATCGCCGTCCAGCGTCTTCGCGTACAGGCCCGCCTCGGCCGCGGCATCCTCGAACGCGATGTTGTTGTACCAGCCCGCCGTGGCCGTCTTGTTCGGCGCCGGCGGCTTCTCGAACGACACGCCGAGGGTTGCGGCGCCGCAGCCGAACGCGGCCACGATGCGCGACGCGAGGCCGTAGCCGCCGGATGCTCCGAGCACCAGCACGTTGCCGATGCCCGCATCGACGCGAGGCTCTGCGCGCACGTAGTCGATCTGCTCACGCACGTGCGCGATGCACCCGGCCGGGTGCGCCGTGGTACAGATGAATCCACGGATTCGAGGCTGAACGATCATCGGATTGCCGGGCCTGCCGAAGGAGGCGCCATGATACCTTGGGCCACCGCCCAGCGCATGGCACCGGCCACGTCCAGCACCCACGGGCCGTCGCGACGGAGGGTCACCGTCAGCGCCGCACCCGCCGGAATCTTGTGATCGCGGTCGCCGTCGAGCGCGAGCACGCCCTCGCCCGGGAACGCGACCGGCTCACCGAGCGGCACCGGCCGCGCTTGCGCGACCTCCACCTCCCGGAACAGGCCCGGCGAGAGCGGCGCGGCGAACCGTCGCCCGGGGCCCATCACCACCAGCAGACCCCCGTCGGCGGCGGCATCCACCGGGTGCAGCAGCCCGCCGATCGGCGACATGCCGATCGCGGTCGGGTCGGCGCGCGTCAGCAGGATCCGGTCGATGCGATCGGCGTCGAACGGCAGCAGGTTGCCGACGTGATCGTTGCGGAGCAGCACCGCGTCGATCAGCCCCACGTCGCTGACCGGCAGCCCGTAGCGGCCGGTGCCGCCGATGTGCAGCACCTTCGCGCGCGCCTTGACCGGCGCGCCGTCGAGGCGGCCGGCCGCGTGCAGCGCCGCCGCCATGCCCGCGACGGTCGGCTCGATCAGCACCGGGAACACGTTGTTGGTGCCGGTCGAGAGCGGAATCAGGCAGACGTCGGCGGCGCTGCCGCCGAGCGCGCGCACCAGCGCCCGATTGGTACCATCGCCGCCGAGCGAGACCAGGGTCCGGCAGCCGGCGTCCAGGAACGCGCGCACCGCCGCCTCGGTGTCTTCCGCGGTGTTGCGGATGCGCGGCTCCAGCACGTGCACCCGCACCGGCAGATCCACCAGCTCGAGCGCCGCGACGGCGATCCGATACGGCTCGCGGGTCACGTACAGATCGGTGACCCCGCAGGCGGCGGCACCGGCCGCCACCCGCGCGACGATGTCGCGCTTCGCTTCGTGGGTCATGTTGGTCGCGCGGGCGGCGAGGCGCCGCACGTCGCGCCCGGACATCGGGTTCACGCAGATCGCGAGCGCGACCCGCGGCCTTCCGGCCGTCACGGCGTACCGACGGCGTCGGCCGCCCCCAGCACGAAGCGCTGCAGGAACAGCGCGGTGGCCGCCGCGGCGTAGTCGACGTTGGCCTTCTTGCGGAAGCCGTGGCCTTCGTCCAGCGCCAGCACGTACCAGACCGGCACGTCGCGCGCGCTGAGCGCCCGATGGATCTGCTCGCTCTCCGGCGCCGGCACACGGGGGTCGTTCGCGCCCTGGAAGATCAGGAGCGGCCGGGTGATGCGCTCGACGTTCGTGAGCGGCGAGATGCGCTCGAGGAGCTCGCGCATCGCCGGATCGCGCTCGTCGCCGTACTCGGCGCGCCGCAGGTCGCGCCGGTAGTCCTCGGTGCGCGTCAGGAACGTGACGAAGTTGCTGATCCCGACCCGCTCGACGCCGGCCGCGAGCCGGTCGGAGTAGTGCACGAGCGACGCGAGCACCATGTAACCGCCGTAGGAGCCGCCGCTCACGACGACGCGATCCGCGTCGAGATCGCCCTGGCGCGCGATCCAGTCGAGCAGCGCGCCGATGTCGCGCACGGAGTCCTCGCGCCGTTCGGCGTTGTCGAGCTTCAGGTAGCTCTTGCCGTAGCCGGCCGAGCCGCGCACGTTCGGCGCCACCACGGCCATGCCGAGCTCACCCACGTAGTACTGCACCGTCGCCGAGAAGCCGGGCCGGTACTGCGACTCGGGGCCGCCGTGGATCCACACGAGCACCGGGTGCGGGCCGGGCCCGTGCGGCCGGTACACGAACGCGGGGATGCGCCGGCGCGTGCCTTCGACGTCATCGAACGTGGGGTAGGCGATCAGCTCCGGCGCGACGAACCGATCCGGATCGAGCCCGCCGACTTCGCTCTCGGTCCAGCGGGTCAACGTGCGGTCGGTCAGATGGATGCTGTAGACGTCGGTCGGCGCGTCGGGCCGTGACAGCGAGAAGCCGATGCGATCGCCGGCCGGATGGAACAGCGGCTCGGAGACGATGCCCGGCGGAATCTCCGGCAGCGCCACGCGGATGCGCTGCGGCCAGCGCCAGACGTACAGCCGCGAGTAGCCGCCTTCGTTGACCACGAAGGCCAGATGCTCGCCGGTGGGCGAGAGCTCGAAGCGCTCGACGTCCCAGGCGATGTCCCCGGTCAGCACCTCGAGCTCGCCGCTCTCGAGATCGAGCCGGTGCAGGCGCAGAAACTCGGCGCCGAGGTCCGCGGTGAGCAGCACGCCGCGGCCGTCCGGCGTGTAGCGGGCCTGGCGAATGGCGACCTGAAGACCCTCGTCGAGCAATGGCGTCAGCGTTCCATCGCCCAGGTCGAGCTCGTAGAGGTAGGACCGGTTGATGGATTCGTACCGCGACACCAGCAGGCGCCGATCGTCCGGCGCAAAGTCCTCGACACTCCAGCCGACGCCGCCGGCCTCGAGCACCGGCGTCACCCGTCCGGCGCGATCCTGCAGATGGATGTCCCAGTCGCGGCCGTTCCGCGTGGTGGTCGTGTACGCGAACCGGTCACCGGCGTTGGACCAGACCGGCTCGGTGTTGCGGGAGCGGCCGTCGGTCAGCAGCGCCGAGCCGCCGTCCGCGAGGTCGAACCAGTAGAGCTGATAGCGTTCGCTGCCGCCGACGTCCCGAGCGTAGACGAAGCCGTCCGGGTCCGGCCGCGGCGGCACGCGGGCATCGGCCACGGGCTCGTCGAAGAACGTCAATTGCTGCCGCGCACCGAGCGGCCGCTCGACCCGGTGGAGCTGCTCCGTGTCGGCGAAGCGCGTGGCGATCAGCACGCCGTCGCCGACCCAGCCTACCAGCCTCGCCGTACGCGTGTTGAGGTACTGGCGCAGGCGCTCCGTCAGCTCCGCCGGGACCTCGGGCACGCCGCGCACCTCGAGATTGCCGATCCGCCGCACCGGCGTCTCGTCCGACGACGGCTCATCGGGCGGCGCGGAAGCGCACGCGCCGAGCCCGACGCCGAGCGCGATCATCACCACGTACCGCGCCATCGCGGCTACCGGAACCGTTCGCATGCCGTTTCCCCGCTGGGTCGAGCGGCTTAACCTAGGCAACCGGGATCATCACTGCAACCGATCCATGGCAGGCACCGATCTGTGCGAGCACGTTCGAGTGGGCCGGTGGCCGTTTCAGGCGGAGCTGGTGCTCGACGAGCACCTCGGCATCACCGACGCGCTGATGCGCTGCCGCGACTGCGGCCGGTTTTACCTGCTGGAGATGCTCGACTGGCGCGACCGGCACCGGGTGATGCGCGTCGCGCCGATGGACGATGCCGCCGCGGAGCGGTTGATCCGCGATCTGACCCGCGGCAGCTGCGACGTGAATCGCGCCGGCGCGGAAGTGCAGTACGTGCGCACGGCCACCCCGTTCACCCGCGTGCTGCTGCTGATCGACACCACGGGGCCGCGGATCGAGGCCGTCGGCGAGCCGCCCGGGGATCGGCGCATCCCCGGCGCGAGCTGGCGTGAGCTGCCTTGTGACGGGAGCTGGGTGGACGTGCTGTCCGATGCCGCGCCGCCGCCGTAGGAGCGTGACGCGCCTCTGTGGGAGCGGCCTCCGGCCGCGAATGCCGGATGTTCGCGGCCGGAGGCCGCTCCCGCAAAGGGCTCGTCAGGCGCGCTCGTAGCGGAAGATCGTGAACGGGTAGGGGTTCTCGTCGTCCGCCGGGTGTGGCACCCGCGCCACTTCCCGCCAGCCGCTCCAGTCGAGCTCGGGGAACACGGTGTCGCCTTCGAGCTCGGCGTCGATCACCGTAACGTACAGCCGATCCGCCCGCTCGAGCGCGCTCCGGTACAGCTCGGCGCCGCCGATCACGAACGCCTCGTCCGCGCCGGTCGCCTCGGCTTCGGCCAGCGCCGCCGCGAGATCGCCGACCACCACCACGCCCTCCGCCCGGTAGTCGCGATTGCGGCTGACGACGATGTTGTGGCGCCGCGGCAGCGGCTTGCCGTCCATCGACTCGAACGTGCGCCGGCCCATGATCACGGGGTGATCGCGCGTGGTGGTCATGAAGTGCTTCATTTCGCGCGGCAGACGCCACGGCAGCCCGCCGCCGCGGCCGATCACGCCGTTGCGGGCCATCGCCCAGATCAGCGACACCTTCATCCGTCGCCCCCTTCAGACCGCGATCGGGGCCTTGATGCCCGGATGGTACTGATAGCCTTCCAGCGTGAAATCCTCGTAGCGGAACGCGAAGATGTCCTTCACCTCCGGGTTCAGCCGCATCCGCGGCAACGGCTTCGGCTCCCGCGCGAGCTGCCGGTCGGCCTGCTCGAGGTGATTAGCGTACAGGTGCGCGTCGCCGAACGTGTGCACGAAGTCGCCGGGCGCGAGGTCGCAGACCTGCGCCATCATCAGCGTCAGCAGCGCGTAGGAGGCGATGTTGAACGGGACGCCGAGGAACACGTCCGCGCTGCGCTGATAGAGCTGACAGGAGAGCCGTCCGTCGGCGACGTAGAACTGGAACAGCGTGTGGCACGGCGGCAGCGCCATGCGGTCGACCTCGGCGACGTTCCAGGCGCTGACGATCAGACGCCGGGAATCGGGATTGGTGCGGATGTCGTGCACGACCCGGCTGATCTGGTCGATGGTGCTGCCGTCCGGCGCCGGCCAGGAGCGCCACTGCGAGCCGTACACCGGCCCGAGCTCGCCGTGCTCGTCCGCCCACTCGTCCCAGATGTGCACATCGTGCTCGTGCAGATAGGCGATGTTGGTGCTGCCCTGCAGGAACCACAGCAGCTCGTGCACGATGCCTTTGACGAACATCCTCTTGGTGGTCACGAGCGGAAAGCCTTCCGCGAGGTCGAAGCGCATCTGGTGGCCGAAGATGCTGTAGGTTCCGGTGCCGGTGCGGTCGGCCTTGTAGGTGCCGTGCTCGCGCACCCGCCGCATCAGATCCAGATACTGCTTCACGCGCGCCTCCCTTGCCCGTCGATGGTTTCGCCGGGCTGCCCGGCCGCACCGGGATCCACGGCGCGGTGTCGTGCCGCGAGCAGCAGCCAGACGCCTCCCAGCACCATCGGCACGGACAGGAGCTGCCCCATCGTCAGCCAGTTCATCGCCAGGAAGCCGATGTGCGCGTCGGGCGTGCGGAAGAACTCGGTGATGAAGCGCAGCACGCCGTAACCGACCAGGAACATCCCGGACACGGCACCGGTCGGCCGCGGCCGCGACGAGAACCACCAGACCAGCACGAACAGCACGAGGCCTTCGGCGAACGCCTGGTACAGCGGCGACGGATGGCGCGCGAACGGTTCCCATTCGCCGACGCAGAGCGGATTGATCTGACGGATCGCCTCCGCCGAGCACGGGTAGATCAGGCCGAGCGCCGAGTCCGTCACGCGTCCCGGCAGCTCGGTGTTCGCGAAATTGCCGAGCCGGCCGAGCCCGAGCCCGAGCGGCACCAGCGGCGCGGCGAAATCGCTGACCTGGAGGAACCGGCGCCGCGTCTTGCGGCCGAACCACGCGAGCGCCACCAGCGCGCCGAGCAGCCCGCCGTGGAACGACATGCCGCCTTCCCAGATCCGCAGGATGAACAGCGGATCGCGGGCGAGCTGCTCGAAGCCGTAGAACAGCGTGTAGCCGATGCGCCCGCCGAGCACCGCGCCGACCGCACCGTAGAACACCATGTCCGAGACGTCCTGGCGGTTCCAGCCGCTGCCGGGTCGATCCGCCCGGCGGTTGCCGAGCCACCAGCACAGCACGAACGCGACCAGGTAGGCGAGCCCGTACCAGCGCACCGCCAGCGGCCCGAGCGAAAACACCACCGGATCGATGTCGGGATAATGGGCGTGCTCCACGCGGGAGAAACCTCCGATTGACCTCTGATAGACTGCGGCGACCCCGGGCAGGCCCGGAGCCGGAACCCGATCGACGATGTGCCTGGTGCTGTTCGCCTACGATCCCGCATCGGACCACCCGCTGGTGGTGGCCGCGAACCGTGACGAATTCTACGCGCGGCCGGCGAGGAGCGCACATTTCTGGGACGACCGGCCGGGCATCCTCGCCGGGCGCGACCTGACCGCCGGCGGCACCTGGCTCGGCGTCAGCCGCAGCGGCCGCTTCGCCACGGTGACGAATTTCGCCGAGGAGGACGGTCCCGCGGATGCGCCGCTGTCGCGCGGGCGGCTGCCGGAGCTTTTCCTCGCCGGCAACGAGAGCGCGCATCACTTCGCCCATCACCTGGACGGCGCCGGCTACCGCGGCTTCAACCTGCTGCTGTGGGACGGCGACTCGCTGGTCTACACGTCGAACCGCGGCCACAGCGAAGACCTCGAGCCGGGCATCTACGGGCTGGCCAACGCCGAGCTCGGCGCCGACTGGCCGAAGGTGCGCCGTGGCCGGGCCGCGCTCGCCGCCGCGCTCGCCCGCGATGCGCACGCCGAGGCGCTGGCCGACGCGCTGATCGAGCTGCTGGCCGACCGCACCGTGCCGCCGGACGACGAGCTGCCCCGGCGCGGCCGCCCGATCGAGCTCGAGCGCCGGGTCGGCGCCTGTTTCATCGTCGGCGACGACTACGGCACCCGCGCCAGCACCGCCGTGGTGTTCCACCGGCCCCGCCGCGGCACGCCCCGGGTGTACTTCGTCGAGCAGGAGTACGGGCCGGGCGGCAGCGTCGGGAAGCTGACCCGCTTCTGTCTCGAGCTCGAGGGGAGGGAATCATGGACACGAGCCTCACCGGCCGCACGGCGCTGATCACCGGCGGCAGCCTCGGCCTCGGCCGCGCCACCGCCGAGGCCTTCTACCGCGCCGGCGCACGGGTCGCGATCCTCGCGCGCCGCGAAGGGCCGCTCGCGGAGGCCGAGCGCGCAATCGCCGCGCTGCCGGCGCCCGACGGCGCCGCGATCGCCGGCTTCTGCTGCGACGTGAGCGACCCGGCGCAGATCGAGGTCGCCGTCGCGAACGTGCGCGAAAGGTTCGGCCCCGTGGACATCCTCGTCAACAACGCCGGCCAGTCCGCCGCCGCGCCGTTCGAGAGCATCACCGACGAAGCCTGGCAGGCCGACCTCGACCTGAAGCTGTTCGCCGCGATCCGCCTGACCCGCGCGGTCTGGCCGGAGATGAAGGCGCGCCGCTCCGGCCGCGTGATCAACCTGCTGAACGTCTACGCGAAAACACCCGACGCGGGCACCGCTCCCACCTCCGTCAGCCGCGCCGCCGGCATGGCGCTCACCAAGGTACTCGCCAACGAAGGCGCCCCGCACAACATCCTGGTCAACGCACTGCTGATCGGCTTCGTGAAGAGCGATCAGATCCGTCGCCGCTACGAAGCGGCGGAGCGCACCGAATCCTTCGACGAGTTCTTCGCCAAAGCCGGCGCCCGCCTGCCGATGGGCCGCCTCGGCGAACCGGAGGAAGTCGCCAACCTGATCCTGTTCCTCGCGTCCGACGCCGGCTCCTACGTCACCGGCTGCGCGATCAACATGGACGGCGG
>DASVDC010000135.1:0-20300 GCA_036381275.1 Pseudomonadales bacterium | reverse complement strand
ACCGCGCAGGTGCGGTTCTCGACGCCCCAGGTGGCGGCGATCGGTGCGAACGCGCCGGGGGCGAGGCGTTTGAACGAGTTCACGTTGGGGGCCATCATCAGCAGCAGCTCGGGCAGCAGCTTCTGCAGGCCCCCCACCACGTAGCGCTGCACGTCGCTCATGCCGTCCGGGCCGCGGGCGCTGTGGAAGAGCTGCTTGCCGCGGTGGTTCTTCAGCGAGAAGTGCACGTGGCCGCTCTGACCGTCGCTCTCGGCGAGCGGACGCGCCATGAACGACAGCAGCATGTCGTGGTGCGCGGCCAGCGTCTTCGCGTGGGTCTTGAACAGCGCCGCGTCGTCCACCGCGTCGAACCCGGGCCGGTGGCCGAGCGCCACCTCGCCCATGCTCGCCGCCTGCTCCCAGTGCATGCTGGAGATCGGTATCTCCATCTTCTCGCACATGTTGCGCATGTCCTTGAAGAACTGCGACCACAGACTCTGGTGCATCACGCCGCCGTAGGTCGACACGTCGTTCAGCAGCTTCGGACGCTGGAATCCCTTCGCGCGCAGCGAATCGGCCGTTTCCTTGAACAGCCGGAACTCGTACTCGAACGCGAAGGTCGGCACGATGTCCATCGCGTCCGCCTGCTCGAGCAGGCGCCGGAACAGCCGGCGCGGATCCCACTGGCCGCCGTTGGTGCCTTCGCCGTACTCGACGAAGAACAGGAGGTCGCTCTCGGCCTCCTCGAACGGCAGTACCCGCGGGCGCTCCCAGTCGACGTCGCAGCGCTCGTCCGCGAAGTCCTGATCGATGGTCTGGAACTCGTGCGGCACCAGCTTGATGTCGCCGAAGTCGAGCATGAAGTTGTCGGCCGAGAACGGGACGCCTTCGTCGAGCGCGCTGATGAGCTTGGACACCGACACCGTCTTGCCGCGCAGCTGCCCCTGGAGGTCGACGAAGGCGACCGTCGCGTACCGGCTGCGCCGCTTCTTCAGCAGCGCCTTCAGCTCCGCCTCGGTGCGACTCGGCGCCCTGCGTCCGTTGCTGGTCATGGTTGTCGACATGGGAACGATGCTCCTACCTCGCCCATGCCGCTGCTCTGAACCGGCGGGCGAATGGTGTATGGTTCGCGAGCTGATTGTGCCATGCCTCGGCACAGCAGCGGTCTTTCCCGCCCGAGGGGACACCGGATCGGAGACGGATTTGGCGATTCTCGAGACCCGCATCGACCCGGCGAGCGAGACGTTCGTCCGCAACCGCGCCTATCACGCTGCCCTGGCGGCGGAGCTGCGCGAGCTCGTCGCGCGGGTCCGGGAAGGCGGCGATGCCCGCTCCCGCGAGCGGCACACGGGACGCGGGAAGCTGCTGCCCCGGGAGCGCCTCGAGACCCTGCTCGACCCCGGCTCGCCGTTCCTCGAGGTCGGCCAGCTCGCCGGCCACGAGCTCTACGACGACTGGCTGCCCGCCGGCGGGATCATCACCGGCATCGGCCGGGTGGCCGGGGTGCCCTGCATGATCGTGGTGAACGACGCCACCGTGAAGGGCGGCACCTACTACCCGATCACCGTGAAGAAGCACCTGCGCGCCCAGGAGATCGCGGCCGAGAACCACCTGCCCTGCATCTACCTGGTCGATTCCGGCGGCGCGTTCCTGCCGAAGCAGGACGAGGTGTTCCCGGACCGCGACCACTTCGGCCGGATCTTCTACAACCAGGCGAACCTCTCCGCCCGGGGCATCCCGCAGATCGCGGTGGTGATGGGCTCCTGCACCGCCGGCGGTGCGTACGTGCCGGCGATGTGCGATCAGGCGGTGATCGTGCGGGGGCAGGGCACGGTGTTCCTCGGCGGCCCGCCGCTGGTGAAGGCGGCCACCGGCGAGGAGGTGGACGCGGAGTCGCTCGGCGGCGGTGACGTGCACAGCCGGATCTCCGGGGTCACGGACTATTTGGCCGCCAACGACGCCCACGCGCTCGCGCTCGCGCGGGAGATCGTCGCATCGAGCCATCTGCGCTACCGGCCGACGGTCGAGCGGCGCACGCCGCGCCCGCCCCGCTATCCGGTGGAGGAGCTGTACGGGGTGCTGCCGACCGATACCCGCACGCCCCTCGACGTGCGCGAAGTGCTCGCGCGCCTGCTGGACGATTCCGAGTTCCACGAGTTCAAGCCGCTCTACGGCGAGACGCTGGTCTGCGGTTTCGCGCACATCGGCGGGCTGCCGGTGGCGATCGTCGCCAACAACGGCATTCTGTTCTCCGAATCGGCATTGAAGGGGGCGCACTTCATCCAGCTCGCCGACCGCCGCGGCGTGCCGCTGGTGTTCCTGCAGAACATCACCGGCTTCATGGTCGGGCGCCGTTACGAGAACGAGGGCATCGCCAAGCACGGCGCGAAGATGGTCACCGCGGTGGCCTGCGCCCGCGTGCCGAAGCTCACGCTGGTGATCGGCGGCTCGTTCGGCGCCGGCAACTACGCGATGTGCGGCCGTGCGTACTCGCCGCGGCTGCTCTGGACGTGGCCGAACGCGCGCATCTCGGTGATGGGCGGTGAGCAGGCGGCCAACGTGCTCGCGACGGTGCGCCGCGACGGCGCGGCCGCGCGGGGTGAAGACTGGCCCGAGGCGGAGCAGCAGAAGTTCATGGACGGCATTCGCGCTCAGTACGAGCACCAGGGGCACCCGTACTACGCCAGCGCCCGGCTCTGGGACGACGGCGTGATCGATCCGTTGGACAGCCGGCGGGTGATTGCGCTCGCGCTGGAGGCCGCCTGCCGCGAGGCCGAGCAGCCGGCCGGCACGTTCGGCGTGTTCAGGATGTGACGATGTTCCGCACGCTCCTCATCGCCAACCGCGGCGAGATCGCCTGCCGCATCATCCGTACCGCCCGGCGGCTCGGCATCGCCACCGTCGCCGTCTACTCCGACGCCGATGCCGACGCGGAGCACGTCCGTCAGGCGGATCGGGCGGTGCGGATCGGTCCGCCCCCGGCCGCGGACAGCTATCTGAACGTCGACGCGCTGCTCACGGCCGCTCGCGCGACGGGCGCCGACGCGATCCACCCGGGATACGGCTTCCTGTCGGAGAACGCGGATTTCGCCGAGGCCTGCGAGGCGGCCGGCATCGCGTTCGTCGGCGCGCCGGCGGCGGCGATCCGCGCAATGGGCTCGAAGATCGAGGCCAAGCGCCTGGTGGCGGCCGCCGGTGCGCCCGTGGTGCCGGGTTACCAGGGGGACGATCAGTCGGACGCGACGCTCACCGCCGAGGCCGAGCGCATCGGCTGGCCGCTCCTGATCAAGGCGTCGGCGGGCGGCGGCGGCAAGGGGATGCGGCGGGTCGACGATCCGGCCGAATTCCCGGCGGCGCTGGCGGGTGCCCGGCGGGAAGCGCGCGGCGCGTTCGGCGACGACCGGGTGCTGCTCGAGCGCTATCTCACCGCGCCCAAGCACCTGGAGGTGCAGATCCTCGCGGACGGCGCCGGCAACGTGCTGCACCTGTTCGAGCGCGACTGCTCGGTGCAGCGGCGCCATCAGAAGATCATCGAGGAAGCCCCGGGGCCGCTGGTGGACGAGGATCTGCGGCAGGCGCTCGGCGAAGCCGCGGTGCGGGCCGCTGCCGCGATCGACTACCGCGGCGCCGGCACCGTGGAGTTCATTGCCGAGACGGCCGTCGAGGCCGAGACGGTGCCGTTCTTCTTCATGGAGATGAACACGCGCCTGCAGGTGGAGCATCCGGTGACGGAAGCCATCACCGGACTCGACCTGGTGGAGTGGCAACTGCGCGTCGCCGCGGGCGAGCGCCTGCCGATGCGCCAGTGCGACCTCGTTCGGCACGGTCACGCCATCGAGGCGCGCGTCTACGCCGAGAATCCGCGCCGGCAGTTCCTGCCGAGCACCGGTCGGCTCGCGCGGGTCCGCCTGCCGAACGACGTGCGGGTCGACAGCGGCATCGCCACCGGTGATGCGGTGACCGTTCACTACGACCCGATGCTGGCGAAGGTGATCGCCCACGGCCGTGACCGGGCCGATGCGCTCGCCCGGCTCGATCGTGCGCTGGCGACGACGGAAATCGCCGGCGTCGAGCACAACGTGGGTTTTCTGCGCGCGGTGCTGGCCGCGCCGGCGTTCCGGGACGGCCGTTACACCACGCATCTCGTGGACGACAGCGGCGACGCGCTCGTGCCCGCGCGCGGCGCGGCCGGTTGGGTCGCAGCGGCGCTGGCACTGCGGGCCGCGATGGCGGGAACCGGTGCCTGGGACACCGCGGACGGCTTTCGCCTGAACCAGCCGTCCGCATTCGTCGTCGAGCTGAGCCACGACGGCGTCACCCGGCGCGTCGCGCTGACGGCGGAGACGGCCCGGCTCGACGACGACGAGATGCCGCTCGGCGCCGTTGCCGTGAGCGGTGACAGCGTCCGGTTCCGGCTCGCGGACGAGGTGGTGCGCGCCACCGTGGTGCGCGACGGCGACGATCTGTTCGTGATCCGCGGCGGCGATACCGAGCGCTTCCGCCGGCCGGCGCTCGACGTGACCGCGTTCGCGCACGCCGCGAGCGGCGCCGAGCACATCGCCTCGCCGATGCCGGGGCAGGTGATCGCGCTATCGGTGCAGGCGGGCGACGAGGTGTCCGCCGGCCAAGTGCTGCTGGTGATCGAAGCGATGAAGATGGAGCACACGGTGGTTGCGCCGCGCGCGGGCAAGGTCGCGGCGGTCGCGTGCAGAGTGGGCGACCGGGTCGAAGAAGGCGTCGAGCTGGTCACCCTCGAGGAGTGAACCATCGGACCACCGCGGTAGAATCGCCCCCGGCGACGATCGGAGGTCCGTGATGTTCCAGTTCGACTTCGGGCTCGGTGAGACAATCGACATGCTGCGCGAGACGGTGGCGCAGTTCGCCCGCACCGAGATCGCGCCGCGCGCCGCCGCCATCGACGCGGAGAACGAATTCCCGCGCGATCTGTGGCCGAAGCTCGGCGCGCTCGGTCTGCTCGGCATCACGGTCGAGGAGGAATACGGCGGCGCCGGGCTCGGCTACCTCGCGCACTGCGTCGCGATGGAGGAGATCAGCCGCGCGTCCGCCTCCGTCGGGTTGTCCTACGGCGCGCATTCGAACCTGTGCGTGAATCAGATCCGCCGTTTCGGCACCGAGGAGCAGAAGCGCCGCTATCTGCCGAAGCTCTTGAGCGGCGAGCACCTCGGCGCGCTCGCGATGAGCGAGCCCGGCGCCGGTTCCGACGTGGTCAGCATGAAGCTGCGCGCGGTCGAGGACGGCGATTCGTTCGTGCTGACCGGCAACAAGATGTGGATCACCAACGGCCCCGGCGCGGACGTGCTGGTGGTGTACGCCACCGTCGATCCGGCGCTCGGCTCGCGCGGCATCACCGCGTTTCTGATCGAGCGCGGCATGCCCGGCTTCTCCACAGCGCAGAAGCTCGACAAGCTGGGCATGCGCGGCTCCGACACCTGCGAGCTGGTGTTCGACGGCTGCCGGGTGCCGAAGAGCAACGTGCTCGGCAAGGTGGGCGAGGGGGTGAAGATCCTGATGAGCGGACTCGACTACGAGCGCGTCGTGCTCGCGGCGGGGCCGCTCGGCATCATGCAGGCCTGCTTCGACACCGTGATGCCGTACATCCACGAGCGCAAGCAGTTCGGCGCCCCCATCGGCACCTTTCAGCTGATGCAGGGCAAGGTGGCCGACATGTACTCGACGATGAACGCCTGCCGCGCGTACGTCTACGCGGTCGCGCGCGCCTGCGATGCGGGCCGCACCACCCGCTTCGACGCCGCGGGCTGCATCCTGTACGCGGCGGAGAAGGCCACCTGGATGGCTTCCGAGGCGATTCAGGCGCTCGGCGGGAACGGCTACATCAACGACTATCCGACCGGCCGGCTGCTGCGTGACGCCAAGCTCTACGAGATCGGTGCCGGCACGAGCGAGATCCGCCGGATGCTGATCGGACGGGAGCTGTTCGAAGCCACCGCCTGAACGCCCCCGCGCGTCCGTGACGCATACGGGCCCGCTTGGCTATAATCCGCCGCCGCATGCCGCCGGCCGCGCGCGCCGGGCGGTAGGTCGCCACCAAAATCCGGAGGTTCTGGAGCAAGTGAAGGGCTGGAAGCTGTTGATGGTGATGCTGTCGCTGTTCGGCACGGCGGCAGCCGTAGCCGAGCGGGTGCCGCCGGGTACCGCAGAGGAGATCCGGGAGCGCCTCCAGCCGTTCGGCACGTTGTGCCGGCCCGGTGATCCGTGCGCGCAGAGTGCCGCCACCGCCGGCGCCGAGGGCGGCGCGATGTCGGGGCAGCAGGTCTACGATCAGTTCTGCAGCGCCTGCCATGGCACCGGTGTGGCCGGCGCGCCCAAGTTCGGCGATGCGGCCGCGTGGGGGCCGCGTCTCGACAAGGGCATGGACACGCTCTGGCAACATACGCTCAACGGCTTCAACGCGATGCCGCCTCGGGGCACCTGCATTGCTTGCTCGGAGGAGGAGTTGCGGGGGGCGCTGGATTACCTCGTCGGGCAGGTTCAGTAGCTCTCAGAATTACGCCCAGACACTCTAGAAATCGATTTTGTTGAGGTTGTGTCGCCGGGGCGGGGCGCTCATCTTGCGGCCCACGCTCCGGCCCTCCGGGGTTGCCTCGTCGGCCGGAGTTGCCCCGCTGCGCGGGTCGATCCGACCTCCTCGGCGTCGCTCGAATGGGCCGCAAGATGAGTGCCCCGCCCCGCCGCCGCATCCTTCGACGTGATCGTCTTCGCTGGCGTCTGTTTCGCATTCTTCCGCGTCATTGGCCCCTGGCCGCCGAAGTCATCTCCATCGCTCCGATCCTCCTCCGTCAGCTGAGGGGGCTGAGGCGGGTGGTGCTCCAGTCGAGGCTGCGGAAGCTGAGCGCTTCGGAGAGGTGGTGCGGGAGGACCTGCGGTTCGCCGGTGAGGTCGGCGATGGTGCGGGCGGTGCGCAGCACGCGGTGGGTGCCGCGGGCCGAGAGCAGGTAGCGTTCGCTGGCGCGCTCCAGGAGGCGCCGGCCGTCGGCGTCGAGGCGCGCGGCGGCGACGATGCCGGGACCGCCGAGCTCGGCGTTCAGGCACCCCTGCCGGTCGTGCTGCAGTGCCCGTGCGCGGGTGACGGCTTCCCGCGCGACGCGGGTCGACAGTCCGGCGTCGCCCGTCGGCGCCTCGACGATCAGCGCCTTCGGCACCGGCGGCACGCTCACGTGCAGGTCGATGCGGTCGAGCAGCGGGCCGGAAACACGCGCCTGGTAGCGGCGCACCTGTTCCGGCGCGCAGCGGCAGCTCTGTTCGCTGCAGGTCTGTCCGGCCGGACACGGGTTCATCGCCGCGACGAGCTGGAACGTCGCCGGGAACGTCGCGCGGTAGCCGGCGCGGGCGAGGCTGATGCGCCGGGATTCCAGCGGCTCGCGCAACAGGTCGAGCACGCTCGGCTTGAAGTGCGGCAGCTCGTCGAGAAACAGCACGCCGCGATGCGCGAGGGAAATCTCGCCCGGCAGCGCGTGGCGCCCGCCGCCGGCGATCGCCGGCGCGGACGCGGAGTGGTGCGGGTCGCGAAACGGCGGCCGGCCGATCGGCGGGGGCTCCACCCCGGCGGCCGAGTACGCGGCGGCCACCTCCAGCGCGTGCGATTCCGGCAGGTCCGGCAGCAGCCCGATCAGCCGGCGTGCCAGCATGGTCTTGCCGCTGCCCGGCGGGCCGACCATCAGCAGATGGTGGCCGCCGGCGGCGGCGAGCACGAGGGCCCGCTTCGCCGCGTGTTGGCCGACCACGTCGTCCAGCTCCGGCTCCTCCGGCGCGGCCGGCGCGTCGGAATGGACCGGCGCTGCGAGCGGATGCTGCTCCGGCGCGGTGAGGAAGTCGGCCACCTGCCGCAGATGCTCGGCCGCAAGCAGCCGATGGCGCGGCCCGCCGTGCAGCTCGGCCGCGTTGGCGGCCGGGACGATCAGTCGGGTGCCCGGCGGCGTGTCGCGCTCGAGGGCCAGAGCCGCGCACAGACAACCCCGTGTCGGCCGCAGCTCGCCGTACAGACCGAGCTCGCCGAGCAGCTCGCAGTCGTCGGCGCCGCCCGGCGGCACCTGGTGCGTGGCCCGCAGGATGCTGATCGCGATCGGCAGATCGAAGCGCGCGCCCTCCTTGGCGAGCTCCGCCGGCGCGAGGTTGACCACGACCTTCCCCTGCGGAAACGCGAAACCGCAGTTCTGGATCGCGCTGCGCACCCGGTCGCGCGCTTCCCGCACCGCGGTCTCCGGAAGCCCCACCAGCGTGAATCCGGGAATTCCGCCGGGCAGGTGCGTCTCGACGGTCACCCGGGGCGAGTCCATCCCCACCAGCGCGCGGCCGTGAGCCTGATTGGTGCAGGCCGTGGGCGGCGAGGGTTCCGGCGTGGCCATGCGGCCGCCGGCGCGCTCAGCGTTGCTCGAGCTCGCGGATGCGGTGCTCGAGATCCTCCACCGTACGCCGCAGGTCTTCCAGCGCGGCCAGATGACCTTCCAGCTCCTGACGCGGCACCAGATCGAATTCCGCGAATCCCTGGCGCAGCGTACGGCGCGCCTGCTCGATCACCGCATCGACGCTCGGCCGGGGCAGCAGCCGGTCGATCTGCTGCTGCAGGCGCTCGACGAAGTCGCTGATCAGCGATTCCTGGTTCATCCCATGCGTCCGACGCGAACCTGCCGCCGATGGTAAGCCGCCGCGGCAGCCGGGTCGATGTGAAGGCGCCGGCCTGGGGGTGAGAGGACGGCCGGGGACCGTGTGCGAGAACCGTGCACGAGCGTCGGTCGGCTTGTCAGCCCGTCTGCACCAGCACGGTGCACCGGGCGGTCCGGAGCCGCACCGGATTCGTGCGCGGCGTTGCGGTCCGGATCGCTCCATTTCGCTCAACCTGTTGATTTGAATTGGAAAATCCGCGTGGCACGGATCGTGCCGACCCTGCCGCGGACGGTGGGAGATCGACCACCCGGGTCGACGACCGTGCACCAGCTCAACGATCGACAGAGGAACCAATCAATGAACGAACAACGTAGGCCCGTCCTCGCTTCCGTACTCGCGGCGTTCGCGCTGCTCGGCGGCTTCGGGACGGCGCAGGGGGCGGAGATTTCCGGCAACGTCACGCTGGCCTCGGACTACTCGTTTCGCGGCGTCTCGCAGACCAGTCGTGACCCCGCGATCCAGGGCGGCTTCGACGTGGCCTGGGCGTCCGGCTTCTACGTCGGTACCTGGTCGTCGAACGTCAGCTTCGGCGTCACCAGCCAGGAATGGGACCTCTACTTCGGCTACGGCGGCGCGATCAACGACAAGCTGAGCTGGGACGTCAACTACGTGCGCTTCGAGTACCCGAGCGCCGGCTCCGAGCTCGATTACAACGAGCTCGATGCGTCGCTGTCGTTCGCGAATTTCACCGCCGGCCTCGGCTATTCCAACGAGTACTTCGCGCTCGACGACGTCACCTGGTTCTACCCGTACATCGAGTACAGCCAGGCGATGCCGTCCGGCGCCTCGCTCGACTTCCACATCGGGGTGAGCCTGGTCGACGACAACTCCGCCGATGACTTCACCGCCTCGTTCGGTGACGACCGGGTGGTCGACTGGAGCGTGACCTACACGATCCCGGTCAGCGGCGTCGACATCGGCATCGGCGTGGTGGGCACCGACGTCGACGACGAGGACTGCTTCGGCGGTTCGGAGGACTGCAGCACCCGCGCCATCGTGTCGCTATCGAAGAGCCTGTGATTTGAGGGAGAATCGCGGGTGCACAGATCTTCCACAGGATCGCTCATCGTCGGCGCCTCTCGCCGCTGGGCAGAACGTGCACCCTGATTTTCCGATAGGAGACGCAACATGAAACTGGTTACAGCCATCATCAAGCCCTTCAAGCTGGACGACGTGCGGGAAGCGCTCTCGGACATCGGCGTGCAGGGCATGACGGTGACCGAAGTGAAAGGCTTCGGCCGTCAGAAGGGCCACACCGAGCTCTACCGCGGCGCGGAATACGTCGTCGACTTCCTGCCGAAGGTCAAGGTGGAAGTGGCGGTGGACGACGGCCTGCTCGATCAGGTGCTCGAAACCATCACCAAGTCGGCCAACACGGGCAAGGTCGGTGACGGAAAGATCTTCGTCACCGCGCTCGAAGAGGTCGTGCGCATACGCACCGGGGAGACCGGCGCGGCGGCCGTGTGAGGGCCGCCGCGCGCAAGGAGAAAGATTGTGGAAGATCTGATTCAAACGAAATACGCGCTGGATACGTTCTATTTTCTGGTAATGGGGGCGCTGGTCATGTTCATGGCCCCGGGATTCGCGATGCTCGAAGCGGGGCTCGTGCGGTCGAAGAACACCGCCGAGATCCTGCTGAAGAACATCGCGCTGTTCTCGGTGGCGTGCATCATGTATCTGATCTGCGGCTACTACCTGATGTACCTCGGTGCCTCCGAAGGCGCCGTGCTGCCGAACTTCGGCGTGCTGATCGGGCCGGAGCACACGGTGGAGGAAGTGCTCGCCTCCGGCGGCGAGACCTACTACTCGGCGCGGGCCGACTTCTTCTTTCAGATCGTGTTCGTCGCGACCGCGATGTCGATCGTCTCGGGAGCCGTCGCCGAACGGATGAAGCTGTGGTCCTTCCTCGGCTTCGCCTTGGTGATGTGCGGCTTCATCTACCCGCTGCAGGGGATGTGGACCTGGGGCGGCGGCTGGATTTCGGCCGCCGGCTACTCGGATTTCGCCGGCTCGGGCATCGTGCACCTGTGCGGCGCCACCGCGGCGCTCGCCGGAGTGCTGCTGCTCGGCCCGCGAAAAGGCAAGTACGGCCCCGACGGGCAGGTGAACGCGATGCCCGGCGCGAACCTGCCGCTCGCGACGCTCGGCACGTTCATCCTCTGGTTCGGCTGGTTCGGGTTCAACGGCGGCTCGGAGCTGAAGACGTCGGACATCGCCGAAGCCAACGCGGTGGCTCAGGTCTTCGTGAACACCAACCTCGGCGCGTGCGGCGGCCTGGTAGCAGCGCTGCTGATGGCCAAGTTCCTGTTCGGCAAGGCGGACCTGACGATGGCGCTGAACGGCGCGTTGGCGGGCCTCGTGTCGGTCACGGCCGATCCGCTGTCGCCGAGCGCGCAGTGGGCGGCGGTGATCGGCGCCGTCGGCGGCGTGATCGTGGTGCTGTCCATCATCGGGCTGGACAAGCTCAAGATCGACGATCCCGTCGGTGCCATCTCGGTGCACGGCACCGCGGGCATCTGGGGGGTGCTGGCGGTGCTCTTCAACAACGCCGAGGCCACCCTCAGCGGTCAGCTCATCGGTATCGTTGGGATCTTCGGCTGGACGTTCGTCGCGAGCCTGATCGTCTGGGGCGTGCTGAAGGCGGTGGTCGGTATTCGGGTCTCCCCGGAGGAGGAGTACGCGGGCGTCGACCTGACCGAGTGCGGTCTGGAAGCCTATCCGGAGTTCGTCAAGACCACGGCCTGAGCGGCCGCGGCATCCGGGCTCGAGGGGCGCTGCGGCGCCTCTCGTCGTCTGTGGGGGCTCGCCTTGCGGCCCCGGAATTCTGATCTATAACTGCCTCGGACTCACTGCAGGGGAATCGCCGATGAACGAGCCAGCCGAAGACGATCAGCCTTTGTCGCCGCCGTCCGCGGAGGTGCACAGCGTCGCCTCGCGGGAGCCGCTGCGCAGCCGCCTCGCCGCCGACGTGGAGGCGTTCCTGGCACGCGGCGGCAGCATCCAGGAAGTGCCGCGCGACTATCGCGCGGATCCGCCGAAGCGGCCCGACACCAGCTACGGCCGCGGCTCGATCTGACGAGCCGCGCGTCGGCCCGATTGTGGGAGCTACGCCCTGATCGTGGGACCGGCCCTGATCGTGGGACCCGGCCCTGATCGTGGGACCCCGGCCCTGATCGTGGGAGCGGCCTCCGGCCGCGAATCCGGCCTCCGCATGACGCCCGCTCCGCCCCGCACTACAATGCCCCGCTCATTCCGGACGCCGCACCATGCACTACGTCAGCACCCGGGGCGCCACCCGGCCCATGCCCTTCCAGGACACGGTCGTCACCGGGCTCGCCCCGGACGGCGGGTTGCTGCTGCCGGAGACCATTCCTGACGTCCGCGACCGCCTGGCGCGCTGGCGCGGGCTCGGTTACGTCGATCTCGCGCTCGAGGTGGTGGGTCTGTTCGCCGACGACGTGCCGGCGAACGATCTGGAAGGATTGATCCGCCGCGCCTACGCCGCCTTCGATCATCCCGAGGTGGCGACGCTCGTGCCGGTCGGCGACGTCACGGTGCTGGAGCTGTTCCACGGACCGACGCTGGCGTTCAAGGACGTGGCGCTGCAACTGCTCGGGCGCCTGTTCGACTACGTGCTGGCCCGCCGCGGCGAGCACCTGAACATCCTCGCGGCGACCAGCGGCGACACCGGCAGCGCCGCGATCGAGGGCGTACGCGGTCTCTCGTGCGTGGACATCTTCGTGATGTTCCCGAACGGACGCATCAGCGAGCTGCAGGAGCTGCAGATGACCACGGTGACGGACCCGAACGTCCATTGCCTCGCGGTCGACGGCAGCTTCGACGACTGCCAGACGCTGATGAAGACGCTGTTCGCCGACCTCGACTTCAAGACCCGCCATCGGCTCGGTGCGGTGAACTCGGTGAACTGGGCGCGGGTGATGGCGCAGATCGTCTACTACGGCTACGCGAGCCTCGCGCTCGGCCGCGACCGCCCGGTCACGTTCGTGGTGCCGACCGGCAACTTCGGCAACGTGTTCGCCGGCTACCTCGCGAAGCGCATGGGCTTTCCGATCGAGCGGCTGATCCTCGCGACCAACGAGAACGACATCCTGTCGGTGTTCTTCGCGACCGGCGTCTACGAGCGCGGCGACGTGCGCTTCACGATCACGCCGGCGATGGACATCCAGGTGGCGAGCAACTTCGAGCGCTACCTGTACTACCTGATGCGGGAGGACAGCGAGCGGCTGCGCGCGTTCATGACGGAATTCGCCGCGACCGGCCGCGCCGCGCTCGATGCCCCGCCCGGCACCGGGGACTTCGCGGCCACCGCGGTGAGCGTCGACGACACCATGGCGGCGATCCGGCGCGCGTACCACGAGCACGGGTATCTCGCCGACCCGCACACCGCGGTGGGGCTCGCGGCGGCAGAGCGCTTCCGCTGCGGCGGTCCGGTGGTCTGCCTCGCCACCGCGCATCCGGCGAAGTTTCCCGAGGCGGTCAACGCCGCCGTCGGCGGGGAGCTCGCGCACCACCCGCGGCTCGACGCGCTGCGCGGCCGGCCGACCCGGCGCGAGCGGATCCCGGCGGACCTCGACGCCGTGCGGCAGTACCTCGATCGCCACGCACGCGCCTGAAGCGGTTGCTTTGTGGGAGCGGCCTCCGGCCGCGAATTCCGGCTCTCCTGATTCGCGGCCGGAGGCCGCTCCCACAGCGTCCCGTCAGCGCTCCGCGATCCGCTCCACGCCCGTGGGGATCTCTGTCAGCGACTGAACGATTTCGGTGGGGGGTATCGCACCCGCGGGCAGCTCGAGGCCCGCGTGGTTCACCCAGATCGTGTGCATGCCGACGCCGGATGCGCCCTCGACGTCGTCGGTCAGGTGATCGCCGACGTGCACCGCCTCGCGGGGCGTCACCCGCGCGTGCTCGAGCGCGGCGCGGAACATGTCCGGCGCGGGCTTCCCCACACCCACGGACGCGGCGGTGAAGCCGAAATCGAAGTACCGGTCGAGCTTCAGCCGGCCGATGTCGGCGTTGCCGTTGGTGAGCGCGCCGAGCCGATAGCGTGCGGCCAGGGTCTCCAGCGCTTCCAGCGCGCCGTCGAAGAACTCCACCTCGTGCCGGGCGGCGAGGAAGATCTCGAACGCGCCCTTCGCCAGCGCGCGGGCATCGCGGCGGCCGAAGCCGCAGTCCTGCAGCGCGCGGTACAGGATCTCTTCACGCAGCGTCGAGAGGTCGTGCCGCAGCTCCGGCAGCTCCTCGATCACCGCGTTGCGCAGCGCCATGATCGCCTCCGGCGGAAAGCGCACGTGGAATTCGGGCGCCCGCTCGTGCAGCCACTCGCGCATGCGCCGCTCGGCGTTGCGGATCACCGTTTCCACGTTCCAGAGCGTATTGTCCAGATCGAACGTGACGAGCTTGATGTCGGCCATCAGTCGTCCCGACGCTGCGCGCGCGGATGCGCGGTGTCGTAGACCCGCGCCAGGTGCTGGAAATCGAGGTGGGTGTAGACCTGCGTGGTCGAGATGTTCGCGTGACCGAGCAGCTCCTGCACCGCGCGCAGGTCGCCCGACGATTCGAGCAGGTGGCTCGCGAAGCTGTGGCGCAGCATGTGCGGGTGTACCTCGGTGCTGCCGAGCTGGACGAGGGCGAGACGCTTCAGGCGCTGTTGCACCGTGCGCGGGCTGATGCGCCGGTGGCCGCGGCCGGTGAACAGCGGCAGCTCCCGCGTCGCGGTGCCGGGCATCAGATCGTCGCGGCTCGCGAGCCACTCGCGCAGCGCCCGCAGGCAGTGGCGGCCGAGCGGCACCTGCCGGGTCTTGTTGCCCTTGCCGCGCACGGTGATGAACGCGGCCTCGAAGTCCACGTCGCCGAGGTTCGCGCCGGTCAGCTCCGAAAGCCGGAGACCGCTGCCGTAGAGCAGCTCCGCCATCGCGCGGTCGCGCCGCGCGAGCGGCGTGTCCGCGTCGCCCTCGAGCAGCCGCGCGGCCTGGTCGGTATCGAGCACGCCGGGCAGCCGGCGCCGGGCCTTGGGACCGCGGACCCCCGCGGTGGGATCTTCGCCGGCGAGCCGCTGACGACGCAGGTAGCGGTAGAGGCTGCGCAGGCTCGACAGCGCCCGCTGAATGCTGCGCGGGCCGAGCCCGAGGCCGTGCAGGTGCACCACGTGCGCGTTCACGTCGTGACTTCGGACCTCGGCCCACGGGCGGCGCACATGAGCGGCGAAGCGCTCGAGGTCGCGCCGGTACGCCACCACGGTGTTGGCGGAGTAGCCGCGCTCCATCTCGAGGTGGTCGAGAAAGCGCTGCAGCGGCTCGTCCATGGTTCAGGCCGCGCCCGCCAGGCGCTGTACCACCCGGCTCAGTACCTCGGCGATGTAGGTGACGAACAGCGTGTCCATGTCCGGCGTGAAATGCCGCGGATCGCGGCTGCCGATCGCGAGGCAGCCGTCCGGCCCTCCGAGCGCGAGCGGCGCGAGCACCGCGCTGCCTTCCGTTTCGTGGGTCATCGACGGGAACAGCAGCGCGAGCTCCTCCTTGCGCAGCGTCGTGCAGGTCGGGTAGTGGCCGCGCACGAAGCGCTGGTGCGGCAGCTCGTCGGCGTGGCTTTTCAGGTGATCGAGCGCGGCCGGCGGCTCACCGGCACGGCCGGCGCCGACGTCGGCCGTCACGTGGCAGCAGACGAAATCCGCGTGGAAGTCGGTCAGCACGTAGGTGGCGAGCACTTCGTTCAGCTCGTGCCAGCTGTCGACGTGCAAGAGCTCCAGCGTGAGCGTGCGGGTCTTCGCGAACAGCTCGTCGTTGCGCTGGGCGGTCTGCATCAGCTCGTTCATCCGCCGGCGCATGGTCATGTTGCGCTCGCGCAGGATCGCGACCTGGCGTTCCACCAGCGACACCGCGCTGCCCGACTCGTGCCGCAGATGCAGCTCGGCGAGCAGGTGACTGTGCTGCTGGAAGAAGTCCGGGTGGTTGCGCAGGTAGACGATGACCTGTTCTTCGGTGACGGGAACTGCGTCGTCGGCTGCGTTCATCTCAGGCCTGAATCCGCCCTTCGAAGACCGGTGTCGCGGGCCCGGTCATTCTAACGGTGCTGCCCGGTCCCGGCCAGTTGACACGCACCTTGCCGCCGGGCAGCGATACCTTGACCCGCGCCCCGACCAGTCCGTGCAGCCGCGCGGCCACCACCGCGGCACAGGCGCCGGTGCCGCAGGCGCGGGTTTCGCCGGCGCCGCGCTCGTAGACGCGCAGCCGCACGAACGCCGGATCGACCACCTCGCAGAAGCCGATGTTCGCGCCTTCGGGAAACACCGGGTGCGCGACCAGCGCGGCTCCGAGCGCCGCTACCGGCGCGTCCGCGGCGCTGTCGACGAACAGCACCGCGTGCGGGTTGCCCATCGACACCGTCGTGAAGCGCTGCCGCGTGCCGTCGAGATCGAGCTCGTACGTCGCCGGCCGATCCGGCACCGCGTGCACGCCGGGCGCCGTCGCGTCGAACGGCAGATCGGCCGGCGCGGTGCGCGGCTCACCCATGTCCGCTTCCACCGCGTGCTCGTTCACGAGCCGCGTCAACGTGGATCCGCCGAGCGTCTGCCAGACCAGCTCCGGCTTCGGGCTGAGACGCCGGTTCGCCACGTACCAGGCGACGCAGCGCAGCCCGTTGCCGCACTGCTCGGCTTCGCTGCCGTCGGCGTTGAAGATCCGGAAGCGGAAGTCCGCATCGGGATCCGTGGGCGGCTCGATCAGCAGGAGCTGATCGAAGCCGACCCCGGTGTGCCGATCCGCCCAGGTGCGGGCGAGCTCCGGCGTCACCTCGAGCTGCTGCGTGACCAGGTCGACCACCATGAAGTCGTTGCCGAGTCCGTGCATCTTGGCGAATTCCAGCCACATGGCGTCACCGCTCGACTCGCGCCGGCTCGGTGGGGGCGAGGTCCGCCGGTCCGAGCAGCGCATCCTGGCCGTCCGGCAACTCCAGCGCGAGCTGGTCGCGCACGGTCTCGCGCCGCCGGATCACCCGGAATCGATCGCCCTGCACCATCACCTCCGCCGGCCGCCCGCGGGTATTGTAGTTGGAGCTCTGCACCATGCCGTAGGCGCCGGCGGAAAGCACTGCCAGCAGGTCCTCCGGTGCGAGCGCCAGATCCCGGTCGCGGGCGAGGAAGTCGCCGCTCTCGCAGACCGGCCCCACCAGCGTCCAGCGGCGGCGCTCGGCCCGTGAGGTGGTCGGGCCCGCGGGCACCACGTCGTGCCAGGCCTGGTACAGCGCGGGCCGGATCAGGTCGTTCATCGCCGCGTCGAGCACGGCAAAATCGGTGCCGTCCGGCGAGTCTGCCGGCTTGAGATATTCCACCCGGGTGAGCAGCAGCCCGCCGTTGGCCACGAGGTACCGGCCCGGCTCCAGGATCAGTTGCTCGTGGCGCCCGGCGAGCGCGGCGTTCAGCGCCCGGCCGTAGGCGGCGACGTCGAACTCGGTACCTTCGTCGACGCCGCTGCCGTTCGTTCCGGCGTCACCGGCCAGGTTCTCGAGCCCGAGCCGATAGCTCACGCCGAGCCCGCCGCCGAGGTCGATGTGGTGCAGCGCGATGCCGTCGCGCTCGAGCTCGTCGACCAGCGCGAGCAGGCTGTCGAGCGCCTCGAGGAGCGGCGCGGGCGACGCGATCTGCGAGCCGATGTGGCAGTCGATGCCGCAGACCGCGAGCGCGGGATCGCGGCTCGCCCGATGGTAGAGCTCGCGCGCCTGCGCCCGCGGCACCCCGAACTTGTTCGTCGCGAGACCCGTGGAGATGTACGGATGCGTGCCGGCGTCGATGTCCGGATTGACCCGGATCGCCACCGGCGCCACGCGCCCGTGCAGCCGCGCGCGCTCCGACAGCCGGGCGAGCTCCGGTGCGCTCTCGACGTTGAAGCAGCGGATGCCGAGCTTCAGCGCAAGGTCGATCTCGTCCACCCGCTTCCCGACGCCCGAGAAGATCACCCGGGATGGGTCGCCGCCTGCGCTCACGACACGCTGCAGCTCGCCGCCGGAGACGATGTCGAAGCCGGCGCCGAGGGCCGCGAACGCGCGCAGCACGCTGAGGTTGGAGTTGGCCTTCACCGCATAGCAGATCTCGGCGCCGCGCGGCTGCATCGCCTGCTCGAGCAGCCGGTAACGCGATTCCAGGTAGCGTTGCGAGTAGACGTAGACGGGCGTGCCGACCTGCGCGGCGATGTCGGCGACCGGCACCTCTTCGGCGTAGAGGCGGCCGTCGATGCGCTTGAACGGAATCACGGGGCGACCACTCCCGCCGCCGGCGGCGCGTCCGGGCCTCCGTTTCCGTCTTCCGGCAACGTCAACGGCCCCTTCTGGCCGCAGGTGGCGGATTGCAGGATGACCAGGGCCAGCACCAGCCAGCGCATCGGGCGAGCTCCACCGCGGGAAATCGCGCAGTATACACGGCGCGCTCAGCCGGCGGGCAGCACGCCGGAGAGGCGCGGGCTCTGCGGATCCACCTCGAGCCGCGCGCTGCCGGCGTCGTCGAGGTAACGCGCGAGGGCCTCGAGGGACGCGTGGCGGCGTGTCTCCACCGTCTCGCCGTGCCGGCGCACGGTGACGATCTCGGCCCCGAACGGCATCACGAAGAGCCCGCCGGGGCGTTCCAGCACGCGGCACGCGAACCGGTGCAGCTCCGCGAGCCGCTGCGCGAGCCGGAAGCGTTCCCGGCCGCCGACGACCTGCCAGGCGACCTCCGCGGCGGGCCGGGCGAGCAGCCGGCCGAGTCCGGTGAGCACGCCGGCCTCGCCGGTCAGGCTGTCGACACGCCAGCGGCCTTCCTCGTCGCGCTCGATCAGGTCGAGGGTGTCGAGGTGGAGCTGATGGAAGCCGCCGTAGTCGAGCGGGTCGTTACGCTGCGAGAGCAGCGTCGGGTCGGACGGCTCCCCGGCGGCGCCGTGCGGCTGCCAGGGCGGCACCCGTTGATCGCCCGATTCCGCGTTGACGAGCGCGCAAACGCGGCCGCGGGCGTCGCGGATCGCGTGCAGCACCTGGGCGAGCCGCCGGCTCGGCGGTCCGCCGGAGCGCGCCGGGGTCAGGTGAGCGCCGTTCAGGTCCGCCCACAGCGCCGCTTCTACGAGTCGCCGGCAGGCCTTCACCACGTGGCGCCCTTCGCGGATCACCCAGCGCTCGGCGTGCCGGCCGAGCTCGAGCGGGATCGGCCGGCGGCGGCCCACCAGCGCCGGATGCAGCTCCGCGATGCAGCCCGGGTGCCGCGTCGTGAGCCGCGCCACCGCAGCGCGGAGCGGCCGCAGACGGCGCTCACTCGGCCCGTCGAGCCGGCGGACGCGCTCTGCAGCTCCGGTCCCGTCCCCGGCGGCCTCGCCGACCAGCGATTCCACCAGCGCCATGCCATGGCTCAGCGCGCGCACGATGCGCCGATGCTCGCTCCAGCGTTCGCGGATGCTCCAGCTCTCGGGGTCGCTGAAATGTGCCACCGCGTCGTGATCGAAGCCCCAGGCCGCGAACCGCGCGAGCAGTGACGACGTCGGTCCGGAAACGTTTCGTGTCGGGCGTTTGGACAGACTCTCCGCGGCCTTGCCGATCAGGAGCGTCCGGGCGAACCTCACTTCGTCGTGACGCCCCCGTTGCGCGAGATCGCGGGCCACATGCTCGTAGAGCAGCAGGTACGGGTCGAGCGCGACGGGATCCGTCTCGCCGGCGTGGATGCGACGCCGATATTCGCTCGAGACGACGCCGAGCGCCGGCGAGCGTGCATACGACTCCATCAGCATCAGCTTCAGCAGCGATTTGTGCGGTGTCGCGAGCGCCCGGTCGAGCTCGGTCATCGCCGCCTCCGCAAGCTCCGCGGGTGACGGCGCGCCGACCGGTCCGAAGTCCACCACCGCCGACGGATCGACGAAGCGGTTCGACAGCAGCCGCTCCGCGGCGAGCGCGTAGCGGGCCGGGTCGTCTTCCGCGATCAGCCACCAGAGCGGGAAGCGGCCCGACATCAGCGCCCCGGTGCGGTAGAACTCGTCGAGCACCAGCATCGGCATGCGGCTTCCGGGCAGCCGGCGGCGGCTGCGCAGCTCCTCCGGGTCGACCAGGAACGTGTGCAGCTCGAGCCCGAGCTCGGCGGCCCAGCGGTCGATCAGCCGGACCTTCGGCCACAGCGCAGCGTGCATCAGCTTGTCGCAGCAGACCCACAGATCGATGTCGCTGCCGCGGGTCTGGCCGATGGTACCGCCGCTGCCCATCAGGTAGATCGCGTCGAGCTGCTCGCGGTGCGCCGTGAGCCGCGGCTCCACGTAGCCGCGCGCGACCGCCCGTAGCGCCACGGTCTCGGTGCGGCCCGGCCGGAATCCGGCGATCCCCTGCGGTACGTCGGGGCCGACGTAGCCGGGCAGCGCCGGGTGGTTGCGGTGGTAGAGCATCGGCAGCGCCTGGAGCACGCGCCGATGCCGGGTGATCAGCCGCTCGCCGGTGCGCGCGATCCGGAGCGCGTGGTGCTCGCGAAAGCGCCGGATGGTGGCGTGGAGGGCGGCGCCGTCGATCTCCTCCGGCTCATCGGGATGGGGCTCCATCCCCTGAGTGTAGTCGTGAACGGGCGCTTGTCAGAGGCGCTGCCGGGCGCGCGCCGCCGCGGCACGCAC
>DASVDC010000134.1:0-23414 GCA_036381275.1 Pseudomonadales bacterium | reverse complement strand
CGTCAGCCGAGCAGCGTCAGCACGTTGCCTTCGGGATCCTTGAAGTGCGCAAGCGAGCCGCCCCAGCCCTGCTGCTCGGGCGGAGCGACGAACGTGACGCCGCGTCCGCGCAGCGTCTCGTAGGTGCCGTTGATGTCCTCGACGCGCAGCGACACGCCGAGGTCGCGGCCGAGCAGCCCGGCCGATTCCGGATCCGCCGGATCGACCCGCTCGATCCCGAAGCAGGGGCCGCCGACATCGTACTCGGCCCAACCCAGGTCGGCGTTCTTGAAGCGCTCGGGCAGGCCGAGCACGTCGCCGTAGAAGCGGCAGGCCTGCTCCCAGTCACGCACGAAAATCCGCACGGCATACAGGTTCATGGATGGCCTCCTCGGCTCGTGAAGCCTTCACTGCATCGGCCGGAACGTAACGCAGCAACGACGATACTGCCGTTGCCGGCGCCCGTCACGTCGGATTCAGTCGCGGTCGGGCGCCCCGAGCGGAAAGAGCGGACGGTACGGCCGGGCCTCGTCCACCGCGCGCGCGAACGACGGCCGCGCGAGCAGCCGCTCGCGGTAACCCCGCACGTTGCCGAACCGCGGCGCGATCGGATGCGCCCAGTCGGCGTAGAACAGGGCCGGCGCCGCCGCACAATCCGCCAGGCCGAACGTGTCGCCCGTCGCCCATTCCCGCGCGCCGAGCACCCCGTCGAGCCACGCGTAGGCCGACTCCAGCATCTCGCGGGCTTCGTTCACGCCGTGAGAATCCCGGGCCTCGGCGGGCCGCAGGCTGTCGCCGACGATCTTCTGCATCGGCGTCATCACGTAGTTGTCGAAGATCCGGTCCATCTTCCGCGCCTCGAGCGCCTGGCGCGGATCGTCCGGCACGAAGCGCACCGGACCCGGATGGTACAGGTCGAGGTACTCGACGATGATCGACCCCTCCATCAGCGTCCGATCGCCGTCGGTCAGCACCGGAAAGCGTTTCAGCGGCCAGAGCGCCGCATGCTCCGCCGCGGTATCGGGGTGCTCGGGCGATAGGAGACGAAACTCGAACGGCGTGCCGTTCTCGTAGAGCGCGATCAGCACCTTCTGGCAGTAGGACGAGAACGGATGGGCGTAGAGCTGCATGAGTACTCCGATCGGTCGATGTGGGAGCGGCTCGGTCGATGTGGGAGCGGCCTCTGGCCGCGAATTCTCCGGATGCCGGAAAGCATTCGCGGCCGGAGGCCGCTCCCACAGCAATTCAGTTCTTCACGAACTTCAGCGTGAACCGATCGCTCTCGCCGATCGCCCGGTAATCGTCCGCGCTCTCCCCGGCCGGCACGTTCAGGCTCGGCGGCAGCGTCCAGACACCGTTCGGGTGATCGTGATCGTCCCGGGGATTCGCGTTGATCTCGGAACGCGCGGCCAGCGTGAAGCCGGCCCGCTCGGCCGCCTCGATCACCACGCTCTCCTTCACGTAGCCGGTGGACGCCGCCGGGTCCTGTTCGCGGTCTTCCGGCAGACGATGCCCCACCACGCCGAACACGCCGCCCTCCTTCAGCACCTCGTAGGCCGCGCGAAACACGGCGTCGAGCTGGCCGTCGCCCATCCAGGTGTGGATGTTGCGGAACGTGAGCACCGCATCCGCGCTGCCCGGCTCGCCGAGCCGGGCCAGCTCCGGCGGATCGAACGCGATCAGCTCGATGTCGCCGTAATCGCCGCTCTTGACGAAGCGTGCCTCGTAACTGTCGTAGGAGCGCTTGTAGTAGGCGGGCGGATTCTCCCGATCCAGATTGAAGTGCGCGGCGACCAGCCGGCCGTTCGCGCTCAGGTACGGGGCCAGCACCGCCGAGTACCAGCCGCCGCCGGGATACAGTTCCACCACGGTCATGTCCGGCCGGATACCGAAGAACTCGAGCGTCTCGTACGGGTGCCGGTGGACATCGCGCGCCCGCTCGTCGGCGGTACGGCCCGGATGATCGACCGCGGCGCGCAGCGCATCGTTCGTGTCGGCCTGCACAGAGGCTGAGGCAACGACGGCAGCGAAGGCCAGCGCGGTGAGTCTTCTCATGGTGATCCTCCTGGTCAGCAGCGATCGAGCGTGGTGCGCGATTGTGACACAGGAAGGCGGGCCCGTGCGGCCGCCGGCCGCACGGGCCGATTCAGGCGAAGCGCTCCCAGGCAGCCTGCCTCGACATACCGAGCGCCTCGCCGATGCGCGCCCAGCTCACCTCGCGCCGGCGCAGTTCGTCGATCCGTGCCTGCAGCCCGTCGCGAACGCGCTCGACACTGGCGAGCGTGGTGGGCAGCGACGCGAGCAGCGCCTCGTCCGACATCGACTGCCAGCCCGGCCAGGCGGTGACGTCCTCCGCCGCGGTTCCGGCCAGGATGTCGTTGCACAAGCCGACGCACGCATCGCAGATGAACACCCCGGGACCCCCCACCAGCTTCTCCACCTCCCGGTGGTCGCGCCCGCAGAACGTGCAGCCCGGCTCACCCGACGGCATGCCCCGGCCGGTTCTCGCGCCCGCAGCCGCGGGCTTGCGCTTCTTCATGACGTGCCTCCTCGACGGACAGCGCGTCAAGACTATCCTGACAATTCGCAGTGAGTCAAGAAGTTCCTGACACCTCGGGGGATCCGGCCGGCCCATCGCCTCCGCCGGTGATTCGAACGAGCCGCTCGTGCAGCACCAACAGGATCGCTGCCACGATCAGCAGCATCGGCGCCACCCGCTCGACCCCCATGTGCTCCGCGACCACGCCGCCAAGGCTCGGCAGCGCCGCGCCGCCCAGCATCGCGGCGCCGACCTGAAGCCCGATCGCGTGGCCGGCGAGGCCGTGGCCGACCCGCTGCGGGGTACGGGTCATCAGGCACGGGAACACCACCGCGAGACCGAGCCCGCCGAGCGCGAGCGCGACGGGAGCCGCCTGCGGCAGCGGATTCCAGACGAAGAGCGCGGCGCCGAGCAGCGCGGTGACGAGACTCCCCCGGACCAGCCGGTCGATGGACATCCGGTCGACGACGAAGCCTAGCAGGAACCGGCCGATCAGAATGCCGGCCCAATAGACGGTGACCCACGCGCCCGCCGTCGCCGCCGGCACGTTGCGGGATTCGGTCAGGATCGTGAAGCTCCACTGCCCGAGCCCGAGCTCGAATCCGGTGTAGAGAAAGAACAGCACGAGGTTCAGCCGCACCGCGCGATGCCCGAGCGCCTGCCGGGCGCCGCGAGAACCACCCCGGGTCGGCTCGGGATGCGGCAGCGTCGGCGGCTCGTGCAGCGACTCACGCGGTGCCGCGCCGGTGGAGTCCTCGGCCGGTGCCGCATCGAGCCATCGCGCCCGGCTCGCGAGAAACACGAGCGCGAGCGCACCGAGCAGCGCGGCGACGAGCAGGTAACCGAGCCGCCAGCTCCCGGCCAGCGTGAGACTCGCGGTCATCACCACCGGCCCCAGCATTGCGCCGACGCTGTACGACGCGTGCAGCCAGTTCATGTGCCGGGCCGGCAAGCGGGTCGCGACGTAGTGATTCAAACCCGCGTCGATCGCGCCGGAGCCGAGGCCGTGCAGCAGCGCACCGAGCACGAACCAGGGCCAGACGGTCGCGAGGCCGTGGTTGAAGCCGCCGAGCGCGACCAGCGCGCTGCTGCCGGCGAGCAGCAGGCCGACGTTCATCCGCGCGAGCAGCCGCCCGGCGAAGAAGCTCGACAGGAGATAGCTGCAGCCGCTGCCGAAGAAGATCCAGGCGACGTGGTCCTGCGCGAGCCGGAAGTGGTCGCGCACCGACGGCCACGCGACGCCGATCAGGGTGTCGGGAAGGCCGAGACTGACGAAGCCGAGGTAACAGATCGCGAGCAGCGCGAACCGTCGCCGGCTGGTCACTCCCGCTCGAGCGGCGACCGCGCCTCCTCGGCCAGCGCGTCGAGCGCCTGCTCGAGCGGCAGGATCTCCTGCGCCTTGCCGCCGAGCCTACGGATCGCCACGGTGCGCTCCTCGGCCTCGCGCCGGCCCACCACCAGGATCACCGGGATCTTCGTGACGCTGTGCTCGCGCACCTTGTACGAGATCTTCTCGTTGCGCAGGTCCAGCTTCGCGCGCAGCCGCCGCGCCTCGGCCGCCGCGAGCACCTGCCGGGCGTAGTCGTCGGCGTCGTCGGTGATGGTCGCGACCACGATCTGCTCCGGCGCGAGCCAGAGCGGGAAGTGGCCGGCGTAGTGCTCGATCAGGATGCCGCAGAAACGCTCGAGCGAGCCGAACAGCGCGCGATGGATCATCACCGGCGGCTTGCGGCTGCCGTCCGCGTCGACGTAGGTCGCGCCGAGCCGCTCCGGCAGGTTCAGGTCGACCTGCACGGTGCCGCATTGCCAGTCGCGGCCGATCGCGTCGCGCAGCACGAACTCGAGCTTCGGGCCGTAGAACGCGCCCTCGCCCGGGTTCAGCGTCCACTCCACCTGCAGCACGTCGAGCGCGCGCTTGAGCGCCGCCTCCGCGTGATCCCAGATCTCGTCGGAGCCGACCCGCCGCTCGGGCCGGTCGGAGAACTTCACCGAGATCTCGTCGAAGCCGAAGTCGCGGTAGATCTCCTGGATCAGCCGCGACGCCTTCACGCACTCGTCGGGAATCTGCTCCTCGGTGCAGAAGATGTGCGCGTCGTCCTGCACGAACGCGCGCACCCGCATCAGCCCGTGCAGCGCCCCGGACGGCTCGTAACGGTGCACCTTGCCGAACTCGGCGAGGTAGAGCGGCAGATCGCGGTAGCTCTTGATGCCCTGCTTGAAGATCTGGATGTGACCCGGGCAGTTCATCGGCTTCAGCGCGAACACGCGCTCATCCGGCGTCTGCGTCAGGTACATGTTCTCGCCGAACTTTTCGAGGTGGCCCGACTTCTCCCACAGCGAGCGGTCGAGCACCTCCGGCGTGTTGACCTCCCGGTAGCCGGCGCGGCGCTGCTTTTCGCGCATGTAGCTGGTCATGGTCTGGAACAGCGTCCAGCCCTTGGGGTGCCAGAACACCGCGCCGGGACCTTCCTCCTGCATGTGGAACAGATCCATCTCGCGGCCGAGCCGGCGGTGGTCGCGCTTCTCCGCTTCCTCGAGACGCTGCAGGTACGCTTTCAGGTCGTTGTCGTTGGCCCACGCGGTGCCGTAGATGCGCTGCAGCATCTCGTTGCGGGAGTCGCCGCGCCAGTACGCGCCGGCGACGCTCATCAGCTTGAACGAGGTGCCGAGCTTGCCGGTGGACGGCAGGTGCGGGCCCCGGCACAGGTCGATGAACTCGCCCTGCCGGTACAGGCCGATCTCCTCGTCCTCGGGAATCGACGCGATGATCTCGGCCTTGTACTTCTCACCCAGGCTCTCGAAGAACTTCACCGCGTCGTCGCGACTCCAGACCTCGCGGCGCACCGGCTCGTCGCGCGCGACGATCTCGCGCATGCGCTGCTCGATCTTCTCGAGATCTTCCGGCGTGAACGGCTCTTCGCGCGCGAAATCGTAGTAAAAGCCGTTCTCGATGGTCGGGCCGATGGTCACCTGGGTTTCCGGATACAGCTCCTTGACCGCCTCGGCCATCACGTGCGCGGCATCGTGACGCAAGAGCTCGACGCCGTCCTTCGAATCACGCGTGACGATCTCCACGGTCGCGTCCTGCTCGATCGGCAGATAGAGATCGATCAGCTTGCCGTTCACGCGAACGGCGACCGCCGCTTTCGCCAGCGACTTCGAGATCGACGCGGCCAGCTCTTCGCCCGTGACCGGGCGATCGAACCGGCGCTGCGATCCGTCTGGCAGCGTGATGTTGACCATGGAGCCCGTTCCGCTCGTGAAAAGGGGCGATTCTGCCAAAGCGGCGCCCTCGGGTCGACGCCGCCTGTTAACATCCGGCCGATGCGCGCCGCTCCCGAACCCGCCGCCCGCCGGAACCCGTTCCGGGAGGGGCTCCTGGCCGTGCTCGGTGCGGCTGCCGTGGCCGCGGCGGCGCAGCTCGCTTTCGACCTGCCCGGCACGGACGTTCCGCAAACGGCGCAGACCTTCGCCGTGCTCGTGGTCGGCGGCCTGTACGGTCCCGGACGCGGCGCGGCGGCGCTCGCCATCTACCTGCTCGCAGGGGCGGTCGGGCTGCCGGTGTTCGCGGACGGCGCCGCCGGCATCGACGCGCTGCTCGGACCGACCGGCGGCTTCCTGATCGCATTCGTTCCGGCGGCCGCGCTCGCCGGCTGGGCCGCCGGATACGCGCGGCCGCGGACGCTCGTCCATCTGACCGCGGCGATGCTCGGTGCTCACGGGCTGATCCTCTTCGTCGGCGCCACGCGTCTCGCGCTGCTGGTCGGCGCCGAGGCGGCCTGGACGAGCGGCGTCGCGCCGTTCCTCGCGGGCGCCGCGGCCAAGTCCGTGGCCGCGGCGATTGTAGTAGCATGCGCGCGTCGTTTGAGCGGATTGGGGGCATGCCGGGCGACCTGATCGACTATTACCCCGAACTCACTGCAGTGCTCGTGCTGGTGTTCGGCTTCGTGCTCGGGCGCCTCGCGGAAGCGTCCGTGCGCCATGCGCTGGTGCTCGCGGACCGCCTCGCCGCGCGCTACGGCACGCGGCGGCAGGGCCTGTTCTCGCCGGTGTTCCAGCGGGCCTGCGCGCTGCTCGCGCAGGGAGTCGTGCTGGTGGTCGCCATCATCCTCGCCGTGCGGCTGCTCGACATCGAGCAGCTCAGCAGCTGGCTCGACGGCGCGCTGCGCTACGTGCCGCGGCTGGTCGTGGCGCTGCTGATCGTCGGCATCGGCAACGTGGTCGGCGCGCTGCTGCGCAACCTCGCCGCCGGGCTGATGGCCGGCGGCGACACCGACGCGCTGGTGCCGCGGCTGGTGCACGCCGCGGTGGTCGCGGTAGCCGCGATCACCGCGCTGCAGCAGCTCGGCATCGACGTGTCGTTCGTCACCCAGCTCGCGCTGATCCTGTTGGCCTCGCTGCTCGGCGGGCTGTCGCTCGCATTCGCGCTCGGCTCGCGCCAGTACGTCGCGAACCTGATGGCGCAGCCGGAGCTCTCCCGTTACGCCACCGGCGAGCGGCTGCGCATCGGCGAGGACGAGGGCGTCGTCGTCGAGATCCACCGCACCGGGCTCACGCTGGCCACCGACGAAGGGCTGGTCAGCATCCCGGCCGCACGGCTCGCGGACGGCCGGGTGGTGCGGCTCGGTCAGGCGGCGAACGAGCCCGAATGAGCGCGCCGAACCCGCTGAAGGTCGCGTTCGCACGCCGCCATGCGGCCGAGGTGGCCGCGCACGTCGCGAACCAGAGCTACGACGCGGTGGTGCAGACGCTGCACGGCCTGCCGGTCGAGGTCGGGGCGGGCGTGATCGCGAAGCTGCCCCACGCGGTCGCCGTGAAGCTGCTCGCGAGCCAGACCGACGAGCGCGTGGCCGCGTGGCTGTCGCAGGCGGCGCTCGACGACGCGCTCTCGCTGGTGCTGCACCTCGACCAGGCGCGGCGCGAGAACGTGCTCGCCCGGCTGCCGATCCGCCACATCCGCCAGACGCTGGAGCGCCTGGTGATCTACCCGACGAAGACGGTGGGGGCGATCGTCGATCCCACCGTCGCCCGGCTGGATGGCGACACGCCCCTCGATCAGGCCGTGGAGATGCTGCGCGCGGAAGGCGAGAACGACGTGAAGCGGGTCTGGATCGTCGACGGCGACGCCCGCTACCGGGGGCTGCTCGATCTGAGCCGGGCGCTCCTGGCCCGCTCGGGCCAGTTGCCCGTGGGCGAGCTCGCGGTGCGGCCGGCGCCGCTGCGCGCCGAGACCGCGCTCGCCGCCGCGCTCGACGTCGGCGAGTGGCTCGAGCATCCGGAACTACCGGTCGTGGACCACCGCGGCCACCTGCTCGGCGCGTTGTCGCGCCAGCGCCTGGCGACGGCGCTCGAGGCCGAAAAACCGGTGGGACACGGCGTGCTGAACAGCGTCACCGCGCTCACCGAGCAGTACTTCCGCGTGCTCGGGATCTGCCTCGGCGACCTGCTGGCCGGCCGGCGCACATGAACGCGTACGCGGACGTCGAGAGCGAGTACCTGCGGCGCCACCCGGCGGAGGCCGCCGAGGTGCTCGATGCGCTGCCCGAACGGGAGCTGCCGGACACCGTCGCGGCGGTGGACCCCGCCGCGCTCGCGGTCGCGATGGAATACCTGAGCCCGCCCAAGGCCGCCGCGGTGTTCGACGCACTGCCGCGCGAGAGCCAGCTCGTGGTGCTGGAGCGGGCGGTTCCCCGGCTCGCCACCGCGTTGCTCGGTGCGCGGGGCGAAGCCGAGCAGCGGGCGCTGCTCGAAGAGCTGCGGCCGGTGGCGCGCCGCGACCTGGAGCGGCTGCTCGCGTTTCCGGAGAACACCGCCGGACGGCTGATGGAGCGCTCGTTCGTCGGTGCGCGTGCCGACATGACCGTCGGCGAGGCGCTGCGCCGGCTGCAGGAATCGTCGGTGCGCCGGGCCCGCTCGCTGTTCGTCGTTACCGAGGACAACCGCCTGGCCGGCCGGGTCGACATCCAGGACCTGGCGCTCGCGAGCGGCGACGAGCCGCTGCGCAACCTGATGCAGCCCGCGGAGGGCTTCGTCACTACGATGGCGCCGCGCGAGGAAGTGGTCGATCTGCTCGACCGCACCCGGCTCGACTCGGTGCCGGTGGTGGACGTCGACGGGCGCCTCACCGGCGTCGTCCGCTACCGGGCGCTGTTCCGCACGATCGAGCAGGTCGCGAGCGCGGACCTGCAGAAGATGATGGGCGTGAGCGCCGACGAGCGCGCGCTGTCGAGCCCGGGATTCGCGGTGCGCCGCCGCCTGCCGTGGCTGCACGTGAACCTCGTGACGGCGTTCCTGGCCGCGTCGGTGGTGGGCCTGTTCGAGAGCACCATCGCGCAGTTCACCGCGCTCGCGGTGCTGATGCCGGTGGTCGCCGGGCAGTCGGGCAACGCCGGGTCGCAGGCGCTGGCGGTGACGATCCGCGGTCTCGCGCTGCACGAGATCGGCGTCCGGCAATGGTGGCAGGTGGTGCGCAAGGAGCTGCTGGTCGGCTTCACCAACGGGCTCGTGGTGGCGCTGGTTTGCGGCGCCGCCGTCTGGCTCTGGAGCGGCACGCCCGGCCTCGGCCTCGTGATCGCGCTCGCGATGGTCACGTCGATGAGCGTCGCGACGCTGGCCGGCGCGCTGGTGCCGATCCTGCTGACGCGCTTCGGACAGGATCCGGCCACCGCGTCGTCGATTCTGCTCACCGCGGTGACCGACGTATTCGGCTTCCTGTCGTTCCTCGGCACCGCGACGCTGCTCGCCACGATGCTCTGAGGCGCGCGGGGCCGATCACTCCCGGGTCACGTCGATGATCTGCAGCATGATCTCGCCCATGCGCTGCTGCACTTCCCGCAGCTCGTCGAGCAGCCGTTCCTGACGCTGCTTCAGCTTCTCGTACTCGGCGCTGAGTGCGCGGATGCGTTCTTCGTCTATCGCCATGTTCCGCCTGACAACTCGCTGTGGGAGCGGTCTCCGACCGCGAACTAAAGGTGCTTCTGCAGGAAGCCGAGCATCGCCTCGGACGCCGCGATCCGGTTCTCCTTGCCGCTGAAGCCGTGGCCCTCGTCCGGGAACACCAGGTACTCCACCGGCACCTCGTTCGCCCGCACGGTCTCGACGATCTCGTCGCTCTCGACCTTCAGCACCCGCGGATCGTTGGCGCCCTGGATCACGAGCATCGGCCGCTCGATGCGCTCGGCGTGGAACAGCGGCGAGATCCGCCGCAGGCGCTCGCCGTCCACCGCCGGGTCGCCGAGCTCGGCGTACAGCGACCGGCGCATCGACTCCCACCAGGGCGGGATGCTCTCGAGCGTGCGCACCCAGTTGGTCACGCCGAAGATGTCGATGCCGACCCGGAACTCCTCGGGCCGGAACGCGAGCGCCGCCACGGTGAGATAGCCCCCGTAGCTGCCGCCGATCACGCCGATCCGCTCCGCATCGACCCAGTCGAGGCCCGCGAGATAACGCTTGCCGTAGACGATGTCGTCGAGATCCACCTCGCCGTGGCGGCGGTCGTCCATGTGGAAGAACCGCTTGCCGTAGCCGGACGAGCCCCGGTTGTTCGCAGCCAGGACCGCGTAGCCGTGATTCACCAGGTGCTGAATGATCGGATTGAAGCCGGTGCGCGACTGACCGCCGGGACCGCCGTGCACCCAGACCAGCGCGGGTACCGGGTGGTCCGCAGCGGCCTCCCGCGGCCGGTACAGGATCGCCGGAATCTCGAGGCCGTCGAAGCTCGGGTAGCGCACCACCTCGGAGTGCACGAGCTGATTCTCGTCGATCGCCGGGTTGGAGGCGCGGGTCAGCCGCTCGAGCCGTGACCCGTCGAGCGCGGCCACGTACACCTCCGGCCGCGCCACGTCCGAGCTCGAGAGGAACATCAGCCGGCGCTCGGCGCGGTCGAAGCGCACCTGGTTGATATCGCCCGTCGGCAACTGGACCTGCTCGAGGCCCTTGCCGGTCTGCAGATCGTCGATCACCAGCCGCGTGCGCGCGTCCTCGTTCACCGCCCACACCCGGTAGCGGCCGGAGCGGGAGAACGTGACGTACGGGATGTCCCAGTCGGCATCGAGGTAGCGGCTCTGGGCGCCGCTCGCGAGCTCGTGACGCAGCACGTAGTAGAACTCGTCGCCCGCATTGCTGCCGATCAGCAGCGCCGCGCTGTCGGGCGTGAAGCCGTGCACCTGGTGCGCGACCGGCTCCTCGCCCGGTGTGACGTTCACCGCCTCCGGCGCGTCGGCCGTGAGGTCGATCAGCAGCACGTCGGCATCATCGTTCGACAGCTCTTCCAGCACCGCCAGCCAGCGGCCGTCGCGGCTCACCGCTTCGATCGAGTAGGCGTGCTCGTTGCGGTAGAGCAGCTCGCGCTGGTAATCGTCGCTGCGGTAGCGGTACAGGTCCATCTGCCGCGGATCGATCTCGTTGGTGAGCACGTAGAAGCCGTCGCCCGTCTCCGTCCAGCCGGCGAACAGCGCCCGCACCTCGTCGCCCGGTGTCAGATCCGTCAGCGTGCCGTCGTGCTCCCGCACGTACAGGTGGTAGCGCTCGTTGCCGCCGGAATCCGACAACACCAGCAGCCGCTCGTCCCGCGGAAACACGCTGACGGCCTGCACGGCGTCCGTCGTCGAATCGGTGACCCGGCGGTGTGCACCGCTGTCGAGGTCGATCAGCGCCGCGTTGAAGATGCCGCTCTCGTCGGTGCTGACCAGGAGCTGCCGGTCGTCCGCCGTCACCGGAAATCCGTCGGCAGACGCCATCGACAACGTGACGCCCTCGTGAAACGCTCGGGCATCGTAACGGGGCAGCGCACGCGCCTCGCCGTCGCTGCGCGCAGCCGGCTCACGCTCCGGCTCACGCTCCGGCTCGGCCCCGCAGCCGAACAGGATCACCCAAACCGTCGCGAGCAGCAGCCGCCCGCGCCCGCCGGCCGGCCGGGGCGTCATCGGTCGAGGGTGGCGTTCCACTCCGCCACCCGCTCCGCCTGCGCCTCGAGCAGCGCGTCCACGTCGCCGCTGATGCGGACGCTGCGAATGGTGTCGCCCCGGCCGATGCGGTTCACCACCGCCTGGTCCGCATCGCTTCGCACCTGACCGAAGATGCTGTGCGCGTCGTCGAGCCACGGCGTCGGCACGTGCGTGATGAAGAACTGCGAGCCGTTGGTGCCGGGACCGGCGTTTGCCATCGACAGGCGGCCCGGGCGGTCGTGACGCAGACCCGGATCGAACTCGTCTTCGAACTGATACCCCGGGCCGCCGGTGCCGTTGCCGCGCGGACAGCCGCCCTGAATCATGAAGTCGTCGATCACCCGGTGAAAGGTCAGCCCGTCGTAGTAGCCGCGCCGCGCCAGGTTCACGAAGTTGGCCACGGTCACGGGCGCCTGGCCGGGGAACAGGTCCAGATGGATGTCGCCCTGGCTGGTCTCGAGCACGGCTTGGATGCGGTTCACGGCTTTCTCCTCAGGTCGGGCGCGTTGGGGGAATGCATCGCGGTGTTGCCGGCCATGGTCTCGGCCAGCGCCTGCGCAGCGCGCTCGTTCTCCATGATCTTGCTCATGACCGCCTGGCCGGCGCGCTCGAACACCTCGCGGTGCTCGATCACGTGCTTCTGCGACGCGCGGTAGGCGTCCAGCATGCCGTTCACTTCCGGAATCACGTAGCGGGCCACCAGCTCCCAGCTCCGCAGCGTGTCCTCGCGGTTCGCCCAGTCGTGGGCGAAGCCGATCACGGTGCCGAATCCGCCGGTCAGCTCGAGCATCTCGCGGATCGCGGCCACCAGATCGTCCGGCGTGCCGATCACGCTGGCGCCGCCCGCCGCGCCGATCTGCTCGACGGCCTCGTCGGCGCTCGCGAACGGCGCCGCGCCGGGACGCATCAGCGTGCCGACGGTGTATTCGTTGTGCCAGCGCAGCAGCCCGTGCTTGGCCTGCTCCCGCGCCTCGGCACGCGTCTCGGCAATGTGCCAGCTCATCACCACGCGCCAGTCGCGGCGGTCGACGGTCTGGCCGTGCTTCTTCGCGGACTCCTCCGCGAAGCTCCACTGGGTCGGCAGCGCCTGCAGGCCGGCAGTGGACATCGAGCCGATCGACAGCACGCCGCAGCCGTACTTGCCGGCGAGCGTCATGCCCGAAGGGCTCACCATCGACGCCACGGCCATCGGTACCCGCTCCTGCAGCGGCAGGAGCTGCAGCCCCGCGTCCCGCAGCGTGAACCAGTCCGACTCGTACGAGAAGCGCTCGCCGCGCAGCAGCCGGCCGATCACGCCGATGGCTTCGTCCTGCCGGTCACGCTGAACCATCGGGTCGATGCCGAGCATGTACGCATCCGACGGCAGCGCGCCGGGACCGGAGCCGAAGATCACCCGGCCGCGGGTCATGTGGTCGAGCTGCACGATCCGCTGCGCGACGTTGAACGGATGGTGGTACGGCAGCGAGATCACCCCGGTGCCGAGCCGGACGTTGTGCGTGCGTTCGCCGGCCGCCGCCAGGAACATCTCCGGGGATGCGATCACCTCCCAGCCGGTGGAGTGATGCTCCCCGCACCAGAATTCGTCGAAGCCGAGCCGGTCGAGATGCTCGGCGAGCTCGAGGTCACGGCGCAGCTGCAACGTCGGGTGCTCGCCGATCGGGTGGTGCGGGGCGAGAAAGCCGCCGAATCGCAGTCGCGCCATGCTGAACTCCGTGGTTTGGATGATAGTGACCGCCGATTCTCGCACCGCGTCCCGCCGGGCGCGACCCTGCGTCAGAGGAGCTTGGCGCCGAGCGGAACGTCGCCGTCGGGCACGCAGAGCACCACCCGCCCCTCGCGATCGTGGAAGCCGGTGATCAGGCACTGCGAGCGCACCGGCCCGATCTGCTTCGGCGGGAAGTTCACCACCCCGACGACGAGCCGGCCGACGAGGGTCTCCGGCCGATACAGCTCGGTGATCTGCGCGCTCGACTTCAGCACGCCGACCGGATCGCCGAAGTCGACCTGCAGCACGTAGGCGGGCTTGCGCGCCTCGGGGAAGGGCTCCGCGGCCACGACCCGTCCGACCCGCAGCTCGACCCGAGCGAAGTCCTCCCAGGTGATCCGTTCCATCGCGTGCCTCCGTCCAGGGGCCGCCGATCATACGACGCCTCCGAGCAGCCTCACCACTTTGTGAACGGGTTCCCAACCGCCTGTGCGGGGGTTCCTAGAATGAACGCTATCGAGTCTCCGATCGGAGCGAGACGCAGATCATGACCGCATCGACACGACCGGCCTGGTTCGCGGCCGACCACCTGTTCCAGGGCGCCGACGGCTGGTACATCGGCGCCGAGGACGGCTACCGGATCGGCCCCTACCCGATCCGCTCCGAGGCGCTGCGCCGCAGCCAGGAGCTGGTGGCCAAACTGGAACGTTGCCAGACCGCGCGTGAGCAGGTGCGGCTGGTGCGGACGTTCCTGCACGGCGAGACCCGGCAGAACCGGCGCCAGGTGCGCACCGGCTCCGCCGCCCCGTCGCCTTCCGCTCAGCCCGGCGCCGGACAGCCGCCGGTGCGCGCCGGGGAGTCGCCCCGCACCTGGTTCCGCACCAGCCGCTTCTTCATCGTGGGCGGCGGCTGGTTCTTCTCCACCCGGGAGAACATCGACGTCGGCCCGTACCAGACCCGCGAGGAAGCCGAGCGCGACGCCGGGCGGCTGGTGGAGATCCTGCAGACCTGCACGTCCGACGCGGAACGCCGCCTGACGATCATGCAGTTCAAGACCCGGCCCCAGGCGCGATAGCGGGACCCGGGACCCGCCGGAACCCGGCGCCGGGCGGCCGGTCGAACCCCTCGCACGAGGACCTCGCGAGGAGTCATGAACCGCCGATCCCTGCTCTGCGCGCTGCGCGCCTCACCGCTCGTCGCCCTGCTGCCCGCGCGGGCTCGGGCCGACGTCGAGGCGGACGCCGAAGCCCACGCCGAGCCCCCGCTGTTCGAGCCGCTCACGAAGACCAAAGAGCAATGGCGCAGGATCCTGCCCCAGGAGCGCTACCGGATCCTGTTCGAGGCCGCCACCGAACCGGCGTTCAGCAGCACGTTGAACGACGAGAAGCGTCCCGGCCTCTACCTGTGCGCCGCCTGCCGGCTGCCGCTGTTCGACGCCGTGCACAAGTTCGACAGCGGCACCGGCTGGCCGAGCTTCACGCAGCCGCTCGCGGGCATGGTCGAGACGAGCCTCGATTTCAAGCTCGTCTGGCCGCGCACCGAGTATCATTGTGCCCGCTGCGGCGGGCATCAGGGTCACGTGTTCGACGACGGCCCGCCGCCCCGCGGCGAACGCTGGTGCAACAACGGCCTGGCGCTGGAGTTCGTGCCGGAAGGCCAACCGTTGCCGCCGCTGCGGACCTGACGGCCCTGGGAGCGAACAGGATGCCTGCCATGCCGATCCCACGTTTCGCCGCCTTCCTGCTGGCGCTCGCGCTCGCCGCCCCGGCCGATGCGGCGGACGCCGACGACAGCTCGGCGCGGGCCGAGGCGATCTTCGCCGGCGGCTGTTTCTGGTGTATGGAGCCGCCCTTCGACGAGCTCGACGGCGTGCTGTCCACCACGTCGGGCTACATCGGGGGTGATCTCGCGAATCCCACCTACGAGCAGGTCAGTGCCGGCGGCACCGGCCACGCCGAGGCGGTGAAGATCGTCTACGACCCGACGCGGATCGACTACCGCGAGCTGCTCGAGGTGTTCTGGCGCAACATCGATCCGCTCGCGAAGGATCGGCAGTTCTGCGATCGGGGCAGCCAGTACCGCTCGGCGATCTTCTACCTCGACGAGCGGCAGCGGGCGCTGGCGGAGGCCTCCAAGCGGGCGCTCGAGGCGTCCGGCCGCTTCCACGAGCCGATCGTCACCGAGATCACCGCGGCGGGTACGTTCTACCCGGCCGAGGAGTATCACCAGGACTACTACGAGAAGAACCCGCTGCGCTACAAGTTCTACCGCTACCGCTGCGGCCGGGACCAGCGCTTGCAGGAGATCTGGGGCGAGGCCGCGGGCGGCTGACCCTCCCCTGTGAGAGCGGCCTCCGGCCGCGACTCACAGGCGCGCGGCGGTCCATTCGCGGCCGGAGGCCGCTCCCACAGGGGGTTCCGGGGCTGCCTTGAGAGCCCCGGAGCCGGACGGTACCATCACGCCCGCGTCCGCACCGACCGCGGATCCAGAGAATCGAAGTGCGGCTCGTAATCGTCACAGACGCGTGGTTTCCCCAAGTCAACGGCGTGGTTCGAACGCTGTCGACCACGCGTGAGAAGCTGATCGAACTCGGCCACGAGGTGGAAGTCATCGGACCGCACCGATTCCGCAGCGTGCCCTGCCCGACCTATCCGGAGATCCGCCTGGCGCTCTGCACGCCCGGGCGCGTGGGACGGCTGATCGAGCAGATCGAGCCGGAGGCCGTGCACGTCGCGACCGAAGGGCCGCTCGGCTGGGCGGCGCGGAGCTGGCTGCGGCGCCGGCGGCTGCCGTTCACGAGCTCGTTCCACACGATGTTTCCGAAATACCTGAAGCTGCGCTTCGGGCTGCCGGAGAAGGTCAGCTTCAGCGGCATCCGCCGGTTCCACGGCGGCGCCACCGCGACCATGTACTCGACGCCGACGCTGCGAGCGATGCTGGAGTCGCACGGCTTCGAGAACCTGGTTCGCTGGGTGCGCGGGGTCGACACCGACGTCTTCAAGCCCGGTGAGCCGGAGCCGCTGCCGTATCCGCGGCCGATCCAGCTCTACGTCGGCCGCATCGCGGTGGAGAAGAGCGTCGAGGACTTCCTGGCGCTCGACACCCCGGGCACCAAGGTCGTGGTCGGCGACGGGCCGCAGCGCACCGAGCTCGAAGCCCGCTACCCCGAGGCGAAGTTCCTCGGGACCCGCGGCGGTGAGGAACTGGTGCGCCACTACCGGGCGGCGGACGTGTTCGTGTTCCCGTCGCGCACCGAGACGCTGGGGCTGGTGATGCTGGAAGCGCTCGCCTGCGGGGTGCCGGTCGCCGCGTATCCGGTCCAGGGGCCCATCGACGTGGTGGGCGACAGCGGCGCCGGGGTGCTGAACGAAGACCTCGCCGCGGCGGTGCGGGCCGCGATCGGCATCGACCCGGCAATCTGCCGCGCACGGGCACTGGAGTTTTCCTGGGACCAATCCGCCCGGGAGTTCATCGACAACCTGGTGCCGTTCCCCGCGCCGGGCCTTCAAGGAGAGACGGCATGAAGATTCTGGTGCTCGGCGGCGACGGCTTCTGCGGTTGGCCCACGACGCTGCACCTGTCGCAGAGAGGCCACGACGTCGTGATCGTGGACAACCTGTCGCGGCGCAACATCGACAACGAGCTGGAAGTGCAGAGCCTGACGCCGATCCAGACGCCGAGCGTGCGCCTCGCCGCCTGGAAGGAGCTGACCGGCCGCGAGATCCGCTTCGTGCGGCTCGACGTCGCGTTCGACTACGACCGGCTGCTGGAGCTGATCGTGCGCGAGCGCCCGGACGCGATCGTGCACTTCGCCGAGCAGCGCGCGGCGCCGTATTCGATGAAATCGTCCTGGCACAAGCGCTACACCGTCAACAACAACCTGAACGCGACCAACAACGTGCTCGCCGCGATCGTCGACAGCGGTCTCGACGTGCACCTGGTGCACCTCGGCACGATGGGCGTGTACGGCTACTCCACCGTCGGCGTGCGCCTGCCGGAAGGCTATCTGACGGTTCGCATGACCAACGACGAGGGCGTCGACGTCGAGCAGGAGATCCTGTACCCGGCGAACCCGGGCAGCATCTACCACATGACCAAGACGCAGGATCAGCTCTTCTTCGCGTTCTACAACAAGAACGACGGCGTCCGCATCACCGATCTGCACCAGGGCATCGTCTGGGGCACGCAGACGCGCGAGACCCGGCTCGACGAGCGGCTGATCAACCGCTTCGACTACGACGGCGACTACGGCACGGTGCTGAACCGTTTCCTGATGCAGGCCGCCATCGGCTATCCGCTCACCGTGCACGGCAGCGGCGGCCAGACCCGCGCCTTCATCCACATCCAGGACACGGTGCGTTGCATCGAGCTCGCGATCACGAACCCGCCCGCGGCGGGTGAGCGGGTGCGTATTCTGAATCAGCTCACCGAGACCCATCGGCTGATCGATCTCGCGAAGCTGGTGTCCGGCATGACCGGCGTGCCGATCGAGCACGTGCCGAATCCGCGCCGCGAAGCCGACCGCAACGACCTCGAGGCGAGCAACGAGGGCCTGCTCGGGCTGGGCCTCTCGCCCACCACGCTGCGCCAGGGGCTGCTCGAGGAAGTGACCGAGATCGCCCGGCGTTACGCCGACCGCTGCGACCGCACCCGCATCCCGTGCACGTCGCATTGGAACCGGGAACGGGCCGCCGCGCGCAGCGAAGTGCTGGCCGCCGTCGACGGGGCGAGCTCGGCCGGCTGACGCGGCGGCGCCGCGCGTTTGCAATGACCATTCGCATTGCCCAGCTGTCGAGCGCTCCGGACGCGCTCGCGGTGCCCGCCTGGCAGCGCACGCTGGCCGCGGCGGTGCGCGACCCGGCGGTGCTGCTCGCGCGGCTCGACCTCGACCGGGCGCTGCTGCCGGCGGCCCGGCGCGCGGCCGCGCGGTTCGGGCTGCTCGTTCCCGAGCCGTTCCTGCGCCGTATCCGCCCGGGCGATCCCGCCGACCCGCTGCTGCGTCAGGTGCTGCCGCTCGGCGAGGAGCTCGACGAGGTGCCCGGTTTCGGCGGCGATCCGGTGGGCGACGCCGCGGCGCGGCGGCCCGGCGGCGTGCTGCACAAGTACCACGGCCGCGCGCTGCTCGTGGCCACCGGGGCATGTGCGGTGCACTGCCGCTACTGTTTCCGGCGGGCGTTCCCTTATCAGGAAGCCAATGCGTCCGCGGACGGCTGGCGCGACGCGCTCGACTACCTGCGCGCAAACGAGGAAATCTCCGAGGTCATCCTGAGCGGCGGCGACCCGCTCACATTGTCCGACCGCCGACTTTCCGTTCTCGTCGAGCGGCTCGACGGAATCGCCCACCTCGGGACCTTGCGGATCCATACGCGGCTGCCAGTGGTCGTGCCGGAACGCGTCGACCAGCGCCTCCTCGACTGGCTGAGCGGAACGCGGCTGAAGACGGTGGTCGTGATCCACGCGAACCACCCGAACGAGCTCGACGACGAAGTCGGCCACGCGCTCGCGCGCCTGAAGCGCGCCGGCGCGACGCTGCTGAACCAGGCGGTGCTGCTGCGCGGCGTGAACGACCGGGTCGACACGCTGGCTGCGCTCAGCGAGCGGCTGTTCGAGCTCGACGTGCTGCCCTATTACCTGCACGTGCTCGATCGCGTGACAGGCGCCGCCCACTTCGAAGTACCCGAGCACGAAGGGCGGATGCTGCACGACGCGCTGACCGCGCGCCTGCCCGGCTATCTCGTCCCGAGGCTCGTCAGAGAGGAACCCGGCGCGCCGGCGAAGACGCGGCTCTGATCTTTCATGTGGGCAGGCCGCGAGAGCCCGCCTCGACGCCCGGACAGCTCGAGCTCACCAGCACTCTGCTCCCAGCCGCAAGAAGCCGCCGGCGTGCGTTCGGTGCGATGAATCGGCGCGCTCTCCCCCAAGTGCGGTCCGCAACATCGCCCGAATCAAAGCCTGGGAACGGCTGTCGACATTGGAGACAAGCGCCGGCTACCGACCGACGGTGCGCGTGAGTGATCTCTCACGGCACCATCCGCCTCGGCTGCATCTGGACGGAACATGGCCCGAATCAATCGACAGGGTACGGGGGCGATCGAAAGCTGGCGCTGTGCCTCGAACACCGCCACTTCGATTCGGGCGATGTCGCGAATTCGATTCGGGCGATGTTGATTCGGGCGATGTTCGCGATTCGATCCCGGAGAGGTTGCGATTCGATTGGGGCGATTTGCGTTCGCCGAGTGGCGCGAGGAGTGGAACCGCGTGCACCTGCGCGCAGCACCGCCAGCGGCATTGCAGGCCGCTACTCGGGTTCCGGCGCGATCAGGCGAGCGCGGTGACGTGGTTCGAGGCGTGGAAGCCCGGGTCGCGGAGCGGACGCCCGGGCAATTCAGGACCAGCGACGAGGGAAGACGAGCCTCAGCGCTCCCCGGCGAGGAAGCCCATCCCCGGCAGCCGCTCGATGAAGGTCGGCAGATAGGCGTCCTCCGGCGCGGCCCGCACCGCCGCGTCCAGCGCCTCGGCGTCCTTGCCGACCAGAATCCGCCAGCGGTCGGCTCGTACGCCGTCGAGTATCACCTCCGCGGCCTCGGCTGCGGTCATCGGCGCGTTGTCGCGGAACGCGACGCCCTGCTGGTACATCATTTCGCGGATGTGATCGTCGGGCACGTTGTCCACCGGAAGGCCGCGGGCCTTCAGACGCTCGCGCGTCGCCGCGACTTCCTCGGCGGTCATCCCACGGACGTCGTGACCGCGCAGCACCGTCATGCTGTTCAGCACGATGTTGGTGCCGATGTGTCCGGGCATCACCAGCGAGACCTTCACGTGCGGCGCGTTCACCGCGAGATCGGTGATCAGCGCCTCGGTGAAGCCCTTCACCGCGAACTTGGCCGCGCAGTAGGCCGTGTGGGGAATGCCCGGGCCGATGCTGGCCCAGAAGCCGTTCACGCTCGAGGTGTTGACGAGATGCGCTTCCTCCGCCGCCGCCAACAGCGGCAGAAAGGCGCGCGTGCAGTAGTAGACGCCGCCCCAGCAGACGCCGAACGTGCGGTCCCACTCTTCCCGGCTGTCGGTGAACAGGCTCCCGCCGCCGCCGATGCCCGCGTTGTTGAACAAGAGGTGCACGTGGTCGGTGTCGTGCTCCGCGAGCGCCGCATCGCGGAACGCCAGCACGTCCTGCTCGTCGCTGACGTCGCAGCGGTGGAGGGAAACCCGCACGCGGGCGTTCTCCGCGGCGCAGAGCCTGCGGGTCTCCTCGAGATTGGGCATCGACACGTCGCACAGCGCGAGGCGCGCACCTTCGCGGGCGAGCTGCACCGCGAGCTCGCGGCCCATGCCGCTGCCGGCGCCCGTCACCACCGCCAGCCGATTCGCAAATTCCTTCATGGTCAAACCTCGAGGTCGTCGATCCGGGGCTCGGCGTTCGCGGCCGGAGGCCGTCCCACAAGGATCCCGTGGGCGGAGTCCGCGGGAGGGAGCAGCTTTCCCGGCGCCGCTCCCACAGCGCTGGGTAGTGTGTTATACCATGTTCTAAGTTTCATCCGACAGCGGCGGGAGGAGACATGACGGTAGAAGCGCTGAAGGGCGTCCGGCCCATCACCGAAGACGACGCGTTCATCGCCAGGGCGCTGCAGCAGGCCCACATCCCGTCGCTGATGTGCGCCCTCGTCCATCTGACCGGCGATCCGAGCCTGGTGCGCGGCGACGTGCGGCCGCAGATCGGCTTCTTCGGCGACGAGCAGGGCAACATCCCGCCCGAAGAGCAGCAGAAAGTACGCGACTTCGCGCTCGAGGTGCTGAAAAAGCTGCGCGACGGCGCGCCGCTGCCGCCGCCGCCGAGTCGGGACGTGGTCGCCGAGATGGTGAACTTCATCGTCGGCCGCGAGCTCGCGCCCGACTACGGCGAGTTCCTGCACGCCGAGCTGATGCTGGACGGCAGCGACCCGTACCAGCCGAAGGGGCTCGACGAGATTCCGGCCCGGGTCCGCGCCGGCTTCAAGGTGATCGTGATCGGCGCCGGCATGTCGGGGCTGCTCGCCGGCATCCGCCTGCAGGAGGCCGGAATTCCGTTCGAGATCATCGAGCGGCATCAGGACGTCGGCGGCACCTGGTACCAGAACACTTACCCCGGCTGCCGGGTCGACAGTCCGAATCACATCTACTCCTACAGCTTCCGCCCAACCGACTGGCCGCAGTACTACTCGCCGCAGAAGGTGTTGCGTGAGTACTTCGATCAGGTGGCGGTCGAATACGGGCTGAAGCGGCACACCCGCTTCGGCACCGAAGTCACGCACTGCCGGTTCGACGACGCGACCGCCACCTGGGAAGTGACCGTGCGGAGCGCCGACGGGAAACCACAGGTGCTCACCGCCAACGCGGTGATCAGCGCGGTCGGCCAGCTCAACCGGCCGAAGTGGCCGGATATTCCCGGGCAGGACAAATTCCGCGGGATCTCGTTCCACTCCACCGAGTGGGAGCACGAGCACGATCTCACCGGCAAGAAGGTTCTCGTGATCGGCACCGGCGCGAGCGCGTTCCAGTTCGCGCCGGAGGTGGCGAAGGTCGCCGCGGACGTGACGATCTTCCAGCGCACGCCGCCGTGGATGGCGCCGGTGCCGACCTACCACGACGACGTTCCGGCGGACAAGCACTGGCTGCTGAACCACGTGCCCTACTACATGAAGTGGTACCGCTTCGCGATGTTCTGGAACGCGGCGGAAGGCATTCTGTTCGCGGTGAAGAAGGATCCCGCCTGGAACGGCCAGAACCACACGGTCAGCAAGGAGAACGACGAGCTGCGCCAGACGCTCACCGACTGGATCACGGAGCTCTGCGACGGCGACCAGGAGCTGCTCGCGAAGTCGATCCCGCAGTACCCGCCCGGCGGCAAGCGGATCCTGTTCGACAACGGCAACTGGATCCGCGCGCTGAAGCGGGACAACGTGCACGTGATCACCGATCCCATCGAGGAGATCACGGAGACCGGCGTGCGCACGAAGAGCGGCGCGCGGTACGACGGCGACGTGCTGATCTACGGCACCGGCTTCCACGCGAGCCGCTTCCTGTGGCCGATGCAGGTCACCGGCCGCGGCGGACTGGACCTGCAGCAGCACTGGAACGGCGACCCGCGTGCGTACCTCGGCATCACGATCCCGGGCTTTCCGAACCTGTTCTGCTGCTACGGCCCGAACACCAACATCGTCGTGAACGGCAGCATCATCTTCTTCTCCGAGTGCGAGGTGCGCTACATCCTCGGCTGCATCGGCCTGTTGCTGCGCGAGGGTCACCAGGCGCTCGACGTGCGCCGCGACGTGCACGATGCGTACAACCGGATGATCGACGAGGGCAACCTGAACATGGCCTGGGGCGCCGCCAACGTGCCCACCTGGTACAAGAACGAGAAGGGCCGCGTCACGCAGAACTGGCCGTTCTCGCTGGTGGAGTTCTGGAAGCAGACCCAGGTGCCGAATCCCGACGACTACGAGTTCGTCGACGCGCAAGTCCCGCGCCGCAAGGCGAGCGTCGCCTGAAGCGCCTTGAACGCGCCCGGCACGGGCCCCATAGTGGGCCCGTGCATTCGGGAACACGAAACGCCATGGCTACTTCGATCCGCGCAGGCACGGTACTGCTCTTCGCCCTGATGATGGCCGCCGCCGGCGGCTGCGGCATCAACAACATCCCGACCTACGACGAGCAGGTGAAAGCGGCCTGGGCTCAGGTCCAGAACCAGTATCAGCGCCGCGCCGACCTGGTGCCGAACCTGGTCGAGACGGTGAAGGGCTATGCGGCCCACGAACGCGAAACGCTCCAGGCGGTGGTGGAAGCCCGCTCCCGGGTCAGCCAGATGAACATCGACCCCAGCATCATCGACGATCCGGCCCGGCTCGAAGCGTTCGAGCGCAACCAGGAAGCGCTGTCGAGCGCGTTGTCGAGGCTGATGGTCGTGGTGGAGCGCTATCCGGACCTCAAGGCGAATCAGAACTTCCTCGCGCTGCAGTCGCAGCTCGAAGGCACCGAGAATCGCATCAGCGTCGCCCGCCGCGACTACATCCAGGCGGTACAGCAGTACAACACCGAGATCCGCACCCTGCCGGGGCGCATCTGGCACAGCCTGCTCTACAGCGACATGCCGATTCGCGAGAGCTTCGAGGCGCGAAGCGGCGCGGAGGAAGCGCCGCAGGTCAGCTTCTGATGGGGCACCGGTCCGCCCGGCTCGCCGGGTTCGGCGTGCTCGGCCTGTTCTGGCTGGCCG
>DASVDC010000133.1:0-56174 GCA_036381275.1 Pseudomonadales bacterium | reverse complement strand
GCACACTGCACGAGACTGTATCGGAAGGCCGAGACGAAGCGCTTCCTGCGCAGGTTCGGCAAGCCCCGCTGCAGGCGCACGGTGACGTGTACGGGGCAGTGGCCGGGAATGTTCTCGCGGCGTCGGTGCAGCACGCGGGCGTTGGGCCGCGCCTTCCGGCCCGCCCCGGGCCGCCAGCCGCCGCGCCCCGACGGGATCAGCATTAGCTCGGTCTGCGTCGGTCGTCGCCTGTTCGCTTTTCCCATGCGCCCAGATTAGGGCGCTGTTCATCGCGGCGATGCCGGTGATGGCTGAAGGTGCTGTACGAAGTCGCTGACATCCGACCGCAACATCGCCCGAATCAATCCACAACATCGCCCGAATCAAAGATGGCGACGGTCGGCTGCAGCAGCAACGAATCTCGGCAGGCGGCGAATGCGGTTGCATTGATTAGGGCGATGTTCCCCATCCCGTGATGCCTGCCGCCGTTGAATCGACAGAGGTTGAAGATGTCCTGCGGATTCGTCATGCGCCGTCTGCCGCAGCGGCCGTGGCGGCCAGTCGTTGCCTCCCGTTCTTCGCTATTTGATCCGGGCGATGTTTTGATTCGGGCGATGTTGTGGCTGCCACGGCCTGTCTCGCCAGGTCCGATGACAATGGTCAACACCGTTCCGCCGTAAGCATCCAGGTCGCCGTCAATGGGCGGCGGGAGGCAATCCTGCGTTCCGCGAATTGTCGTGGCCGTCTGCGGGCTTCGAAGAGCGTCCCGAACCCTGGGCGTCCGAACCCCTGGACAGTCAGCCGAGCCGTGATCTAGTGTCGGGCAGGACCCGAGCTCGGGATGCTTCGAATGAAGAGACTGAGCTGTTTCCTGCTACTGCTGATCCCGATGGCGGCGTCAGGCGGGTCCCCCGAGTCGATCATCGGGACCTGGCGTTTGAACCTGCCCCGTTCAGTCGCCGAGCACATGCAGCTCGGATGGCAAACCCCGCCGGATTGCTGGGGCACGGAACCGGCATCCCCCGACGCGGCGGGCGTGACGCTCGAGATCACCGAAGACACGCTCACATGGACGAGCGACGACCTCGGCCCGGTGACCTCGCACACTCGGGTGGTCGGCGGGAATGCTCGCCTGGCGATCATCGAGACGACGAACTGTGAGGAGAGCCCGGAGCAGTGCGAGCGCGAGCGGCGCCGCGCGAGGGAACAGCTCAGAAAAGCGCAGCGTCCCGGTGTTGATCCGTTCGCCGAAGCGGACGCCGGCGCGATCGGAACGGCAGCTGATGCGGGCGACGTGAACCTCTCTGAAGCGCCGGCCAGCTCTACTTCGAGCCGGCCGCAGACCAGCGCTGACCGGCTGCGGCGCCTCGGTCACGCGCCGACGCTGCGCAGTTGCGGCCGCGACGGCTGGTGCGCGTGGTACCACTCGACGAACTCGTCGGCCGGCATCGGCCGCGCGAACGCGTAGCCCTGGCCGACCTCGCAGCCGAGCTGATCGAGCAGCGTCGCCTGAGCCTCGTTCTCGATGCCTTCGGCCACCACCACCAGGTCGAGGCTGTGGGCCATCAGCAGCGTCGACTCGACGATCTTGCGGTCGCTCACGTTGTGCTCGATGTCGCGGATGAAGCAGCGGTCGATCTTGAGCGTGTGCAGATTCAGGTGCTTCAGATACGCGAGCGACGAGAAGCCCGTGCCGAAGTCGTCCATCGCGAGGCGGATGCCCTGGCCGGCGACCGACGCGAGCACGGCGAGCACCCGTTCCGGATCGTCCATCAACGCGGTTTCGGTGATCTCGAGCTCGAGCCGCTCCGGCGGAATGCCTCGATCCGCGACCAGCTCGACGAGCTCGCTCATGAACGCCGCATCGCCCAGGTGCCGGGCCGAGAGGTTCACCGCGAGATCGAGCGCCATGCCTTGCTGCGCCCACTCGGCGTGATCGCGGATCGCCTGTTGCAGCGTGAAGCGGGTCAGGTGCGCGATCAGGTCCGAGCCTTCCGCGAGGGGCACGAACTCGGCCGGCGAGACGTTGCCGAGCTCCGGATCGTGCCAGCGGACCAGCGCTTCGACGCCGCAGCACACGCGATCGGCGAGGCGCAGCTTCGGCTGATACACGACGTGCAGGCGGCCCTCCTCGATGGCCGCACGGAGCGAAGCCGCCATCTTCAGATTGCGCAGCGTGTTGTGGTCGCGGGTGGCGTCGTAGAACGCGCTGTGGTGATGGCCGGACTTCGCGGTGTACATCGCGACGTCGGCGCACTGCATCAGCGCCGGGCCGTTGTCGGCGTGTTCGGGGAAGATCGCGATGCCGATGCTGCCGCCGAGCTCCAGCCGATGCCCGCCCGCGGTAACCGGCTCGCGGATGCGCTCGATGATCCGGTCGGCGAGCCGCAGCAGCTGCGCGCGGCTGCGGTAGCACGAGACCAGCACGGCGAACTCGTCGCCGCCGAGGCGGAACACCTGCAGCTCCTCGGACAGCGATTCGCGCAGCCGTTCGCCCAGCGCGCGCAGCACCTCGTCACCGATGCCGTGCCCCAGGGTGTCGTTCACCTGTTTGAAGCCGTCGAGGTCCAGCATGAACAGCGCCGCCGGCACGTCGGCCGACAGCGTGTCCAGCAGCTCGTTGAGCAGCACCCGGTTCGGCAGCCCCGTGAGCGGATCGTGCGTGGCCTGATGGCGCAGTGCGGCGTGCTGGCGATGCCGCTCGCTCACGTCGCGCACGATCGCCGTCATCAGTCCGGTGTCGTCACCGGCGACCCGCGACACCGACACTTCCATCGGCACCGGCCCGCCTCGCGTCAGCCCCGGCACTTCGAAGCGGCCCGGGCGTAGCGGCGCATGAGCCTCCGCCGACAGCACCGGCAGCACCATGTCGAGGGAGTAGCCGATCAGTTGTTCGCGGTCGATCCCGAACAGCTTCGCCGCGGCGTCGTTGCAGTCGACGATGCGCCGCGAGGCGTCGAGCACCAGGATGCCGTCGATGCTGGCGCTGAACAGGCCGGACATCAGGGCCTGCTGACGCCGCAGCCGGAGCGCCGCGAGCATCGCCGACCAGGCCTGGCGGTCGGCGTTGACGAGCAGTCCGGTGATCAGGCAGAGCAGCGCGGCGAGCATCGGCGCGGCGACGTCGAGCAGCAGGTCGTGCACGCCGTGCAGATACAGCGAGAGCACCGGCAGCAGCGTCAGCGTGCCGAGCGCGAAGACGAGCTGCGCGCGGCCGCCGCGCCGCTCGAACCGCCACCAGGTGATCACCACGCCCAGGCACAGCAGCCAGCCGAAGTGCGCGGGCACGGCATGCGGAATCCCCCGGCGCAGCGTCTCGTACAGCATCGCCTGCAGCGTCACGCCGGGCACGGCCCGGTGCACGGGCACCGGAACGGTATCGCCGAGCTCCACCGCGGTGGCGCCGACCAGCACCGTGCGGTCGCGGATCCGTTCGGCGGGCACGTGCCCCGACAGCACGTCCGCATACGACACGTACTCGAACGAAGCCGGATCGATGCGGAAATCGATCGGGTACGCGACTCCGGGCCGCAGTCCTTCCTGCCCGGCGAGGATGGCGGCCGACGAGCGGTATTCGCGGCGGCCGAAATCCTCGACGTGCACCGCATCGCGTACCAGTCCGTCCGGTGCGGGGAACAGATTGACCAGGCCCGTGCGAGCGTGCTCGCGCAGCACGGGCAGCGGCTCGGTGAGCAGCCGCCCGGTCGAGCTCGCGGCGCTCGCGTACTGCCAGAACGCGGGCAACACCAGCGTGTGGCGGCGCGGCCGCGCCACCGACGCCGCCAACGCCCGGTCGGCGGCCGCGTCCTCGGACGGCAGGCTGAAGTCGATATCGAGGAAGACCGCGTGCGGGTCCGCCGTATCGAGACGGTCGAGCAGGCGGGCGTGAACGCCGCGCGACCACGGCCACGTGTTCAGCGACCGCAGGCTCTGGGCGTCGATCGCGACGATCAGCACGTCGCTCTGCACCTCGTGCGCGAGCAACGCGGTGCGCCAGTCGCCGGCCAGACGATCGGCCGGGGCCAGCAGGCCGGTCAGGCCCGCCAGCCCCGTCAGGATCACGATCGCACCCCCGGCCAGCAGCCGGCGCCACGGCTTCCTCATGATGCTCCTCGCGGGCGGTGGATCAGAGCCGCAGTTTGCCGAGCAGCCCGCCCAGGTTGCCGAGCGCGCCACCGGTCACATCGGAGAGCCCGCCGGCGAGATCGCCTGCGGCGCCCCCCACTCCGTCGACCAGGTCCGAGACGCCGTCGACGGTGTCGCCCACGGCGTCGCCGGCAGTCCCCGCGAGATCGCCGACCGTGGAGCCGGCCTGATCCAGCAGATCCCCGGCGCCGCCGGTCACGCCGCCGACCAGCCCGCCGGCGGTGTCGCCGACGCCGCCGAGCAGGTCACCGGCCGTGTCACCGACGCCCGCTACCACGTCCCCGGCAGTGTCGCCGACCCCGCCGACCAGATCGCCCGTGGTGTCACCGACGCCGCCGACGAGATCGCCGGTGGTGTCACCGACACCGCCGAGCAGATCGCCCGCGGTGTCGCCAACGCCTCCAAGCAGGTCACCGGCGGTGTCACCCACGCCGCCGACCAGATCACCGGTGGTGTCACCGACACCACCCAGCAGATCGCCGGCGGTGCCGCCGACCCCGCCCAGCAGATCACCGGCGGTGTCGCCGACGCTGCCGAGCAGATCACCCGTGGTGTCGCCGACGCCGCCGAGCAGGTCACCGGCGGTGTCCCCGACGCCGCCCAGCAGGTCGCCGGTGGTGTCGCCGACACTCCCGAGCAGATCGCCGGCGGTTCCGCCGAGGTCGCCGAGCAGATCGCCGGCCGTTCCGCCGAGGTCGCCCACCAGATCCCCGGTGTCGGCGCCGAGATCGCCCACGAGATCGCCGGCGGACGCCCCGATCCCGCCGACCAGATCGCCAACGTCATCGCCCAGATCCGCCACCAGGTCGCCGCCACCCAGATAGTCCACCAGGTCCGCGGCCGATCCCAGGTCTTCCGCGAGGTCGGACGGGCTCAGACCGACGTCACCCAGCAGGTCGCCCCCCGCCAGGTCGTCCGGCACCGCGGGATTCAGGTCGTCGAGCACCACGTCGTTCGTCAGCACGTCGTCGGGCAGTACCGCGTCGCGCACCAGATCGCTGCCGTCGGCGAGCTCGGCCAGGGCCAGATCGCCGGCGTCCGGCAGCGTCACGGCGGCCCGTTCCAGGGCATCGGTCAGCGCGACGTCACGCGCGAGATCGGGGGACCCGGGGCTCTCGACGGCCGGCACGGTGCGCTCTTCGCCGCTGCCGGAGGGGTGCTCCACACGCTCCGCCAGAGCGGCGGCCCGCCCGGTGTTCGCCGGCCGGTCTGTACGGCGGGGCAATGCCTCTTCGGTCATCGCGCGGCGGGTGAGGGTGCCGACCAGCTTCTGCACCATGCCGTCCTGGCCGGAGTACGCCACGTCGCCGGGCCACAGCTCGACGCTGCCGAGCCCGTCGCGGCCGTTCACCTGCAGGTGGCCTTCGTGCAGCGAGACCGTCGCGCCGTCCTCGTGCACCACGACGGTGAACGTGGTGCCTTTCACCACCGAGACCAGGAACGGTGTCTCGACCTCGAAGTGCTCGGCCTCGCGCCGATCGACCGAGAACAGCGCCGAGCCGGCACGCTGGAAGATCCGCTGCAGCAGACTGTCATCGTTGGCGCCGCGGCGCACCGGCGCGGCGATGCGCATCATCGTGTCGGGCGCAACCGCAACTTCGCCGTCGGGAAGCCGGAAACTCGCGGCATCGTTCGGGCCGGTCTCGATCTCGATGGGCAGCGGGTATTGCGCGCCCTCCCGGATCAGGCTCACCCGACGCAGCCCGCCATCGGCGACCGAATAGATGACGGGGCGTCCGGTCACCCGTTCCAGCACTGCCACCGCGCCCGCGTCGGCGACGTTCGCGGTCGCCGCGGCGGATGCGGAAAGCAGCAGGGCGGCGAGCGCCCAGCACAGAAAGCCCATTCGTCCAGCCATTGTCGTTGCTCTCGCGGCGTGTCGAGACGTTGCGCACATCTTCCGGGAAGCCGCGGCCGGTGAGTGTGAACCGGCTCACAAGCCCTGTGAGAGATTCCCCGGTCAATGCAAGCGAGTTGTGGGCGGCGGGTAAGGTGAGAACCAGTGCACGGTCCGGCTCGGCAGCGCCCGGGAAACTGCCGCGGCTTCATGGAACAGGACCGCGACATGATCGGAAACGCGACACGGACGATCTGCGCCAGGGTCACTCTGGTCAGTGTGACCTTGTTGGCGCTCGCCGGGCCGATTCCGACTGCATTTGCGGCGCCGTTCGCCGGCGTGATGTTCGAAGACGTGCCGAGCTGGGATCCGCAGGAGCTGCTCGCCGTCTATCGCGAACGCCTCGGCGAACCGCTCGATGCGGCGCTGGTGCAAGAGCTGGGCGACGGCTTCGTCGACCTGTACCGGCGCCGCGGCTACCTGCCGCCGTCGCCGCGGGTCGTGCAGCGGCACGACGCCGCGGGGATTCTGCTGATGGAGATGCGCGAGGCGCACGTCGCCCGCGTGCACGTCGCCAACCGCGAGCTGGTGGACGACGCCGCGTTCTGGGCACTGGTGGATGAGCTGGAAGGGATGCGGCCGTTGGGGCTCGGCGCCTTCGATCGCTGGCTCGAGCGGGCCAACGGCTTCGGCTTCGAAGTGCGCGGATCGCTGATCCGCCTCGCGGCCGATTCACCCCAGTACATCGCGAGCCTGACGGTGGCGGCGCGGCGCTGGCAGGGGGTAGTGCACGTCGACAACCGCGGACCCGCGCAGCTCGGCCACGAGATCGGCCAGGTGTCGGTGCTGTATCGCTGGCCCCGGGAAGCGCTCGGCCATCTGCGCGTGGACGCCGCGGCCGCGGCGGATACGAGCCGGCTGCGTTATGCCGGCGTTTCCGGCATGCACCGGCTCCGCCCGCGCGGCGAGCGCCTCGGCTGGAGCTACGCGCGTTCCGAATCGACGCTGCCGATCCCGGACACCACGCGCACCGTGGACTACGAACGGGAGCACGCGGAGCTGCGCGTGCAGGTACCGCTGGTGACGCGCCTGCGCCAGCGTTCCGGTCTGTCGCTGGCGCTGCGCGCGTACGACCTCGATCAGTTTCTCGACGACGGCCGGCAGCTTCGGCGCGATCGTATCCGGGCGCTCGAAGCCGGCTACGAGCTGCGCCTCGCGACCGTCGCCGGCGGAAGGCACACGATCGAGCTCGGCGTTGCTCACGGACTCGACGGCCTCGGCGCGTCGCTGACGCCGCCGGGGGCCGAGCAGGACTTCACGGTGCTGACCGGCCGCTACCGCTACAGCAGGAAGCTGGGCGAACACTGGCTGGCGCGCACCGACCTGCACCTGCAGGCGAGCGACGACCGGCTGCCGTCGTCGGAGCGCTTCTTCATCGGCGGGCGCAGCCTCGGCGGCGCGTTCGATCCGGCGACCTTGAGCGGCGACCGGGGCGTCGGCCTCCGGGTCGGCCTCGACCGGAGCTTCACCGTGCGGAGCGCGGAAATCACCGGCTACGTCTACTACGACCACGGCTGGGTGCGCTCGGTGGAACACGCGCGGCCGGCCGACGATGCCGGCTCGATGGGCTTCGGCGCACGCGGCTCGCTCGGCAAGCTGTCGTGGAGCCTGGAGCTCGGCGTCCCGGCGGAGAAACCCGAGACGCCCACGCTGCTCGAAGACGACCCGCGGCTGTTCTTCTCGCTCACGCAGCAGTTCTGAAGCGGCGCGGCCTCGGGCGCCGCGTGCGCAACCCGTCGGCCGGGTTGTGACTCGGCGCACGGCCACGCACCCGCAGCGGCCGCGCTGCGTGCTTCTGGGGGCTCGGTCACGATTTCTCCACGGTGGTTCGGGAAGAATCGCCGCGGCCTTGCCGAAATGTGGAGAGATCATGAAGAGTCGAGCTTTGGTAGCGGGTCTGCTGGCCGCCGGTCTGACCGGTGCGGTGCAGGCGGAAGATCAGGGCTTCTATGCGGGCACCGGAGCCGGCATGTACTACGTCGACATCGACGGCATCGACTTCGACGAGAGCGCCGCGACCCTGCGTGCGTTCGGCGGCTTCAAGCTGAACCCGTACCTGTCGTTCGAAGCCGGCTTCACGAACCTGTTCGAAGCCAGCACCGACATCGAAGGCGTGGGCGTGGACCTCGACGGCACCGCCTGGGACGTGAGCGTGCGGCCGAGCTACCCGATCTCGGAGACGTTCACGGTCTTCGGCGTCCTCGGCTGGACGGAGTACGACTTCGAAATGTCCGTGGATGCCGGTAACGGCATCAGCGCGAGCGCCGACGGCGGTGACGGCGATCTGCACTACGGCCTCGGCGGTGCGCTGACCATCAACGACGCCTGGCACGTGCGCGGCGAGTGGACCACGGTGGACGTCGACGACGTCGACTTCGGCATGTTCTCGCTGTCGGCGGTGTACAACTTCCACTGATCCGCACCTCCGCCTGTGGGAGCGGCTTCCAGCCGCGAACTCCTGGAGATTCGCGGCCGGAGGCCGCTCCCACAACCCTTCTCTCCCACCGTACAATCCCCCCAGCGGCAGACGCAGGGGGCTGCATGAACATCGATCCCACCGTAGCGGCACTGATCGGCGAGATCGACTTCGATCCCGACGCACTGAAGGCCAGATACCTGGCCGAGCGCGACAAGCGCCTGCGGCCGGACGGCATCGATCAGTACGTCGAGGTCACCGCGGAGTTCTCCCGTTACGTCGACGACCCGTACGTCGAGCCGGGCTTCACCCGCGAGCCGCTGTTCGATCACGTCGACGCGGCGGTGATCGGCGGCGGCTTCGGCGGGCTGCTGATGGCCGCGCGGCTGAAGGAAGCCGGCGTCTCCAACGTGCGGATGGTGGACAAGGCCGGCGATTTCGGCGGCACCTGGTACTGGAACCGCTACCCCGGCGCACAGTGCGACGTCGAGTCGTACTGCTACCTGCCGCTGCTCGAGGAGCTCGGCTACATCCCGAAGCACAAGTACTCGTTCGCGCCGGAGATCCTCGAGCACAGCCGGCGCATCGCGCGCCACTACGGCCTGTACGAGAACGCCTGCCTGCAGACCGGCGTCACGGCGCTCTCCTGGGACGAAGCGAACGCGCACTGGATCGTCCAAACCGATCGCGGCGACCGGTTCACCGCGCAGTTCGTTGCGATGGCGAACGGTCCGCTGTCGCGGCCGAAGCTGCCCGGTATTCCGGGCATCAACGAGTTTCGCGGCTACACGTTCCACACGAGCCGCTGGGACTACCGCTACACGGGCGGCGACCCGAGCGGCAACCTGACCGGGCTCACCGACAAGCGGGTCGGCATCATCGGCACGGGTGCCACCGCGATTCAGTGCATCCCGCACCTCGGCGCGTGGGCAAAGCACCTGTACGTGTTCCAGCGCACGCCGTCGTCGGTGGACGTCCGCAACAACGCGGAGACCGACCCCGACTGGGCGGCGTCACTGACGCCCGGATGGCAGCGCCGGCGCATGGAGAACTTCAACACGCTGGTCTCGGGCGGCGACGCCGACGAGGACCTCGTGCACGACGGCTGGACGGACATCTTCCGCAACCTCACCGGCACCGCTGCGAAGCTCGCCGCGCGCAAGCTCGGCCGGCCGCTGACCAGCCGCGAGCGCGCGCAGCTCATGGAGCTGGCCGACTACCGGAAGATGAACCAGATCCGCGCCCGCGTGGACGCGATTGTCGAGGATCGCGCCACGGCGGAAGCGCTGAAGCCGTGGTATCGGCAGTTCTGCAAGCGGCCGTGCTTCCACGACGAGTACCTGCAGACCTACAACCGCCCGAACGTGACGCTGGTCGACACCGACGGCAAGGGCGTCGAGCGGCTCACCGAGCACGGCGTGGTGGTGGCGGGGCGCGAGTATCCGGTGGACTGCCTGATCTTCGCGACCGGCTTCGAGGTCGGCACCGCGTTCACCCGCCGGGCCGGCTACGACATCGTCGGGCGCGACGGACGCACGCTGAGCCAGCACTGGTCGGAGGGGATGCGCACGCTGCACGGGCTGCACGCGCACGGCTTCCCGAACTGCTTCTTCCTCGGCTTCACCCAGACGGCGGTGACGGTGAACGTGCCGCACGCCCTGAACGAGCAGGCCGAGCACGTCGCGTACATCGTGCGCGAGGCGCGCGCCCGCGGCAAACGCGTGGTGGAGGCCACGGCCGACGCCGAGCGCGCGTACGTCGCCGAGATCCGCAGCCTCGCGCACCTCGGCCAGCGCTTCTACGCCGAGTGCACGCCCGGCTACTACAACAGCGAAGGCACCCCCGGCAATCCGAAGGGCTTCTTCAGCGACATGTACGGCGCCGGCCCGATCCGCTTCTTCGAGCTGCTGGCCGAGTGGCGCGCCGATGGCCGGCTGGAAGGCTTGAACCTGCGCTGATCTGGTGGGAGCGGCGGCTACCCGCCCAGCTCCGGCCGCGAACAAAGGACGCCGCAGAAACTACCCGATCGGTCAGCATCGGCCGCCCCCGCCAATACGTAACTCCCACGATTTACCTCCTCCGATCGACTGCGGTTGAATCGCCGCCGTCGATCGAGGAGTACGATGCCCCCGCAGTCCGAAACCCACCCGGAAACCTACAACGACTACGTCATCCGGCTGTTCCTCCTGGCGGCTGCCGTGTGGGGAGTGGTCGGCATGTCCATCGGCGTGCTCATCGCCGCGCAGATGATGTGGCCGGCGCTCAACTTCGGCGTGCCCTGGCTGACCTTCAGTCACCTGCGTCCCGACCATACGTTCGGCGTGATCTTCGCGTTCGGCGGCTCGGCGCTGATGGGCACCTGCTACTACATCGTGCAGCGTACCGGGCACGTGCGGCTCGCGTTCGAACGCCTGGCGACCTTCACGTTCTGGGGCTGGCAGCTCGCGATGGTCCTCGCGATGGCGACCATGCCGTTCGGCATCACCCAGGGCAAGGAATACGCCGAGCCCGAGTGGCTCATCGACCTGCTGATCGCGGTGGTGTGGGTGAGCTTCGGCGTCGTGTTCTTCGGCACGCTGGCCCGGCGCCGCATACAGCACATCTACGTGGCGAACTGGTACTACGCCGCGTTCATCATCGCGGTCGGCCTGCTGCACATCGTGAACAACCTCGCGCTGCCGGCTTCGCTCATCAAGTCGTATCCGATCTATTCGGGCGTCGTCGACGCGATGGTGCAGTGGTGGTACGGCCACAACGCGGTGGCGTTCTTCCTGACGGCCGGCTTCCTCGGAATGATGTACTACTTCGTGCCGCGCCAGGCGCAGCAGCCGCTCTGGAGCTACCGCTTCTCGATCGTGAACTTCTGGGCGCTGATCTCCATCTACATGTGGGCGGGCGCGCACCACCTGCTGTACACCGCGTTGCCGGATTGGGTGCAGTCGGTGGGCATGGCCTTCTCGCTGGTGCTGCTGATGCCGAGCTTCGGCTCCGCCGCCAACGGCCTGTTCACCTTCAACGGCTCGTGGCAGCGGGTCCGCACCGATCCGGCTGCGAAGTTCATGGTGATGGCGCTGGTCTTCTACGGCATCTCGACCTTCGAAGGGTCGATGCTGGCGATCAAATCGCTGAACTCCCTGTCGCACTACACCGACTGGACGATCGCCCACGTGCACGCGGGCTCGATCGGCTGGGTGGCGATGATCGCGATCGGCTCGCTGTATGCGATGGCGCCGCGGGCGCTCGGACGGCCGATGCATTCGCAGAAGGCGATGGAACTGCACTTCTGGCTGCACGTGATTGGGCTCCTCGCATACGTCGCGGCGATGTGGGCGGCGGGCGTCACCTCCGGTCTGATGTGGCGTGCGACCGCGCCGGACGGCTCGCTGGTCTACAGCTTCCTCGAGAGCCTGATCGCCATCAAACCGTTCTATCTGATCCGGGTCACCGGCGGGCTGCTGGTGCTCGCGGGCATGGTGGTGATGGCCTGGAACCTGTGGCACACGGCCGCCGATGCGAGGGCCCGCCTGGTCCGGCCGATTCCGGTGCCGGTGCCGATGCCGCAGCCGGCGGCCGGATGAGGAGAGCGTCGATGGGCCTGCGCTACCGACACTTCGAAGCCATCGAAAAGCGCACGGTGCTGCTCGGCGTGCTGATCGCCGTCATGGTCTCGCTGGGCGGGCTCGCCGAGATCACGCCGCTGTTCATGAAGGCGCACGAGGTCGAGCCGGCCGGCGCGCCGTACGATCCGCTGCGCCTCGCCGGCCGCGACATCTACGTGCGCGAAGGGTGCCATGTGTGCCATTCGCAGATGATCCGCACGCTGCGCTTCGAGACGCAGCGCTACGGCGACTATTCGGTCGCGAGCGAATCGGCGTACGACCGGCCGTTTCAGTGGGGCTCGAAGCGCACCGGGCCGGATCTGGCGCGCGTCGGCGGCAAGTACTCCGACGAGTGGCAGCGGCTGCATCTGCTCGATCCGCGCCTGCTCGTGCCCGAGTCGAACATGCCCGCTTACCCGTGGCTCGAGACGGCGCGGGTGGACGCTGCCGACGTGCAGGCGCGCATGCGTGCGCTGCGCCGGCTCGGCGACCCGTACAGCGACGAGGACATCGCCGCTGCGCCTGGCGCGGTGAAGGGCAAGACCGAGCTGGATGCGCTGGTGGCCTACCTCCAGGGGCTCGGCGTCGCGAACGTCGAGGAGGTCGGTCGACCGTGAGCGCGTTCTGGGGCAACGTCGCCGGCGTCGTGACGGTGGTGCTGATGCTCACGTTCATCGGCATCTGGGTCTGGGCATGGCTGCCGCGGCACAAGGTGTCGTTCGACCGGATGGCGGCGCTGCCGCTGCAGGAACGTCTGGATCCGGCCGCGGATCGGCTGGAACCGGAGCGGCATCGATGAGCCCGTTCTGGTCGACCTGGATTCAGTTCCTCGTGGTGCTGAACCTCGGCATCACGCTGTTTCTGTTCATCTGGGCCATCCGGGTCAGGATCCCCACCAAGCGAGACGGCACCACGGGTCACGTCTGGGCACACGGCGTGCTGCGTGAAGGGGTGCGGAAGCTGCCGCTCTGGTGGGTGCTGTTCTCCGCGGCGATGTTCGGCTGGGGCTTCATCTACCTCGCGCTCTATCCCGGGTTCGGCAGCTTCCAGGGACTGCTCGGCTGGACGTCGCAGGACGAGCTGCGCGCGGAAGTCGCCGCCAACGAAGCGCGGTTGCAGGCGGCGATCGAGCCGATGCGCGGGCGAAGCGTGGAGGAACTGGCTCGACACGCGTTCTTCCGCCAGACCGGCCGCCGGCTCTTTCTCGACAACTGCGCGGCCTGTCACGGCCGTGCCGCGCAGGGCCAGCCCGCGATCGGTGCCCCGGCGCTGAACGACGACGTCTGGCTGTACGGCGGCGACGGCGCGACGATCCTCGCCAGCATCCTCGACGGCCGGGGCGGCGTCATGGCGCCGTTCGGCGCGGTGTTCGGCGAAGAAGGCGTCACCAATCTCGCGCACTACGTGCTCAGCCTGTCCGGCGCGCCCCACGACGAAGCCAAGGCCGCCGCCGGTCGGCCGCTGTTCGCGACGTGCGCGGCCTGCCACGGGCCGCAAGGAAAAGGCAATCCCGCGCTCGGCGCGCCGAATCTCACCGACGACGTGTGGCTCTACGGCGGCGACCTCGCGACCGTCACCGAGACCATCCGGGACGGCCGCAGCGGCAAGATGCCGGCGTGGCGCGGCCGGCTCGGCGAAGACGAGGCGCGGGCGGTGGCCGCGTGGGTCTACGCGCAGGCGAACGACGTCGAACCCGATCGGGTGGCCTCTGCGAGCCGTGCAGCGGAAGGTGACTGACGTGGCCGCGAGCCCGGAACCCTGGTACCGGCAGCCCGTGCTCTGGCTCGGCATGCTGGTCGCCGCGGCGTTCCTCGCGGCCACCGTCGTCACCATTGCGCTGGCCGCGCGGGCTGCGGACGAGCCGCTGGCGGTGGGAGCCGAACGCGTGCTGAAGATGCCGGCGTCGCGTGACGCCGGCGGCGACCGCTCTCCGAGCGTCAGCAGTCCTGCCCCAGCCGCAAGCGCTTCGTCTCGAGATACTGCTGACAAGCCGCCGGACCCTGCCGGCGCAGCGGCGCGCGGCTGACTCGGATCCCGGCGTCTTCCAGCGCCCGGATCTTGTCCGGGTTGTTGGTCATCAGCACGCAGCGGCGTACGTTGCGATGGCGCAGATAGGCCACCGCCGCGTCGTAGTGACGCCCGTCGATCGGCAGGCCGAGCGCGACGTTGGCATCGACGGTGTCGAGGCCCTGATCCTGCAGCGCGTACGCCCGGAGCTTGTTCTCGATGCCGATGCCGCGGCCTTCCTGCCGCAGATAGATCAGCAGGCCGCAGCCGGCGGCGTGGATGCGCCGCAGCGCCTCGTCGAGCTGGTGCGCGCAGTCGCAGCGCTCCGAGCCGAAGATCTCGCTGGTGATGCACTCCGAGTGCACCCGCACCAGCGGCACCCGATCCGAGTCGAGGCCGGTGGAGAGCACGAGGTGCGGGCCGGCCTCGAAGCCGTAGCGGAAGCTTTCCATCAGGAATTCGCCGTGGCGGGTCGGCATTCGCGCGGCGGCAGTGACGTCGAACAGCGGTCGGTGCACTCAGGTCTCCTTGATGATCGTTTCGATGCTGAGCCCGAAGCTGGCGATCCCCGGGAACTGCAGCTCGCGGCTCGCCAGCAGGTGGATGCGCCGCACGCCGAGCGCGTTCAGCACGTAACTGCCGAGGCCCACCTCGCGCCAGACCGCACCGGTGACGTCCTCGTCGTCGCCGGCGGCGGCCGGCAGATAGATGAACACGCCCTGCGGCGCCCGCGCGATCAGCTCGAGGGAGCGGGAGATCACGTTCCCCGGGACCACCGCGCTGGCGAGAAAGTCCTTGTCGCGAGCGCCTTTGACCACGCGCACCAGAGTCGGTTCGTTACCGTCGATCGTGCCCTTCACCACCGCCGTGATCACCTGGCGGTCGAACACGGTGCGGTAGACGTGCACGGCGAGCGGCTGGGCACCGAGCGTGAGGGGTGTCCGCGCCACCTCCTCGACCAGCACCTCGGTGCTGGCGCGGTAGCGGATCAGCGCGTCGATCGAGATGATCGGCAGGTCGTGGCGCTCGGCGAATGCGAGCAGATCGGGCACGCGCTGCATCGTGCCGTCGTCGTTGACCAGCTCGCAGAGCGCCGCCGCCGGGCGGCAGCCGGCGAGCCGCGCGAGGTCGACGGCCGCTTCGGTGTGGCCGGAGCGGACCAGCACGCCGCCGGGCGCGTACTTCAGCGGAAACACGTGCCCCGGCCGGATGAAGTCGGCCGCGCCGCAGTCCGGGTCGGCGAGCGCGTTCAGCGTGCGCGCCCGCTCGAGGGCCGAGATGCCGGTGGTCATGCCGGGGAGGTAGTCGGTCGACACGGTGAACGTGCAGCGGTGCGGCTCCTGGTTGCGCTCGACCATCGGCGGCAGCTCCAGCGCCGCGAGCCGCTCGGGCTCGAGCGGCGCGCAGATCACGCCGCTGGTGTGGCGGATCATGAACGCCATCTTGCGCTGGTCCGCGTGCTCGGCGGCGATGATCAGGTCGCCTTCGTTCTCGCGGTCCTCGTCGTCCACCACGATCACGAAGCCGCCCTCGCGGATCCGCGCCACCGCGTCCTCGACGGTCGAGAAGTCGCGCATCGGAACGTCTCCCGGTTGCGTTGACAGCATGGTAGCGCCGCCCCTATTGTCCGGAAACGGATAATCCTGAACTTCGGATGTTCATAAATGAACAACGAGCTGCGGTGGGATCCGTTGCGACTGTTCCTCGCGGTGGCGCGGGCGGGGTCGGTGGCGGCGGCCGCGCGGCAGCTCGGGCTCAGCCACGCGACGGTGATCCGCAACGTCGCGCAGCTCGAGCGGCGGCTCGGGCTCAGGCTCTTCGATCACGTCCGGTCCGGCTACCGGCTGACCGCGGACGGTGAGGAAGTGCTCACCGACGTGGCGGCGATGGCGGAGCACGCGGAGGCGCTGCTGCGGCGAGCAACCGGCAGGGATCCGGTCCCGCAGGGCCGGCTGAAGCTGGTCACCACCGATGCGTCGCTGTTCGATCCGATGCCGCTCTTGCGCCGGTTCCTCGAGGCGCAGCCGCGCATCGAGCTCGCGGTCGAGGATGCACCCGACGGTGCGGAAGCGAGGCTCGCCGGGCTCCACGCGGACGCGGCGATCGTCGTGACCAACGCGCCGGCGGAGGATCTGGTGGGTCGCCAGCTCACCCGGCTGCGGCTCGGCTGGTACGCGAGCGACGCGTACCTGCGGCGCTTCGCGGCGCAGCCGCCGGCGCCGGACGATTGCCACTGGATCGTCTGGACGCTCGGCGCGTCCGCCGAGCTCGACGAGAACTGGCAGCGGACGGCGCTGCGCCGTCTGACCGGCCGGCCGCAGGTGGTGCTGCAGGCCCGCGCGCACGCCGACGCGGTGGCGGCGGTCCGCGCGGGGGTCGGGGTCGCGCTGCTCGGCGAGGCCGCGGGTGAGGGCCTCACGCGGCTGCCGTTTGCGGAGCCGCCAGGGCTGCTCGGTGTGTGGCTCCTCACTCACCCGGATCTGCGGCGGGCGGGGCGGGTGCGGGCGCTGTTCGACTTCGTCGCTGTGGGAGCGGCCTCCGGCCGCGAATAGCCGCATCACCACTGTGGGAGCGGCCTCCGGCCGCGAATGGCCGCATCACCACTGTGGGAGCGGCCTCCGGCCGCGAATGGCCCGAATTGACCCCGTAGGAGGAATTTCCAGATCGCGATTCTGAAGTCAGAACTGGAAGATCGCGATCTGGAGATCGCTGCTACGAGACGGATGCGATCCGCGGCGGCGATTCGCGGCCGGAGGCCGCTCCCACAGCTTCACAGCTCCCACAGCTTCAAAGAACGTAGGACCGAATCACCCCGCTCCGCCGAACGTGTCGCACGCCGCAACGTCCCCGCTGCTGAACCCGGTGCGGAACCACTGTGCCCGCTGCGCGGCGGAGCCGTGGGTGAACGACTCCGGCCGTACCGCGCGGCCCGCGCGCCGCTGCAGCGTATCGTCCCCGATCGCCGCCGCAGCCTGCAGTCCTTCCTCCACGTCGCCGGCCTCGAGCAGGTCGCGCTGACGGTCGGCGTGATGCGCCCAGACGCCCGCGTAGCAGTCGGCCTGCAGTTCGACGCGCACCTGCAGCGCGTTCGCGCTGCCTGGGCTCGCGGACTGCTCGCGCTGCACCGCGCCGAGCACGCCGGTCAGGTTCTGCACGTGGTGGCCCACCTCGTGGCCGATCACGTACGCACGGGCGAAATCGCCCGGGGCGCCGAGGGATTCGAGCTGCTGGAAGAACTCGAGGTCGAGGTAAACGCGCTGGTCGCCGGGGCAGTAGAACGGGCCGGTCGCCGCGGTGTTGAAACCGCAGGCCGAGTCCACCGCGCCGCTGAACAGCGTCAACGTCGGCTCCTGATATTGCTCGCCGGCCTGCTGAAACAACGCGTGCCACGTGTCTTCGGTGTCGGCCAGCACCACCGAGACGAACTCCGCCTGCTCGTCCTCGGCCGGCGTCGGCACCCGCTCCGTGGTGGTGATCGTGCCGCCCTGTTCCACCGCGTCGAGCAGCACCGTCGGATCGCCGCCGAGCAGCGCGATCACGATCGCGCCGATCAGCACGATGCCGCCGATTCCACCCGCGGCCCGCTTGGCGGTGCGGCCGCGCCGATCGTCGATGAACATGCTGCGTCGGCCACCGCGCCAGCGCATGACGCCGTCTCCCGTTCGGGCCCCGCGGGCCATTCCGCCCACGATACCCCATCGACCGCGGGCCGCAATTGATGGCTGTCGGTCGCCGCTGAGGCCGGCTAGCGCGGCGCCAGCGGAGTCCCCGGCAAGCCGTCCGGCGGGACCTTGAACGTGTAGCAGTGGGTACCGGCCGGATGCCGCCAGAAGTCGTCGCCCTCCCACGCTTCGGAGGGGCGCGCGAAGTCGGCGCAGAGCCGGTAGCTGTCGGCGGAGAGCCGCTCGTAGCGGTACGGCGTGCCGGTGACGGGATCGGTCGGCAGACGCGAGAGGTTGAGGCCGTCGACGAGCGGATCCACGGACGTCGGCAGCGAGTGCTGCGGGTACCAATACCGCTCGACAGCGCGGGCCAGGTTCTGCAGATCGGCTACCCGGTGCGCGTCCAGCCGTTTCAGGCGCTGTTCCCCCGGCGTGCCGGATACGAGGAACCCGGCCAGGGCCGCGATTGCGACCACGGCGATGCTGACACCGGCGGCGACGCGATGGACGTTCATTTCGCCAGCGCCTCGTCGTCGGTCTTCACGGTCCACGAATAGTAGGCGAACACCGAGCCGGCGATCAGCGCGACGACCAGGCACTTCAGCACGAAGCGCACGGTGAGCTCGCCGGACAGCAGGCTGTAGACGAGCGCGATCAGGTCGCCGAGCACGATCAGCGCCGCGCCGGCCAGCGTCAGGTGGATCAGCCAGCGACGCACGGCGGACGTGCGCCGGGTCGGATCCGCCTCGACCTCGCGCACCAGCCGGCGCGTCAGCAGCAGATACACCGGGAACGCGACCACCAGCGCCGCCGTCGCCCAGCGGATCTGGCCGTGGACGTACCGGGGCAGCTCGTGCGGCTCGGGGAACGCCAGGTTGACGAGTTGAAACAGCAGGTTGCCGAGATGGTAGGCGCTCAGGTACAGCGCGACGAACGTCACCAGGTACAGGAACGCATCGCGCGCGGAAAGCTGCGCGCGCGGGCGCGGCACCGGCACCACGAACGCGACGTCCGCGTAGCCGCCGAGCGCGTCGTCGATCTGCTCCTCCGCCCAGCCCGCCTGCCGCAGCGCGCTGGCGGTGGCTTCCCGCGAGGCCCCGGCCTTCAGTGCGGCAGCCACGAACTCGGTCAGAACCGGATGTGCCAGATCCTCCTCCGTCGTCCCCGGGCACTCTGCCCGGATGGACTATAGCCGCGCACTGCGTTCGGTTTCTACCGGTTCGGCGGGCAGGCTAAGATGCAGCGTTTTCGTCCGGGGGCCGGGTCGTGGAAGTCAAGGTACTGCTCACCGTGTTCGTCGCCGTGTTCATCGCCGAGCTCGGCGACAAGACCCAGCTCGCGACCCTGCTGTTCGCCGCCGACAAAGAAGTGAGCAAGCTGACCGTGTTCCTCGGCGCCTCGCTCGCGCTCGTGCTGGCGAGCGGCATCGGCGTGCTGGCGGGCGGCATCGTCTCCCAGTACGTGAGCGAGCGGACCCTCAACTACCTGGCCGGCGTCGGCTTCATCGCGATCGGCGCGTGGACGCTGCTGCGCGGCTGAGGCGCGCGGTCAGCCGACGCTGAAGAAATCGATGGTCACTTCCTCGCCGTGGCGCATGCCGGAGCCGACCACCACGAGGTGGTTGAGCCACGCGTAGCGCGGCGAGGCCGTCTCGAACTGCGCCGAGGTGCGGAAGTAGTAGTCCTTCGGGTTCACCGGCTCGCCCTTGGCGAGCCGCGCCATCGTGTGCTCGGGGCCGTGCCGCAGGCCCCGGTCCTGGACGTAGATCAACGCGCCGTCGCCGGTCTCGAGCGTGTAGCGGGCATCGAGCAACGTGCAGCGGTCGCTGCGCTGCAGGGTCCAGTCGCCGCCGCCGGGCAGTACCGTGCCGCGCAGCTCCGGGCCGCTGAACTCGCCGCCGGTGATCGCGACGATGCGCCGCTGCCCGATCGGCCCGGTACCGACGAGCTGACCCGCGTCGACGATCAGTCGCACGCGCATCAGGCGTTTCAGAGTCGGTACGACGGGTTCCCAGGTCACTGCGTTGTCGACTTTGTCTGGTTGGCCTTGCCGTTCACGGCTTCCACCGTGAAGCCGGCTGTCTGGGCATAACGGGCTGCGATCGACTCGAGCTCGTGCTGCGAGATGACGTCGTGCACGTCGTCGAAGCCGTTCGGCGCGCGCTCTTCGACGATCTGCATCACCTGCTCTGGACCGTTCTGCCGGTTCGCCAGCACGATGGCGGCCGTCGCAGGCCGCCGCTCGGCCTCGTACGCGGCGAACGCGGCCGGAACGTCGTTCGTGCGCTCGAGCTCGTCCACGAGCTTTTCGGCGTCGAGTATACCCTGCGAGGCGCCGTTCGACCCGATCGGATACATCGGGTGCGCGGCGTCGCCGATCAGCGTCACCCGCCCGTGGCTCCAGCGCGGCAGCGGATCCCGGTCGGAGAGCGGGAACTCGAACACGTGCGCGCACCGGTCGATCAGCGCGGGGATGTCGAGCCAATCGAACCGCCAGGACTCGAACGCGCCCCGGAACTTCTCGATTGCCACCTCCCGGTTCCAGTCCTGCTCGTCCTGCCGGTAGTCGGGTACCCCGAGCTCGGCGATCCAGTTGATCACGGCGCGTCCGTCCGGGCAGTGATCGATCGGATATGCGACGAATTTCCGGTCCTGGTAGCCGGCCATGAACATCGTGCGGCCGTCGAGGTACGGTTCGGCGATCGTGATGCCGCGCCACAGCACACGGCCACCGTAGATGGGCGGCCCTTCGTTCGGATAGAGGATCCCGCGGGCGGTGGACTTGATGCCGTCCGCGGCGACGAGGCAGGCGCCATGGGCGGTGATCGTGCTGCCGTCGCTGCGTTCGAACGTGGCGGCCACGCCGCCCTCGACCTCCTGCCACGCAGTGAGCCGATGGCCGCAGCGCACCGCGTCCGCGCCGAGCCGTTCGCGCACGGTCTCGAGCAGCAGTTGCTGGAACCGGCCGCGGTGGATCGAGTACTGCGGAAACCGGTAGCCGGCCGCGAGGCCGCGGGGCTCCGCCCAGATGCGCTGGCCGAACTTGTTGTAGTAGTGCAGCGAACCGGTGCGGATGCCGGTGGCGTCGAGGCGGCCCGCGAGGTCGAGGGCGTACAGCACCCGCACCGAGTGCGGCAGCAGATTGATGCCGACGCCGAGCGGCCGCAGCTCGTCCGCGACCTCGTACAGCACCGCCCGCCGGCCGCGCTCGTGCAGGAGCAGCGCGAGGGTCAGCCCCACCGGTCCGGCGCCGGCGATGATCACGGGTTGGTCGGGCTCTCGGACTTCGGAGCGGGTCATTCGCGTTGTTACCTCCTCGGTGGGGATTGCAGCACGGGCGCGGCGGGGTATCTTATCCGCTGACGCCGGAGGAAGGGTCTTCGAAGTTGTCCCCGCCGCCTGATCAGCGGACGCAACGGCGATTCTCGAGGAGGCGCTCCATGAACATTTCCGCCTGGCCCGTAGGGCTGCTGACCGTCGCGCTGGCGCTGCCCGCGAGCGGCGCCGTGGAAATCCCGCGCACGCCCGAAGGGCGCCCGGATTTCTCCGGCACGTACGACGTCGCCACGTTGACTCCGCTCGAGCGTCCGGAGCAGTTCGGCGACAAGCTCAACATCACGGCGGAAGAGGCGCATCAGATCGGCGCGGACATGCGCCGACTGAAGGAAGCGGACCTCGAGCCGAGCGATCCGAATCGCGAAGCGCCGCCCGTCGGCGGCGACGGCTCCACCGGTGCCGCCGGCAACGTCGGCGGCTACAACGCCTTCTGGATCGACAACGGCGACGGTGCGTTCATGATCGACGGCAAGTACCGCACCTCGATCATCATCGACCCGAAGAACGGCCGTCAGCCGCCGCTGACGCCCGAAGCGCAAAAGGCCGCGATGAAGTGGCGGGAGTTCTGGCGCCCGAACACCGGGGAGGCGTGGTGGATCGACCAGCCGGGCCCCGGCCCGTACGACGATCCGGAGCTGCGCCCCACCGGCGAGCGCTGTCTGCTCGGCTTCGGCTCCACCGCCGGGCCGCCGATGCTTCCGGTGCTGTACAACAACGTGAAGCGCATCGTTCAGAACGAAGACACCGTGGTGATCCTGAACGAGATGAACCACGACGCCCGCGTGGTGCGGATGAACGCGAAGCACGCGCCGGAACACCAGCGGTTCTGGCTCGGCGACTCGATCGGCTGGTGGGAAGGCGACACGCTGGTGATCGACACCACCAACTTCCGTGACGAGCCCGCGCTCTGGAGCGCGACGCGCGACCTGCACGTGGTCGAGCGCTTCGAGTACAACGACGCCGGTGAGCTGATCTACACCTTCACGGTGGAAGACCCGAACGTCTGGACGGCGCCGTGGACGGGCCAGTACCCGTGGCCCCGCACGGACGCGCGTCTGTTCGAGTACGCGTGTCACGAGGGCAACTACGCGCTCGGCGGTGTGCTGCGCGGCGCGCGGCTGCTCGAAGCCGAGGCGATGGCGAAGCGCAAGGCCGAGTCCGAGGAATCGCGCGTCTCCGGGTCGCGTTGAGGTGCGCCGGCTGCGGCTCGCCGGCGTCGCGCTCCTGATGTCCACAGCCGCGTCCGCCGCCGACGGGCTCACCTACGCCGAGCGGCTCGGCTGGCCGTCGGGCACGCGCGCGCTGATCCTGCACGTCGACGACGCCGGCATGTCGCTCGACTCGAACCGCGGCACGATCCGCGCGGTCGAGGACGGCGGCGCCACGTCGTTCAGCGTGATGATGCCGACGCCCTGGGTATCGCAGATCGTGCGCTGGATCCGGACGCAGCCGCGCCACGACGCCGGTCTGCACCTGACGCTCACCTCCGAGTGGACCGACTACCGTTGGCCCCCGCTGGCGGGGCGGCGGCTCGCCGGGTTGCTCGATCCGGAAGGCGCACTCTGGCCGACCGTCGAGGACGTGGTGCGCCACGCGACGCCGGACGAGGTCGCGGCGGAGATCCGCGCGCAGCTCGAGCGCGCCCGCGCGATGGGCTTCGAGCCGACGCACCTCGACTCGCACATGGGCACCCTGTTCGCGACCAATGCGTTCCTCGAGAAGTACCTCGAGCTCGGCATCCGCGAACGCATTCCGGTGATGTTCCCGGGCGGGCACAACCACTTCATCGCGCAGCAGGTGCCCGACCGCGCCGCGGAGCTGAAGCCGGTCGGCGAGCGGATCTGGGCCGCCGGGCTGCCGGTGCTCGACGACCTGCACAACTTCAGCTACGACTGGTCGCGGGAGGAAAAGGTGGCGCGCTACGTCGACGCGATCCGCGAGCTGCGCCCGGGCGTCACGATGATGATCATGCACTGCACCGAGCCCACCGAGGTGTTCGCGTCGATCAGCGACTCCGGCCCGAGCCGGCTCGGCGACCTCGAGGCGATGCTCGACCCGCGGGTGCGGCAGGCGATCGAGGAGGAAGGCATCGTGCTGACGACCTGGCGGGAGCTGATGGAGCGGCGCACGGCGCTCGCGCTTTCGACCCCGAAGAGATCGCCCGACTGATTTGCAGGAGCGGTCTCCAGACCGCGGCGGCCTCGTCTTCGAGGTCATGCGCGCCGAGAATTCCGCAGGGTCCTGATTGCGATGGAGCAGTGATCGCAACTTTTCACGCGCTCCCCGGCACCGCAGCGGCTAAGCTTGCCGAATGACGCGACGCGCCGAATCGCCATGAGCACCACCACGCAGCCCGCCAATCAGACGCTGCCGATCGGCCAGCAGCTCGAGGATTTCCGCATCGTCGCGCTGCTCGGGCAGGGCGGTTTCGGCATCACCTACAAGGCGGTCGAAGAGACGCTGCAGCGCGAGGTGGCGATCAAGGAGTATCTGCCGCAGCAGTTCGCGTTTCGTGATCCTGACGGCACCGTTAGGCCGCGCACCGCCGAGGACGAGGAGATGTACCGCTGGGGCCTCACGCGCTTCCTCGACGAGGCGCGGACCCTCGCGAAGTTCCGCCATCCCAACATCGTCTCGGTGATGCGGTTCTTCGAGCGCAACGGCACCGCTTACCTCGTGATGGAGTTCGAGGAGGGCATGGACCTCGGCCGTTGGCTCCACGGGCGCGCGCCGCCCAGCGAAGAGCGGCTGGTGCACGACATCCTCGCGCCGCTCTTGCAGGGGCTCGCGCGGGTACACGACAAGGGCCTGCTGCATCGCGACATCAAGCCCGGCAACGTGTTCATCCGCCGCGACGGCAGTCCGGTGCTGCTCGACTTCGGCGCGAGCCGACCCCACGGTACGTCCTCGTCGCAGCTCACCACCATCATCTCGGCCGGTTACTCGCCCTTCGAGCAGTACGGCACCGGCGCGCACCAGGGCCCCTGGTCGGACCTCTACGCGCTCGCCGGCACGATGTACCGCGTGATCGCCGGCCAGCCGCCGGTGGATGCGATCGCCCGCGCCCAGGGCACGCGGCTGACGCCGGCCGCGGAGGTGGGCCGCGGCCGTTACAGCGAGCGGCTGCTGAAGGCGATCGACAAGGCGCTCTCGGTGGACATCGCGGAGCGTCCGCAGGATGCGCGCGAGTTCCTGACCCTGCTCGGCATCGAGCCGCCGCCGCGGCCGCAGGACAACGACGCGACGTTCGTGCGGCCGCGCAGCGATCAGCCGACCGTGCTGATGCGCAAGCCGCGACGCTGGCCGATCGTGCTCGGGGGCGTCGTCGGCGCGCTGGCTCTCGCCGCGGGTGCCGTCTGGTGGCTGGGCGGGTTGAACACGCTGTTGCCTTCCGATGCGGTGACCACGGCGCCGCCGGTGCCGCCCGCGCAGGAGCCAGCGCCGGTACAGGAATCTTCGCCGGCGCAGGGCCAAACGAGCGGCCCGTCGGCAGGGGAGCCTGCGGCGGCGCCGTCGGAACAGGAACCTGCGCCGGCGACGGCTACCACACAGCCGGCCAGCGAGCCGATCGACCGTCCGGAGGAGCGGCCGGCCGAGCAGCCAACGACACCCCCGCCCGCCGAACCCGAGCCGCCGAGCGAAGACGCGATCGTCGCGGGCCTCGGTCTGCCGGCCGACGTGCTGACCTTCCGCCACGAGCAGATCGCCGGCGCGCTGCTCGCCTTCACGACGGTGCGCACGAAGTTCGACACCTGCCGGGAGATCGACTGCAGCGACCTGCCGGTGCTGCTCCAGCAGCTACGCAGCACGATGGAGCCGCAGAACTGGCGCCGGGGCGAGGTGCAGGGCGCGATCTCGCTCGAGAATCCGCGCCGGCTCGACAGCGAGTCGTGCCCGTTCATGGTCGATGTGCGGGAACGGATCACTGTGACCGGATCGGCCCGCGAGCAGCTTCGGACCTACTGCACCAGCAACGGCTTCGATCGAGTCGTTCAGGATGCGGGCGACGTCACGTGAGGCGCCTTGCCGCACCATCACACCCCCGGTTAGCATGAGCCGACCTCACGGAGGGTAGGGCGGTGGACGTAACGCGTCGTGTGGGAGTGGCGCTGCTGGCGCTGACGGTCGCCGGCTGTGAGAGTCTGCCTCAGGGGACCTTCGACGACTTCGGCAAATCCGTGCTCGGCGGCGTAATGGGCACGGCCACGGCATCGGCGACCATCGAGATGGCGCAACGGGCCGCGGACTCGATGTGCTCGAGCAACAACGCCACCTGCCGGAATCTGACCATGGTGGCGGTGACCGGCTTCACCGAGTCGTTCATCGACAGTCTGACCCAGAGCGACGTGCGCAAGATGGACGAAGCTCGGCGGATCTCCATCCAGACGGGCAAGACCGAGGAGTGGGAGAACCCCGCGACCGGTGCGTCCGGCACCGTGACCTCGGTGCCTGCCGAGCCGAAGCCGCCCGCGCCGACGCCGGTGAAGGTGAAGAAGGATCGTCTCGAGAACCTGCCCGTGATGATCGCGATCGGCGAGCCGTTCGTCGTGAGCAACGCCGGCGGCGCCAACGTGCGCGGCGGACCGGGCACGGCCTACGAGGTCGTCGACAAGCTTGCCCGCAACGAGCGCGTGAAGGCGATCGGTAAAGTGAGGGACGACGACTGGTTTCTGGTCGGCCGCGGCGAGGTCGGCATCGGCTACGTGTTCGGCGAGCTGATCGAGCCGTGGGTGGCGCCGCCGGACGCGACCTTGGACGAAGCGCTTGCCGAAAAGCCCGCGCCCGCCGCGCCGGCGCAGGAGGTGGACGAGGTGCAGGTGCAGATGGCGTCGCAGTGCTTCACCACGACGCAGCGCGTCACGCTGGCCAACGGCAAGAGCGAAGAAGCCACCGTCACGTCGTGCCGTACGCCGGACGGGTGGGTGCAGGTCTGACCCGGCCGAACAGGGCGCCGATGCAGAAGCCGACGAGGTGCAGTTCCCACGCCGGCTTCGTATCCGCCACGGTCACGAATCCCTGATCGAACATCGACGCGGCGAGCACGGCGATGATCGCCGCGCTGCGGGCCGGGTGCCGGTGCAGCCAGGCGCCGGCGAGGCAGCCGAGCAGCGCGTAGTTCACGGGTGAGATGCCCGCGTAGTGGGTGTAGTGCTGCAACTGGCTGTCGAGTAGCGTCATTGTCGCCGCGATCGTGGTCAGCACGACCGCCATGAATCGCAGCCGTCCCACCATGTGTTCCGCTGCGGTGCCGAGCACGATCAGCGTGAACACGTTGGTCACGAGGTGCACCGCGTCGTAGTGCGCGAACGAGGCGGAGAGCAACTGGAACGCGTCGTCAGCGCTGCGTTCGTAGGCGACGGTCGCGAAGTCGGTGCCGAAGAACACGCCGACGCACACGGCGGCGACGGTCAGGGTCGCGTACGGAACCGCGAGGCTTGCGTTCATCGCAAAAGACGACGGCGAGCGGCGCCGACGAGACCCAGCAGCGCGGCCAGCACCAGCACGAGCCCGCCGGAACCACTGGCCTGATGGCCGTCACGGCTCGCGATCTGCACCTGATCCGGCGCCTCCTTGATCCGTTCCTTGAATGATTCGAGCTCGACCTTCAGGTTTTCGACCAGATTGGCGCTCGCCAGCTCGAAGCCCTGAACCGCGTCCTCGCGCACCTGCTGGTCCAATGCGACGAGGGTCGCCGAGCTCTTCACGCTGCTGGTGCCAGGGGCGCGGAACAGCAGCTTGCGGCTCGGGATGTCGTAGACCACCGCGTCCATCAGCGTGTGGGTGCTGTTCTTTTCCGCTGGCACGATGTACGCGCCGACGATCGTCCAGTAGGCGAGTGACGTGAGCCCCTGGTCGGTGAAACGCGTCTGGTCGTACGAGAGCAGCGCGATCACGTCGATCCCGAACATGCGTCGGAGCTGATCCAGGTTCTCGAAGCTGCCGGCGGGGCGCAGATATGCGGACGGGATGATCTCTATCGAATCTACGAAGTCGAGCTCTTTGAAATGGGAACTGACGCTTGCCATCAGCTCTGCCTTCTTGGCCTCGGTGAGCCCAGCCGCCTCCTCCGAGCCGACTGCCCAGCCGAAATCGAGAGTGTCGAGAACGCATGGGGCTTCTCGGCATCTTGCAGTAGGAACGAAGCGTTTGGCAGGAACGAACGCGATGCCGACCTTGAGCGGCAGCGTGAGCTTCGGCACCTCGGTGCTGACCTCGACGTCCTTCGAGGTCGGATACAGGTAGTCGACGACGCTGGTGTTGCGGCTGTAGTGGGCGGCGGTGCTCACGCAGCCGGCGAGGAGCGCGGTGAGCGTGAGCGCAAGACCTCTCGATGGCATGAAGAGTTCTCCCCCAGTGATCATTCAGTGCCCGTGGCGCGAGCAGCTTCGTCGCGAACGCTAATGGAGTGAAATCTACCTGACGGTCTACTTTGTTGGCTACAAGGGGGCGTCGCAATTTGAACCGCAGGTAGGCAACGCGTCCATGAATGTCAAAGCTCGACGGATCTCCATCCAGACGGGCAAGACCGAGGAGTGGAAGAACCCCGAGGAGGGGAGCGTTCGGCAAAAGCGAAGAAGCGACCGTTACGTCGTGCCGTGCGCCCGACGGGTGGGTGCAGGTCTTGAGGCACGCCTCAGAGGACCCGTGGCGGGCTTTGTGATCTTGGCGGCAACGGTTTGGGACTGGGCAGCCGCGGCGAACCATCAGTTTCAACAGTGGTCTTTGCTTATGCGCTTGAGGGCCTTTAGGAGTGGCTTTCGAGGGTGGATCTCTTTCACCGCATGTCGACAGTTTGGTCGGCTGTGATCGGCGTGCCCGACGCACGGTGGGTGGCGGCACGCCTTTATGGGTGTTTGCGCATAGTCGCGGACTATAGGTAGCAGGCGAAGCTCGGTTCCGAGCCCGCACGTACATGTGGATTCGCTCGTGGTTGACTGCGGCTTGGTAGCCGCGGCTGCCGTCGGAGCGGTTCAGGAGAGGGCCTGGTGCCTGTGGCATTGCCGAACTGCGGCGGGCCGGAGCGGCGGTTTTGGCTGCTTAGTTCAGGTTTTTGGGTTGTTCATTAATAATGAACAGCCCTATTTTATGAACGCCGAGGGCCGCAGAGTAGAGGTGGAGAGCGGTTGGGGTCACTGGGACAACGAGGCGCTTTGGGCCGGTCGCTTAAGCGATGTTCACTATTGGCTATTGTACATTAATAATGTACAATACTAAAATATGAATACGAGGCCCGTCAAAACCGCAGAACAGGCTCTCCTCGACCAAGCTGTGGAAGCCGTCGAACAGGAGACCGGTTTGCGCATCAAGGTGATCGCCCGAGAGGCAAGAGATAAGTTTGCGCGAGATCAAATCGTCAACCAAGGCGCCGTACTCCGCATAGACGATCGAGAATACATCGCCGAAGTGAAGGCATGGGCCCAGCATGTCCCGCTAGGCGCCATTGTGGACATGGTGAAGCGTTATCCAAACGGCATGTTGGTAGCCGATTACGTGAACCCAAAGATGGCTGAGCGTTTGCGCAATCTCGATGTCCAGTTCTTCGATACTGCTGGAAACGCCTTCATCAGAACGCCTTACCACCACATCTGGGTTAAAGGGAACCGCAAAGCCGGAGTACCCACGCGATTGGGGCGCCCTCGGAAGCGCCGTGCGTTCACTGCCACTGGACTTAAGGTCACCTACGCACTTCTTCGTCGGCCGGACCTAATAGATGAACCTTACCGAGTCATAGCGGCCACTGCCGATGTTGCTCTTGGAACGGTGGGACAGGTAATCGATGACCTCGCTGCTGCGGGTCTGCTGATCGTCGAGCGTAATGGAAAGAGACGGCTAGTGCGTCTGGAGGCACTGCTTGAGACGTGGGTAGAACGTTATCCCGCCGCTCTTCGCCCAAAACTTCAGCTTGGCTACTTTCAGGCGCCGCAAGCGGATTGGTGGATAGACTTTCCCATAACAGAATTCGGTGGACTTTGGGCCGGTGAAATCGCAGGAGCCTACTATACCCATTACCTACAACCTGTTGTTGCGACTATCTACATGCCTAAAGAAAAGCTAAACGCGCTGATCGCTAAGGCGCGACTCAGGAGGCTGGTAGAACCAACCTACGAGGCCAAGATGGTCGAAATCCTCGCGCCGTTCTGGGATAGAGGCGGGAATGAGGGCATGTACGTCCATCCCATACTTGCGTATGCCGATTTGATTGGCACCGGTGACGCACGGAATCTTGAAGTTGCCCAGAAGCTCTTTGACGAACGAATTGCTCGATATTTCCGATAAGCTGGATCCGGGCACTATTGCCATCTATCGAGACGTGGCAGACGTTGCACGTGAGTTCGACATTGAGTATCTGGTTGTTGGTGCAAGCGGCAGAGACCTGATCCTGCGACACGCATACGGTATGGAGGTCCAGAGAGCTACAAACGACTACGACTTTGCATTTGAAGTTGCGGACCTTGCGACCTACGAAGCACTACGATCCAGGTTGATATCAAACGGGTTCCAGCCCCATAGACAATCTCAGCGCTTAGTGTCTCCCCGAGGCGTCGATGTCGATCTGGTCCCGTTTGGGGATCTCGCCGACGATGCTGGAAACATTACCTTGCCCCCTGAGCACGACCACAAGATGAGCGTGCTGGGTTTCCCCGAAGCTCTTGCCAGCGCCCAGATCGTTCGAATGTCTCGGGATCCCTTATTGGATGTACCGGTCGTATCTCTGCCTGGTTTGTTGCTGCTCAAGCTTATCGCTTGGGGCGATCGGCCTCGGAGCAAGCGAGCCAAAGACGCGCAGGACTTCCGGTACGTCATTGAGAGTTTCATCAAGATCCCCCACGATGTCTCAGGAATCTGGGAAGAATCCCATTATCTAGACCGATTCGAAGGCGACATTGATCAGGTGGCAGCTGCCGTCCTTGGGCGACAGACCCGCCAGATCGCGGACGACCGATCCGCACGCGTGGTGACCGAACTGCTTACCGGTGCTCAATTACACGCATTTGCAGCCGACATGGACGCTAGACTTGCTAGTAGTCCATCCAATAGCTTGATCTTGGTGGACGCATTCCTCGTTGGTTTCCGCGGTGATTAATGGCCGTGTTGACACCTCCCGAACGGCCGCGGTGAACGATGGTTCAGGCGTTCTCGCTGGCTCCCGTCCCAACAAGTCGATCGTTGCATTGGCTGGATTGAGCGAGAGCAGCCTGCGCGACGTGCTCCAGAATCCGTGACAAGTCGATCAGCGATTTCAAGCGGGAGCACCCCAGCTGGGTTGGAGGTGCGACGGGTTGAACCTGCGCCCAACTCCTTCGCCCGGGGAACGTTTCAACTTTGTCTCCGGAATGAGGTGTAAACCATCTGCTCGGTATGCACCGTCGGATGTTGGCGCGCCCGACAGGATTCGAACCTGTGACCTTTGGCTCCGGAGGCCAACGCTCTATCCAACTGAGCTACGGGCGCGTAGGGCGCGCCATTCTAAAGTCTCACCGCCCGCAACTCCAGCGCGGCCGGGAGTCGCGGGTCAGACGACCTCCCCCGGAATCGCGTCCTCCAGCGCGTGGCGGGCACGCTCCTTGTGCTCCGGCCGGATGTGCCCCGCGAGCGTGCGTAGCGCCGCGGCGAGCACCGCGGCGTCGTCGGTGAAGCCGAGCACCGCGACGAAGTCCGGGATCAGGTCCGCCGGCATCACGAAGTAGGCCAGCGCGCCGAACAGCGTCGCGCGGACGCTGAACGGCGTTTTCGGGTCGATCGCGGCGTAGTAGGCGGCCAGCAGGTCCTCGGCGAACGGGATGCGGCGGGCGACACGGCGGAATTTCGGCCAGAAGCCTCGTTCCACGGTGAGGCGGTCGCGGGAGAATCGGTCGGATTTCGGCACCCTTACCTCCAACGGCTGGTATGGGTTAGACGGGAGGATGCCAGAAAGGTTTGGGGGGGTGGAAGGTGCTGGAGTTCGCGGCCGGAGGCCGCTCCCACTGTGCAGCAGCCGCTCCCAGAGTGAAGAAGCCGCTCCCAGAGTGAAGACTTGGAGGCCCTGAGAGTAAGGGGCCACTCCGACATCACTCTCCGCCGGCGTAGCGCGTGAGGTCGAGGCGATGCCGGGCGTTGCGGATCGGCGCGCCGAGGAACTTGCGTTCGTCGATGGCGCCGTCCGGCACCCACCCGGAGCGGGAGTAGACGCCGAGGGCGCGCTCGTTGCGCTCCTCGGTCCAGAGCACCGCTTCGCGATAGCCCTCGCAGAGCAGGTTCCAGGTGGCGCGGTCGAGCAGGCGCCGGCCGGTGCCGGCGCCCCAGGCGCGCGGGTGGGTGTAGAGCACGTCGATTTCGCCGACCGGCGCGTCTTCGGCGGCGCTCGCCGCGTGGTGATACCAGACGAATCCGATCAGTCCGTCGTCGTCTTCGACGACCAGAAAGCGGTGGCCGCCGAGGCGCACGCGGTCTTTCCACCCGTCGAGGTCCTTCCCGGCCTGGGTGAGCACGTCGTCGGGGAGGAACGATCCCCAGGCGGCGCGCGCGGCGGCGCCGAACACGTCCGCGACCCCGGGGGCGTCGCTCGAGAGCGCGCGTCGGGTGCGCTGCGCACCACGGCGGATCTGCCAGGTGTCGTGTTCGATCACCAGCGTCTCGTCGTCCCAGAGCGGGAACAGGGTCGGGTCGCTGCCGAAGCGCAGCGCCGCCCGCCGGTGCAGCTCGGCGCGGCCGGGTCGGTCGTGGTGCGGCAGTACCAGCGTGTCGGTCAGCGTAAGCCCGCGCAGGTCGAGGCCGTCCGGTGCTGTGAACGGGCTGGTCAGCCGGATCGGCTCGAGCGTCGGTCCGCAGACGATCGCGCCGGCGCTCTGCCCGACGATCGGCACGCCGCGATTGCGCGCCGCGGCGATGGTCGCGTCGGCGCCCGATGCCCGCAGGTCGGCCAGCAGCACGAACGGATCGCCCCCGGTCATCACGATCGCGCCGGCCCGCTCGACCGCCGCCGGATCGTGCCGCAGCACGTCGACGCGCTGCGACGCGATGCCCTCTGCCGCGAGCTCGGCCTGCGCAGGGCCGACGATCGCGTCCCGGTCATCGAGGTTACGGCTCGCGTTGTCGATCAGCAAAACGGGGCCGTCGACGCCGTGCCGGCGGAGCCACTCGCCGGCCCCCGTGAACGTGAGCGAGGTGAGGAAGAGCGCCATGGTCAGCCGCCGTGCCGCAGAGCTCGCCCGTCAGCGCCCGACGATGGAGCGCAGTGTCTGCAGGTGGTGTACGTCCCAGCCAGCTTCGTAGCCCTCCAGCTCGTCGGCGGCGTCGGCGCCGAGGCGCTCGAAGCCGTGGTGGAACAGTTCCACGTGCGTCCCGTCGTAGAGCGGCGTCAGCCGGAACGTCCAGAACGTCGGCACCGGCCATTCGTAGGGTGCGTGCCAGTTGCTCTCGAAGCTGAGCTCGCGCTCGGGCTCGAGCACCAGCACCGGGCCGCCGAACCAGCGTTCCTCACGGTCCACCACCACGCTGAACTCCACCTGCCCGTCCACCCAGGGCTCGAACGTGTGGATCGTGTGGCCGTCGCCGAGCCAGGCATCGATGCGCTCGAACGACTCGAACTCCTGCCACACCCGCGACGGCGGCGCTTCGATGAGGATGCTCCGGCGCACGTAGAGCGGCCCGATCCGCATCCCCATGGCCGCCTCTCAACTCAAGCCCGCTTCGACGATCGGCAGGCGCCTCACCCGCTCGCCGGTGGCGGCGAAGATCGCGTTGCCGACTGCGGGCGCTAGCGGCGGCAGCGCCGGCTCGCCGAGCCCGGTGGGCGGGAAGTCGCTGTCGATGAAGTGCACGTCCACCCGCGGTGCCCGCGGTATCCGCATCATCGGGTACTGGTGGAAGTTCAGCTCCTGCGCGCGGCCGTTCTCGAACGTGATGCGTTGGCCGAGCATCGCGCTGAGGCCGTCCTGCACCGAGCCCATCACCTGATTCTCCGCGCCGGAGAGGTTGATGATCGGGCCGACGTCGGCCGCGACCGTCACCCGGTGCACCACGAGGCGCTTGTCGTCGGTCACGCTCACCTCGGCGGCCTCTGCGATGTGGCCGGCGTGACTGAAATAGAAGGCGATGCCGAGCCCGTGCCCTTCCGGCAGGTCGGTGCCCCAACCGGCTTCCTCCGCCGCGCGGCGGATCACGCCCGCGGCGCGCCCGGTGTGCAGCGCGTTCGGGTCGCCTTCCTTCAGCCAGCGCGGCTCGCCGAGCAGCTCGAGCAGGAACTCCACGTGATCGCGCCCGGCCGCGGTCGACAGCTCGTGCAGGAAGCACTGGTGCACGAACGCGAACACGTTCGAGCCCGGCGCCCGCCACGGGCCGCACGGATTGCCCCAGCGCAGCAGCGTCGTGGTGACCCGATAGTTCGGCACGAACGGTTCGGGGTCCGTGCCGGGGCGGATCGCGCCGCCCGACACTGCCTCCGTGCCGTCGTTGGTGAAGCTGATGAAGTGGTTGTCCCACGCGATCAGCTTGCCGTTCGCGTCGAGCGCGCCCTTCAGCGCATGGAAGCCGCCGGCCCGGTAGAAGTCGTGGGCCATGTCGTCTTCGCGTTTCCAGGTCAGCTTCACCGGACGGTTCATGCGCCGGGCGATCGCCGCGGCCTCCACCACCGGATCGTTGATCAGCCGCCGGCCGAAGCCGCCGCCGCCGCGCATCTGGTGCACGGTGACCTTGTCGGCGGCGAGGTCCAGCACCTCCGCCACAGTCTGCTGGGCGCGCTGCGGGGTCTGCGACGGCGCCCAGAGCTCCATCGTGCCGTCGTGCCACCAGGCCGTCGTGTTCTGCGGCTCGAGCTGCGCGTGGCTGATGAACGCGTACTGGTAGAAGGCTTCGAGGGTCTTGGCGGCCTTGCCGAACGCGTCGTCGACGTTGCCGTTGTCGACCACCGTGGTCTTGCCCGCCTGGCGTGCGAGCTCACGGGCCTGGCGTTCGGTGGCGCTCCAACTGTCCTTCGCGGCGTTCGTCTCGTCCCAGGTTACCTCGAGCGCTTCGCGGGCCTTGAACGCGCACCAGGTGTCCTCGGCAACGATCGCGACGCCCGAAGCGAGCTCGCCGGGCTCGTTGTTGCCTTCGATCACGAACGCGTCGATCACGCCCGGCTGGCGCTTGACCGCGTCGACGTTCGCGGACTTCACCGTGCCGCCGAACGCCGGGCACTTCACGAACGTCGCGTAGGCGAGGTTCGGCAGGCGCTTGTCGATGCCGAACAGCTCGCCGCCGGTGACCAGCGGCTCGTTGTCGACGCCGGTGATCCGGCGGCCGAGCAGCGTGAACTCGGAGGGGTCCTGCAGCTCCACCTCCGACGGATCCGGCACCGGCAGTTGTGCCGCGGCGGAGGCGAGCTCGAGGTACGAGAGCCGCCGCCCCGTCGGCGTGTGAATCACCATGCTGTCGCGCGTCTCGACTTCCGACCGGTCGACCTCCCAGCGGGTGGCCGCTGCGGTGACCAGCATGTGCCGCGCGGTCGCGCCGGCCTGGCGCAGCGGCAGCCAGCCCATCGGCGTCGAGCGCGAGCCGCCGGCGAACTGGGCGCCGAAGGCCGGGTCGATGGGCGCCTGCACCACCGTGACCTCGTCCCAGTTCGCGTCGAGCTCCTCGGCGACGATCATCGGCAGCGAGGTCTTCACGCCCTGACCGACTTCGGGGTTCGGCGCGTAGATCACGATGCCGTCCTGGGAGATCTGCACGAACGCGTTCGGCTGGAACGCCTGTGCGGGGCCGCTCGCCGGCGGCGAGTGCTGCGGATCCGGCGGATCCTCGCCGGAGCAGCCGACGGTGACGCCGAGGATCAGCCCGCCGCCGGCCATGCCGGTCAGCTTCAGGAACGCGCGGCGGTCGAGTTTGATCGGGCGATCAGGCTTCATGGCTGCCTCCCGCCGCGGCGAGCACGGCACTGCGGATGCGGTTGTAGGTGCCGCAGCGGCAGAGGTTCGGGGTCATCGCCTCGTTCACCTCGGCTTCGGTGGGGCTGGCGTTGCGGGCGAGCAGTGCCGCCGCGCGCATGATCTGGCCCGCCTGGCAGTAGCCGCACTGGGCGACGTCCTGATCGATCCAGGCCTGCTGCAGCGGGTGCAGCGCGCCGTCCGCGCCGGCGAGGCCTTCGATGGTGGTGATCTCGCGGCCCACCACGTCGGCGGCGCGGGTCACGCAGGCGAAGGTGGCCTCGCCGTCCACGTGCACCGTGCAGGCGCCGCACTGGGCGATGCCGCAGCCGAACTTCGTGCCGACCAGCCCGAGGTGGTCGCGCAGCACCCAGAGCAGTGGCGTGTCGTCGCGCGCGAGGGTGACCTCGTGTTCGCGGCCGTTGACCTTGAGGCGCATCGAATCCTCCCCGCTCCTTCAGGAGCGGCAGATGGTAACGCAGCCGGGGGGTCGACACACAGCCGGGCTGCGCGCCATCGCCGAGCGCTGCCCGCGCCCTCCGCAAGTGGCTGTTCCGGCTCGGGAATGCCGCTGGTTAGCGATTGGTTAGGGCGACGTTAGGATGCCGCGCCCGGAATCCGGCAGGCTCACGGACGCGAGCCGATTCTGCCGAAGGATGGAGGACCATGCACACCACATCGAATGAGCCGAGGCGCGGAGCTCGGGCTTCGCGCTTCCTTTTCCTTGTGCTGTCGACCCTGCTGGCGGCCTTCGGCCTGTCGGGCTGCGGCGGCGGCGCGGACGACTCGAGCGCAGCCGACGGCCCGATCGAGGGGCGTCCGGTCAGCAAGGCGAACGAGCTGGTCGGCACCTGGATGCGCGTGTCGAGCGGCGATCTGCTGGGCCTCGAGTTTCTCGAGGATGGGAAGGCGCTGGTCACCTCGGACATGGGCGACACGGTTACGCTCGGGTACAGCCTGCTCGACGGCGGCCGGCTCAATCTGATCGGTTTGGGCGGTGCCAGCACCGTGTTCGAGACCCGCCGAGCGGGTGACGTGCTCGAGCTCACGCCCGAGATGGCCATGCAGGACGAGGGTCAACGCTTTCGCCGGGTACCCGAGGGAACCACGCTCGCGGCGGCACTGCGTCAGCACGCCGAGCAGATCGCCGCGGAGCAGCAGCGCCGCCGGGAAGGGCTCGAGCAGATGCTCGCCGCCGGCGATCTCGTGATCGTCGGCGCGGAGAACGGCCCGGCGGCGGTGCTGTCGCTCGCGCTCGACCACGTGGTACCGCAGATCGGCGGCTCCGCGGTGATGGACGACGACCCGGAACGCGACGATCCGCTGCGGCCGGTGCGGGCGCACCCGCTCGCGGGAACCATCGCGCCGCTGGACGACGTCACGAACCGGCTGCAGGTCACGCTCGACGTTCAGCCCGCCGTCGAGCCCTCGGGCCAGCAGGACATCCGCGGGAGGATCACGCTGGTGGCGGATGGGCCGCTCGACCGCTCCCGGCTGACGGGTACGGCGACGTTCCCCGGTACCCAGGCGAACGGCCCGGTCGTGCTCGAAAGCGACGCGCGGCGACACGGGCAGACGCTCGCGCGGCTCGAGGAGCAGCGTGAAGCTCGGGCGCGAGCGCTCGCGAAGGTCTCGGACCCGCTCGGCGGACGGGTGATTCTCACGGGGCGGAAGACCGGCCTCGGCGGCGCTGACCCGCAGCCGGTCGAGCTGACGCTGGAGCGGCAAGCCGACCGGTACACGGGTACCGCGACCGTGGCGTCCCGTCAGCTCACCGGCGTCACCGGCGGGCTCGATCTGGTGATCGGTCAGGGCGCGCTGTACGTGATGCTGCCCACCGGCGAGCAGTGGCGCCTGCAGCCGGACGAGGACGGGCGCGTCTTCTCCGGGCCCTGGCGCCCCCACGCCCGGGCCGACTTCCTCGGTCACGGCGAAGTCCGGCTCACGATCGAACGGGCCTGGACCGAGGCACAGGTGGCCGCCGAGCGCGAGGCGATCGAGCGCTTCCTCGGTGAAGAGCTGCAGAAGCCGACCCGGTTCGTCGGCTTCGTCAGGTCTCAGGTCGGCTCGAACCCGGTGCAGTACTGGCCGGTCTCGCTGGAGCTCAGCATCGGTGCCGGCGGCAGCGCGGCCGGCCAGGCCTGGCTGCCCGGCCAGAACGTCGGCCTACAGCTCTCGGGTCATCGCGCCGGCAACTCGATTGCGCTCAGCAGCACCGGCGTGCTGGAAGGCAGCACCAACGACCGCGGCCTGATGCAGCAGCGCTGGCAGCTCGCCGTTGCCGGCATGGATCCGGAGCCGCGCCTCGCGGGCAACCTGTCGTCGCCGCTCGGCGCCGGTGGCGCGCTGACCCTCGCCCCGATGCCGGCGGACGGCGCGGCAGCGCGGCAGCGTTTGCTCGACGCACTGAGAGCGGCGCCGTTCCTCGCGATCAACACCCGGATCAGCCGCAATCCCGAACCCGCGTACTTCCGCTTCCAGGTGGAGTCCGGCGGAAAGATCGCGGGTGACGTGGTGGGCGGTGACCTGACGGGCAGCCGGCCGTCCGCGCTGCCGCCGGGACTGATCGCCGGCGAACTGGTGGAGGACCGCGGCTTCACGCTGATGAAGGTCACGATCAGCGGCAGCCACAACCCCGAGCGCGGGCGGGAAGGCGTGCCGTTCGACTACACCTTCGCCGGCGTGCCGGACGACGAGCACGGCCTGATTCTCACCGGTTGGGACAAGCCCAACCCGGGTTTCCAGACCTGGATGACCCTGACCCCGGCGCCGGACGCGAGCATCACGCTCATCGAGGAGCAGCGCATTCGCCTTGCCGCCCAGCGGCTCGGCGCGGCGCTGCAGCCGCCGAAGCAGCCGAAGCCGGGCGAGAAGGCGCTGGTCGTCGTGCACGCCACCGAGCGCGACAAGCGGGTCGGTCAGATCTTCCATGCCGACGGCCGTTACAGCCACGGCAACACGCTGGCGACGGCGGCGCTGCATGCCGGCGCGATGCAGCCCGACGAGATCGCAGTGCTGCGCCTGACCTATCACGCACCGTTCACTTCCCCAACGACACAGGTCGAACGCAACGGCGTCACGTCGGCCAGGTCCAACTTCCGCGAGAACAACACCGTGCCGAGCTTCTCCATCGAGCGGGTCAACCTCGACTGACGCGGCGCGGCAGCGTTCCTCAGGGCATCGGCTCCGCGCGATGTATTTGATTCGGATCAAATCGCGGCGGCCGATGTTGGGTAGTGTGTCGTCACCACCCACTACATCTGGTAGCCATGAGCGAAGCCCGCGTTTCCGAGCCGGCCGCCCGTCGGCCGGCTCGGGAAGCCGCCGTAGCCGCCGGTCTTCAGCCCGCGTCGCTGGACATCTGGGACCGGAAGTACCGGCTGCGATCCGCCACCGGCGAGGTCGTCGACCGGCATCCCCATGACACCCTCGCGCGCGTGGCCCGCGCGCTGGCCGACGTCGAGGCCGGTGCCGCCGCGCGCGAGCGCTGGTTCGACGAGTTCCTCTGGGCGCTCGAGCACGGCGCGCTGCCGGCCGGACGCATCATCGCCAACGCCGGCGCCGAGGCGCACAAGCCGGCGACGTCGACGATCAACTGCACCGTGTCCGGGACGATCGACGACTCGATGGACGACATCCTGCGCAAGTTGCACGAGGCCGGCCTGACGCTGAAGGCCGGCTGCGGAATCGGCTACGAGTTCTCGACGCTGCGGCCGCGCGGCGCCTGGGTGCGCGGCGCCGGCGCGCAGACCTCGGGGCCGCTGTCGTTCATGGACGTCTACGACCGCATGTGCCGCACGGTGGCGTCCGCCGGGGGCCGGCGCGGCGCGCAGATGGCGACCTTCGACATCGGCCACCCGGACGTGCTGTCGTTCATCGAGGCGAAGCGCGAAGACGGCCGGCTGCGGCAGTTCAATCTGTCGCTGCTGGTCACCGACGAGTTCATGCAGGCGCTCGACGCCGGCGCCGACTGGGCGCTGGCGTTTCCGTTGACCGCGGCCGAGGCCGCGGCGGAGGGCATCGATCCGAACGATCCCGCGCAGGTGGTCTGGCGCCGCTGGCCCGTCGTCGACGGGTACCTGCAGCGGCCCGATGGCCGCGTCGCCTGCCGCGTCTACCAGCGCGTTCCGGCCGCGGATCTGTGGCGGGCGATCATGACCGCGGCCTACGAGTTCGCCGAGCCCGGAATCATCCTGATCGACCGGGTCAACGACTGGAACAACAACTGGTTCTGCGAAGACATCCGCGCGACGAACCCGTGCGGCGAGCAGCCGCTGCCTCCCTACGGCGCGTGCCTGCTCGGCTCGATCGACGTCGCGCGCTTCGTCCGGCGGCCGTTCAGCGAGCAGGCGGCGTTCGACTGGCCGGGCTTCCGCCGGGTGGTGGGCGTGTTCACGCGGATGCTCGACAACGTGGTGGAGATCAACGGTCTGCCGCTCGGGCCCCAGCGCGAGGAGCTGCTGCGCAAGCGCCGGCACGGCATGGGCTTTCTCGGGCTCGGCTCCGCGCTCACGTTGCTCGGCATCCGCTACGGCAGCGCCGAATCGGTCGCGTTCACCGAACGCCTGTCGCGGGAGCTCGCGGTCGCCGGCTGGCAGGCGGCGCTCGCGCTCGCGAAAGAGAAGGGCCCGGCGCCGATCATGACGGAGACCTTCACGGTGACCTCGGCGATGCTGGAGCGGCGCCCCGAGCTCGCTGCCGACGGCGTCCGCGTCGGCGACCGGCTGCCGGGGCGGATCCTGCACGCGCGCTACAGCCGCTACATGCGCCGGCTCGCCGAAGTGGAACCGGCGCTGGTCGAGCGCCTGGCGGAGGTCGGCGCCCGCTTCACCCACCACAGTTCCGTCGCGCCGACCGGCACCCTCGCGCTGTCGTTCGGCAACAACGCCAGCAACGGCATCGAGCCGAGCTTCGCGCACTGCTACGTGCGCAACGTGATCCGCCCCGAGCGCAAGACCAAGGAGGCGGTGGAGGTCTGCTCGATGGAGTTGCTCGCGTACCGGGCGCTGGTCGATCCGAACGCGGCGCCGGAAAAGGGGCTGCCGGAGGCGTTCGCCACCGCGGACTCCGTGACGCCGGAGGAACACGTGGCGGTGCAGGCGGCCGCGCAGCGCTGGATCGACTCGAGCATCTCGAAAACCATCAACGTGCCGTCGGATTGCCCGTTCGAGCGCTTCGAGTGCATCTACCGCCTGGCGTATCGGCAGGGGCTGAAAGGGTGCACCACGTTCCGTTTCAACCCGCAGGCGTTCCAGGGCGTGCTGGTGCGCAGCGCCGACCTCGCCGCGACCCGCTACCGGTTCACCCTCGCGGACGGCACCCGGGTCGAGGCGCGCGGCGACGAGCAGATCCGCTACGACGGCGAGCAGCACAACGCCGCGAATCTTTTCGAAGCGTTGAAGGAAGGCTACTACGGCCGGCTGTAGCCCTGTGGGAGCGGCCTCCGGCCGCGAATGCCCGGAAGTTCGCGGCCAGAGGCCGCTCCCACAGATTCGCGGCCGGAGGCCGCTCCCACAGAGCAACAGGGAAAACAACGCTCACCACGAGGGACCGCCATGACCATCAACATCGAATCGAGGATCGTCGCGTTCGAAGTGCTCACGGAGCCCGAACGCATGCACGAGCGGGTAAGCCGGCCCGAGGTGCTCGAAGGCCGTACCTACAAGGTGAAGACGCCGCTCTCCGAGCACGCGCTGTACGTCACCATCAACGACATGGTGCTGAACGCGGGGACGCCGCACGAGTCGCGGCACCCGTTCGAGATCTTCATCAACTCGAAGAACATGGACCACTTCCAGTGGATCGTCGCGCTGACCCGCATCGTCTCCGCGGTGTTCCGCAAGGGCGGCGACTGCACGTTTCTCGTCGAGGAGTTGCAGAGCGTGTTCGACCCGCGCGGCGGTTACTTCAAACCGGGCGGCCGCTTCATGCCCTCGCTGGTCGCGGAGATCGGCGCGATCATCGAGCGTCACCTCGAGGGGCTCGGCATGCTGGAGCGCGACGTCGATCCGCATCGCGACGCGTACCTGGCGCAGAAGCGTGCGGAAGCGGCCGCTCGCGAGGCCCGTGCCGATGCCGGGGAGGGTTTTCCGGCCGACGCGGCGCTCTGCGCCAAGTGCCTGGTGCGGGCCGCGGTACTGCTCGATGGCTGCCTGACGTGCCTGAATTGCGGCGAGTCGAAGTGTTCGTAGTACTTTCGCGCCCACCCGTCCACCTATAATGCGCGGATCCGGAGGGAGGTGACCGCCGCCGCGGCGCCGCGCAGCGAGGGCTCTTCATGACGAGGCGGAGATGGGTGCTGACTGCGCTCGCGGTGCTGGCCGTCGCGGCCATCGGGATCGGCTACTACGAGCTCGAGATCTCCGAACAGGACATCTACGTGCCGCTGTTTGCGGCGCATTGCGGCGATTGCCACGGTAACGATCTGCGCGGCACCGACCGCGGCCCGAGTCTGCTGGACGGCGAGCTCGCCGGCGGCGACGCGGTGGCGGCGCTGGTGCGGAGCATCGGGCACGGCGCGCCGGACGCCGGCATGCCGGCGTTCAGCGGCGTGCTTTCTGGCGAGGAGATCAAGGGCCTGGCCATCTACGTGGGCGAGCGTCGGCTCGGCCTGCGCTTCAGCGACTTCCGCTACGACGCCGACGTGCGGATCCCGACGGATCCGGTCCACTCGGAGGTCCACGATTTCTACATCGAGACGTTCGCGGAGGGGCTCGATCCGATGCCGTTCGGACTCGCCGCGCTGCCCGACGGCTCGTTTCTGCTGACGGAGAAGGAGCGCGGGCTGTCCGTCATCTCGCCGGACGGCGTGCAGTCCGCTCCGATCGAGGGCACGCCGGAGACCGGCGGGAGCGTCGACTTTCGCGGCATTCAGCTCGGGCTCGGCTGGCTGCTCGACGCGGTGCCCCATCCGGACTACGAGGACAACGGCTGGATCTATCTGCACTACACGGAGCTCTGCGGGGAGCGGTGTGACCGGCCCGACGAGTGGAATCTGCTGCCGAAATCGATGAACCGTCTGGACCGCGGCCGCATCGTCGACGGCCGCTGGGTCGACGTCGAGAACATCTGGCACGCCGAACCCGAGCACTACGCGTTCTCGCCGGACACCGGCGCGGGCGGCCGGATCGCATTCGACGGCGAAGGGCACGTGTTCATCTCGGTGGGCATCGCGCTGGACGGGCTCGAGCCGCAGCTCCTCGAGGCCCCGTTCGGCAAGATCCACCGGGTGAACGACGACGGTACGATCCCGTCCGACAACCCGCTGCTGATCACCGGCCGGATCCCGGCGGATGCGCCGTTTCACGTGCAATCGATCTGGACCTACGGGCATCGCAGCCCGCAGGGGCTGCAATGGAACCCGCGCCGCGGCGCGGTCTGGGAAGCGGAGATGGGTCCGCGCGGCGGGGACGAGATCAACGAGCTGCGGCCGGGCGGCAACTACGGCTGGCCGTTCCACTCGCTGGGGCTCGAATACTCGGGCGTGACGGTGGCGCGCCACGAGGCCGAGGGAATCGAGTTCGACCTCGACGACGTCGAGATGCCTCTGACGCACTTCACGCCGTCGCCGGCGATCTCGAGCTTCGCGTTCTACTCGGGCGATGCGTTTCCGGGCTGGCAGAACGACGTGCTGCTCGGCTCCCTCAAGGGCAGCTCGCTGTTTCGGCTGGTGTTCGACAGCGACCGGCTCGTTCACGAGGAGACGCTGATCAAGGACCTCGCGCGGATTCGCGACGTCGAGATCGGAAACGACGGGCTCGTCTACCTGCTGCTCGAGAACGAAGCGGGCAGCCGCGTCGTGCGGCTGGTGCCCGCTGCCGATCGCACCGCCGCCCGGCCCTGAGGCCAACGCGGGAGGTGTCGAAGAGGTTCCCATCGGAGTCGAACAGGAAGAGGTCGTAGGCGGCATCGGCCCCGGCGATCTCGGGAAGCTGCACCGACGCGAACAGCGGATCGCCGGGCGCAACCGCGTATTCGTAGCCGATCGCGATGTCCGGGTCGATCAGCACCTGCTCGCCGGCCGTGATCTCGATGTCGAAGTTGAAGACTTTGTTGCCGTCGTCGTCCAGAGTCACCGTCGGTATGTACAGGGTCGTGTCGCCCTGGGCGTTCTGCCGAGCGGTGAACTCGAAATACGACTGGGCCCGTCCGAGCTGCCGGCCGTCGGTGTCGAGGACGCTGTTGATGATGAGGACCATGTAGGTTTCGCCGACCCGGAGCTGCGTGTCGGCCGGATCGATCACCGCGGTACCACTGAAGGTCGACGGTATGGTCACCCGCGGATCGACCGCCTCCTGCGCGTGGACCAGCGTGATACCGCCGTCTTCCTTCACCCGGTAGAGAAGAAAGCTCGTCCGGTTGACGCCGACCGGCGAGGGGTTCGGCTCCCAGGCGATCGTCGGATTCGTGCCGCCGCCTTGAATCGTGACATCCGTGACGAGTCCCGGCGCGCGTGGGGATCGAGCGCGGGCGTCGTCGTTGCCACCGTCCCCATTGTCGGGGCATCGGCGTTCTCTACCTGCACGTGCCAGGGTTGGGCGATATCGGGATCGAGCAGCGGGTCGAACACCGTCCGATCGTGGTTCGCGGCGTACGTTCCCCACGGGTAGCCTCTCGACGACTCCAGCCCGCCGAACGGGATCTCCTGAAACTCACCGTTGGTAATGATCGGGTGTGACGCGAATACGCGCGTTGCGGTCCCGTTGTCGCTGAGCGGCAGATTCGGAATATTCGGCGGCGGGACGAGGTCGGAGTCGGCTGAGGGGTAAACGCCAACCGTCACTTCCAGCGAGTAGCTGGGCGTGGATTGATACCTCGAGGTTCCGCGCAGAACGTTCTGATAGTTGGTCTCGAAGACGAACGGGTCGATCAGGTCCGCGTAGCCGACTCCGGATCCGCAGCATGTCAGGGCGAGAAGACAGGCTGCCAGTTTCGATGCGATTACTTTCATGGTCTCAATGGCCTTCGGAATCCCCCGACCATCGTCGCAGCGGCGGCGGGTGAGCCGAATACCCCAATTGGGGTAGGGACATCGCCGGACCCCGGTCAGGTTGATGACCGCGCGGGCGCATGACTTCGATCAAGACTCGAGCGCCGGACTCTGCGATAGTGCATAGCGTGAGCGGCCCTTCCTTCCATCGCTGACGCAGTGCGCTGGAGATTCCGACACGGCGGTCGTGAGCATCCGGTGCGCCCGCGGCCGGGCGCGCGGTTGCAGTCGCTCGGCGAGGAAATCGCGAACGCGGTGAGCCACGGCGCGGGGGCGCTGCTGTCGATCGCAGCGCTGCCGGTGCTGATCGTCGACGCCGCCAAAGGCGGTGCTGCAGCGGCCGAGATCGTCGGTGTGACGCTGTTCGGGATGACGATGCTGGTGATGTACCTGGCGTCGACGCTGTATCACGCGCTGCCGCATCCGCCGACTCCGGCCGACGCCTCGTCCGGCGCATACCCCGCGTCGCCCCGCCGCGGTGCCAAGCGGGTATTCAGGCTGCTCGACCACGCCGCCATCTATCTCCTGATCGCGGGCACCTACACGCCGTTCGCGCTCGGTGCGTTTCGCGAGGAATGGGGCTGGCCGATGTTCGGCCTGGTCTGGGGCCTCGCCAGCGCCGGCGTCGTGCTGAAGTGCCTCGCCGGGACGCGCTTTCCGCTGCTCTCCACGCTGCTGTACCTCGCGATGGGCTGGCTCGTGATCGGCGCCGCCGAGCCGCTCTTCACCCGGCTGCCGCCGGCGGGGCTCGCCTGGCTCGCCGGCGGCGGCGCCGCGTACACGCTGGGCGTGGTGTTCTTCGCGCTCGACGAGCGGCTGCGCTACGCGCACTTCGCCTGGCACCTGTTCGTGTTGGCCGGCACCGCGTGCCATTTCGTGGCGGTGCTCGGTTACGCCTGAACCGTCCTCGGCGGCGGTTGATCCGGATCAAGCCGGCCCGTTGAGGGCCATGTGAACATCCTTCGAAACGGCGCAACGAAGCGGACCGTCGTCCGCTGCTGCGCCGGGAGGATCGTGCCATGGTCACCGAACAACGAATCGACGGCGGCGAGCTCTGCGCACGCTGCCTGCTGCTGGCCGATGTCGAGGACGTCTTCGCGCTGCACGGCGGTCACCTCGACCCCATCTTCCAGGCGTGCATGGACCTCGGCATCCGTCTGATCGACGTGCGCCACGAGGCAGCCGCGGGTCATGCGGCGGACGCGTACGCGCGCCAGACGGGTCGTTGCGGCGTTGCGCTGGCCACCGCCGGCCCGGGTTTCACCAACATCCTCACCGCGATCGCCCAGGCGTACCTCGACTGCACGCCGATGCTGGTGATCGTCGGTGCGCCGCCGCTGCGCGACGCCGAGCGGTGGCCGCTGCAGGGCGGCTTCGATCAGGTGGCGGTGGCCCGGCCGATGACCAAGTGGGCGATGCAGGTCACCCGGACCGAGCTCATTCCGCACCTGCTCGGTCAGGCGCTGCGCGAAGCCACCGACGGCCGCCCGGGGCCGGTGCTGCTCGAGATTCCGATCGACGTGCTGTTCGGCCGCGTGCCCCTCGAGGACGTCGTCTGGCCGGACCTGGCGCGTGCCTCGCGTCCGGCGCCCGCACCCGAGCAGGTGGCCGAAGCGGTTCAGCTTCTGATGCGCGCCAAGCGCCCGGCGATCCTCTGCGGCGGCGGCATGCTCTATGCCCAGGCTGCCGATGCGCTGCGCGAGTTCGTGCTGGCGAGCGGCATTCCGGTGTACGCGAACAGCAAGGCGCGGGGAATGCTCCAGGCTGGGCACCCGCTCGACGGCGGACCGCACACGAACATCAAAGTGGCGGAAGCGGCCGGCATCGGCGGCCCCGATGTGCTGCTGGTGCTGGGTGCGCGCTTCGGCATGTTCACCGAGCCGGGCCTGCTCGGCCCGGGACGCATTCCCGCCGACGGTTGCCGGATCATCCAGGTGAACACCAGCGCCGCCGAGCTCGGCCGGGTGCGGCCGGTGCAGCTTCCGTTGCTGGCCGACTGCCGTGCGGTGCTGAAGGCATTGATCGGTGCCACTCGGCATGCGCACTGGCCGGACTGGAGCAAATGGTCGGCGGCGGTCGCGGGGCTGCGCGACTGGCACCGTCAGGCGTACGCGGCGGCTTCCGACGAGGCGGCGAACGGGTGGCCGATCCATCCGTACCGCGCGGTCACGGAAGTCGTCCGGGCGCTCGGTGATGATGTGATCCTCTGCCTCGACGGGGGCGAAGCCTCCTTCTGGGCGGAGCTCGTGGCGGCGCCGACCCAGCCGGGCGGCCTGATGAGCCACGGCTATCTCGGTTGCCTCGGCATCGGCGTGCCGTTCGCGATCGGCGCACAGGTGGCGCATCCGGAGCGGCGCGTCGCGGTGATCACCGGTGACGGCTCGATGGGATTCCATCTGCAGGAGTTCGACACGCTGGTGCGCCATGGCCTGCCGGTGGTCACGGTGGTGCTGAACAACAAGGCCTGGGGGATGTGCGTGCACGGCCAGCAGAGCCTGTACGGCGGCAACCGGCTGGTGGCGACGCGGCTCGCGGACGCGCGCTACGACCTGGCCGCGGCAGCGCTCGGCTGCCACGGCGAGTACGTGGAACGGGCGGAAGAGATCGCGCCGGCCGTGGAGCGGGCGCTCGCGTCCGGCCGGCCCGCCTGCGTCGAGATACTCGTCGATCTCGATGTGCGGCCGCTGGCCGCCGGCGCGTCATCCGCCGAAGGCAGGCGGTCCAACGAAGTGGTTCTGCCGTACTACGACGCCTGACCGGCGGGGGGCTGAGAGACCCCGTGGGAGCGGCCTCCGGCCGCGAACTTTCGGGCATTCGCGGCCAGAGGCCGCTCCCACACCGCCATTTGATCGCGATCAAAAGGCGAACGCGGTGTTCGCGAGAAGATCATGACAGGTTCAACCACGGAGAACCGATCATGCGAACGCTGTCGAATACGCTGCTCGCGATCGCGCTGCTCGGCGCCGCCGGAACGGCCGCGGCCAACACGGTAGTGACGCGCGGCTACGATACCTGCATCGACGATCTGGAAGCGTCCTACCCGCGGCATGCGAAGCTGGTGCATTCGCCGTACTACTACCATGCCGTCTCTGCCGACAACATGTCGTACTTCGTGAACTCTTCCGCCTGGCAGGACGGCGACCGTGTCGGCCTGAAGACGCTGTGCACCACCGACCGCTTCGGGCGACGGGTGCTGCTGCGCGAAACCGAGCTCGGCCGGTGGATCCCGGACAGGGGCGTCGTGCGCGTCGAGGAGGTGACGAGTCGTTGAACGCACCCGTGTGAACCAGCCACCCTGTGAAGCAGATGCTGTGAGCAGACACTGTGGGAGCGGCCTCCGGCCGCGAATCCGGAGTTCGATCAAGGATCCGGAATCGCGATCTGGAGATCGCTCCTGCGGCGACTCGACGCTCGCATGACCAACGGACCGGCGAGCGCGGTCAGCGCCACCAGCAGAAACATCATCCCGCCCGCGACCGACACCACGCCGCCGAGCCCCATCAGCGCCATGCCCGCGGTCTCGCCGAGGCCATCGAGCCCTTGGGCAGCCCCGGCCACCTTGCGCTGCACGCCGTAGCCGCCGCACCAGGCGAGGCCGGTCACGTGCATGAGCTGACCGATCGAGTACACGTACGGTTGCCAGAGCGCGGTGCGGGGCAGCACGATCGGCCGGCCGAGGCGCGGCAGCGCGTAGTACACCAGGCCCATCAGCGCCATCGTCACCGCCACGACGGAACCGTGGTAGTGCGCGGGAACCATCGTGTTGGAGCCGCGGATCAGGAAGCCGAGCAAGCCACCGGCGGCGAACAGTCCGATCGAGCAGAGCGCCGCCGCGCGCAGGCGCCGACCCTCCGTATCCGCCGCAGGCGCCCTCCAAACAGCGCGCACGGCCATGAGTCCGAGCGGCAGGCACGCGAGCCCGCCCCAGCGCATCAGCTCGGTGAAGCCGCGCACGTGACGCGGCGCATCGAGCGGTGCGGCGTAGAGCCACGGCACGACCGCGAGCGGCACCACCACCAGCAACATCGCCGCGCGCAGCGTGCGCTCGGGCAGCGCAGGTCTGGCGCCGGCAGCGATCGCGAGCGCGAGCCAGGCGCCGAGCAGCATCAGCGTGTAGGCGAACTGCAGCACGTGCCCGCCGCCCCAGAACAGCAACTCGTAGTAGGCTTCCCCTCGGACGCCGTCGGGCATCACGGCCAGTGACACCAGCACGCAGTAGATGGCGACGAGGAACACGCCGGCCGCGAGCTCGAGCGCCGGATGCAGCACCGCGGTCACCCGATCGTCGGCCGCGCGGCCGTTTCGGGACGCGCGCAGGTAGCGGCTCGCCTGCAGCGCGACTCCGGCCGTCGCCGCAACCAGGCCGATGAAGAACCACGGGTGCCGCAGCACCGGCACGTAGTTGTTCATCAGCGGCCGCACGGCGCCGACGAACGGCGCCGCGGTGATCATCAGCGTGCCGATCGCCATCAGCGCGAACGCCGCGTGATCAGCGCGGCCGCGCGCACCCGGCGCCAGCACGCTCCAGAGTGCGCCGGCGCACGCGAAGAACCAGATCACGGCCGAGAGGTCCACGTGCACCACCAGCGCGACCTTGAACAGCGCCGGGTTCTCCAGCAGGTCTTCGATCAGCGGCGTGCGTGACAGTGCGAGCAGTACCGCCATCAGCCCGGCCGAGACCAGCGAGTAGACCGCGAGCCACAGCCAGCCGAGTGCCAGCTTCTGCCGGGCGCCGGCGACGGTCGCGATCGAACCGCCTGTCGTCATCACCATGGGAAGCCTCCTCGGCCGCTCCGAAGGCGGCGGACCGTCGCCACCATCCGTTCAACGGGGACGTCGGCGCCGAACGTCGCACGAACGCGTCCCGCCGGATCGATCAGATAGATGTGCACGCTGTGATCGAGTGCGTAGCCGCCGTCTTCGCCGGCGGGCGTGCGCTGGTAGTACACCTGGTAGCGCCGGGCGACCTCGGCCGTCTGCTCCGGCGAGCCGCGCAGCCCGACGAGCGACGGGTGGAAATGCGCGAGGTAGCGCGAGAGCACCGGAAGCTCGTCGCGCTCGGGATCGAGCGTCACGAACAGCGGCTGCACCGGGATGCCGAGCGCGTCCAGATCGAGCAGCACGGCGCGCAGCCGCGCCAGCACGGTGGGACAGACCTCCGGGCAATCGGTGTAGCCGAAATTCAGCAGCACCACCTGTCCGCGCAGATCGTCGAGCGACAGCGCGCCGCCGCGGGTGCTCGGCAGCGTGAACGGGCCGCCGACCGTATCCAGCACCGGCAGCGGCGGTTCGCGCCCGCCGAGCGCCAGGTGCGCGGTCAGGAGCGCGAGCGCCAGGGTCACGGCGGCGAGCACCGCGCGGCGCAGCCGTCGCGTCGTGAACCTCACTGACCGGTACGCGCTCACCGGAACACGAATGCGTCGGACTGATCGTCGAAGTCGACGATCAGCGCGCGCCCCGGTTCGAGCACGCCGTCGAAGCGGCCGTGGTAGCCGAACTCGCTCAGGCGAATGTCGTCCTTCATGCGGATCTCCACCTCGATCGGCCCGGCCGGCACCTGCAGGCGCCGGTACAGCGTGGCGCGTCCGTCGGCGTGCAGGCCCTGCGGCTCGACCGTCGCGTCGATCGCGCGGCGGCCGTTGACGTCCACCTGCACCACCAGCGGCGAGCGCTCGCGCGGGCATTGCAGCGGCGCGCGCATGTTGGCGGGCAGGCGCGCGAGCTCCTCGGGCGGCAGCTCCCGGCACTCGCCGACGAGCTGCCCCGCGTGGCGCAGGCTCACCTTGATCTCGGCCGCATCCTCCGGGAGCGTCCGGTACGGCGGCCAGCCGGGTAGAACCGCGAGCGCCGCCACGCTCGCACCCATGAAGGCGAGCTGGGCGGCGCGGCGCGCGATCGCAGGGATGAGGCGTGTGCCGTTCACGATGCCGGCTCCTCGGCGGCGGTGCCGTTCGCGTAGGGTGAAGCGTGCGTGTCGAGCTCGTTCAAGCGTGCGATCAGCGCGGGCAGCTCCCGCGGGCCGGCCCACTGCACGACGATCCGCTCGCGCGCACGGGTAGTGCGCAGGTGTGGATCGCGCGAGCCGTCCAGACGCGCCGCCGTCCAGGCGCTGCCTTTGCGGTGGTAGCAGTCGTCGGGGTGGCAGCCGGTGATCATCACTCGGGCCACCTGCGGCTGGCGTGCGGCCCAGTCGACGAACGACGGCGGCAACAAGGCGATGCACGGCAGGCTGAGGGTTGCCGTGGGCGCGGCCGCAGGGTCGGCCCGCGCGGCGAGTCGGCTCACGTCCGCCGCGTGATCGCAGCCGAACACCAGCGTGCCGCCGCTCGCGGGCAGCCGGCTCAGGCGCTCGAGGGTTTCGCGGCGCAGCCGCTCCACCGGGTAGTCCGGGATCTCGATGCCCGAGACCAGCTCGTCCACGCGCCGGAACGGCGTCGCCGAGGGGCACGCGCCGACGCAGATGCCGCAGCCGGTGCACAGATCCGCGTTGACGCGCGCCTGGCGCATGCCCGGCTTGTACTCGTGGGGGACCATCGTGATCGCCTCGAACGGGCAATCACGGAAGCACCAGGTGCAGCCGTTGCAGTTGTCCGGGTCGACCGCCGCCGGTTGCGGCGCGGGTGCTCGGCGCGGCGCGAGCCGCGGCAGCAGCACCAGCAGCAGCGTGACGCCGCCGAGCAGCGCCCAGACCGCGCCAGGCCCGTAAGTGTCGAGCAGCGGGTAGACGTTCAGGTACACCCAGTCGAGGTTCACCGGGCTCGGCGCGCGGGTCAGGTCCGCCGGCGGCATGCTGGTGGCCGGCCGGATCAGCGCGGCGGCCACGAGCACGACGCAGGTGCCGGCGGCGAGGCGCGCGCTCGGCTGCATGCGCGCGAGCTTCAGGCGGCGGATGTGGATGGACATGCCGACCAGCAGGAACAGCGGAATCGCGATGTGCAGAAACACCAGCAGCGAGAACAACCGGTCGGAGAGCGTGCCCGGCCGGAAGAAGTTGCGGGCGAGCGGGTCGCCGAAGATCGGCAGCCAGTCGAGCCATTCCGCGGTCGCGATGGCCGCGTACTGGGCGAGACGGTCCCAGACCAGGATGTAGCCGCCGATCGCCGCCGCGAACAGCAGCCACAGGAGCGGCACGCCGCTGATCCAGGAGAATGCCCGGGCGGCGCGGAAACGGCCGAGGATCAGCTCACGCAAGAGGTGCAGCGTGACCGTGATCGCCATCAGCGCGGACGCGTAGCGGTGGAGGCTCCGAATCACGCCGCCGAGCCACCACTGCTCGACCGTCAGGCGCTCCACCGACGCGTACGCGTCGGCCACGCTCGTGTCGAAGAACACGAACAGGTAGATGCCGGTGACGGTGGCGATCCAGAAGCACAGGAACGACAGCGCGCCGAGCTGGTAGAGCGGGTTGGCGTCGGTGCCGAAGGTCCAGTCGAGCCCGTGTTCGATGCGGTGCAGCAGCGCGAGCGGAGCGGCTGCGATCGCCCGTTTCACGACGGCACCGTTCGGCGGCGGCTCAGCCGCCACTCGCGCGCGAGCGCCGCCAGCGCGAGCGCGCCGAGCACGAGGCCCATCGTCAGCCCGATGAAGATCGAGTAGCGGAAGCGGTAGCTGTCCGTGGCCGGGTCGTACACGGTGCAGAACAGGCGGATGCGGTTCGAGAGCGACTCGTAGAGCGTCTGCTCCGGACGCACGTCGAATACGAGCTCCTTCAGCGGCTCCACCAGCAGCGGGATGCGGAAGTCGATGCCGTAGATCTGCCGGTAGACGGTGCCCTCGGCGTCGAGCACGGTGGCCTGGATCAGGTGATCGAAGCCGCCGCCCGCCGGGTAGTACAGGAAGCCGAGCTCGCGGGTCAGCGCCTCGATGACCGCCGCATCGGCTGCGAGGAATTCCCATCCCGGCAGGTTCACACCCTGGCGGCGCTGAAAATCCGCCATCATCGCCGGGTTGTCCCGGCGGGTATCGAAGCCGACGGTGATCACCCGGAAGCTGTCGTGGCCGAGCGCCTCGCGGGCCTCGGCCACCGCCCGCAGCAGATGGCGGGTGGTGGTCGGGCAGATGTGGGCGCAGCTCGTGAACACCAGGCTCACCACCAGCGGTTTGCCGCGAAAGCTCCCGAGCCCGACCGTCGTGCCGTCGGTGCGCAGCAGCCGGTGATCACCCACCGCCCGGCCGATCGCCGCCTGGCTGATCGCGAGCGCCTGGTCGCGGTCGAGGGGCCTCGCGGGCTGCGGCGCCGCGGCGGGTACCGCGGCCGCGAGCAGCAGGCCCGCGAGCCACGCCGTCGCCCGCGCCGCGCGAAGCATCACGAGATCCCCCAGGTCTGCGCGAGGTACTTCCAGTTGATGAAGTAGTAAAGGGCGAACGCGGCGAAGAACACGAACACCATCACCAGCGTGCCCGGAATGATCAGACCCTTCACGCCGATGCCGCGATAGGCTTCCGGCGCGGGGGATTTCGCGATCGCGATCTCCGGCAGCTTCTCGTCCTCGCCGACGCGGCGGCCGAACAGCACCGTCCCGACGATGATCACGATGAACGCCGCGCCGCCGGCCGCGGCGAGCAGCACCGACATCCCGTTCAGGCTCATCATCGTCAGCGCCGCCGCGGAGAACTCGTAGCCGGCGTCGCTGGCGGTGAACAGGACGTCCCAGTGCCGGCGCGGCACGCCGAGCGTGCCGGCGCCCATCAGGAACAGCGAGACGCCGGTCATGCCCAGCCCGAAAATGTACGGCTGCCACGAGGCGAGCTTCTTCAGCACCAGCTCGCGGCGGAACAGCACCGGCACGAGCCAGTACGAGAACGCCATGAACGCGAGCGTCGTGCCCACCACCACCGTGCCGTGGAAGTGACCCGGCACGTACAGCGTGTTGTGCACGATCAGGTTGATCTGCTCGGCACCCATCACCACGCCGGTGATGCCGCCCAGCACGCCGAAGCCCACCAGCGAGATGAACATCCCCGAGAACACCGGGTTGCCCCACGGTGCCTTGCGCAGCCACTGAAACACGCCGCTGTCGTAGCCGTGCGCGCGCTGCGCCGCTTCGATGGAGCCGGGCACCGTCAGGCCGTGCACCATGCTCGCCATCACGGCGAGGTACATCGCGTAGCTGGTGTTGAAGATCTTCCATTCCGACGAGAGCCCGGGATCCACCAGCAGGTGGTGAGCGCTCGCGATCTGCAGCACCGCGATGTACATCAGGAACGCGAATCGGCTGACCTTCTCCGACAGCGGCTTCGCGCCGAACACGATCGCGGCGATCGCGTACCAGATCGTCACGTGCACCGTCACGTTGATCTGCTGTGACGAGTGGCCGAACGCCCACCAGATCAGCCGGTACACGCCGGGGTCGACGTTGCTGACGAGGCCCAGGTTCCAGAGCAGCGTCGGGATCAGGATCACCGCGCCGGAGGCGATCGTGAAGATCGCGATGATGCACGCGGTCAGCCCGCCGAACGTGACCAGCGGTATCGAGCCCTCGTAGGTCTTCTCGGCCCGGGCGATCACCAGCGTGCCGAGGAACATGAAGCAGACGATCAGCGCGCCGACCGCGAACAGGATCAGCCCGACGTAGAACATCGTGTCGGCCGGCATCGGCACGTACGAGGTCATCATCACGCTGGAGTTGCCGAGCACCAGCACGGCGTAGTTGTTCAAGAGCTCCCCGAGCACCATCAGCGCGAACGCGACCCAGCCGAGCCTCGGCGTCGCGAGGCGGCAGCCGAGCACGGTGGACGAGGTGAAGATCAGCGCGGCCATCTCGAAGAAGATGATCCAGAAGATCAGCAGGTTGATGCCGTGGGCGGTGAGCACCTGATAGAACCGGCTCGCTTCCAGCAGGTGCACTTCCGGCCAGCGGGTGAGCCCGACGCCGAGCCCCATCAGGCCGCCGATCAGCAGGAACACCACGGCCGCGACGGCGTGGGCCTTCATCTGCGCTTCGGCCTGACGGTCCACCTTCAGCCCGGTGTCGGGGCAGACGCGGAAGCGCCTCTTCCGCGGCGGAGCGATCGTGATGTCCGGGCGCAGCGAATCAGGGTAGGTGATGTCGCTCATCGCTCGGCTCCCGCCGCCGCTGCCGGCGGCTCGGATTCCACCACGTAGATCTTGCCGACCATCGTGTGGTGCATGATTCCGCAGTACTCGTTGCAGACGACGGAGTGTTCGCCGGACTGGTTCGGCGTCACCGTCATCACCATGTCGTAGCCCGGGAGCACCTGAACGTTGATGTTGGCGGGCTGCAGCGAGAAGCCGTGCTGCCAGTCCATCGACATCAGGTGCAGCCGATAGCTGCGGCCGCGCTCGAGCTCGAGGATCGGCCACCAGCTCCAGAGCCTCGCCAGCAGGTAGACGTCCTCGCCGGCGGGCGGACGTACCACAGGGGTCTGGAGCGCACCTTCGTGGCGGACGGTGTACCGATCCACCACCGCCTGCGCCTTGCTCATGAACGCCTGCGGCGTGGTCCGATAGGCTTCACTCGACAGGTTCTGATCGCCGTACAGGTGCCAGAACGGCATCATCAGCGTCAGCACGATGCCCCAGATCACCACGACGGTGATCCAGATCAGCTCGCTGCGGTCGATCGGCTCCTTCCACCAGATCCGGTGACTGGGTGGGGACAGTGTGGTCATCGCGGTTCCTCCCCGTGTGGCCGCTAGTCGGCGATTGGCAGGGCGATCAGTTCCATGATCCCCCAGACGATGTAGGTGAGCGTCGGCACGGCGATGCCGATGAACAGCAGGATGAACGGGTTGTCGAGGATCCGCTGCATCACCGGGATGTCAGCGGCCTGCGGGGACTGGTCCTTGTCGGTCATGGTTGCCTCCGCTCAAAGCGGTATCTTGGATTCCTTTTTAGAGCGTTCGGCGGGAGGGCCGCTTGATCGGAATCAAGCGCGTGAGACGGGCCGGCGCGACCGCGCGCTCATTTGATCCAGATCAAAGCGCGGCGCGGATCAGATGCGAGGATGGAGGCCTTCGCGCAGGGCAGGCGGCACGAATGACGGTGCTCAGGATAGGGGACGCCGCCGCCCGGGGAGCGTGAAGGGAGACTCGAGCGAAATACCGGAGGTTGCCTTGCCTCGCTCGAGTCCGGGGGCACCGGGCCTAACCTCTCTCTCACCGCTGCTGCCCCCGTTCGCGGCGGTCGGGCTCCCGCTCAGGGCGCCCGCTGCTGAGGCTCAGGCCGCGCTCCCCGGGCATGCCCTGCGCGAAGCCTGCACGGTGCTTCGGCACACTACCTGCAATACCTGCAATTGCTCCCCCGAGGCGGCCATAATAGCCACCGGAACGAATCGGTCTCATCCGCACAGCAGCGAGAGGCAATCGTGAGCGATTTGGACAAAATGCGAGAGAAGGTAGCCAGCGGCCGTGGATTCATCGCGGCGCTGGACCAGAGCGGCGGCAGCACCCCGAAGGCGCTGCGCCTGTACGGTATCCCCGAGAACGCCTGGTCGAACGAAGCCGAGATGTTCGATCTGGTGCACGAGATGCGCACCCGCATCATCACCAGCCCGGCGTTCAACGGCGACCGGATCCTCGGCGCGATCCTGTTCGAGAACACCATGGACCGCGAGATCGGGGGCAAGCCCTCGGCCCGGTACCTGTGGGAAGAGAAGAACGTCGTGCCGTTCCTGAAGGTCGACAAGGGCCTTGCCGAGGAGCGTGACGGGGTTCAGGTGATGAAGGACATGCCGGACCTCGACGCACTGCTCGACCGGGCGAAGGCGAACAACGTGTTCGGCACCAAGATGCGGTCGGTGATCAAGCAGGCCCACGAGCTCGGCATCGAGGCGGTGGTGCGCCAGCAGTTCGAGATCGCCCGGCGCATCCTGCATGCCGGCCTGGTTCCCATCGTCGAGCCCGAGGTGGATATCAAGTGCCCCGACAAGGCCGGCGCCGAGCGCCTGCTGAAGGAGAACCTGATCGAGGAGCTGGCGACGCTCAGCCCGGACCAGAAGGTGATGCTGAAGCTGACCATTCCCGAAGGCATCAACTTCTACGGCGATCTGATCGCGCATCCGAACGTGCTGCGCGTGGTAGCGCTGTCGGGCGGCTATTCCCGGGCCGAAGCCAACGAGCGGCTGGCGAAGCAGAACGGCCTGATCGCGAGCTTCTCCCGGGCGCTGACCGAAGGGCTGACGAAGCAGCAGTCGGACGACGAATTCAACGCCGCGCTCGATGCGTCGATCCAGAGCATCTACGAGGCGTCGATCACCTGAGATGGTGGTTTGTGGGAGCGGCCTCCGGCCGCGATCCGTG
>DASVDC010000132.1:0-62314 GCA_036381275.1 Pseudomonadales bacterium | reverse complement strand
CGTGACGCTGACCGAGCGCCTCGACGCGCTGCCCGCCGATGCGGGCGTGCTGCTGCTGCGCGCCGACTATCTGTACGAAGTGCGCACGCTGAAGGGGCTCCTCGAGCAGCCCGGCAAGGTGCTGCTGCACCCCGGCAGCGGGCGCCCGGCCGCCGCAATGGCTTCCGCCGCCGACGCGCCGGCGCTTCGCGACGCGCTCGCGAGCGGCACGATCCCGGCCGGTGCGGCGACCATCACGCCGGAAGAGCTCGGCTTCTACGATCCTCAGCTCCGCAAAGCGAAGCCGCCCCTGCTCGAGCCCGTCAGCCCCGCGCGCCGCGCGGAGCTCGAGGCGCTGCTCTACGGCAGCTCCTACAAAGGCATCACCGATCTCGTCACGAAGTTCGTCTGGCCGCGCCCGGCGCGGCGCGCGGTGGCGCTGTGCGCGCGCCTCGGTATCACGCCGAACGCGGTCACGAGCTTCTCGTTCCTGCTGATGCTCTGGGTCTGCTGGCTGTTCGCGCAGGGCGAGTTCGCGCTCGGCCTGGCGGCCGGCTGGCTGATGACGTTCCTCGACACCGTGGACGGCAAGCTCGCGCGGGTGACGGTGCGCTCGAGCCGCTTCGGCCACCTGCTCGATCACGGCATGGACCTGATCCACCCGCCGTTCTGGTACTGGCTCTGGGGCGTCGGCCTCGGCGTCTATCAGCCGGTGCTCGGCCTCGCGCTCACCGACCTGTATTGGCTGATCGTCGGCGGCTACGTCGTCGGCCGCGCCGTCGAAGGTGTTTTCCACGTGCTCGGCGACGCGAGCATCTTCTCCTGGCGGCCGTTCGATGCGTACTTCCGGCTGATCACCGCGCGGCGGAACCCGTGTCTGATCCTGCTGACCCTCGGCCTGCTGCTCGGCCGGCCCGACTGGGGTCTGGTCGCGGTCGCGCTCTGGACCGCCGGCACGTCGGCGGTGCTGTGTCTGCGTCTGCTGCACGGCGTGGTGGTCCGGCTCCGCGACGGGCCGCTGCAGTCGTGGCTCGCGGATCCGGAGCACGCCGCCGCCTGTCACCGGCAGGCCTACCGGCTGTTCTCCGGCACGCAGCGCGCCTATGCCGCTTCCTGACGCGGCCGCGCCGGCGAGCTGCGGCCCCGTCGCGCTGCACCACTGGATTCGCGACGGCCTCGAGCGTCTGGATCACCGGTACGACCCGGACGTCGCCCGTCTCTGCGCAGCGCTGCGGGAACGCCATGGCTCGCCGGTCGCCGCGGTGCTGCTGTACGGCTCGTACCTGCGCGGCAAACGCGACACGCTGCTCGACTTCTACGTGCTGCTCGACGGTCTGCAGGGCGCGCTGCCGCCGCTCGAGGCGCTCGGCAACGCACTACTCGCGCCGAACGTCTACTACGTCTCGCTGCCCTCGGACGGCAAGGGTCCGGCGCTGCGCGCGAAGTACGCGACGCTGACGCTGCGCCAGTTCCGCCGCGCGATGGACGACTTCCACTCGTACTTCTGGTCGCGGTTCACGCAGCCGGCCGGCCTCGTGTACGCGCGCGACGCGGAGACCGCGGCCCGGGTCGTCGACGCGCTGGCCGCCGCCGCCGATCGCTTCGTCCGGGAGATTGCGCCGATGCTCGAGGGTCCGTTCGACGCCGAGCGCTTCTGGCGCGAAGGCCTCGCGCTCACCTACGCGAGCGAGCTGCGCGCCGAGGCGAGCAGCGGCACCGCGGAGCTGTACCGCTGCAACCGGCCGCATTTCGACGCGCTGCTGGCGGCCGCGGCCGAAGCGCCGCGCGCGCCGCTCGCGCGGGAACCGGACGGAACGTATCGCCGCACGGGCGATCACCGCCTGGCGGCCGCGCGGCGCTGGCGGCTGCGCCGCGCGCAGGGCAAGCTCCTCAGCGTGCTGCGGCTTGTCAAGGCCGCGGGCACGTTCGACGACCCGCTCGACTACCTGCTCTGGAAGATCGAGCGGCACTCCGGGATCCGCGAGACACCCACCGAGCGGCAGCGGCGCCATCCGCTCGTGTTCGCGTGGCCGCTCTTGTGGCGGTTGTATCGCCGAGGGGCGTTCCGTTGAATCAATCGGCGGTGGCCCGGCGGAACGCGTCGACCACCACGTCGATCTGTTCGTCGCTGTGCGCGGCGCTGACGCTGCAGCGCAGCAGACTGCTGCCGTCGGGGGACGCGGGCGGAATCATCAGGTTCACGTAGACGCCGCCGTCGAGCAGACGCCGCCAGATCGTGAGCGCGCGCTCGGTCTCGTCGATTCGCACCGCGACCACCGGGCTCGCGTCCGCGCCGAGGGTGAGGCCGAGCCGGTCGAGTCCCTGGTGCAGGCGCTGGGCGTTGCGCCAGAGCCGTTCGCGCAGCTCCGGGCGCTGCCGGATCTGCTTGAGCGCGGTGCGCGTGGTCGCGATCACCGACGGACAGGGCGATGCGGTGAAGATGTACGGCCGGCTCGTGTAGCGGAACAGGGCCAGCACGTCGTGCCGGCTGACGCAGTAGCCGCCGGTGGCGCCGAGGCTCTTCGAGAACGTGCCGACCAGGAAATCCACCGCATCGAGCACGCCCTCGGCTTCCGCGACGCCGCGGCCGTGCGGCCCGTAGATGCCGAGCGAGTGCGCCTCGTCCACCAGCAGGTAGGCGCCGTGGCGCGCCTTCACCTCTGCGATCTCGGCGAGCGGGGCCTCGTCGCCGAGCACGCTGAAGAGGCCCTCGGTGATCACCAGCGTACGTCGCGTGCGGTCGCCGAGGCGGCCGAGGCGCTTGTCGAGGCTCGCCGGGTCGTTGTGCCGGAAGCGATAGACCTCGGCACCGGTGCCGCGGCAGCCGTCGTAGAGACTCGCGTGGGCGTCGGCGTCGAGCAGCACGCAGTCGCCCGGCTCGAGCAACGCGGCCAGCGTGCCGGCGTTGGCCGCGTAGCCGGTGGAGAACACCATCGCGTGCGGCACGTCGAAGAATTCCGCGAGCTCGCGCTCGAGCGCTTCGTGGCCGGCGTAGTTGCCGTTCGCCATCCGCGAGCCGGTCGTGCCCGTGCCGAGCTCGGCGAGCGCGGCCTGACCGGCCGCGATGCACTCCGGATCGAACGTCAGCCCCAGGTAGTTGTTCGTGCCGGCCAGGATGGTTCGCCGCCCCGCAACGAGCGCTTCGGTCGCGGAAAGCAGCCGATCCACGACCACGTGCGTCGGATCCGCTCCGTCGGCGCGGAGCGTGCGCTGCCGCTCGCGGGGCGCGGCGAACTTGTCGAGCAGGTCCATGTCACTCCAGGTTGGCGGCGACCACCGCCGCCAGCTCGCCGATCGTGTGCACGTTCGACAGGCTTTCCAGGTCGATCGCGATGTCGTAATGGTCCTCGACCTGCATCACGAACTCCATCACCTGTACCGATTCCAGGTCCAGGTCCGCGATGAGGTCGGTGGCGCCGCTGAGCGGCGGGGGGTCCTTCAGGAAGCTCCTCAGGATGTTCTTGATCTCGGCTTCGATGTCGGCGAGCTGGCCCTGCAAGACTTCTACTCCGTGGCTTCGGATCATCCGGAGAGGCTGGCGGCACCTTGCTCCAGCGTGATCTGGGGGTGCCAGCCGGTGGCGTCGGAGAACGGCGAATTATCACACAGCCACCGGGGCTGCTGAAGTTCCCGGACCTTGCCGGGCGTGAGCATCGGCGCGTACCGGAACACGCGAGCGGCGAGTCGATTGGCTTCGCCGACGCCGCGCAGCAGCCGGGCGGGCACGCCGACCTCCAGCACCCGGCGGCCGGCGATGGCCTGCGCGATCTCCGGCCAGTCGTAGCCGCCCGGCTTGCCGTCGTCGATCTCGTAGCAGCCGTGCCGGCAGGCCTCCGGCCGCTCGAGCGCGGCCACGACCGCGCGCGCCAGATCGTGCACGTGCAGCAGCGCAAGACGCTGCTGCGGCGGCCCCGGCCGCAGCGCGACGCCCCGGCGGATCAGCGCGAACAGCCCCGCGAGCTCCCGATCCCCCGGACCGTACACGGCCGGCGGACGCAGGATGGTCCAGCCCAGGTCGTTCGCCCGGCGCAGCACCTCTTCGCCGCAGCGTTTGCTGCGCGCGTAATCGGAAAGCTCGGGACGAGTCGCGGCGAGCGACGAGATCAGCAGCACGTGCGGCGGCGGCTCGTCGCGCCCGCGGAGCGCGCGCACGAGCGCCTCGACGCCGTCCACGTTGGCGGTACGGAACGCATCGTACCGGCTGCCGCGGACGCTTCCGGCCGCATAGACGACCGCGCCGACATCCGCGAGCGCGTGGCTCAGCGCGTCGACGTCGGTGAGCTCGGCTACGTGCCGTTCCGAGCGCCCGTCCAACCGCGCCCGCGCCGCGTTCTGCGGGCGCACGAGCACGCGCACGCGCCAACCGCGCTCGAGCAGATGACGCTCGAGATGCCGGCCGATGAAACCCGTGGCGCCGGTCAGCAGCACCCGGGGTAACGATGGGCTCAACGCGAGCGGCTCAGCCGTTGGCGGCCTTCGAGTACCAGCCGCTGTCCGCGAGGGCGATCCGCTCGAGGAAGTCCTCGCGGGTGCGCGAGCGGGCGAGTTTCCCCGAGGACGTTCGCGGCAGCGTGCCCGGCGGCACCAGGTCGATGTACGAGTGGATGCCGAAATGCGTCCGCACGGCGCGTTCCAGTGCCGCGACCAGCGCGAGGCGCTTCTCGGCGTCCTGCTCGCGGCACTCCACCACCAGCACCGCCAGGTCCTCGCCCATCGGCGACGGCGCGGCGAACGCGGACACGTTGCCCTGGCGCACGCCGGGCAGGTCGTCGGCCAGGTGCTCGAGGTCCTGCGGCCAGATGTTGCGGCCGTTGATGATGATCACGTCCTTGCTGCGCGCGGTGAGGAACAGCCGGTTGCCGACGCGGTAGCCGATGTCTCCGGTGTCGAGCCAGCCGTCGGGCGTCAGCACCTCGGCGGTCGCGGCCGGGTCGCGGTAGTAGCCGCGCATCACGCTCGGGCCGCGCAGGCACACGTGGCCGCAGTGGCGCTCCGGCAGCTCGCGGCCCGCCTCGTCGCGGATCGCGAACTCGTAGCTCGGCAGCACCTCGCCGCAGTCGACGAATTCGAGCTGGTCGACCGGCGAGACCGGCCCCGTGACGGGCCGGGCCACCAGCGACTCCGCCATCGGCTTCTTCTGCACCCGGTCGACGGACAGCCCGCTGCCGAGCGGCGCGAAGCTGACCGCCAGCGCGCATTCCGCCATCCCGTAGCAGGGCACGAAGCTGCGCGGGTCGAAGCCGGTGGAAGCGAGCGCCGCCGCGAAGTCGTACAGCGCCTTCGGCTGGATGCGCTCGGCACCGACGCAGGCCGCCCGCCAGCACGACAGATCGTAACGTTCGGTGTCGGACGGCCGCAGCCGCTTCGCGCAGAGCGCGTAACCGAACGGCGGGCTCGACGACACCGTGCCGCGATTTTCCGAGATCAGCTTCAGCCACAGACGCGGGCGCATCGCGAACGTGCGCGGCGAGAGCAGATCGACCGAGAGCTGCGTCGCGAGCGGCAGCAGCACGAAGCCCACCAGCCCCATGTCGTGATACAGCGGCAGCCAGGAGACGAAGCGGTCGCCTCGATCGAGGCGCAGCCCCACCTCCGCGATCTCCCGGAGGTTGTTCATCACCGACGCCTGGGTGATCTCGACGCCGCGCGGGAACCGGGTGCTGCCGGAGGTGAACTGCAGGTACGCGGGCTCGTCCGCCTCGAGCGGCTCGAGCGCCCGGTCGGACGCCTCGAGCGCCTCGAAGTCTTCGAGCGTGCCGACCCGGACCGAGCTCAGGCGCTTCGCGGCCTCACGCAGAAAACCCACGTGGCTCGGCGGCGCCATCGCGATCGCGGCGCCGCAGCCCTCGAGCATCCGGCGAAGCTGCGCCACGTACGCATCGTGCGCGCCGAGCTGCACGCCGGCGGGCAGCGCGACCGGCAACAAGCCGGCGTACTGCGCGGCGAAGAACACCTGGTGAAACATCGGGTGGGTTTCCGCGATGATCGCCACGCGGTCACCGCGACGCACACCGGTCGACAGCAGCTTCGCCGCGAGAACCTTCGCGCGGTCGCGCAACTCCCGGTACGAGAGCACCCGCTCCAGCTCGCCCCGGCCATCGTAGAAGTTGATGCCGGTAGAACCCTCGGCCGCGTATTCGAGGGCCGCCACGAGATTGCCAAAGCCGGAACTCTTGAAGTCCAGTGACTGGTTATTTTCCGTGCGTAGCAATCCTTGTATCTCCCACGCCCTTGAGACAGGTCACCAGCCCCCTTCCCGGGATGAACGGCGACGGCGGATTATAAACAAGTGTAGAACCGAATGTAGAGTGCTCGAACACCTCTTCAAGCTCATGATTTTCTTGAAGTTCACTGCACCCTTCCAAGGCCTTCGAAACACCGGCGCAGTATCGCGCGTACGGTGAGAGTGTCACCGCCGCGTAAATCAGTCGCGAAGCCTCCTCGCCTGCAATCGCCGGGCTCGGTGTGAGCGAAACCGCCGCCGGGTCACCGTCAGCCACGCCGCCGGCCACTCGGCGGCGGGGGCAGGGGGGCGAAAATCTGGCCACAGCCGGGCCGCAAGATCAACACAAACCGGCCAGGAAATCGCGAACAGCGTTTGCAAAACCGCGACAGAGCGAGGCCGCCGGTCGAGTACAAAGGGCGGGACGCCGAGGAGCCGAAGCCATGCGCACACCGCCCCGCTCGATCCGCCGACCCGCCTGCGGCCTTCTCGCGCTGGCCGCTTCGGTCTGGCTCGGCGGGTGCCAGAGCATGGACCGCCAGGAGCTCACCTGGCAGACGCTGCACGCGATCGACGTCGCGCAGACGCTGAACGCAGCCTCCGATCCGTGCTACGAGGAGAAAGCCTGGCTGACGCAGCGGCTGATCGGTGCGCAGCCGAGCGATGCCGAAGTGATCGCCTGGGGTGTCGGCACCGCGGTGTTCCACGCGTGGATCAGCAACGCGCTGCAGGACCGGGGCGCGCCGCAGTGGGTGCAGAAGCTCTGGGAGCTCGGCACGCTCGGCCACACCACCTACGCGATCGGCACGAACCATGAGGAGGGCGTGCGGCCGTTCGGCAGAAACCGCGAGGTACCCGGCTGTCGTCGCGGTTGAGCCCTGACCCTCGCCTTGCGCGCCGGCCGGCGGTCCGGTTTCATCCGCGCATGAGCGAGCTGTTCGAATGCTGGGACGATGCCGGCGAGTACCTGGGCCTCGTGCCCCGCGACGAAGTCCACGCGCGCGGCCTCTGGCACCGCTCGGCTCATGTGCTGCTGTTCAACGGCCGTGACGAGCTGCTGATCCAGCAGCGCTCGCCCGGCAAGGACATCTACCCGAATCGCTGGGACCTCAGCGTCGGCGAGCACGCCCAGCCGGGCGAGAGCTTCGAGGCCGCCGCGCGGCGAGGGCTCGCCGAAGAGCTCGGCGTGCACGGCGTGCGTCTCACGCCGCTGCTCGACGTGCGGCGCGCAAGCCATCGGCTGCCGGAGCTCGGGGTGCACGACTGCGAGCTGCAGCAGTCGTTCCGCGCGCAGTACGACGGGCCGGTACGCGCCGACCCGGCCGAGGTGGCGGCGGTGGCGTGGATCGGGCTGTCGGAGCTGTCGAAGCGCGTGCGCGCCGCGCCGGACGATTTCACGCCGTGGTTTCTCGCCGAGCTCGACGCGCTCGCGCTGCTGCCCGGCTGACGCCGTTGATGATCTCGCGTCAGAACAGCCCGAGCTGACGGTCGTCACCGATCACGCGCTCGAACTCGAGCCCGAGCGTCTGCAGCACCGGCTCCGCCACCGGCCGCACCTGCCGCTCGAGGTAGTGCTCCCGGTCCAGCTCCGCCGTACGTGCGTCGAGCGGCTCCGGCCCTGCCGTGGTCATCACGTAGGCGATCACCCGGCCCGGCCGGCCGCGGGACTTGCGTGCCGCCGCGACGTGGGGCGGCGTGCTCGCGGTGTAGGAGTCGATGCTCTTGCGCAGCCCCTTGCGGTACACCAGCAGGTCGTCCAGCTCGCCGCGTCGCAGCGCGGCGGCGACATCGGCGAGGTAGTCGTCCACCGGCTCGCCGGCGAACAGGCGCTGGTACAGCTCCCGCTGCACCCGTTTGGCGAGCTCGGTCCAGTCGCGGCGCACCACCTCCATCCCGACGAACTCGAGCTCACCGGGCGGCGCGCCGTGACGTTGGCCGGCGTAGCGCTTGCGCGCGCCGCCGGCGCCGTGACGCACCGACGGCAGGATCAGGCGCTCGTAGAGTTTCTCGAACTGCAGCTCCAGCGCGCTCTTCACCCGCCAGCGTTCGGCGACGTAGCGCTCGAGCTCGGCGTTGATCTCCCGGCACAGGCGTTCGCCGAGCGCGAGCGCGGCCGCCGCGTCCGTGGCGCCCGACCGAACGAACAGGCTGTCGGTGTCGCCGTACAGCACCTCGAAGCCGCGTGCCTCGAACCACGCCTGCGACCACAGCAGCAGATGCCGTCCCATGCCGGTGATCGCGTTCGCGATGCTCGGGTTGTGGAACCGGCAGGCGGGCGTGCCGAGCACGCCGTAGAACGAGTTCATCAGGATCTTGATGGCCTGCGAGGCGACGCCGTCGCCGGCCCGCTTCGCCGCTTCCCGCCGCGGAAACAGCTCGTCCAGCATGCCCGGCAGGATGGCGGGCGCGCGGCGGAACGCGGCGCCGTTCTCGAGCACGATCAGGTCTTCGCCCCCCGCATCGCCGGCGCCCTCCGGCACGTAGCCCACCGGGTCGATGTTGAACGTGCGGATGATGCTCGGGTACAGGCTCCGGAAGTCGAACACCCAGACGTTCTCGTGCAGGCCGACGCGCGGCTCGAGCACGTGGCCGCCCGCCTGCGCCGCGTGCACGCGCGAATCGTTCGATCGCACCGACGGCGCCGCGATGCCGCGACGCTTCAGCTCCGCGAGATAGAGGAAGTCGAACGACGCGATGCTCGCGGCGACCCGATCCGGCGTCATGCCGGTGAGACGGCTGCGCGCGAACGCCAGGCTCACCAGATTGAGCCGCTCGAGGATCTCGAGCGGCAATCGCGCGTCGGTGCGCGAATAGCGGACGAACGCCGGCAGGTCGCTCTCGTAGTTGGCCATGATCTCGGCCACCCGATCCTCGACGTCGCCTTCGACGGCCTTGCCCTCGCCGAGCACCGCGCGGGCCACCGCGTCGAGGCTCATGTCGTCCATCCGCACGAACGCGCCGCGCAGCAGATCCATCCCGTCGAGCACCAGGCGCCCGGGCACGCTGGCGTTGCCGCTGCCGAAGTAGCCTTCCGCCCGGCGGATCCGGATCTCGCCGTCGTCGCGGCCGAGCCTGAGCGGCACGCGCAGCCGCGCCGCCACCTTCGCGAGCACGGTCAGGTCGAAGTCGATCACGTTCCAGCCGGTGAGCACGTCGGGGTCGAGCTCGGCGATCCGCTCGGCGAACGCCGCGAGCACCTCGGCTTCGCCCGCGAAGCCGCGGGCACCTTCCGGCATCGGCCGGCCGTCGGGGTCGACGATCAGCACTTCGTCGGCGCCGAGGCCGTACAGCGAGATCGCGAGCAGCCGATTCGCGCTGGGATCGGTCTCGATGTCGAATGACAGCACCCGCGGCTCGATGGGCACGGCATCGGCGTCCGGGTCCGGCGTGACCTGCGGATCGCTGAACAGCAGATCGACCCCGTCACCGGGCTCGGCGTCGCCGTCGATCCGGCAGGCCCCCTTGATGTCGCGGTCGATCAGATAGCGCACGGCGAAGCGCACGTCCGCTTCGTACGTGTCGATGCCCATGCCGTGCAGCGCGTCGCGCAGCGGCGGTGCGTCGCCCGGCACCGGCACCTCGACGCGGCAGAGCGGCTCCCCCGCCATGCTGCGCATCGGACACGGCAGCGGCTCGCGGCCGCCGAGCTCGCGCACCGCGCCGGCCGCGGCCGCGGGCACGTAGAAGTACGGGCGCTCGCGGCCGTCCCGGATCAGGAACGTGCGGCCATCGGTCAGCCGGCCGTAGAGGTGCACCACCGGCACGCCGCCGCGGATGCGGTAGCTGGCCTGCAGGATGAAGCCACGGTGAGCCATCGGGCCATTGTCGCGCGAATCGCGCCGGGGCGGGACCGGAAACCCCCCTGCTGATAGCATCGCGCTGCCCGATCACCGAAGGCGCCATCGTGCCCTGGCACCATCCCGACGACCTCGACCGGCAGAGCGCATCCCGCGACCCGAGCCGCACGGAGCCGCCGGCCTCGCCGGAAGAGGTCGCCGCGGTGCTGCGCAAGGTGCTGATCACCGGCCGGCTGCAGCGCATCCCGAGAAATCCCCGGCATCGCAGCGTGCTGCTCGCCGCGCTGTGCCTGCAGCTTCGCCGGCGCTACCCGTACAGCGAGCCCGAGCTGAACGAGCAGCTGAAGGAGGCGCTGGCCGCCCTGCCGGCGGTCGTGGATTACGTGACCTTGCGGCGCTACCTGGTCGATCTCGGCTTCCTGAGACGCGACCGGGCCGGCCGGCGCTACCTGCTCGACTACCGCCGGGTCGCCGCCACGCTCGGCCCCGAAGCGATCGCCGCCTATTCGGACGCGGCCGCGCTCAATAACCGCTGAGCTTCAGCTCCCCCTGCACCGTTTCGTGCACGCGCCGGATTTCCTCCGACGGCGCTCGGTCGATCAGGCTGCCGACGACGATGGCGAGACACGCGAGCGCCACCCCCGGCACCATCTCGTAGAGCGCGCTGCCGGTCACCGGCCAGAGCGCGACGGTCAGCGCGCCGGCCAGCATCCCGCCGAGCGCGCCGACCCGCGTCATCCGCTTCCAGAACAGCGAGAACACCACCACCGGACCGAACGCCGCACCGAATCCCGCCCAGGCGTACGCCACGAGGCCCAGCACCCGGCTGTCCGGATCCCGGGCGATCGCGATCGCGAGCAGCGCCACCGCGAGCACCGTCCCGCGGCCGAACCAGACGAGCTCGCGCTGCCCGGCCCGCGGACGCACGAGCCCGTGGTAGAAGTCTTCGGTCAGCGCGCTCGCGCAGACCAGGAGCTGGGCCGACAGCGTGCTCATGATGGCCGCGAGGATCGCCGACAGCAGCACGCCGGCGAACCAGGGGTTGAACAGCCGCTCGGCCAGCGCGATGAACACCCGCTCCGGATTCTCGCTCACCATCGCGCCCTGCTCGGGATGCAGCGCGAAGTAGGCGATGCCGAACAGGCCGACGCTCACCGCACCGAGCAGGCACAGCACCATCCAGGTCATGCCGATGCGGCGCGCCCGCGGAATCGTCGCGAGGTCGTCCGCCGCCATGAAGCGCGCGAGGATGTGCGGCTGACCGAAGTACCCGAGTCCCCACGCGAGCGCCGAAATCACCGCGACCGTGCCGCCGGCGCCGACCCAATCGAGGCGCGACGGGTCGACCTGTTCGATCACCGCGACGGCAGACGGCAGGCCGCCGACGTCGATCACCACCACCAGCGGCACCAGCAGCAGCGCGAAGATCATCAGCGTGGCCTGCACGGTGTCGGTCCAGCTCACCGCGAGGAAGCCGCCGACGAACGTGTACAGGATCGTCGCGCCGGCGCCCCAGACGAGCGCCTCGGCGTACGGCAGCCCGAACACGCTCTCGAACAGGCGCGCGCCGGCGACCATGCCGGACGCCGCGTACACCGCGAAGAACACCAGGATCACCACCGCCGAGAGGATCCGGAGCAGCCGCGCGCGGTCGTCGAAACGGCTGGTGAAGTAGTCGGGCAGCGTGAGCGCGTTGTTCGAGCGCTCGGTGTAGACGCGCAGCGGCCCGGCCACGAACCGCCAGTTGCACCAGGCGCCCATGACCAGGCCGATCGCGATCCACGCCTCGGCGAGGCCGCTCGCGTACAGCGCCCCCGGCAGCCCGAGCAGCAGCCAGCCGCTCATGTCCGACGCGCCGGCGGCGAGCGCGGTGACGTAACTGCCGAGCGAGCGGCCGCCGAGGATGTAGTCGTCGAACGTGCTCGTGGAGCGCCACCCCGCGAAGCCGATGACGATCATCGCCGCGAGGTAGGCGACGAACGTCACAAGCAGCGGCGTGGATGCGGTCATCCGTTCAGATCCCGAGCGCCCCGACCGAGGGCGTTGGGCGTGCAGCTTACCGTCTCCGGCGCCGGTGGTGTAATCTCGACCGCCACCGGCGCCGAGGGAGGAACGCGCCGGCGCCGCTGCGGCGCACCGTGTACCGACATGTCAGCGATCGAGATCGTCATCGACAGCCTGCACCCCGCGCGGCTCGCACGGTTCTGGGCCGAGGCGCTGCCCGGCTATCGCGTACGGGAATACGTCGCCGAGGAGATCGCCCGGCTCGCCGCGCGCGGGCTCACGCCGGAAACCGATCCGAGCGTGGCCGTGGACGGCGCCGGACCGACGCTGTGGTTTCAGCAGACCGAGCGCCCGAAGACCGAGCGCAACCGCATCCACCTGGATCTGCGCTGCCGCGACCGCGCCGCGGAGCGCGCGCGGCTGACCGGGCTCGGCGCGCGGGTGCGCGACGAGCACCCGCACCACACGGTGATGCTCGACCCCGAAGGGAACGAGTTCTGTCTCGTCGACGCCGCACCCGACGACCACTCCGCCTCGTGAAACCGTGAGCGCTCGGGCGCGGCGCCGGGTGCCGCTTCTCGATCGGCTGGCACGATTCCTGTTTTCGTCGTCGCAGCGTTCCGTTCATGAGGCCCAAACATGCTCGACGTGAACCCCGACACTGTCTGCCGCCTGATCGATCTGGCCCGTGAGTTCCACGCGCAGGAAGCGGTGGTGATCCCGGAGGAGCCCGGCAGCCCGGCGGACGACTGGACCGGCAATGTGCTGGCGGCGCACGCGGACGACGCGACCCTCGAGGAGTTCCGCTCGATCATCGCGGACCTCGAGCCCGATCAGCAGCAGCAGGTGGTCGCGCTGCTGTGGATCGGCCGAGGCGATTTCGGCCTCGACGAGTGGGACGAGGCGCTGGCCCAGGCGGCCGACGCCTGGAACGAGCGCACCGCCGACTACCTGATCTCCCACCCGATGCTGGCCGACTACCTGGCCGAAGGCCTCGAGCTGCACGGCTACGAGTGCGACTGACGGCACCTGTGGGGAGCGGCCTCCGGCCGCGAATGACCTCGCCGCCGAAGGAGCGGGGGCTACCCGGCCAGCTCCGGAGCGCGATCGCCCGGGCAATTCGCGGCCGGAGGCCGCTCCCACAGCGCGCGCCGGCTCAGTCGAGCAGCACGCCCGGGTTGAGGATCCCGTTCGGATCGAGTGTGCGCTTCACCGCCGCGAGCGACGCGGCGAACAGCTCCGGGCGCTGCCGGCGCCAGCCCGGCTTGTGCATCCGGCCGACCGCGTGGTGGTGCGTGACGGTGCCGCCGGCGTCGATCACCGCGGCCATCGCTTCGTCCTTGATCGCCTGCCATTGCCGTGCCTCGGCGCCGTCCGCCGCCGGGCCGGAGAACGAGTAGTAGGGCGCCGGGCCGTCGGGGTAGACGTGGGTGAAGCGGCAGGTGAGCTGCGCGCCCGCTCCCAGCTCTTCGCGCAGCACCCGGCCGACCCGCTCGCGCACCGTCGCGTCGAATTCCGGCCAGCGATCCCAGGTGATCGCGGTCTCGAAGGTGTCCGCGAGCAGCCCGAGGCCGTTGGTGAGACCCGCGTTCACGCCGATGAACGACTGCCGCCAGGCACCCACCGCGCCCTCGCGCCCGGTGGCCTGTCCCGTGCCGTCGTCGATGCGGATCGCCTCGTCGTCCACCGCGCCGCCGGCGCTGCGGGCGAGCTCCAGCGCCGCCTGCAGGTTCGGGCCCTGCGGCACGTCGGCGGATTCGAAACCGATCACCAGCAGCGCGCGGCGGCCGTCGAAGCCGGCACTCTGCGCGGCTTCCGCCGGATCCAGCAGGCGCAGGTTCGCGGGCCAGAGCTTGGCCTGCGCGATCCGCCGCACCGCCTCGCCGCCGGCCGCCCAGTCCGGAAACGCGACGCCGGCGCTCGCGCGGAAGCGCGGGCGGTGCTGCAGGCGCAGCCAGCAGTCGGTGATGATGCCGAGGATGCCTTCCGAGCCGAGCACCAGCCGGTCGGGGCTCGGCCCGGCGCCGCTGCCGGGCAGACGCCGCGACTCCCACCAGCCGGCCGGCGTCAGCATGCGCACGCTCTCGACGAAATCGTCGATGTGGGTGTGGTTGGTCGCGTAGTGGCCGCCCGAGCGGGTCGCGACCCAGCCGCCCACGGTGGACCACGGGAAGCTCTGCGGAAAATGCCGCAGCGTCAGCCCGTGCGGGCGCAACGCATCCTCGAGGTCCGGGCCGAGCACGCCGGCCTGGATCCGCGCGGCCCGTGAGGTTTGGTCGATTTCGAGCACCCGGTGGAAGTGGTCCATGTCGATGGTCACCGCCGCGCGCGCCGACTCCGGCACCGCGACGCCCCAGACCACCGACGTGGCGCCGCCGAACGGGATCGCGGCGTAACCGTGCTGGTCACACCACGCGAGCGTCGCTTCGAGCTCGTCGTCGCTGCGCGGATGGGCCACCGCGTCGGGCGGGTTCGGAAAGCGCCCGCGCAACGCTTCCAAGAGCTCCAGCGGATGCCCGCCGTAGGTGTGCAGCACGCGCTCGTCGTGCCGGGTCGAGACCCAGCCGGCGAGCGCATCCGGCACCGTGAGCCGCGGCGGCCGGAGCACGATGTCCTCGAGCCGCGGCACCGGCGGCGGCACCACCGGCCGGCCGAACCGCTCCGACAGGCGCCGGGCCATCCGCTGGCGGTCCGCATCCGACGGCTCGTCGGAGCGGTAACCCCAGGTCCAGAAGCTGCGCGTCTGCTGCCACTTCGCCATGATTCACCTCCGCTCGTTCCGCGCCTCGGGCGCGCCGTTGCCGATCAGGTGTTCGCCGATGCCGCGGATCGGCCTTCCTTCCGACTGCCGCGGCGGATCGATGGACAGGAGCCGCGAGACGGTCGCCGCCAGATCGATCTGCTGCACCTCCGGCAGAATCAGATCGTTCGGCACGCCGCGTCCGGCGGCGAAGAACACGCCAGCCATGTCCGGGTGCCGCGGGTCGTAGCCATGCCCGCCGACGCCGACGCCGAGCTTGTACAGCAAGGTCTGCAGCTTTCCGGCGAAGCCGTCCGGCCGGGAGAAGCTGAACGGCGGCTCGGTCAGCACCACGAGGTCGCCGGTGCGGGTCGGGTGGGCCAGACGCAGCGAGGTGGGCAGGTCGTCGCGCCGGTAGACGCGCACCTTCTCCGCCGGCTCGAGGGTGCGGATCGCGGCGATCGCGCGTTCCTCCGCGGCGGGATCCTCCAGATAGACGTTGGCAACGGAGGACCCGGTCACCTGCGCGGCCACGCCCGCATCGCCGAGCGCCGAGCGGATGTCGAGGTAGGCGCCGGTCTCGGTCATGCCGTGATCGCTCACCAGAATGAGTGTGGTGTACGGCCAGGCCTGCATCGCGTCGAGACCGTCGAGCAGCCGCCCGAGCTCGGCGTCCTGCCGGCGAAGCTGCGCATCCACCTTGGCGCTGTCCGGGCCGTGCTCGTGGCCGTCGTGATCGGCGCCGGCCCAGTAGCTCATGATCAGCCGCGGCCGCGCCGCCGGCGGCAGCCCGAGCCAGGCGAGGATCTGGTCCACCTTCACCGCCTCCGGCCGGTCGCGGTCGAACGGCGCGATCCGGTAGCGGGTGCCCTGGCCGCGCCAGTCGCTCTCCGAACCCACCCAGAAATAGGTGGCCGCGGGTACCCCCTGGCGCTCGGCCGCGATCCACAGCGGCTCCGCCTGAATCCAGTCGGCGTCGCCGCTCATCCGATAGCGGCCGCGCTCGGCGTCGATGAAGTGGTTGTCGACGATGCCGTGGATGTCCGGATACGTGCCGGTCGCGAGGGAGACGTGACCCGGGAAGGTGTTCGACGGGAAAACGGGGATCAGGCGCCCGGCCCGTACGCCCCGCTCGGCGAGGCGCGCGAGCGCCGGCAGCGGCAGCCGGTCCGGGTAGTCGTGGCGCATACCGTCCCACGACAGCACGATCACCACCGGCTCCGGGCGGGGGGCACCCGCCGCCGGGGCGCCGGCGGAAACGGTCCAGGCGATCAGCGCCGCGAACAGGGCCGTGAGCATGCCGCGAATCCGTGCGCTCACTTGTTCGGCCTCCGGCGCGGACGCCGCGCGATTTCGCGCAGCTCCTTCAGCACCGGCATCGCCTCGAGATCGGCTTCGCCGAGCCGGCTCCAGTCGACCCCGTCCGGCGCGGGCGGCGGATCCGCCACCCGGATGCTCCGCGTGGGCGTGCAGATCAGCGCCAGCGGAATGTCGTTGGGCTCGATCGGAAACTGCGCGACCACCTGCACGTCGTGCACGGTGGTGGCGACGGGCACCGGCCGGTGGCCGAGCTCGCGCAGGATCGCGAACTCGAGGTCGCTGTAACCGGCCCCCTTGCCCGCCCGGCGCCCGCCGGGCGTCACCGCGGCCGATCCGCAGACGATCGCATCGAGCTGCGGCAGCTCGGTCAACGCCACCGGGGTCGCCCATTCGTCCATTGTGGTGAGCGCGGCGGCCTCGCGATGCCGTTCCGCGGGAATCGACGCGGGATCGAGCAGCTTGAAGCCGCCGGCGAGCCGGGGCGTCGGCACGTAGACCCGGATGCCGCGCGCGAGCGCGAGCTCGCGAACTTGCGCCTGCGGCGAGTCCGGATTGACCTTGATCGCGCGGGCGTCCCGCCACGGCGGCTCCTCGAGCAGACGCTCGGCCGCCTCGCGGGCCCCGACGAAGTTCGGAATGCGGCCGTGGGGCGGAAACGGGAAACGGGCGAGCTTCTCGGCCGCGAGCCGGTCCCAGACCCATTGCCGCGCCTCGTCCTTGCTGTGAAAACTCGGCGCGCCGTCGCTGCCGGCTTCGTGCTCGCGTTTGGAGATCACTTCGGCCTGTCCACCCACCTCGATCGCAGAGTGTACTGAGGCGCCGTCACAATCAGTACACTCCGAGGCCCGATCCGGATTCGACGCCCCGATGCGCAACGCCCTTCTCGTCCGCTACCCGGCGCTCGGCTTTCCGCTGTACCGCCGCTACTGGCTGGCCTCGTTCGCGTCGGTGGGCGCGACGCAGCTCATCACGCTCGGGCAGGGGTGGCTCGTGTTCGAGCTGTCGGGCTCGGCCTGGCAGCTCGGCGTGCTCGGCGCGGCGGCGTCGGTGCCGAACATCCTGATGACGTTCGCCGGCGGCGTGCTGGCCGATCGGTTCGACAAGCGGCGCCTCCTGATGTGCACCTCGCTCGCCTGCAGCTTCCTGCTCGCGCTGCTCGCGTGGCTCGACGTCAGCGGGCTGGTGGCGGTCTGGCACGTGCTCGCGGTGGCGGCGCTGTTCTCGCTGACCACCGGCATCGACTGGCCGGTGCGCGTCTCGATCTATCCGGCACTGGTCGACCGGCCGGCGTTCATGAGCGCGGTGGCACTGAATTCGTTCATCTGGCAGGCGAGCCGGATGGCGATCCCGGCCGCCGGGGGCCTGTTGATCGCGGCCGTCGACACCTGGATCGTGTTCGCGCTCGGCGCGGGCGGGTTCCTGGTGATGTTCGGCGTGATCCTCACGATCCCGCTGGTGCACGAGCCGGGAACCCCCGGTTCGGCGTGGAATCAGGTGAAGGAGGGCGTCCGCTTCATCTGGCAGACGCCGCTGTTCCGCTGGCTGATCCTGATCACCTTCGTCGGCATGTTCTGCGCGCAGTCGTACAACCAGATCATGCCGGTGTTCGCGGACCTGCTCGGTTCCGGCGAAACCGGTTACGGCTATCTGCTCTCCGCCGGCGGGGTGGGCTCGGTGGCCGGTACGCTGCTGATCGGCAGCGTGCACCGCTTCCGTTACCTCGGCCGGATCGTGCTCGGCGCCGCCGCGCTGTCGGCGCTGCTGATCATGCTGTTCGCGCTGCTCGCCGCCGGCGGCTGGTTTCCGGCGGCGCTGGCCGGCGTGTTCGTTGCAGCACTCTGCACCTCGGTGTTCATGGTGAGCTCGATGACGGTGATGCAACTCAGCGTTCCCGACCGGCTGCGGGGCCGGGTGATGGGGATCCACTCGATGGGGTTCAGCCTGGCGGCGATGGGCGGGCTGCTGCTCGGCGCGCTCGCCGAGCGCATCGGCGCGCCGCCGGCGGTCTGGGTCGGCAGCGGCATCTACCTGATCCTGGTCGTCTGGATCGCGCTGCGGCGGCCGCTGCTGCGCCGGCTGGACGGCCGGCAGCTCGTTGGCGACGCCGACAGCGAACGCTCACTTCCAGGCGGCGCCGCCGCTACCGGGCGATGAACGCGCGAGGAGGGTGACGATGGGCAAATGGCTGGTGATCGCCGGCATTGCGCTGGTGCTGCTCGGGCTCCTGGTGCAGACGGGGGCGCTCGCCTGGTTCGGCCGGCTGCCCGGCGACATCCGCATCGAGCGACCGAACGTGTCCTTCTATTTCCCGATCGTGTCGATGCTGCTGATCTCGCTGGTGCTGTCGCTGCTGCTGCAGGTGCTGCGGCGCTTCTTCTGAAGGTTTGCCGAAGGTTTGCCGAAGGTTCGCCGAGGGTTTGCCGAAGGTTCGTTGCAGGCCGGCGAAAGCCGGCGCTCAGCCCGCCGCGGCCCGCGACGCCGGCCCCGTGCCTTCCCGGGCGAGCTCGAGCTGCTGCTCGAGCGCCTCGAGCGCCCGCCGCTGCAGCTCCCGCTCCTGGCCGAGCTCCGCCACCCGGCGCTGCTCCGCCGCCAGCGCCCGCTGTGATCGCTCGAGCTCGCCGCGGGTGTCGTCGAGCTCCTGCCGGACCGCGGCGAGGGCCTCCTCCGCTTCTCCGCGCGCGCCCTCCTGCTCGGCCGCCGCTTCGAGCCGTGCGCGCAGATCGGCCACGACGCGCTCGAGCTCGGCGACCGCACGCTCCCGGGCCGCGAGCCGCGCCGCCTGCCCTTCCAGCTCGAGATTCCGGGCCTCGAGCTCGGCTTCGAGCGCCTCGAGCCGCTGATCGCGCGCCCGGAGCGCGCTCTCGAGCTGCGGCATCCGCCCGCGCACGTCCAGCACCGCCCGCTCGGCCGCCGCTTCCCGGCCGGTGGCCTCGCGGTTGCGCCACAGCCAGCCCGCCCCGAAGCCGAGGGCCAGCGCGCAGAGCAGATAGAGGAATATGTTCAGAATCAGGTAGATCATGCGCGCTCTCCGATGATCCGGAACTCCACCCGCCGGTTCTCGCTCCGGCCGGCTTCGGTCGTGTTGTCGGCGACCGGCTGACTCTCGCCGTAGCCGACCGCCCGGAGCTGCTCGGGATGGACGCCGCTCTGTACCAGGTAGCGCGCCACCGCCTCGGCCCGGCGCTGGCTCAGCTTCCGGTTGATCTCGGCGTCGCCCTGGGCATCGGTGTGAGCGGCCACTTCGATGGTAGCCCCGCAACCGCGGGCGATTCCCGCCACCATCGCAAGCACCGGCAGGCTCGCCGGCGAGAGCTCCGCCCGGCCCGCCTTGAACGTCACCCGGCGGTCGGCCAGGTACTCGTCGATGCGCTTCTGACAGGTGCCGGCCTCGCCGACGACGGCGATCCGATTCTCCACCGACGCGACGCCCGCGACCGCCGCCGCGATCTCGGCGGCACGCTCGCGCGCGGGGTAGTCGGGGGCGGCGCCGGACAGCACCACGTGGCGGCCGCGGCCCTCGACGCCGACCCAGAACAGATCTTCGCGGGCCACCGCCTCCCGGGTCGCCGTGGTGATCTCGGTCTGGATCCGCCCGGCCTCGAGCAACACGCAGACGAACACCAGGCCCAGGAACAGCGCGCCCGTGCCGGTCACGATCTCGAATCTGGAGAACTGTAGGTCCATCTGGAGCCGGCTCCCGCCATCCGGGAAGTATGGCCATCCGGGCGGGGCGGCTGCGTTAACCAGGTCTCACGAACCGGCCGCGCCGCCACCGTCGCCCATTCGAAGGGTAGCTCGGATCGCGCGGCTCGCCCGGCCGGCGGCGGCGCGTCAGCAGACGGCCGGATCCATCTTGGTGAGGTCCAGCCGCTGCTCGCGCGCGAACTCGACCGCCTCGCGCACCTCGCCGTTGCCGTGCCGCGCGAGCGCGGCGAGCGCCGCGTAGCCGATCCAGCCGGCGGAGACCTCGAAGTAGTCGCGCAGGTCCGCCCGGGACTCGGACAGCCCGAAGCCGTCGGTGCCGAGCACCGTGTACGGGCCGGGGACCCACCGGCTGATGCCGGCCGGCAGCGCCTTCACGTAGTCGCTCGCCGCGACGAACACGCCCTGCTCGCGCCCGAGCAGCCGGCTGACCAGCACGTCCGGCGCGGCGTCGGGCGCATCACCCGCCTGCAGCAGCGCGCGCCGCTCCGCGGCGAGACCCTGGCGCATCAGCTCCGTGTAGCTGGTCACGCTCCAGACGTTGCACGGGTGGCCGCGCTCGCGCAGCAGCGCCGCGGCCTTCAGCACCTCGGTCATGATCGCGCCGCTGCCGAACAGGTTGATCCGCGCGTCGTCGTCGCGCTCGTAGCAGTACATGCCGGCGAGCACCCCCGCCGCGACGTCCTCGCCCTCGGGCAGCGGCGGCTGCGGATAGTTCTGGTTCGTGACCGTCAGGTAGTAGAAGACGTCCTCCTGCTCCTGATACATCCGGCGGATGCCGTCGCGGACGATCAGCGCGATCTCGTACGCGAACGCGGGGTCGTAGCTCTTCAGGTTCGGGATCGTGGACGCGACCAGGTGCGAATGCCCGTCCTGGTGCTGCACGCCCTCGCCGTTCAGCGTGGTGCGTCCCGACGTGCCGCCGAGCAGAAAGCCCTTGCACATCATGTCGCCGCACGACCAGATCAGGTCGCCGACCCGCTGGAAGCCGAACATCGAGTAGAAGATGTAGAACGGAATCATCGGCAGGCCGTGGTTCGCATAGGCCGTACCCGCCGCCAGGAACGACGCCATCGCGCCGGCTTCGCAGATGCCCTCCTGCAGAATCTGGCCGTCTTCGGCTTCCCGGTACGGCGCGATGGTGCCGGCATCCACCGGCTGGTAGCGCTGGCCGGCCGGCGAGTAGATGCCCGCCTGCGGAAACAGCCCGTCCATCCCGAACGTACGCGCCTCGTCCGGCACGATCGGCACGATGTAGCGGCCGAGCTCCCGGTGACGCAGCAGCTTCGACAGCATCCGCACCACCGCCATCGTCGTGGAGATCGGACGCGTCGAGCCCTTCAGCATGTCGCCGAAGAACTCGAGCGCCGGCGGCTCGATCGGCCGGCAGCGCACCTCGCGGCGCGGCAGGTAGCCGCCGAGGGCTTCGCGCCGGGCCTTGAGATACCGGATCTCCTCGCTGTCCTCGGGCGGCTTGTAGAACGCCGCGCGCTCGATCTCCTCGGCCGAGAGCGGAATGTTCAGGCGCTTCGCGAGCTCGCGGCGCTCCTCCGGGCTCAGGTACTTCTTCTGGTGCACGGTGTTGCGTCCTTCCGCGTCGGGGCCGAGGCCGTCGCCCTTGACCGTCTTCAACAGGATCACGCACGGCTTGCCTTTGACCCGCGCCGCGTGATGGAACGCTGCGTAGATCTTCTTGTGATCCTGGCCGCCGCGCTTGATCGACCGGATCTCCTCGTCGGTGAGCGACGCCATGAGCTTGCGCAGCTCGGGCGAGTTCTCGACCCAGTGCTCGCGCACCACGTCGCCGGACGACACGGTGTACATCTGGTAGTCGCCGTCCACGGCCTCTTCCATGCGCTTCTGCAGCAGCCCGTTCACGTCCCTGTCGAGGATCGGGTCCCAGCCGCTGCCCCAGATCACCTTGATCACGTGCCAGTCGGCGCCGCGGAACGAGCGCTCGAGCTCCTGGATGATCTTGCCGTTGCCGCGCACCGGACCATCGAGCCGCTGCAGATTGCAGTTGATCACCAGCACCAGGTTGTCGAGGCCTTCGCGGCTCGCGATGTTGATGGTGCCGAGCACTTCAGGCTCGTCGGCTTCGCCGTCGCCGATGAACGTCCAGATCTTGCCGCCGTTCTTCGGCTTGAGGCCCCGGCTTTCGAGGTACTTCGCGAAGCGCGCCTGATAGATCGCGCTCGGCGTCGACAGCCCCATGCTCGCGGTCGGCATCTGCCAGAAGTCGGGCATCCGCCGCGGGTGCGGGTACGACGACAGGCCGCCGCCGGGCTGCAGCTCGCGGCGGAAGTTCTTCAGTTGCTGCTCGGTGAGCCGCCCCTCGAGGAACGCGCGCGCGTAGACCCCGGGCGCGCTGTGCGCCTGGAAGTGCACCTGATCGCCGCCGTAATCGGCGCTGCGCGCGCGGAACACGTGATTGAAACCCACTTCCATCATCGTCGCGGCGGAGAAGTAGGTGGCGATGTGGCCGCCGACGCCGGCGCCGCCGTCCTGCGCCTGCAGCACCATCGCTGCCGCGTTCCAGCGGATGATGTTGCCGATCCGGGTCTCGAGCTCGATGTCGCCCGGGTACGGGGGCTGGTCGCGCAGATCGATGGTGTTGCGGTACGGCGTGTTCAGCGCGGCTTCGGTGAGCACGACGCCCTGATGGGACAGGTGCGCCTGCAGGCGCAGCAGCAGGTCCTTCGCGCCCTCGGCGCCGCGGTGTCGCAGCACGTCGTCGAGGGCTTCCACCCACTCCTGCTGCTCTTGCTGCCAGTCGTCGTCCAGACGGATCTGCATGCTGGTCACGGCGAACCTCGACTCCTCCTGCGCCTCGCCACAAGCTACGGCAACCCCGACAACGGGTCCATCCCCGCACCCGCGCGGCTCCCGGCCGGCGTTCTGGTAGACTCGGATTTCGAACGTGTTTCAGCGAACGGAGACAGAGGGGGACGAGGGAGATGATCCGACGCGTCGTCTACGGCGGGCTGCTCGCGGCCGGCCTGATGGGATTTCTGCACGGTTGCTCGGACGAGACACCGCCGCCGGAACCGGATGCGCAGCAGGCCGCCGCGCCGGCCGACGATGCGCCGGCCGGCGACGCACGCGCGCAGCGGATCCGCGACCTCACGGGCGGGATCGACGGCCGCCGCATCGCCGAGGCCGATGCGACGCCCGGAGACTGGCTCAGCTACGGGCGCAACTACCAGGAGGACCGTTACAGCCCGCTCGATCGGATCAACGTCGAAACGGTGAAGGACCTCGGTCTCGCCTGGTACTGGGACACCGGCACGACCCGCGGCCTCGAATCCTCGCCGCTCGTCGCCGACGGCGTGATGTTCAGCACCGGTTCCTGGTCGGTGGTCTGGGCGCACGATGCGAAGACCGGCGAGCTGCTCTGGCAGTACGACCCGCAGGTGCCGCGCGAGTGGGGCCGCAACGCGTGCTGCGACGTGGTGAACCGGGGCGCCGCGCTGTGGAAGGGCAAGGTCTACGTCGGCACGCTGGACGGCCGGCTGATCGCGCTCGATGCCGGCACCGGTGAGCCGGTCTGGGAGGTACAGACCACCGACAAGTCGCGCCCGTACACGATCACCGGCGCACCGCGCGTCGTGAAGGGCAAGGTGATCATCGGCAACGGCGGCGCCGAGTACGGCGTGCGCGGCTACATCACCGCCTACGACGCCGACACCGGCGAAGAGCTCTGGCGCTTCTACACGGTGCCGGGCGACCCGTCGAAACCGTTCGAAGGCGAGCACCTCGAGAAGGCCGCCGCCACCTGGCGCGGCGGCAAGTGGTGGGAGGTCGGCGGCGGCGGCACGGTCTGGGACGCGATGGCTTACGACCCGGAGCTCGACCTCCTGTACATCGGCGTCGGCAACGGCTCGCCGTGGAACCGCTACATCCGCTCCCCGGGCGGCGGCGACAACCTGTACCTGTCGTCCATCGTCGCGATCGATCCCGACGACGGCTCGATGGCGTGGCACTACCAGACCACCCCCGGCGACACCTGGGACTACACCGCGACGCAGCACATCATCCTGGCCGACCTGACCATCGACGGTACGCTGCGCAAGGTGCTGATGCAGGCGCCGAAGAACGGCTTCTTCTACGTGCTCGACCGCGCCACCGGCGAGTTCATCTCCGCCGAGGCCTACGTGCCGGTGAACTGGGCGACCCACATCGATCCGGAGACCGGCCGGCCGGTGGAAAACCCGGACGCCCACTACGCGAACGAACCGCGGCTGATCCGCCCCGCGCCGTACGGCGGCCACAACTGGCACCCGATGGCGTACAACCGCGACACGGGCCTGGTGTACATTCCGGCGCTCGACATCCCGTTCAGCTTCGCGCAGGACAACGCCTTCAAGTACAAGCCGACCGAATGGAACACGGGGCTCGACCTCGCGCAGACCATTCCCCCGAAGGACCCGGAGACGATGATCGCAGCGATGGGCGAGGTGAAGGGGCACCTCGCCGCCTGGGATCCGGTCGCGCAGAAGGAAGTCTGGCGCGTGCAGCACGACACGTCGTGGAACGGCGGCGTGCTGACCACCGCGGGCAATCTGGTGTTCCAGGGCCGCTCCGACGGCCGGCTCGCCGCGTACACCGCCGACACCGGCGAGCTCGTCTGGGAGTTCCCGACGCACGTCGGCATCATCGCGCCGCCGGTGACCTACGAGGTGGACGGCGAGCAGTACCTGACCGTGCTGGCCGGCTGGGGCGGCGCGTTCGCGCTCGCCTCGGGCGTGCCGCGGCACAAGGACAACGTGCTCACCGAAGGCCGCATCCTGACCTTCAAGCTCGGCGGCAACGCGACGCTGCCCGAGCCGCGCGTGACCTACCTCGAGCTGCCGGTACCGCCCGAGATCGAAGCGACCCAGGGCGAGGTGGCGGAAGGCGAGACCCTCTACCACACCTACTGCGCGGTCTGCCACGGCCCCGGGGTGATCAGCGCCGGCGGCGGCACGCCGGACCTGCGCTACTCCGGCCCGGACGTACACCAGAACTGGAACGCGATCGTGCTCGACGGCGCGTTCACCGGTCGCGGGATGGTCGGCTTCTCCCACGTACTGTCGCCGGAGGACGCGCACGCGATCCAGGCGTACGTGGTGAATCGGGCGCGTGCTTCGATCGAGCTGTGCAACAGTGAGTATCGGCAGCAATACCCCGAGGTAGTCGGTTCCGCCTGCACTCGGGCTGCGCAGACTACGGCGGAATAGGTTCGCTTCCCCTCGATCTTGTCGTTGGGGTGATAGGAAGGACTTGTTAGGGGGTGTCGGCGCGGGCGGGAAGCTCCTCCCCGGACCACGCGCCGGCCCTCCGGGCTTCCCTCGTCGGCCGGAGTTGCCTCGCTGAAAAGCGCGAGTCAAACCGGCCTCCTCGGCGTCGCTCAAATGCGCAGCCCGAGGGCTTCCCGGCTCCGGCCGGCGTACATTCGACGTCCTTCTCCTCACCACTCAGTTGGCCGATGCGTTCATCGAGACGTCGCTCGTTTCGCTGCGACCCGGTTGGGGCGGCCGGGCGCTGATCGTGGTGGCCGCGGTGGCTGAGGCGGCCGGGTCGGTGCTGCAGCAGCGGTTCGGGCGGTGGCTCGATCGGCGGATTCCGCCGGGGCCGGTGATCCGGCTGTCGCAGCGGAACGTGTTCATTTTTCCCACGGCGACGGGGTTCGCGTTCGGGGGGTTGGTGGCGCTGCTGATTCTGGCGGCGATCAATTATCAGGCGAGCCTGGTGTATGGGGTCGCGTTTCTGCTGGGCAGCCTGTTTCTGGTGACGATTCTGTACACGTTCCGGAACCTTTCGGGGCTGCGGATCGAGCTGGCGGGGGTGCGGCCGGGATTCGTCGGTGAGGACATCGAGGTCGCGGTGCGCGTGGTGCGGCCGCCGGAGCGCAGCGGCCGCGGGCGGGAAGGCATCCAGATCGGCTTCCCCGGCGGGATCGTGCAGTGGGTGGAGCTGTTGCGTCAGGAGGCGGACCTGGTCCGGCTGTACGTGACGGGCACGCATCGGGGCTGGCAGCGGCCGGGACGGCTGCTGGTGGAGACCTACTATCCGCTCGGCCTGCTGCGCGCGTGGACCTGGGTGGATCTCGATGCGCGGGCGCTCGTGTATCCGAAACCGCTGTTCGGCGATCTGCCGAAGCTCACCCACGGCCGGCGCGACGAGGGCGAGCTGGTGGATCCGCAGGGCAGTGAGGATTTCACCGACATCAAAGCCTATCAGCCGGGCGATCCGGTCAAGCACATCATCTGGCGCTCCTACGCGCGCGGCGACGAGCTGATGGTGAAGCGCTACGCGAGTTTCGTGGAGCCGCGCCTGTGGCTCGATCTGGACCAGGTCGCCGGCGGCCTGGAGGAGCGGCTGTCGCGGCTTACCGGAGCGGCGCTGCAGGCGGCGCGGCTCGGCCGCGAGTTCGGCCTGCGGCTCGGGTCCCGCACGGTCCCGCCCGGCGTCGGCGAGGCGCACCTCGAGCGGGTGCTGCGGGAGCTCGCACTGTATGGCCTCTAGCCGGACGGGTCTCGCGGGCGCGGCGCTGCGCGGCGGACGGGGTGCGTCCGGCGGCGTCGCGCAGCAGATCCCGCGCAACACGCTGGCGCTCCTGATGATCGCGCAGGCGGTGGTGCTGCTGCCGTTCGTGTTCCACCTCTCGCCCTGGGTGGTCGGTGTGGGGCTCTTCTGCGGCTACTGGCGCACCGGTGTCTATCTCGGGCGCTGGGCCTTTCCGCGCCGCTGGATGAAGGCGCTCCTGGTGGCGGCGTCGTTCCTCGGCGTGGCCGTGTCCGGGGTCGATCCGTTCAGCCTCGAGGCCGCCTCGTCCCTCGCGATCCTCGCGTTCGCGCTGAAGCTGATCGAGATGAAGGACCGGCGCGACGCGTATCTGGTGATCTTTCTCGGCTACTTCCTGATCGCGATCCGCTTCCTGTTCGATCAGTCGATGACCGCCGCCGTCTACCAGGTGATCGCGGGTATCGTGGTCACGGCGGCGATGGTGGGGCTGAATCAGCTCGTCACCCGGGTGCGGCCGCTCGAGAGCGCCCGTGTCGCGGCGCTCCTGGTGCTGCAGGCGCTGCCGCTGACCGTGGTGCTGTTCCTGCTCTTCCCGCGCGTCGCGCCGCTCTGGAGCGTGCCGTTGCCGTCGAGCTCGGTGACGGGCCTCAGCGACCGGATGAAGCCGGGCGACGTGGCCGAGCTGATTCGCTCGGACGAGGTCGCGTTCCGGGCGGTGTTCGAAGGTCCGGTGCCGCCGAATCGCGAGCTGTACTGGCGCGGTCTGACCTATTCGCGCTTTTCGGAAGGCACCTGGTCGATCGGCGGGCTGCTGCCGGAATGGGAGGCGGGTGCCCCGGCCGAGCCGCCGTCCGGTGACGGGCTCGAGTACGAGGTGCTGCTCGAGCCGACGTCCTCCAACTGGCTCTACACGCTGGACGTGCCGTTTCCGCGTCACGCCGGGCCGACCCTGACGCGCGACTACCGGCTCGAAGCGGACGACCCGGTGCTCTCGGTGTACCGCTATCGGGTGAGCAGCCATCCGATCGTGATGGACGGGACGGCGGCGCTGCCGGGACCGCTCGCGCTGCGCGAAACCTACTACCCGCGGGACGACAACCCGGAGATCCAGCGCTTCGCCGCCGAGCTCTGGCAGCGGACCGGGACAGTGGATGCTTTCGTCGCCGCGGTGCTCGAGCACATCCGCTCCGAGCCGTTCTTCTACACGCTGAGCCCGCCGCGTCTCGACGATCACGACAGCATCGACGGGTTCTGGTTCGGCACGCGGCGCGGCTTCTGCACCCACTACGCCGGCGCGCTGGTGTTCATGCTGCGCAGCATCGACGTGCCGGCCCGGCTGGTCGGCGGCTACCAGGGCGGCGAGGTGAACCCGGTGACCGGCCACCTGATGGTGCGACAGTACGATGCCCACGCCTGGGTCGAGTACTGGGAACCGTACGAGGGCTGGCAGCGGGTGGACCCCACGGCGGCGGTGGCGCCGGCGCGCATCGAGCAGGGTCTCGAGGCGGCGCTCTCGGCGGAAGACCGGGCGATGCTCTCCACGCTGACCGGCGCACGGTTCGGCCGAATCCGGCTGGTTCAGGACCTGCTGAACTGGGTCGATTCCCTCGAGCACCGCTGGAACCTCTGGGTCGTCGGCTACGACCATCACCTGCAGAGCCGCTTTCTCGAGGATCTGCTGGGCGCGGTGACGCCGGCGCGGATCGCGGCCGCGGTGCTGATCGGCGGCGGCGTCAGCGTCGGCATCGTCGCCGCAGCGCTGTTCTGGCGCCGCCGGCCGATCCCACGGCATCCGGTCGAGCGTCTGTTCGGGGGCTTCTGCCGGGCGGTCGCCGGCGCCGGGTGGAAGCGTCCGCCGGCGGAGTCACCGGCCGCGTTCATCCGCCGGATCGCGGCTTCCGGCGCGCTGCGCGCGGAGCAGGCGGACCGTCTCGTCGCGGAGCTGGACCGGCTGCTGTACAATCCGGCGACCACCTGGAGCCGGCGCGACCTGCGCCAGTTGCGTGCGCAATTGCGCAGGCTGCAGCTCCGGCTGTTGTTCGGCTCCACGCGGTAGCCCTGCATGTTCAGAAGAACTCCCTGCGTCGGCATCTGCTCCACCACTTTCGGCGATCTGGTGTGCCGGGGCTGCAAGCGCTTCGCGCACGAGATCGTGCAGTGGAACGCCTACGACGCCGACCAGCGTCGGGCGGTCTGGCAACGGCTGCTCACGCTCCGCGCCGGTGCCGTGGCGGCGCTGCTCCGCATCCGCGACGAGGCGCTGCTGCGCGAGCAGGCCGAGCGCGCCGGCCTTCGCCCGGACGATTCGCTGGCCGCCGAAAACGTGCTCTACGAGCTGCTGCAGCGCGTGCGCTGGCGTGAGCCGGCGGTGACGCTCGAGGCGCTCGGCGTCGAGCTCGCGCCCGGCGCACGACTGCACCTCGAAGCGCTGCCGGAGACGGTGCTCGCCGCGATCGACCAGGAGTTCTACGTGCGCTCGCTCGCGCACTACGAGCGCAACTACCGGATCCCGGCGAGCTGAAGCGGATGGTGACCGCGTCCGCCCGGACGCCGGCGCTCGTGCCGGACGCGATCGACGCGTTTCTCGCGTGCCCGACGCCGCCGGAGTGGTTCGAGCAGGCGGCGGCGCACCTCGACCTGCTGCTGATCGACCACGCCAACTGCGAAAAGAAGGCGGCGTCCACCGCACTGGCATTGCTGTATCGCTACGTCGACCGCCCGCAGTTGCTGCAGCGCCTGTCGCGGCTCGCGCGCGAGGAGCTGCGGCATTTCGAGCAGGTGCACGCGCTGATGTCGCGGGAGGGCGTGTGCTACCGGCACCTGACGCCGAGCCGCTACGCCGGCGGACTGATGGCCGAGGTCCGCCGCGACGAGCCCGGCCGGCTGATCGACACGCTGCTCGTCGGCGCGATCGTCGAAGCCCGCTCCTGCGAGCGCTTCGCGGGCCTCGCGCAGGTGCTGCCGGCACGCACCGCCGAGCTCTATAGGGGCCTCCTCGCGTCGGAAGCGCGCCACTTCCGCCACTACCTCGAGCTCGCTGAGCGCTACGCCAACGAGCCGATCGAGGCGCGCGTGTCCGGGCTGCTCGAGGTGGAGGCGCGGCTCTGCACGGCCCCCGACACGGAGCTGCGCTTCCACAGCGGCCCCCTCGCGACCGACGTCGGTACGTCGATCGTGTCGTAGGAGCGATCTCCCGATCGCGATCTTTCGGATCGCCGTGTCCGACGCTTTCAGGCAGCCCCGCCGAGCCCGAAGCAGATCAGATCGATCGCGTCGCCGCGCTGCTCGATCCGCCAGCCGCAGCGCTCCCAGGCCCCGAGCACGTAGCGGCGGCCCCAGTCCGCGGTATGGATGCCCGGACGGTGGGTATGGCCGTGGATCAGCACACGCGCGCCGTGCGCGCGCACCACCCGCGCGACCTCGGCCGGCGCGACGTCCATGATGTTCTCCGCCTTGTTCGCGTTGGCGGCGCGGCTCTCGGCGCGCATCGCGTCCGCCAGCGCGCGGCGCTCCGCGAGCGGCCGGGCCAGCACGTCCCGCTGCCAGTCCGGCGAGCGCAACACCCGTCGGGTCTGTTGATAGGCGTGATCGTCGATGCAGAGCGCATCGCCGTGCGCGAGCAGCACGCCGTCGTCGAGGCGGTACGGATCCGGGATCAGCGAGACGCCGGCTTCCCGGGCGAAGCGCTCGCCGAACAGGAAGTCGCGGTTGCCGTGCATCACGAACACGCGCGCGCGCCGGGATGCCGCCGCGAGCGTCGCGATCAGGCGGCGCGCCATCGGACCGTCGTCATCGTCGCCGACCCAGACCTCGCACAGGTCGCCGAGCAGGTAGATTTCGTCGCAGCGCGCGGCGGCATCCTGCATCAGCGCCTCGAAGGCGCGAAACGCCGGCGCGCGCGGATCGCACAGGTGCAGGTCGGAGACGTACAGCCGGTGGGGCGCCGGCATCAATCGATCCGGCGTTCCGCGGCGAGCAGCGTGTTCTGCAGCATCGCGACCCGCGTCATCGGGCCGACGCCGCCGGGCACCGGCGTGATCCAGGACGCCCGCTCCGCGGCTTCGTCGAACACCACGTCGCCGTGCAGCTTGCCGTGCCCGTCCCGGGTGATGCCGACGTCGATCACGATCGCGCCGGGCTTGATCCAGTCGCCGCGCACCAGACCCGGCTTGCCGACGGCCGAGACCAGGATGTCGGCGGAGCGGGCGGCCGCCGCGGTGTCGCGGGAGAATTTGTGCGCGGTGGTGACCGTGCAGCCGGCGAGCAGCAGCTCGAGCCCCATCGGCCGGCCGACGTGGTTGGACGCGCCGATCACCGTCGCGTCGAGCCCGCGGATCGGCTGGCCGATCCGCTCGAGCAGCAGCATCACGCCCTTCGGCGTGCAGGAGCGCAGCGTCGGCCGGCGCAGCGCCAGGCGGCCGATGTTGAACGGGTGGATCCCGTCCACGTCCTTCGCCGGATCGATCAGGTCGATGATGCGCGCCGCGTCGAGGTGCTCCGGCAGCGGGAGCTGCACCAGGATGCCGTCGATCGTCCCGTCGTTGTTCAGCACCCGCACGCGCTCCTCGAGGTCTTCCTGGGTGACGTTGCCGGACAGGTGCTGGACGTTCGAGTGGAAGCCGACCTCTTCGCAGTCCTTGCGCTTGTGACGCACGTAGATCTCCGAGGCCGGGTCGTTGCCGACCAGGATCACCGCGAGCCCCGGCGGCCGCAGCCCGGAAGCGACGCGCTCGTCGACCCGGCTGCGCAGCTCCTCCCGCAGCTCGCGCGCGATCGCATTCCCATCCAGTACTCGGGCGGTCATTTCGGCTCCTCGGGTTTGCGCGCATTCTACTCCTTTCGCCGTTCTGTGCGGGCAGGGCTGTCGTCGCGGCGGGCGGGGCCGGAGAAACACTTTCGCGGCAGCGGGCGTCTGCGTCGTTGGAGGGGCTCGTCGTCGCCGGGGGCCTGAACGCCGCGAAAGTGTTTCTCCGGCACCACCCGCCGCCCCACCGTCCTCCCCGCGCCAACCGCGGGAGGAGAAGGCTGCGTACAACTCCGCGCCGCAATGACCGCAGTCGAGCGGTACGACGGTCGCCGCACGACCCGTCCGCAGAAGGTGCGCAAGGTGGTCGGGTCGTAGGGGGTCGGGGAAGACAGCCTTTTGGGGATGGAAGGGCGTCGAGGGGCGGACGCGGAGAGTTACTTTCCGGAGCTTTTAGGCGCCGCATGCGCGTGACAGCACCAACGACAATGGGGGCCTGCGCGGAGGAAAGTAACTCTCCGTGGCCGCCCCCCAACGACCTAGAAGCCGCCGAAGGCTGGTTTGACCGCCTGCGAAGCCCCCGATAACATTGCGCGGTTCCTTACTGCGGGGTATAGCGCAGTCTGGTAGCGCGCCTGCTTTGGGAGCAGGATGTCGGGAGTTCGAATCTCTCTACCCCGACCAGCTTTCCGCCGCGCGCGGTTCGCCGGGCTACCCACCGGCCGCGGGCGGCCCCAGCCGCACGCTGCCTCAGACCACGCGCCCGTAGCTCAATCGGATAGAGCATCGGCCTTCTAAGCCGGCGGTTGAAGGTTCGATTCCTTCCGGGCGCGCCATTCGACGCGCGGGAACCGCCGGCGCGGCGAGACCCGCTGACGGTGCGAGCCGTCTCGGAGTATGATTGGCGGCTCGACGGGTTGATGGTGGACGTAGCTCAGTTGGTAGAGCTCCGGGTTGTGATCCCGGCGGTCGTGGGTTCGAGACCCATCGTCCACCCCATCCAGCAGGCCGTCTCCGGCAGCAAATCCAGGCAAGTTCCAGAATATCCTCAATCAGATCATGCACATTTCCATTGAGACCACGTCCGGCCTCGAGCGCCGGCTGACGATCTCGGTACCGTCCGAGAAGTTCGAGGCGGAAATCAGCTCCCGGCTCGGCGACGCCGCGAGCCGCCTGCGCCTGCCCGGCTACCGGCCGGGCAAGGTCCCGCTGAAGGAGGTGCGCCGCCGCTTCGGCCGGGCCGTACGGGTCGAGGTCGCCGGGGAGCTGATGCAGTCGACGTTCGTCGACGCGGTGCGCCAGGAGGACCTCAATCCGGCCGGTCAGCCGAGCCTCGAAGTGGTCAAGATGGAGCCCGGCAACGACTTCGAGTTCACCGCCACTTTCGAGGTGTTCCCGAACGTCGAGCTCGCCGACCTCGGCCGGGTCGAGGTCAAGCGGCCGGAAGCCGAGATCACCGAGGCCGACGTCGACGACATGGTCGAGCGGCTGCGCGAGCAGCGCCAGGAGTGGGTGGCCGTCGATCGGCCGGCCCAGGAAGGTGATCGGGTCACCGTGGACTTCGAAGGCCGCATCGACGGCGAGGTGTTCGAGGGCGGCAAGGCCGAGAACGCGTCGTTCGTGGTCGGCAGCGGCCAGATGATCGAGGATTTCGATCGCGGGGTCCGGGGTCTCGCGGCGGGTGCTTCCGGCGAGTTCGAAGCGACGTTCCCGGAGGACTACCGCGTCGAGAAGCTGGCCGGCAAGACGGTCGCGTTCAGCGTGCAGATGAAGGAGGTGCAGGAGCCGAAGCTGCCCGAGCTGAACGAGGAATTTTTCAAGAGCTTCGGAATCGAAGAAGGTGGCGAAGCCGCATTCCGAGCCGATGTGCGGCGCAACATGCAGCGGGAGATGGATTCCGCGGTCCGCAACGCGCTGAAAGCGCAGGTGATGGATCAGCTCGGCGCGCTGCACGACGTGCCACTGCCGAAGGCGCTGGTCGCGAGCGAGATCGGCTCTCTGCGCCAACAGATGCTGCAACAGTTCCGGATGTACGGCGGTGACCAGCCGGCGCTGCCGGACGACCTGTTCCGGGAGCAGGCCGAGCGCCGTGTCACGGTCGGGCTGGTCGTCAACGAGATCGTCAACAAGGCCGGCATCGAAGTCGACGCCGCTCGGGTGCGGGCGCGCATCGAAGAGACGGCGGAAGGCTACGCCGAGCCGCAGCAGGTCGTGAATTGGTACTACAGTAATCAGGAGCAGCTCCGGCAGGTCGAGATGGCCGTGCTGGAGGAGCAGGTCGTCGAGCACGTGCTCGCCCAGGCCCGGGTCGAGGTGGTGCCGAGCAGCTACCAGGACATCGTGTCGGGTCGGGCGGTGCCGACGGGCCGTGATCACGACCATGATCAGGATCACGGCCACGATGATCACGAGCCGGGCGGAGAGACCGCGGCCGCCGGAGACCAGACCGGGCAGCAGAGCTGAGGAGACAGCGAAGATGAGCGACTACCGATCGAACGTGACGCCCATCACCAATCTGGGCCTGGTGCCCATGGTCATCGAGCAGTCGGCTCGGGGCGAGCGTGCGTACGACATCTATTCCCGGCTGCTGAAGGACCGGATCGTGTTCGTGGTCGGGCCGATCGAGGACAACGTCGCGAACCTGGTGGTGGCGCAACTGCTGTTCCTCGAGTCGGAGAACCCGGACAAGGACATCAGCCTGTACATCAATTCCCCCGGCGGCTCGGTCACCGCCGGACTGTCGATCTACGACACGATGCAGTTCGTGCGCTGCGACGTCAGCACGATGTGCGTCGGCCAGGCGGCCAGCATGGGCGCATTCCTGCTCGGTGCCGGCGCTCCGGGCAAACGTTACGCGCTGCCGAACTCGCGCATGATGCTGCACCAGCCGTCCGGCGGCTCGCGCGGGCCCGCGAAGGACATCGAGATCCAGGCCAAGGAGATCCTGCTGATGCGGGACCGCCTGAATCGGCTCCTGGCGGAGCACACCGGGCAGAGCGTCGAGCGGATCGCCGAGGACACCGATCGGGACTTCTGGATGAGCCCGGAGCAGGCGCTCGAATACGGCCTGGTGGACAAGGTCTGGACCCCCCGCAAACGCAAGGTGCAGGCGGCGACCGGCTGAACGCCCGCGGGCGACAACACGGCCACAAGAACGCGGAAAGCCGATACAAAGGCTTTCCACAACCGGCAACTCCCGCGCATGACCGGGGCTTGCAATATCCGCATGAAGCCCGCAAGGTACGGAATGCGGGAACGACCGAGGTACCCTGATGGCAGACGACAACGGTAAGAGCGACGAGTCAGGCAAGCTGCTCTACTGTTCCTTCTGCGGAAAAAGTCAGCACGAAGTCCGTAAGCTGATCGCCGGCCCGAGCGTGTTCATTTGCGACGAATGCGTCGAGCTGTGCAACGACATCATCCGCGAGGAAGTCGCCGAAGGCGGCGAAGCCAAAGGCAGCGAACGTCTGCCCGTCCCGCACGAGATCAACGCGATCCTGGACGAGTACGTGATCGGCCAGGAACACGCCAAGAAGGTGCTCTCGGTCGCGGTGTACAACCATTACAAGCGACTGAATTACAAGGGAAAGAAGGACGACGTCGAACTCTCGAAGTCGAACATCCTGCTGATCGGCCCGACCGGCAGCGGCAAGACGCTGCTGGCCGAGACGCTGGCGCGGCTGCTGAACGTGCCGTTCACGATCGCCGACGCGACCACCTTGACCGAGGCGGGTTACGTCGGCGAGGACGTCGAGAACATCATCCAGAAGCTGCTGCAGAAGTGTGACTACGACGTCGAGCGGGCTCAGGTCGGCATCGTCTACATCGACGAGATCGACAAGATCTCCCGCAAGTCGGACAACCCGTCCATCACCCGCGACGTGTCGGGGGAGGGCGTGCAGCAGGCGCTCCTGAAGCTGATCGAAGGCACGATCGCCTCGGTGCCGCCCCAGGGCGGGCGCAAGCACCCGCAGCAGGAGTTCCTGCAGGTCGATACCAGCAACATCCTGTTCATCTGCGGCGGCGCGTTCGCGGGCCTCGACAAGGTGATCCGCGAGCGCTCCGAGAAGTCGGGCATCGGCTTCGCCGCCGACGTGAAGGGTCAGGCCGAGCGCAAGAGCATCGGTGAGACGCTGCGCAACGTCGAGCCCGAGGACCTGATCCGCTATGGGCTGATCCCCGAGTTCGTCGGCCGGCTGCCGGTGATCGCGACCCTCGACGAGCTCGATGTCGAGGCGCTGGTGCAGATCCTCACCGAGCCGAAGAATTCGCTGACCAAGCAGTACATGAAACTGTTCGAGATGGAAGGCGTCGAAGTGGATTTCCGCCCGGATGCGCTGCGCGCGGTGGCCCGCAAGGCCATGGAGCGCAAGACGGGCGCCCGGGGGCTGCGTTCCATCCTCGAAGCCGTACTGCTCGAGACCATGTACCAGCTTCCGTCCCTGCAGTCGGTGACGAAAGTGGTGATCGACGAGAGCGTCATCGAAGGTGACAGCGAGCCGATGCTGATCTACGAGAACGTGGAGAAGGCCCAGGCCGCGCCGAAGGATTGAACCGATCTCCGTAGGAGCGGTCTCCTGACCGCGAATGGCGGCCGAGGCACGGTTCGCGGTCGGAAGACCGCTCCTACAATGCGGATGCATTCCCGCGCATCCCAGCGTGAACCCGCCCATCCGGCCCGGGCTACAATTCCCGGGCGGCGACGGGCCGAGCCGAGTCCGGCGGAGCCGATCCCGGCCGAGCCGATCCCGAATACCCGGAGGTAACGACGACCGTGGCATCCAACAAGCACCTGCGTATCCCCGTTCTCCCGCTGCGCGACATGGTGGTGTACCCGCACGGCGTGCACCCGCTGTTCGTCGGCACGGAGAGCTCGATACGCGCGCTCGACGCCGCGATGGCCGACGACAAGCAGATCCTGCTGCTCGCCAAGCGTGACGCCGAGGTCGAGTCGCCGACCCAGGACGATCTGTTCACGATGGGCACGGTGGCGACCGTGCTGCAACTGCTGAAGCTGCCTGACGGCACCGTCAAGGTGCTGGTGGAAGGCGGGCGGCGCGCGAAGGTGCTCTCGGTCGAGGTGGGCGAGGACTACCTTCGCGCCCGGGTGGAGCCGATCCCCGAGCCGGAGCTCGACGCCCGGGAAGCCGAGACGCTGGTCCGCTCGATCATGGAGCAGTTCGAGCAGTACGTGAAGGCGAGCAAGAAGGTGCCGCAGGAGGTGGTGTCCTCCCTCGCCAGCATCGACGATCCGGCTCGGCTGGTGGACACCATCGCCGCGCAGATGTCGCTGAAGCTCGAGGAAAAGCAGCAGCTTCTCGAGTCGGTGGACCTGAAGGATCGCATCGAGAACCTGCTCGGGCTGATGGACGCCGAGATCGATCTGTACGCGATCGAGAAGCGCATCCGCGGCCGCGTCAAGAAGCAGATGGAGAAGAGCCAGCGCGAGTACTACCTGAATGAGCAGATGAAGGCCATTCAGAAGGAGCTCGGCGAGCTGGACGATTCCCCCAACGAGGTCGAGGAGCTGCAACGGCGCATCGAAGAGAGCGGCATGAGCAAGGAGGCCCGCGAGAAGGCGGAGACCGAGCTCGGCAAGCTCAAGCAGATGTCGCCGATGTCGGCCGAGGCCACCGTGGTGCGCAGCTACCTCGACTGGATGATCAGCGTGCCGTGGAAGAAGAAGAGCCGGGTGCGCAGGGATCTCGCGGCGGCGCAGCGGATCCTCGACGAAGACCACTACGGTCTCGAAGAAGTGAAGGACCGCATTCTCGAGTACCTCGCGGTGCAGGCGCGCGTCAGCAAGGTCAAAGGGCCGGTGCTGTGCCTGGTCGGACCGCCGGGCGTCGGCAAGACGTCGCTCGGCGAGAGCATTGCCCGCGCCACCAACCGCAAGTTCGTGCGCATGGCGCTCGGCGGCGTGCGCGACGAGGCGGAGATCCGCGGTCACCGGCGCACCTACATCGGCTCGCTGCCCGGCAAAGTGCTGCAGAAGATGGCGAAGGCCGGCGTGCGCAACCCGTTGTTTCTGTTCGACGAAGTCGACAAGATGGGGATGGACGTGCGGGGCGACCCGGCGAGCGCGCTGCTCGAGGTGCTCGACCCCGAGCAGAACCACAACTTCAACGATCACTACCTCGAGGTCGACTACGACCTTTCGGACACGTTCTTCATCTGCACCTCGAACTCGATGAACATTCCGGCGCCGCTGCTCGACCGGATGGAGGTGATCCGGCTGCCGGGCTACACCGAGGACGAGAAGCTGAACATCGCGCGCCGCTACCTCGTGCCGAAGCAGCTCAGGGCCAACGGGCTGCGCGAGAACGAGCTGACGATCACCGACGATGCGATCATGCACCTGATCCGCTACTACACGCGGGAAGCCGGCGTGCGCGGTCTCGAGCGGCAGATCGCGAAGCTCGCGCGCAAGGTGGTGAAGCAGCAGTCCCTCGCCGCGGGCGCGGCGAAAGGTCGCGCCGTGGTTATCGGTCCGGACCAGATCGAGGACTACAACGGCGTGCGCAAGTACACGTACGGCCTCGCCGAGGAGAAGAACCAGATCGGTCTCGCCACCGGCCTCGCCTGGACGTCGGTCGGCGGTGAGCTGCTCAACATCGAGGCGGTGGCAGTACCCGGGAAGGGCCGGCAGACCCGGACCGGCTCACTCGGCGACGTGATGCAGGAGTCGATCCAGGCGGCGCTCACGTTCGTGCGCAGCCGCGCCGCCGTGCTCGGCATCAGCAAGGACTTCCACGAGAAGTTCGACCTGCACGTACACGTGCCGGAAGGGGCGACGCCGAAGGACGGCCCGAGTGCGGGCATCGGGATGTGCACCGCGGTGGTATCGGTGCTGACGGGAATTCCGGTGTGCGCGGACGTCGCGATGACAGGCGAGATCACGCTGCGCGGTCAGGTGCTGCCGATCGGCGGGCTGAAGGAGAAGCTGCTGGCGGCGCAGCGCGGCGGCATCCGGCGCGTGATCATTCCGAAGGAGAACGAGCGGGATCTGAAGGAGATTCCCGACAACGTGAAGTCCAAGCTGACCATCCTTCCGGTGAAGTGGATGGACGAAGTGCTCGAGATCGCGCTCGAGCGCATGCCGCATCCGGTGGACGTCGAGGCGGAAACGTCCGGCGTCGAGGCGGAGCGCCGGCCGGACGGCACCGGCAAGGACGGCGAGTTGCCGATCAGCGCGCACTGACGCACGGAGATCGGGCTCCGTGCGTAGCGGACGGAGCCCGCCGTCTTCGACATTCCACTAGCGGGCGGCAGGCAATGCGGTAGAATTGCAGGCTCCCGCACCGACCCACGGGCGTGTTTTCGTTGGTTTTTGCTGTATTTCGCCCGGTACCTGCGCGTTTCGGTACCGGCGCGGCACACGTTGCAGCCATGGTGGGGTGTTGGTATAAACCGCTGGTCGCACGATCGCACCACGTTCGTTAACGTCCGATGGCACCGCCCATCGTCGCTCACAACCGAGGGGTCTAATTGTGAACAAGACAGAACTCATCGATCGGATCGCCGAAGCCGCCGACATTTCCAAGGCGTCGGCGAGCCGCGCACTGGATGCCGCGCTGGATGCCATCACCGAGTCCCTGAAGGAGGCGGATCCGGTTTCTCTCGTTGGGTTCGGTACGTTCGTGGTGCGCGAGCGGGCGGCGCGTACCGGTCGCAATCCGCAGACCGGTGAGCCGATCAACATCGCGGCCGCGAAGATTCCGGCGTTCAAGCCGGGCAAGGCGCTGAAAGACGCGTTGAACTGACCATCGCCAGCACACGATCCCTGAAGAAGGCGCGACACCAGCGCCTTTTTTCGTGATGAGGCGCACGACCCGCTGATCCTGCCGATCGGGTCGAGTTTCCGATCGGCATCGCTTCCGAGGACGAATCCAATGCTGCAGAAGTTGCGAGAGCAGACCAACAGCCTGGTCTTCAAGGTGATCGTGGGCGCGCTCATCGTAACCATGGCCGTGTTCGGTTTCGGTGCGTTCAACCTGTTCGTGACCGGCGAGCCCGAAGTTGCCAGCGTGAACGGCGAAGGGATCACCGAGAGCGAGCTGGCGGCTGCGACGGAACGCGAGCGTCGGCGCCTGGCCGCGCAGATGGGCGAGGATTTCGATCCCAGCCTGATCGACCCGGTGCGGCTGCAGGCGAGCGTGCTGGAACAACTCATCGCACGGCGGGTGCTCAGGGATATCGCCGACGATCTCGGCATGGACGTCAGCCGCGAGCGGGTCGACGAGCTCCTGGTCAGCAATCCGACGTTCCAGATCGACGGCCGGTTCCAGGCCAGCGTGTACCGACAGGCGGTACAGGCCATGGGCTACACGCCGCAAGGCTTTCTCGACGAGACGCGGGAGCTGATGACGCTGCAGCAGCTTCAGAACGGCGTCGCCGGCTCCGCGCTGCTCACGAAGCGCGAGCTGAACCTGCACGCGTCGCTGCTCGGCCAGCGGCGGGACGTCGCCTACCTGCCGTTCGAGACCGACCGGTTCCGCGAGCGCGTCGAAGTCAGCGACGACGAAGTACGGCTGCGCTACGACGAGAACCAGCAGGCCTACATGACGGAGGAGGCCGTGGACGTCGCCTACGTGATGCTCACGGCGGACGCGCTGCTCGACGATCCCGCGATCCAGGTGACCGAAGCGGACCTGCGGAGCGCCTACGATTCGCAGCGGGAGTCCGCGCCGCCCGACGAAGAGCGCCGGAGCCGGCACATCCTGCTCGAGGTCGGCGAGAAACGCAGCGCCGAGCAGGCCGTGGCCGAGCTCGAGGAGATCAAGGCGCGGATCGAGGCGGGCGAGTCGTTCGCCGAGATTGCCAAGACCGTGTCGGAGGACCCGGGCTCGGCGGCCCAGGGAGGCGAGCTCGGCTTCGCCGGGCGCGGGGTCTTCGACGCGGCGTTCGAGGAAGCGCTGTTCGCGCTCGAGCAGCCCGGCGACGTCTCTGAACCGGTGCGTACCGAGTTCGGCGTGCACCTGATCCAGCTCGAGGAGGTGCGCCGCAACGAGTTCCCGAGCTTCGAGGCGAAGCGTGACGAGCTCGAGCGGCAGCTCCGCCGGGAGAAGGCACAGGAGCTGTACCAGGAGCGCCTGCGGGAGCTCGACAACCTGGCGTTCGAGAACCCGACCAGCCTGGATCCGGTGAAGGACGCGCTGAAGCTCGAGGTGCAGCACGCGACGGGCGTGACGCGTTCGGCCGGCCCGCCGCCGCTCGACGACCCGCAGGTGCGCGGGCGTCTGTTCGTGCCCGAGGTGTTGCAGAACGGCTTCAACAGCGCCGCCGTGGAAGTCGGCGACGGCCGGGCGATCGTGATGCGCGTCACCGAGCACCACCCGCCGGAGCCGATCCCGTTCGAGGAGGTGGCGGACGACATCCGGGGCGAGATCGAAATGGAGCGTGCCCGGGTGCTCGCGCAGGAGGCGTTCGAAGCCGCCCGCGCGGAGCTGGAGGCGGGGACCAGCGCCGCCGCCGTGGCGAGCGAGCACGGCGGCAACTGGCAGCGGTTCGAGCTGGTGCGGCGCGACGCCGCCCAGGTGCCGCGCGCGGTGCTGCAGGCGGCGTTCGCGCTCGCGCGCCCGCCGGAGGGCGGCAAGGCGGTCGGCCGGGCCGAATTGCCGACCGGACCGGCGCTCGTCACCGTGACGCGGGTTCAGGACGGCGACGTGGCCGCGCTGACCGAGGGGGAGCTGAACGGGATGAAGGCGTTCCTCGGGGATCGAGCGGCTCGGCTCGAGTTCGGGGCGCTCTACGAGACGGCGCGGTCCGGGGCCTCTGTCCGGCGGGCGGATCGCAGCTGAACGTTCGCAGAGACGCAGACGTCGAAGAATGGGTCGGCCGACACACCCTATCGAGTGCTGCAGCTCGACAAACCGACCAGGTTATTCCGCGGCGACGACATTGACGTAGATCAGCAGCTTCTGGCCGGGTTGGAGGTAGCGGGAGGGGTCGAGGCCGTTCCACTGGGTCAGGTCGCTGACGGCGACGTTGAACTTGTTGGCGATGGTGTACAGCGAATCGCCGCGGCGCACGCCGTAGCTGACGCGGCGCACGACGTCGCGTGTGCTGCTCGGGCCGGCGTCGTCGAGACCCGGGATCGCGAGGCGCTGGCCGACGCGCAGCACTTCCTTCGGTCCGATCTGGTTCGCTCTGACGAGCTGGCTCACGGATACGTCGTAGCTGCGCGCGATGCTCCAGAGCGAGTCGCCCGGCTGGACGACGTAGTCACCCTGCGGTTTCCTGGATGCGATCGGGTACGCGTCGGGCGCGGCGCTCGACTTCGGAATGAACAGGGCCTGTCCGGCGCGGATCCGGTTGCCGTCGAGCCGGTTCACGCGCCGCAGAGTCGCCACGTCGGTGCGGTAGCGGCGCGCGATCTGACTGAGCGTGTCGCCTTTCGCGACCTTGATCCGCAGCCAGTGCACGCGTTCCTCTTCCGGAACGGCGGCGAGCCGCTCCGCGGCGAGGTCGGCGAGGCCGGCGGGCACGTGCAGGTGGTGCGGGCCGTCCGGCGGCGTCGCCCACTGGTTCAGCGCCGGGTTCCAGTCGTAGAGGGCTTCCACCGGCAGCTCGAGCACCGCGGCGGCCTTGACCAGATCGAACTGGCCCCGGATGTCGACGGTCGCGAACGCCGGTTCCGGCAGCAGCGCGGGCAGGGTCAGCCCGTACGCATCCGGGTCGGCGACGATGGCGGCGAGCGCGAGCAACCGCGGCACGTAGCTGCTGGTTTCGCGCGGCAGATCCAGCGACCAGAAGCTCGCGTCCTTGCCGCCGCGGTCGAGCGCGCGCAGCACGTTGCCTTCGCCGGCGTTGTAGCCGGCCACCGCCAGGTACCAGTTGCCGAGCCGCTCGTGCAGGTACTCGAGGTAGTCGAGCGCGGCCGAGGTGGCGAGCACCGGGTCGCGACGCGCATCGATCCACCAGTTGCGCGGCAGTCCGAAACGTTTCGCGGTGGCGGGGATGAACTGCCAGAGCCCGGCGGCGCCGCCGTGCGAGAACGCGTACGGGTCGAGCGCGCTCTCGACGATCGGCAGCAGCGCGAGCTCGCCGGGCAGCCCCCGACGAGTCACCTCTGCGTGGATGTACGGCAGATACCGCTGCAGCCGATCGCGCAGCCGCGGCAGGTACTCCGGATGGCGTTTCAGCCAGCGCAGCTCCTGCTGAACGCGCCGCTGGTCCAACGCGTGATCCAGTTCGAACGACTGGCGTAGATCGGCCCACAGATCCGGCGTGACGGGAACCGGCACCGCGCGGCGCTCGATCCGGGGAACCTCGACCGGCACGATCACCATCTCCACCGGCGGCGCCTCGGCGGATGCCGTGTCCGGGCCGGCGAGCCAGGGCTGGAGCTGGCACCCGCCCATGACCACCAGCAGGGCCGTCAGGAACGTGGTACGGAGCGGGTTGCACGGAAGGAAGGTTGCTCTCATCTGGCCCTGCCGTCAGAATCGTTCGGGTACCGTGAGGTTAGTGTAGTTTGCTTGGCGAATTCACCGTCCCAACAGCTTGCGCAATGGTTCGCGGCGCCGCAGGGCATGCGGCTGCTCCGAGAGGAGGCCGAGTATCTCACTGAAGCCGCCCGGCGCTTCCATGGCGACAGCCTGCTCTGGGTAGGTTGCCACGGAGCGGTCTCCGAGACCGTGCGCGGGTGCATGGTTCGCAACCGCATGTACGCCTCGGAAGGACCGGGGAAGTGTCCGGACGACCTCGCGAGCCTGTGCTGCACGCTCGATGCGTTGCCGCTGCCGAACGGTAGCCTGGATGCGATGGTCGTGCACCATGCGCTCGAGGTCTCGCGCGACCCGCGCGGCGCGCTCCGCGAAGCGGCGCGGGTGCTCGCGCCGGGCGGGCGGCTCGTGATCTGCACGTTCAATCCGCTCAGCCTCTGGGGCACGCGCTGCATCTACGGCCGGCTACGCCAGGACGTGTTCGGGCGGCTGCGCCTGGTCACGGCGTTCCGGCTGATCGACTGGCTGGCGCTGCTCGGGTTCGAGCTGCAGCAGACGGTGCAGTATCTTTCCTACAGCCTGCCGTTCGCCAGCACCCGCGACGAGACCGCGCCGCCCGGTCGCGGGGAGCGGCTGATGCGGCGGCTGAGTCCGCCGGTGGGCGGTGTGTATCTGATCTCGGCGGTCAAACAGGCGGCGGCGCTGCGACCGCCGCGCCTGCCGGTGCGGATGAAGAATCCGAAGCTGGTACCGGCCGCGTATCCGAAATCGGCGGTCAGCCGCGCGCCGGCGCCGGTGCTGAACCTGCGCGACTGGAAGGATCTTGAGCGCGGCCGTTGAGATCTTCACCGACGGTGCGTGTCGCGGTAATCCGGGGCCCGGCGGCTGGGCGGCACTGCTGCGCTACGGCAAGCGCGAGAAGATGCTCTCCGGAGCGGAAGCCGAGACCACCAACAACCGGATGGAGCTGATGGCGGCGATCGAGGCGCTGTCGGCGCTGAAGCGGCCGTCCCGCGTGGTGCTCACCACCGATTCGCAGTACCTGCGGCACGGCGTACAGCAGTGGATGGCGAACTGGAAGCGCAACGGCTGGCGCACGGCGCAGAAGCAGCCGGTGAAGAACCGCGACCTCTGGGAACGGCTCGATGCGTTGTGCGGGCAGCACCGGATCGACTGGCGTTGGGTCAGAGGGCACAGCGGCCATCCGGAGAACGAGCGCGTGGACGCGGAAGCCAACCGGGCAATCGATCGGCTGCTCGCCGAGCAGCGGGCCGGCTCCGAGGCATCGGCGGCGCAGCGCAGGATCTGAAGTCGAAAGCGAGGAGGGGGTTCAGCAGGCCCGTGAGATCGGATCATCATCTTCGTCGATCATCGATTCGCTGCGTGCGGACGAGGCTTTGGGTTTCGAGCGGATCGGGAGCATCGTGAGCAGACATTCCTTCGGCGACCTGATCCAGGTACTGACGATGGGGCGGGTCGCTTCCAGCACGGTTCAGAGATCCATCGAAGGCTGCCTCGGCAGACGGGTCCGGCACCTTCACTCCATCAACCCGACGCGCCTGTCCGCTCAGGTCGCCAAGTCGGGGTCGCTCGCCGGCACCGGGCGCAGTGTCCGGGATGCACACGCGGCCGTGATCGAGCTGATTCGACACCAGGGCCGGGTCAAGACGGTGACACTCGTGCGCGACGCCATCGCGCGCAATTTGTCCGCGGCCTTCGCCGTGGTCAGGAAGCGCTATCGGCAGCCTGAGGCCATCGAGGCGTTTCTGAGCGAGCCGGATGACGTCCGCAGCATGTGGGCCCGTTTCTACGACAAGCGGCCGTTTCGCTGGTTCGACCTGGAGATCCGTGAGGTGCTGGGAATCGACGTCTACGATCATCCTTTCCCGGAAGAGGGAGTCCTGACCATCGAACACGGGCGGCACGAGCTGCTCGTGATGCGTACGGAGCTGGATGACACCCGCAAGTCGGCAGCGCTCGCCGATTTCCTCGGGGTCGACGACGTGCCTCTGTCGAGGGCGAACGAGAGGTCGAGACAGGACGAGTATGTGGAGCTCTACGAGAAGTTCCGCCGGTCCGTCGCGCTCGAAGAAGAGTACGTGCGCAGCGTGGCCGAGTCGAAGTACACGTCGCACTTCTATGGCCACTGGGCGCCGGACGATTACGTCGACTACTGGATGTCGGAGACCAGGCCGAGCGGAGCGTGAGTGGCCGCGGCTCGGAACAGCGGCTGCGGTCGGAGGGGGCCGGCCATTACCGATTCGCCCTTCAGCTTGTGGGAGATGACGTTGAGTCAATGTTTCGGGTCGAGGTGCTGGTAGGTGGACGTGCACTTTTCTCGTAACCGGTCGGTCGTGCTGGATACGGAAACCACCGGTCTCGAAGTGGGGCAGGGGCATCGGGTGATCGAGATCGGGGGCGTAGAGATCGTCAACCGCCGCCTCACCGGCCGTCATTTCCACAAGTACATCAACCCCCAGCGCAGCATCGACGACGGCGCGTTCGAGGTGCACGGCATCAGCCTCGAGTTCCTCGCCGACAAGCCGACGTTCGCGGAAATCGCGGAAGAGTTCCTGAATTTCATCCGCGGGGCCGAGCTGATCATCCACAACGCACCGTTCGACCTGTCGTTCCTCAATGCCGAGCTCGCGCTGCTCGGCGAGGAGGGGCTGTGCATCGAGCGGCTGTGTCGGGTGACCGACTCGCTGGCGCTCGCCCGGCACCGCCACCCCGGGCAGAAGAACAGCCTGGACGCGCTGTGCCGGCGCTATCAGGTGGACAACTCGGCGCGCGAGCTGCACGGCGCGTTGCTCGACGCGGAGATCCTGGCCGACGTCTACCTCGCGATGACCGGCGGCCAGACGCTGCTGTTCGGCAACGGCACCGAAGCAGAGGCGGGCGAGCCCGGTAGCGGTGAACGGTTGCCGCATCTGGTGTTGGCGGCCGATCGTCCGGCGCTCGTGGTGATCCGGGCGACGCCGGAGGAAGCCGCCGCCCACGAGCGGATGCTCGACCTCCTGGATCAGCGCGCGGCGGGTGGCAGCCTTTGGCGCCGGAGCGCCGCGGCGCTCTGATCGGGCGGCATGATGGCGAGGTGGCGCTGTGCTGGTGTCTGACGGAGGAACGCAGAGGTGATGTGGCCGTTCAACCCGGATGGATTCGAATCGGCGCTGCGGCCGCCGGACGACGTCGACCACGGCGAGAGCTGGATGTTCGTCAGCATCGGCGGCCAGCTCGCCTGCATCGTCGAGCAGGGCATTCCGCGCCCGCTCACCGGCGACGAGCTGCGCTGGCTCGACGTCAGGATCCACGCGCGCCACTATCTCGGCCGGTTCCGCGGGCGCTGCTGCTTCGCGGTCGAAGCCGAAGGCCAGGTCCCGCCGGGATACACGCTGAGCGGGCTGCGGTCCTGGCTCGGGCGCGTCGAGCCGCCGCTGTTCTATCTCGCCGGGCGGGCCGCGCAGATCGTCGAGTGGCACGCGACGCACCGCTTCTGCGGGCGCTGCGGCGCGACGATGGAAGATCACCGGAGCGACCGCGCGCGGATCTGCCCGAGCTGCGGTCTGGTCTGCTATCCGCGCCTGTCCCCGAGCATCATCGTGCTGGTGATCAAGGGCGATCAGATGCTGCTCGCGCGCAACGCGAACTGGCCCACCAACATGTACAGCACCCTGGCCGGCTTCGTCGAGCCCGGAGAATCCATCGAGCAGACCGTGCACCGCGAGGTGGAGGAGGAGGTGGGCATTCGGGTGAAGAACCTGCGCTACCGGGGCAGTCAGAGCTGGCCGTTCCCGAATTCGCTGATGCTGGGGTTCCACGCCGAGTACGATTCCGGCGAGATCGTCTGTCAGGAGGAGGAGATCGCCGATGCCCGGTGGTTCCACGCTGACGAGCTGCCCAACGTACCGCCGGGCACCGCGATCTCGCGCTGGCTGATCGACGACTTCCTCGAGGAGCTGCGCGCCCGCTGAGAGCGGCTCGCATGCGATTCGCGGCCGAAGGCCGCTCCCACAGGGTCACTCGACCGGCGTGGCCGGCAGGCTCGTGCTGCGGAACATGGCCATCAGCGCGAATGCCCACATCAGGTAGCCGTCGCTGCGGAAGCGCCCTTCCATGAAGGCCTGGAACGCATCCTCGCGCCCGGACAGCAGCGCCCAGGCCGTGGCGTCGTCCTGGAACATGAAGGTCGCATCGGGCCGGGCGTCGGCGGGCACGTCGAAGTCGAGCCGGCCGTGCGCGACGCGAAACGACAGCGACTGCTCGCCGACCGCGATCCGCAGCACCGCATCGAGGCGCGCGGCCACGTCGGGCTGGAAGTTGTGCCGCAGGTGCTGCTCGAGGGTGCCGAGATCCATGCCTTCATTGACCCATGACGTACCGGCGAGATCAAGCGGCGGGGCGGCGCCGGGCCGGGTGGACGCGCTTCGCGCTGATCCAGTAGAGTAGCCGGCTTTCCTCCCCCGGGCAGGCGATGGAGTACGTCTATCAGTACCTGTTGTTCCTGGCGCAGACGGCCACCGTCGTCGCGGGGATCATCGTGGTGGTGTCGATGGTCGCTGCGATCGGCCTGCGCCGTCAGACGCCGTCGGGACATCTCGAGGTACGCAAGCTCAACGACCGCTTCTCCGACCTGAAGCTGGCCGTGCAGGAGGCGATGCTGCCGCCGGCGGCGATTCGCCGCGCCCGCAAACAGGAGCGGCGCGAGTCGCGCCGGAAGGCCAAGCAGGAGGCCAGGTCGATCCGCCGCGGTGACGGCGCCGCCGCGGCCGGCCGGCGGCGGCTGTTCGTGCTCGATTTCCACGGCGATCTGCAGGCCTCGCAGGTGGATCATCTGCGCAACGAGGTCACTGCGGTGCTCGCCAACGTGCGCGACGAGGACGAAGTGCTGGTGCGCCTGGAGAGCCCCGGCGGGCTGGTGCACGGCTACGGCCTCGCGGCTTCGCAGCTCGACCGGATCCGCCGCCGCGGTATCCGCCTGGTGGTGGCGGTCGACAAGGTCGCGGCGAGCGGCGGCTACCTGATGGCGGTGGTGGCGAACCGGATTCTCGCCGCGCCGTTCGCGGTGCTCGGCTCGATCGGCGTGATGGCACAGGTCCCCAACGTGCACCGGCTGCTGAAGCGTCACGACATCGACGTCGAGGTGCTCACCGCGGGCAAGTACAAGCGCACGCTCACCGTGCTCGGCGAGAACACCGAGGAAGGCCGGCGCAAGTTCATCGAAGAGCTCGAAGACGTGCACCGGCTGTTCAAGGGCTTCGTCGCGGCCCATCGTCCGGAGCTCGACCTCGAAGCGGTGGCTACCGGCGAGACCTGGTACGGTCAGCACGCCGTGGACCTGAAGCTGATCGACGAGATCGCCACCAGCGACGAATACCTGTTCGCGCAGAGCGAGCAGGCCGACATCTACGAAGTGCACTGGGTGGAGCACAAACGCCCCGTCGAGCGCCTGCTCGCGCACGTCGAATCGAGCGTCGACCGGACCGCGGCGCGCTGGGCGGAACGAATCACGCAATGGAGGGGCGTATGACGGCGGACAACCGGTTTCGGGCACTGCTGGTCGAGAAGACGGATCAGGGTTTCACGCGGCGGGTCGTCGATCGGGAGGTCGGCGAGCTGCCGGAAGGGGACGTGCTGATCGACGTGCACTACTCCTCGCTGAACTACAAGGACGCGCTCTCGGCCACCGGCAATCCGGGTGTGACGCGCAAGTTTCCGCACACGCCCGGCATCGATGCGGCCGGAGTCGTGCTCGAATCCGGGAGCAGCGAGTTCGCCGCCGGCGACGAGGTCATCGTGATCGGCTACGACCTCGGCATGAACACGCCGGGCGGCTTCGGCCAGCGCATCCGGGTGCCGGCCGGCTGGGTGATCGTGCGGCCGGATGGCCTGACCCTCCACGAGGCGATGGTGCTCGGCACCGCCGGCTTCACCGCCGCGCTCTGCGTCGACAAGCTGGAGCACGCGGGCATGACGCCGGAGTCGGGTCCGGTGCTGGTGACCGGTGCCACCGGCGGGGTCGGCTCGGTGGCGGTGCTGCTGCTGGCCCGGCTCGGCTACACGGTGGCGGCGGTCACCGGCAAGACGGATCGGCACGAGTTCCTGCGCTCCCTCGGCGCGAGCGAGATCCTGAGCCGCGAGGAAGCCCGGCAGGGCGGTGACCGGCCGCTGCTCAAGGAGCGCTGGGGCGGCGTGGTCGACACGGTCGGCGGTGAGACGCTGTTCAACGCGGTGAAGAGCCTGCGCTACGGCTGCAGCGCGGCCGCCTGCGGGCTGGTGGAATCGGCGCAGATCCCGGCGAGCGTGTTCCCGTTCATCCTGCGCAACGTGAATCTCCTGGGCGTCGATTCGGTGGAGCTGCCGCGCGCGCGGAAGGCCGAGGTGTGGCAGAAGCTCGCCGGGCCGTGGAAGCTCGAGGGGCTCGACGCGCTCGAGCAGCGGCTCACGCTGGACACGATTTCGGCCGCGATCGATCGGATTCTCGCCGGGGAGATGGTCGGCCGCGGCGTGCTCGATCTGCGCGCCTGATCCTGCGCTCCCCGGCCGGCGATCTGCTACACTCCGCGCCGCCCGGCGGCGCGCCGGGCGAGCACGATTCGAATGAATGAGGTAGCAGCGTGGCCACTCCCGACAAAACGCCTGAACAGATTGCCGCAGAAGATCGGAAGGCGGACCTGATTGCGATCCTGGTGATCTTCACCGCGCTGATCCTCGGCGCGATCCATTTCGCGTCGGGGTGGACGTTCGACTTCTGACGCTCAGCCGTCGCGCAGCACCGGCCGCAGCAGATGCTCCGCGGCATCGAGCCCGATGCCCTTGCGAACGGCATAGTCCTCGAGCTGGTCGCGGCCGATCTTGCCGACGCCGAAATAGCGCGACTCGGGGTGTGAGAAGTACCACCCCGACACGGACGCGGCCGGCATCATCGCGAAGCTCTCGGTGAGGCGGATGCCGGTGTGCGCGGTGGCATCGAGCAGCCGGAACAGCGTGTCCTTCTCGCTGTGCTCGGGGCAGGCCGGATAGCCGGGCGCCGGACGGATACCGCGGTAGCGCTCCTTGATCAGCTCCTCGTTGTCGAGGTTCTCGCCGGCCGCGTAGCCCCAGTAGCGGATACGCACCTCCCGGTGCAGATACTCGGCGAACGCTTCGGCGAGGCGGTCGGCGAGCGCCTTGATCATGATCTGCGCGTAGTCGTCGTTCGGGTGCTCCGCCAGCGCGGCTTCGATGCCGGCGCCGGCGGTGACCGCGAACGCACCGACGTAGTCGGGCACGCCCGCCGGCGCGACGAAGTCGGCCAGCGAGTAGTTGGGCTGTCCTTCCGGCTTCGGGTTCTGCTGCCGCAGGTGGTGCAGGCGGGCGAGCTCGACCGTGCGCTCCTCGTCCTCGTAGACGGCGATGTCCTCGGGGCCGACACGGTTCGCCGGCCACAGCCCGAGCACGCCGTTCGCCGTCAGCTTGCGCCCGGCGATCAGCTCATCGAGCATCGCGCGCGCATCGGCGTACAGCGCCCGCGCGCTTTCCCCGACCACCGCGTCGTCGAAGATCTTCGGGTATTTGCCGGCGAGCTCCCAGGTCATGAAGAACGGGGTCCAGTCGATGTACGGCACCAGTTGCTCGAGCGGCAGGGCGCGGATGACCTCGACACCGAGCGCGTTCGGCCGCGGCGGCCGGTAGGCATCCCAGTCCCAGGTGAACGCGTTCGCGCGGGCCTGCTCGAGCGGCAGCAGATCGCGCTTGCTCGCGCGGTTCGCGCTGCGCTCGCGGATCGTCGCGTACTCCTCACGCACGCGCGCGACGAACGCGGGCCCTTGCTCGGCCGAGAGGAGCTGCGAGGTCACGTTGACGCTGCGCGAGGCGTCCGGCACGTACACCACCGGCCCGGCCTGATACGCCGGCTCGATCTTCACCGCCGTGTGCGCCTTCGAGGTGGTCGCGCCGCCGATCAGGAGCGGTATGCTGAAGCCCTGGCGCTGCATTTCGCCAGCGACGTAGACCATTTCGTCGAGCGACGGCGTGATCAGGCCGGACAGACCGATCGCGTCGGCGCGCAGCTCCCGGGCCGTGGCGAGGATCTTCTCCATCGGCACCATCACGCCGAGATCCACGACCTCGTAGTTGTTGCACTGCAGCACCACGCCGACGATGTTCTTGCCGATGTCGTGCACGTCACCCTTGACGGTGGCCATCACGATCTTGCCCTTGGCCTCGCGGCCCGGACCCTTCTCGGCCTCGATGTACGGGATCAGGTGCGCGACCGCCTGCTTCATCACCCGGGCACTCTTCACCACCTGGGGCAGGAACATCTTGCCGGCCCCGAACAGGTCGCCGACGACGTTCATGCCGTCCATCAGCGGCCCCTCGATCACGTCGATCGGATGCTTCGCGGCGAGCCGGGCTTCCTCGGTGTCCTCGACGATCCAGGTGTTGATGCCCTTGACCAGCGCGTGGCAGAGCCGCTCGTGCACCGGCAGCTCGCGCCAGGAGAGATCGGGGCCCGTCTGCCGTTCGCCCTGGCTCGCGTAGTCCTGCGCGATTTCCAGCAGCCGTTCGGTGGCGTCCTCCCGGCGGTTCAGCACGAGGTCCTCGACCCGCTCGCGCAGCTCCTTCGGAATCTCCTCGTAGATGCCGAGCTGGCCGGCGTTGACGATGCCCATCGTCAGGCCTGCGCGGATCGCGTGATACAGGAACACCGCGTGAATCGCCTCGCGGATCGGCTCGTTGCCCCGGAACGAGAACGACACGTTGCTGACCCCGCCGGACGTGTGGGCGTGGGGCAGGTTGTCACGGATCCAGCGGCAGGCTTCGATGAAGTCGACGGCGTAGTTGCGGTGCTCGTCGATGCCGGTGCCGATCGCGAAGATGTTCGGGTCGAAGATGATGTCCTCGGGCGGCATGCCCACCTGCTCGGTGAGGATGCGGTACGCGCGTCGGCAGATCTCGGTCTTGCGCTCGAAGCTGTCCGCCTGGCCCTGCTCGTCGAACGCCATCACGATCACCGCGGCACCGTACGCCCGGCACTTGCGCGCCGCCTCGATGAACGGCGCCTCGCCTTCCTTCAGCGACAGGGAGTTCACGATGGCCTTGCCCTGGATGCAGCGCAGGCCGGCCTCTATCACCTGCCATTTGCTCGAGTCGACCATGAACGGCACGCGGGCGATGTCGGGCTCCGACGCGAGGAGCTGGAGGAAGCGCACCATCGCCGCCTCGCCGTCGAGCATGCCTTCGTCCATGTTGATGTCGATGATCTGCGCGCCGTTGTCGACTTGTTGGCGCGCGACGGCCAGTGCCTCCTCGTACTGACCGTTCTGGATCAGGCGCTTGAAGCGCGCCGAGCCGGTGACGTTGGTGCGCTCGCCGACGTTGACGAAGAGCGAGGTGTCGTCGATCACGAGCGGCTCGAGACCCGCGAGGCGCAGCGCCGGGGGCAGCGGTTCGAAGCGCCTCGGCGCCGCGCCGGCCACCGCCGCGGCGATCGCGGCGATGTGCTCGGGCGTCGTGCCGCAGCAGCCCCCGACCAGGTTCACGAGGCCCGACCGGGCGAACTCGCCGAGCGTCGCCGCCATCGACTCCGGCGTGTCGTCGTAGCCGCCGAACTCGTTCGGCAGCCCGGCGTTCGGGTGGACGCTCACGAACGTGTCGGCGACCTTTCCGAGCTGCACCACGTAGGGCCGGAGCTGCTCCGCGCCGAGCGCGCAGTTGAGACCCACCACCAGCGGTTCGGCGTGGCGCAGCGAGTACCAGAACGCCTCGCAGGTCTGCCCGGACAGCGTGCGGCCGCTGGCGTCGGTGATGGTCCCCGACAGAAACAGCGGCACCCGCCGGCCGAGCTCGCGGGACAGCTCGTCCAGCGCCCAGACCGCGGCCTTCGCGTTCAGCGTATCGAACACCGTCTCGATCAGGATCAGGTCCGCGCCGCCCTCGAGGAGCGCCCGGGCCGCTTCCCGATAATTGTCCGCGAGCTCCTCGAAGCTGACGTTGCGGAAGCCGGGGTCGTTCACGTCCGGCGACAGGCTGGCGGTGCGGTTGGTGGGGCCGAGCACGCCGGCGACCCAGCGCGGCCGCTCGGGTGTCGCGAACTCGTCGGCCACTTCCCGGGCGAGCCGCGCCGACGCCGCGTTCATTTCGACCACCCGCGATTCGAGCTGGTAGTCGGCCTGGGCGATGCGCGTCGCCGTGAACGTGTTGGTCTTGATGATGTCGGCGCCGGCCGCGAGATAGCGCCGGTGCGCGTCCCGCACCGTGTCCGGGCGGGTCAGCGACAGCACGTCGTGGTTGCCGGCCAGGGTGCAGCCGTGATCGGCCAGCAACGCGCCGCGATAGGCGGCCTCGTCCAGCGCGAGGCCCTGCAGCAGCGTGCCGTAGGCGCCGTCCAGGATCAGGATGCGTTCGTTCAGCGCGGCGCGCAGCGCGGCCGCGCGGGAATCGGTACTCGACATGGGCTCCGATCGGGTTTCTGATCAGGGGGCAGTCTAAGGACGACCTGCGTGAGCGCAATTGAACTTGCGACGGCGCAACTTGAACGGCGTTCATAGACCGGCCGCGATTGCCTGCCGGTTGCCGATCCGTTAGCATACCCGAGTATTTTAGTCGGATTTAACCGCCGTATGATCGAAATCTCCGAGGCCGCCCAGAGCTATCTTCGCGACCTGCTGGCCAAGCAGGACGAGCCGGGTGTGGGCATCCGGGTGTTCGTGGCCCAGCCGGGCACGCCGCATGCGGAGACCTGCATCGCCTACTGCCGGCCGGGCGAAGAGCAGCCGGGGGACATCCCGGTGCAATACGACGGTTTCACCGCCTGGTTCGAAGAGCGCAGCGCACCGTACCTGGAAGAGGCGGTGGTCGACTTCCAGCAGGACCGCATGGGCGGGCAGCTCACCATCAAGGCGCCGAACGCGCGTGTGCCGAAGGTCGGGCCCGACGCGCCGCTCGAGGACCGGATCAACTACGTCCTCTACAACGAGATCAACCCGAGCCTGGCCGCGCACGGCGGTATGGTCCGGCTGGTGGAGGTGATCGACGGCAACGTCGCGGTGCTCGAGTTCGGCGGCGGCTGTCAGGGCTGCGCGGCGGTGGACATCACGTTGAAGCATGGGGTGGAGCGGCGGCTGATGGAGGCGCTGCCCGAGCTCGGCGGAATCGTCGATTCCACCGACCACTCCTATGCGGAGCACGCTTACTACCGGTAGCCGGCTGCTGGGAATCGGGTTCATTCTGAGGTGTGTCACCGGGTCGGGGAGCTCAGGCCCCGGCCCACGCTCAGCCGCTCCGCGGTTCCCTCACTTCGAAAAATGCCTCGCTGAAACCGCGAGTCATTTTTCTGCGTTCGGCTTCCTTCAAATGGGCCGGGGCCTGAGCTCCCCGACCCGGTGACGCACGTTCGAGCGCCCCGCTTCTACCACCGTCTGGTCGGAGCGTGCTGCCGCTATGGCAGACGGATCGTACCACCCGCCGTGGTCGCGGCCGGTCAGGCGGCGGCGGGGGTGTGGCGCTCCTTCAGGGTGGGCGCCAGGGTGCGAGCCAGCTCGGTCAGTAGTTCCTCGGTGGTGTCCCAGCCGATGCAGGCGTCGGTGATGGAGACGCCGTAGCGCAGCTCCGCGGGATTGCCGAGGGGCTGGCTGCCTTCGTGCAGGTGGCTCTCGATCATCAGGCCCATGATGGAGCGGTTGCCGGCGAGGATCTGATCGCGCACGGCGCGGGCCACCTCGGGCTGGCGGCGGTGATCCTTGGCCGAGTTCGCGTGGCTGCAGTCGACCATGATGTTCGGGTGGCCAGGCAGCTTCGCGAGTGCGCGCTCGCAGGCGGCGATGCTCGCGGGGTCGTAGTTCGGGCCGTTGCTGCCGCCGCGCAGCACCACGTGCCCGTAGCGGTTGCCGCGGGTGTGCAGCACGGCCACCTGGCCGGCCGGGTTGATGCCGAGGAAACGGTGCGGCCGGGCCACCGACTGCAGCGCGTTCACGGCGACGTCGAGGGAGCCGTCGGTGCCGTTCTTGAAACCCACCGCGCAGGACAGGCCCGACGCCATCTCGCGATGCGTCTGCGATTCGGTGGTGCGCGCGCCGATCGCGGACCAGGCGATCAGGTCCTGCAGATACTGCGGCGTGATCGGATCGAGGGCCTCGGTGGACAGCGGCAGCCCCATTGCCGCCAGGTCCAGCAGCAGTTGCCGCGCGAGGTGCAGGCCTTCGTCGATGCGGAAGGTATCGTCCAGGTACGGATCGTTGATCAGCCCCTTCCAGCCCACCGTGGTGCGAGGTTTCTCGAAGTAGACGCGCATCACCAGGAGCAGGCTGTCGCTCACCTCGTCGGCCAGCCCGCGCAGCCGGTGCGCGTATTCCCGGGCGGCGTCCACGTCGTGGATCGAGCAGGGCCCGACCACCACCAGCAGCCGATGATCGGTACGGTCGAGGATCGCGCGCACGGCATCGCGCGCGGCCTGCACCGATTCCCGGACCGTCTCGGTGGCCGGCAGCCGGGCCTTCAGCTCCTCCGGCGTGATCAGCACGCGGTGCGATTCGATGTTCAGGTTCTCGAGCCGCTCGTGCGCGTGGTGGCTGCGCGGCGGTATCGGGCGGGCGGCTGGATCGGTCATGGTCTGGCTCCTCGTCACACGGTGGCCGGGGCCATAAAAAAACCCCGGGGGCGGGCTGCCACTCGGGGTTTCTGGTCCGGCGGCAGCTTCCTGCGCTGCCTTCGAACCGAATTCAAAGGCAACGTCAGCTCGTAAAGAAGTAGTAGCCGGCCCACCAGGCACGTGCGGCGACGTGTTCGGCGAGTTCGCGGTCGAGCTGCGTTGCACGATGAAGGGTCATGGCCAGCGATATTGCCGCGCCGCCGGCGGTAAATCAACCGCCGCCGCGCGGCCGGTCCTCCGTGGTTGCCGCAACAGACCTGTCGTTCGCGGGGCGGTACACTAGCGACCGGAATGAGCCATTCAGCGACACCCGAGCAGGCGGTCCACCGGGAGGCGGTATTCCGGGCGCGGGGTGTCACCCGCGTGTTCACGTTGGGGGAGGTGGAGATCCACGCGCTGCGGGGTGTCGATCTGGATCTGTACGCGGGCGAACTCGTGGTGCTGCTCGGCGCCTCCGGCAGCGGCAAGTCGACGCTGCTGAACATCCTCGGCGGGCTGGACAGCGCCACGTCCGGTGAAGTCTTCTACCGCGATCGGGATCTGAGCCGCGCGAGCGAAGCCGAGCTGACCGATTTCCGGCGGCACCACGTCGGCTTCGTGTTCCAGTTCTACAACCTGATCCCGAGCCTCACCGCGCTCGAGAACGTGGCGATCGTCACGGAGATCGCGCGCGAGCCGATGCCGCCGGCCGAGGCGCTCGCGCTGGTCGGGCTCGAGGAGCGGGCCGATCACTTCCCCGCCCAGCTCTCCGGCGGTGAGCAGCAGCGGGTCGCGATCGCCCGGGCGATCGCGAAGAATCCGGCGGTGCTGCTCTGCGACGAGCCGACCGGTGCGCTCGATTCCGCGACCGGCGTGCGGGTGCTGGAGGTGCTCAAGGACGTCAACGAGCGCCTCGGCACGACCACCGCGGTGATCACCCACAATGCGGTGATCGCCGAGATGGCCCACCGGGTGGTTCGCCTCAGCGACGGCCGCGTGAGCGACGTGCGCATCAATACGCAACGCAAATCCCCGAGCGAGTTGCACTGGTGAGCTGCGTTCGACCGTGGCCGCGATGCGCACGCTGAACGTCAAGCTGCGGCGCGACCTCTGGACGCTGAAAGGGCAGGGGCTCGCGATCGCGCTGGTGATCGCGAGCGGCATCGCGACGCTGGTGATGGCGCTCGCGTCGCTCGACACGCTGAGGCTCACGCAGCGGAGCGTCTATCAGAGCCAGCGCTTCGCGGACGTCTTCGCGGAGCTGAAGCGCGCTCCGGAGCGGATCGCCGAGCGGCTGATCGAGATCCCCGGCGTCGCCGAGCTCGAGACCCGGGTGCGGGCGCCGGTGAACGTTCGCCTGCCGGGCTACGACCAGCCGGTGACGGGTCTCGCGCTGTCGATCCCGGACGGACGGCAGCCCGAGCTGAACCGCCTCGACGTGCGCGAAGGGCGTTTTCCCGACCCGGATCGGAGCGATCAGGCGCTGGTCAGTGACGCGTTCGCGGACGCCCATGGGCTCGAGCCCGGTGACACGCTGGCCATCGTGATCGACGGCCGCTTTCAGCAGCTCACGATCCAGGGCATCGTGCTGTCCCCCGAATTCATCTATCAGGTCCGGCCAGGTGACCTGCTGCCCGATTACGAGCGCTACGCGATCCTCTGGATGAATCGGTCGACGCTGGCCGCCGCGTTCGACATGGAGGGTGCCTTCAACAGCGTGGTGGCGACGGTCTCGCCGGGGCAGAGCCCGGGGCGTGTCGTCGCCGGGCTCGATCTGCTGCTCGCGCCCTGGGGCGGGGCCGGCGCCTACACGCGGGAGGATCAGACCTCGCACCGCTATCTCGAGGACGAGCTCACCCAGCTCGAGACCATCGGCACCGCGCTGCCGGCGATCTTCATCGCGGTGGCGGCATTCCTGCTCAACGTCGTCGCGGCGCGAATGATCCGCAATCAGCGCGAGCAGATCGCCGTGCTGAAGGCGTTCGGCTACGGCAACGCGACGATCGCCCGCCATTACCTGGCGCTGGCCGCGGTGGTGGTGGTGATCGGCTCCGTGGCCGGCCTCGGCTTCGGCCTCTGGCTGGCGTCGCTGGTCGCCGAGCTCTATCAGCAGTTCTTCCGCTTCCCCTGGCTCGAGTTCCGGCTGCGCCCGCAGGTGGTGCTGACCGGCATCGTGATCGCCGGCGGTGCCACGTTGCTCGGCACGTTCGGCGCCGTGCGCCAGGCCTTCCGGCTGCCGCCGGCGGAGGCGATGCGTCCCGAGCCGCCGGCCCGCTACCGGCCCACCCTGATGGAGCGGCTGGGCATCCGCGGCTTCAGCCAGCCGGCGCGGATCATTCTGCGCAATCTGGAACGTCATCCGTGGAAGTCGACGCTGTCGGTGCTCGGCATCGCGCTCGCGGTGGCGATGATGATGGTCACCGGATTCCAGGTGAGCGCCATCGGCCGGATGATCGACGTGCAGTTCCGTCTGGTGCAGAAGCAGGACTTCACCGTCACCTTCACCGACCCGACGTCGGCGTCCGCGGCTCACGACCTGCGGGGCGTGCCCGGTGTGCTGTACGTGGAAGGCTTCCGCACGGTGCCCGCTACGCTCCGCCACGGTCATCGCAGCCACCGGCTGTCCGTCCAGGGCTATCAGGCGGACGGACGTTTGCTGACGCTGCGCGACGCATCGCTCGATCCCGTGCAGCTACCGCCGGACGGTATCCTGCTCACGGACCGGCTCGGAGAGACGCTGGGCGTCCGCGCCGGTGACCGACTGCAGGTCGAGGTTCAGGAGGGCGCCCGGCCGGTTCTCACGGTGCGCGTCGCCGGGCTTGTCAGGGAGTACATCGGCATCGGCGCGTACATGCAGCGTGACGCGCTCTCGCGCCTGCTTCGCGAGGGCGACGCACTCTCCGGCGCGTTCCTCGCGGTCGACCCCCGGGAGGCCGAGCGCCTGCCGCGCGTGCTCGAGGACATGCCGCGGGTCGCCGGCGTCACCGGACGCGAGCGGTCGATCCGCGTGTTCGACGACCTGATGGACCGATCGATCCTGGTGATCACGTTCTTCAGCATGGGGCTCGCCGGTATCATCGCGTTCGCCGTGGTGTACAACAACGTGCGGATCGCGTTCGCCGAGCGGCGGCGCGAGCTCGCGACCCTCCGGGTGCTCGGCTTCAGCCACGGCGAGATCCGATTCATCCTGCTCGGTGAGGTGGTTCTGCTGACTTTGCTCGCGCTGCTGCCCGGCTTCCTGATCGGCGTCGGCCTTTCGTGGCTCCTGACCCTCGGGCTGCAGACGGACGCGTACCGTATTCCGTTCGTGCTGACCCCGAGCGCGTTCGCGCTCGGCGCGGTGGTGGTGCTGGGCGCCACCGTGCTGTCGTCGTTGTTCATGCTGCGCGCGCTGACGCGGCTCGACATGGTCTCGGCCCTGAAGGCGATGGAGTGACTCGATGAACCTTCGTGCCCGCCGCGCGCTGCTGTACGCAGCGATCGGAGTCGGAATCGTCCTCGCGCTCGTGTTCGCGTGGCGTGACCCGGCGGTGCTGGTGGAATCCGCAACGGCGGAACGCGCGCCGTTTCGCGTGGTGGTGGAGGCCGAGGGCCGCAGCCGGGCCCGCGACCGCTATCGGGTGACCGCGCCGGTGAGCGGCCACCTCGCGCGGGTGGAGGTCGAACCGGGCGACCGGGTGGAGCGGGGTAGCCCGTTGTTCACGATCCACTCGGCGCCGGCCCCGCCGCTCGACGTGCGTACCGACCGGCTGCTGCGGGCCGCGCTCGAGCGCAGCAAGGTCGCGCTGCAGGCCGCGCAGATGGAACAGGAAGCCGCCGATGCGCGGGCGGAGTACGCCGCGGGCGAACGGTCGCGGATCGAGCGGCTGTTCGAGAGCGGGCAGGCGTCCCGGGAGGCGGTCGACCGCGCCCGGGCGGATGCCCGTGCCACCGCGGCCACCGCGCGCTCCGCGGCGTTCCGCGCCGACGTGGCGCGCCACGAAATGTTGCTGATCGAGGCGGCGCTCGAGCCCGCCGGCGACGTCGGCGACTCGCTCATCCGCGTGGAGTCGCCTGTCAGCGGCGTGGTGTTGCGCCGCGATCGGGAGAGCGCCGGCCCGGTGCAGGCCGGCGAGGCGGTGCTCGAGCTCGCCGACCTCGAAAGCCTGGAGGTGGAAGTGGACGTGCTGTCGGCCGACGCCGTGCGGCTCGAGATCGGCACGCCGGTGGAGATCACGCGCTGGGGCGGCCCCGGGACGCTGCACGGCACCGTGCGCCGGATCGATCCGGGCGGCTTCACCGACGTTTCCGCGCTGGGCGTGGAGGAGCAGCGGGTGTGGGTCATCGTCGCGCTGTCCGACCCGGCGAGCCGCCGGCGTAACCTCGGGGATGGCTACCGGGTGGAGGCGCGCTTCGTGCTGCGCGACGACCCGGACGTGCTGCAGGTCCCGAGCAGCGCGCTGTTTCGCGAATCGGCCGGCTGGGCGACGTTCGTGATCGAAGGCGGCCGCGCGGTGCGGCGGCCGGTGGAGGTCGGCGCACGCAGCGGCCTGGCGGCGGAGATCCTCGGCGGACTCGCCGCGGGCGAGCGGGTGGTGCTGCATCCGGGCGACGAGATCGCCGACGGGACACGGGTCGACGTGCGCTGAGCGAAGTGCGCGGTCGGTACGAACCGGCCACATGGGTAACACCGGGTCCGCACACAGGCGGACGCGACTCCGGCGCTGAATTGCCCGGGCGTCCGCTTCCCGGCCGGCGCTTCGACCCCTCGAACCATACGGCCGACCTGCCTCGGCGTGCGCAGCCAGCCGATCATTCGCACGACCACGGCCGGCTGCCGCGTCCCTCTCGCCCCTCGGCGAACGCAGCATGGCCCGAATCGACTCGCGATGTCGCCGGCAGGAGCGAATTCACGAACAGCGCCCGAATCGTTCGCGAACAGCGCCCGAATCAAAGCCGCCATGTTCGAGGTACAGCGCCGGATCTCGATCGCCCCGGGCCTTAGCGGTTGATTCGGGCCATGGTCCGTCCCGATGTGGCCGAGGCGGATGGGCCGCGCGAGATGGCTCTCGCGCACCGCCGGCCGCACGCCGGCGGCGCAGGCGACGTCGACACCCGCTCGCGGGCTTTGATTCGGGCGATGTTGCGGACCTTGCGCGCGGGAGAACGCGCCGGTTCATCGCAAGCCTGGCACACGGCCGCGCGGTCTCTCTACCGCTATTGGAATAGAGCACTGCTGGACTCGAGCCGCCGTCCTCGAGGCCGGGGTTCGTCAGGTAGCAGCCAGGCCGATCAGATGGGTCAGCCCCTGAGGTGCTCCTCCGAGATGCCGATCGCCTGTAGACCCACTTGCGGCTCACCTGCCCGGCGACACGGTCCCGCGATGGACGTCGCGACCTCGGTGGTCCGATCAGTCGAGCCGCACGAGCCGCGGCAGCGCGGTGAAGTACAGCGCGAGCCGCAGCGGCTCCGGAAAGAACGCGCGGAGCGCCGCCGCGTAACGCTGCAGTTGGGCCGCATGGCGGCGACGCTCGGCGTCGACGAACGCATCCGGGTCCGTGCCGGGCGGCGGATGACCGGTCTTGTAGTCGACGATCCAGCGGCGGCCCCGGTCGTCGACGAACGTGCGGTCGACGAAGCGGCGCACCGTGCCGGCTTCTGCGGCTTCGGTGACCGCGAGCTCCGAGTGCGCGCCGCGCCGCGCGGTCAGAATACGCCGCCCGTCCGGGTCGGCCAGCACCCGGCGCAGGTGCTCTTCGAGCCGCGCCAGCAGCTCCTCGTACGCGTCCGCGGCCACCCCGGCCGCCTGCAGCGCCTCGCGCCACAGACCGTGCCGCGCTAGGACGTAGCCGTCGACGTCCTCGGGCAGCGGCACGCTGCTCAGGTGGCGCAGGGTCTCGTGCAGCAGCGTGCCGAACGCGACGTCCGGCAGGTGACCGAGATCCTCGCCGCTGTCTGCCGGGGCGGGCGCCGGCGGCGCCGGATACGCGAGCCGCGGCGGCTGCCATTGGTAATCGGCTGGCAGACGCAGACGCCGCGCCGTGCCGCGTTCGGGCATCGCGAGGTAGCCCGCTGCGGCTTCGGCCACCCGGCGTTCCTCGGCCGGAACCGTCGCGGGCTCCGGCTCCGTCCGCTGCGGTGCCTCCAGCGCCGGCCACAGCAGCGCGAGCAGCGAATCGCTGGCCGGACGCTCCGCCGCTTCGGCGAACAGGTGCAGCGTCTCGCGGGCGCGCGTGCACCCGACGTACAGCAGGCGTTCGAGCTCGTGGCGTTCCCGGGCACGGTCTTCGCGGGCGAGCCAGCGATACAGCCCGGCCGAGTCGCGGCTCGCGAGCAGCAGCCCGTCCCCCTCCCGGCGCCAGAGCAGCATCGGCGGCTCGTTGGTGCGGGTCGTACGTTCGAGGAACGGCAGGATCACGTGGTCGAACTCGAGCCCCTTGGCCTTGTGGATGGTCATGATCTCCACCGCCGCGGCGCCGCCGGCCTCGGCGAACAGCCGCTCGGCGGCACCGGCGAGGGCCTCGGGGTCGTCGCCGCGCGGGCCGAGATCGTCGATCAGCGCGAGCAGCCGTTCGGCGTCCCGCAGGTGCTCGCCGCCCGGATACGCGTCGACGCCGCCGCAGCAGATCCAGATCGTTTCCAGCACCGCGCGGGGCGGCACCTCGTCGCGGAGGCGCCGCCCGCGCTCGAGCGCCGCCCGCAGCCGCTCCAGCCGTTGCCGGCCGTCCGAGGACAGCCGCGCCAGCAGCGCCGGGTTCTCGATCGCCCGGCCCGGTTCGGGGCTGTCGGCGAACGGCTCGAGATCCCGGTGATCGAGGCCGACCCAGGGCGCGCGCAGCACCGAAAACCAGGCGAGCCGGTCGTGCGGGTCCGCCAGCGCGCGGGCGAGCGACACCAGATCCTGGACCGCCGGGCGCGTCGCGAGCGGCTCGATGTCGGTGGCCCGCCAACGGATGCCGGCGTCGCGCAGCGCCGGCAACAGGCCGCCGAGGTGGCTGCGGCTGCGCACCAGCACGGCGATCCGCGCGGTGGCGTCGGCGTCGCGCAGCGCGCGGATGCGTTCCGCGACCGCGGCGCTCTGATCCGTGCCGGGCTCGAGCAGCGCGCAGTGCACGGCCATGCCGGCGATTCGTGCGACGTCCCTGCGTGCGGCGACCGCCGGGCTGTAGGCGACCCGGCCGAGCAGCGGATCGTCGGCGGGGCCCATCACGGCGGCGAACGTCCGGTTGTACCAGTCCACCAGCCGCGGGCTCGCCCGGAAGTTC
>DASVDC010000131.1:0-22277 GCA_036381275.1 Pseudomonadales bacterium | reverse complement strand
CGCGGCGGCCCGGTGGGCCGCCCGGCTCTCCGGCCCGAATGCGAAGTCGATGATGCCGGGCGGTCGCATCGCCAGGGCGTTGGTCCCGGTCCCGTGCCGGTCGGTCAGCGTGAACGGGACCGGCTGCCGGCGCGCCGCCGCCACCGCGGCCTCGATGCGCTCCACGGCGAGACCGAGCGGGTAGATGCCCCGGCGGTCGTAGTCTTCGATCGACGCGCCCACCGCACCGGTCGCCGCCACCGCGGTGATCGCCTTCTCGACGTCCTCGGGTGAATCGCCGAAGCCGTTCTCGAAATCGACGCTCACGGGCACGCCGGTGGCCTCGCAGAGCAGCCGGCAGTGGGCGAGCTTCTCGTCGATGGTGACCCGGCCGTCGAGCCGGCCGAGGGTCTGCGCGAAGCCGGCGCTGGTGGTAGCGAGCGCCTCGAAGCCGAGCCCCTCCAGCACGCGTGCCGAGCCCGCGTCCCACGGATTCGGAATCAGGAACGCCCCGGGGCGCTCGTGCAGCGCGCGGAATCGCTCGGCCTTCTGTCGCTGATCGGTCATGCGGACGTTGGACTATAACGGGGCGGCTGCCACGAAACCAGCACGTCAGCCGTCACGAAGCACGAGCCGAACAGCGACCGGAAACGGCATGGTGATGTTGGTAGCAAATAGATCTGTCCGGTTTTGTAGCACATGAGTTGTCCGCTTTGGTGGTCCGCCGGCGGGCGAGCCTTTCAGGTGAGCTCGCCCGCCGGCGGCGGGACCACGTGCGGAGTTACGCAGCCCTCTTCTTGGATGGGATCTGAGCCTTCGGCTTCGTCTCCTCGATCAGTTCGGCGTTCTGGGTGTAGCGAGCCAGACACCGGGGACCGTGGAAGATCGCCAGGCTCTGATCCGGATACTCATGAACCCGCACCTTCGCCTTGACGAAGTGACAGCGGTGCTGCTGAGCCGGGATCTGCAGGGTCTTGCCGCGGTAGGTGACGCAGTTGTCCGCTCGCACCGTACGCACTTCCTGATTGCACAGGATCTCTTTCAGATCGATGCCCATCAGCGGTACGAACGCACTGCCCGCTTCCGGGGCCGGGACCGAAAAGGTGGCGTTGAAACGCGGCCAGACGTCGTCTCGCAGGTACGCGTTCGCAGCGGCCATGTCGGTGATGCCTTCCAACGCCAGCTCCTTGGGCAGACGTCCTTGCAGCGTGCCGAAGAACCGCTCGCTTCGGCCGCGGGCTTCCGGGGAGTACGAGGGGATCATCTCGATCCCGAGCTGACTCATGGCGCGGCCGAACTGGGTCAGCACCTTGCGGTCGACCGCGCCGCCGGCCTTCGGGGTGAACCAATAATGGGAACCGCGATCGCTGTAGAAGCTGCTGAACAGCCCCTTGGCTTCGATGGTCTCCAGCACCCCCCGAAAGCTCGACAGCGTGCCTTCCTCCTCGACGAAGAACCCCGAGTAGACCGTGCTGGTGGCATCGTCCATCGTCACGATCAGGTCCCACCGCCGACCCGGCACCCACTCATGGGTTGAGCCGTCCTGGTGGACCATCATCCCTTCCAGGGGCTTGCGCGGGCGCTGCTTGCGGTGTTGGCCCTTGCGCCGCCCGAGCGCCACCAGGTTCGCTTCCTGCAGGCGCTTCTTGACCCAGCTGTAGGAGCGCTCCCCGCGGTGCTGGCCCTGGTAGCGCTCGTAGAAGTGCTTCACGTTCCAACCGTCGTAGCGCTGCTTGTAGAGCGCCTGCAGGCGGACCACCTCGTCCACCGGCGCCTTGCGCTGCGAGAGCTCCACCACCCGGCGGTCGATCAGACCCTCGAGCCCCGCTTCCTCGAAGCGCTCGATATAGCGCCGGAACGTGCGCTCGCAAACCCCCAGCAGCCGTGCCGCCTCCTCCTGCGTGAGCCGCTTGTCCTGCCAGCTCGTGTAGGCCTCTTCGAACCTCATCATCCGGATCTCCTGTAGCAGCCGCGTCCGGTTCACACAGCCTCCTCGCGGCTGAAACAGAACCGGACACTTTACGTGCTACGAGACCGGACAAATCATGTACTCCCTACAGGAAACGGCATGGTGATTGCCTGCGCCCCGACATTCCCGCACCATGCGTCCCCATGCCCGAATCACACCACTCCGCCCGGCGCATCGGCCGCAGGCGCATGCCGCTGCTGATGCTGCTGTTCGTCGCCGCCTGCCAGCCGGAAGATCCCGGCGCGCTGCAGGAGCCGGCCGTACGGGTCCAGGTCGCGACGGTCGTGAAACGCACCATGGCCGAGACCGTGCGCGGCATCGGCACGCTGCGCGCCCTCAATACCGTCGAGATCCGTCCGGAGATCGCCGGCCGGATCACCCGTATCGGCTTCGAGGAAGGCGGCCAGGTGAAAGCCGGCGACGTGCTGTTCGAGCTCGACACGCGCAAACTGGAACAGGAGCTCGCTTCCGCGCGCGCCGCGCTCGCGGCGGCACGGGCCCGCCGCGAGAACGCCGAGCGGGAGCTGCGCCGGGTCGAACGGCTGTTCCAGCAGCAGGTGATCAGCGAGGACGCGATGGATCAGGCGGCCACGGCCCTCGAATCGGCGACCGCCGACGTCGATCGGCTCGAAGCGGAGGTGAGCCTCGCCGAGGAGCGCCTCGCCGATGCGACGGTGCGCGCGCCGTTCGCCGGCAGCATCTCGGAGGCGCTGGTGGACGTCGGCGATTACGTGCAGTCGGGCGCGCTGCTCGCCACGCTCTACCAGACCGACGTGCTGGAGATCGAGTTCACGCTGCCGGAGCGGCACACCGGCCGCATCGAGGTCGGCCAGGAAGTCGCGCTCACGGTGAGCGCGTATCCCGAGCGTACGTTCTCGGCGCGCACCACGTTCGTCAGCCCGAGCGTCGACGACCGGAGCCGCGACTTCCTCGTGAAGGCGCGCCTCGAGAACCCGGACGCGTTGCTGAAGCCCGGCACGTTCGCGACCGCGCTCCTGACCGTGCGGCACCGGGAGGACGCGCTGGTGATTCCCGAGCAGGCGCTGATCGCGACCCGCGCGGGGTACATGGTGTTCATAGTCGGCGAGAACGGCAGCGCGGTGGCGCGACCCGTCGAGATCGGACTGCGCGAGCCCGGGCTGGTGCAGATCACCGAGGGACTCTCGGCGGGGGAACGGGTGGTGAAGACCGGTCATCTGCGTGTCGCCGACGGCACGCCGCTCGAGGTGGTCGCGGCCGACGGCACCAGCGTCGAAGGAGTCTGAGCGATGATCTGGAACTTCTGCATTCGCCGACCGGTGCTGACGGCGGTGATCTGGGTCAGCGTCGCCATCTTCGGCGTGTACGGCTTCAATCAGCTCCCCGTGCGCGAGCAGCCGGACGTCGACCCGCCGATCGTCAGCGTGAACGTGGTGATGCCCGGCGCCGAGCCCGAGGTGCTCGAGACCGAGGTGATCGAGCCGCTCGAGGAGGAGATCAACACCATCGAGGGGCTGAAGGAGCTGCGTTCCACCGCCATCGAGCAGGTCGCCAACATCACCGCGGAATTCGAGCTGTGGCGCGACATCGACGTCGCCGCGCAGGACGTGCGCGACCGCGTGAACCGGGCCCGGCGCGAGCTGCCCGACAACATCGAAGAGCCGATCATCCAGAAGCTCGATCCCGACGCCCAGGCGATCATGTGGGTGTCGCTGCTCGGCGACGAGCGCTGGGACACGGTGCGCATGTCGGAGTACGCGGAGAACGAGATCGCCGAGCGCCTGGCCGGCGTACGCGGCGTCGGTCGCGTGCAGATCGGCGGGCAGCGCTCGTTCGCGGTGCGGGTACGGGTCGACCCGGCCAAGCTCGCCGCCCACCACCTCACCATCCAGGACGTGGTGGACACGATCCAGCGCAACAACATCGACATTCCATCCGGACGGGTCGAGAGCGTCGCGCGGGAGTTCCTGGTGAAGACCCGGGGACAGTTCTCGTCTTCCGAGCCGATCAACGATCTGATCGTGCGCCACGACGAGAACGGGCCGATCCGAATCCGCGATGTCGGCGAGGCGGTGGACAGCGTCGAGAACGACCGGCAGCTCGCGCGCTTCACCGGGGAACCCACCGTCGGCCTCGGGATCGTGAAGCAGAGCGACGCGAACGCGGTGGCGCTGTCCGCGGCGGTGCGCGAGCGCCTCGCAGAGATCTCGAAGTCGTTCCCGCCGGGGCTGTCCTACGTGATCGCCACCGACGACACCGACTTCGTGCGGGAGAACATCGCCGACCTGCAGATGACCATCGTGCTCGCGACCATCCTGGTGGTGCTGGTGGTGCTGCTGTTCCTGCGCAACCCCAGCGGCACCATCGCGGTTGCGCTGGCGATCCCGACCTCGCTCGCCGCCGGCTTCGCGATGATGCACGCGATGGGGTTCACGTTGAACGGCCTGTCGATGCTGGCGCTGATCCTGGTGGTGGGCATCGTGGTCGACGACGCGATCGTGGTGCTGGAGGCCTCCTACCGGCATCTCGAGGCCGGAGCCGAGTCCCGGCCGGCGGCCCGTACCGGTACCACCGAGGTGGCGTTCCCGGCGATCGCGAACACACTGGCGCTGGCGGCCGTGTTCGTGCCGGTGGCGTTCACCGGCGGCATGATCGGACGCTTCTTCTTCGAGTTCGGCCTGACCGTGACGGTCACGGTGCTGGCGTCGCTCGCGACCGCGCTGACGCTGACCCCGATGCTCTGCTCGCGCTTCCTGCGCGCGCCGGAAAGTCCCGGCCGGATCTTCAACTTCCTCGAGCGCGGCTTCCGGGCGATCGAGCGCCGCTACGAGCGGATACTGGCGGCCGCATTCCGCCACAAGGCGGCCACCGTGGGGCTCGGCCTCGCGTCGCTCTTGCTCGGGCTCCTCGCGTTCTCCGACCTGTCCACCGAATTCGCGCCGTCGGTGGACCGCTCCGAGCTGATCATTGCCTACGAAGTGCCGCAGGGCGCGACGCTCGCCGAAACCGACGCGTACGCGCGCCGCATCGAGCAGGTACTGGCGGCGCACCCCGACGTGCGCCATTGGTTTCTCGCGGTGGCGCTCTCGCAGGGAGGGCCGGGCGAGGTGAACAAGGGCATCGTGTTCACCAAGCTCAAGCCGGTTCACGAACGCGACCGCCACCAGATCGAGATCATGCAGGAGCTGCGCGAGCAGCTGAATGCGATCCCGATGGGCCGCGCGTTCGTCTCGGAGCCGGACCTCGGCCCGGGCGGCGGCGCGCCGCTCGAGATCGTGCTGCAGCACCCCGATCTCGACGAGCTCGCCCGGCACCAGGAGCGGCTGATGCGCTGGATGGAGACCCAGCCGGAATTCGTCGGCATCGACTCCGATCTCGAGGTGAACGCGCCGCGCGCGGAGGTGGAGATCAACCGCGACAAGGCCTCCGAAATCGGCATCAGCGTCGCCGACATCGCCAACACGCTGCGCTACATGCTCGGCGAAGCGGAGATCTCCGAGATCGAGCGCGGCAACGAGCGCTACGAGATCATCACCGAGGTGACCAGCCGCGGCGGCATGGTGCCGGACATGATCAACGATCTGTACGTGCGCTCGCGCTCCGGTGAGCTGGTCTCGCTCGGCAACCTGGTCGATGTCCGCGAGGGCATCGGTCCGAGCGCCGTACACCACTTCAACCGGCGGCGCGCGGCCACGGTGTCGGCCTCGACGCCGCCGGGCGTCGCGCTCGGCGATGCGCTCGCGAAGGTCGAGCGGTTCATCGCGGAGCGGATGCCGCCGGAGCTCGACTACGAGCTCTCCGGCATGGCGCAGCGCTTCGAGGAGTCGTTCTTCTATCTGACCATCGCGCTGGCGATGTCGGTGGTGTTCGTCTACCTGGTGCTCGCCGCGCAGTTCGAGTCGCTGCTGCATCCGTTCACGATCATCCTCGCGCTGCCGCTGTCGGCGGTCGGCGCGTTCGGCTCGCTGTGGCTGCTCGACATGAGCTTCGGCGTGTTCGCGTTCATCGGCCTGATCATGCTGATGGGGCTCGTCACCAAGAACGCGATCCTGCTGATCGACTACACGCTGGTGCTGATCGCGCGCGGCCGTTCGCCGGTGGACGCCGCCGTCGAGGCCGCCAAGGTGCGGTTCCGCCCGGTGCTGATGACCGCCACCTCGACCATCCTCGGCATGCTGCCGATCGCGCTCGGCTACGGCGCCGGCGGCGAATCCCGTTCGCCGCTCGGCGTGTCGGTGGCGATGGGCATCGTTTCGTCCACGGTGCTGACGCTGGTGGTGATCCCGGTGCTGTTCGTGCTGTTCGACGCGCTGCGCCACCGACTCCGGGCGCTGTGGCCGTCCCGAGCCGATGAAGGCACCGTCCCGGGCGGTGCGCGAGGCGGCGCGCGATGAAGCTGGTCGTGATCAGCGTCGGCTTCGAGTACGAGGACCTGATCGAAGCCATCATCGACCGCCACGACGTCGAGCACTACCTCGTCTACCCGCGCATCGACGGCCGCGACAGCGACGGCTACCACGAAGGCACCCAGGTCCACCCCGGCAACCTGAGCGCCATCCACGTCCGTCTCGCCGACGACGCCGTCCAGCCGCTGCTCGACGACCTCGAGCACTGGCGCCGCGAAAAAATCGCCCACCACCACCTAGAAGCCATCGTCCTCAACATAGAAGGCTGGATCGGCCCCACCCAAAACAACGCGGCGCCATAGCGACGACGGCGGCCGCTCCCGCCCACCAGACCGAAGGCGACGCAGGGGCCGCGGCGAGACGTCCCGCGTCGACCGATGACCGAGACCGCGCTTCGGTAAGGACGAGGCCTCGAAGGCGCGTCGCGCGGGGGCGGTGGCGCAGTCGGCTGCGCATTTGAGCCCCGAGGGGAGCCCGGAGGGCCGGGGCGTGCGCAGCCGACTGCGCCCCCGCCACCGCGCGACACACCCCATCGAGAACTGCGACCTGACAAAGATCGCGATCTGGAGATCGCTCCTACGACGACGGGGAGGAGTACTTGGCGATCGTCTTCTGCGCCGCCTGCACCGCCGCGCCGATGAACTCGGCAGCGTTGTCCTTAGCCCACTGCAACGACTCCCCCCGAGCCCGATTCGCCCCGTTGAAATGCGGCTTCACGTGCCGCGCGAACAGCTCGTAGCTGCGCTTGGTCTTCTCGAAGCTCGCCCAGTTGTGGGCGAGGAACAGGAAGCAGCCGAAATCGGGGATCTTCTGCTCGAGCCGCTCGATCTGCGCGATCGCATCGTCCGGCGTGCCCACCACCGCCATGCCGCTCTCGATCATCGCATCGAGCGGGTCCTTGTCGTCGCCGGCACCGCTCGCGCCCATCGGATTGATGGAGCTGAAGTACGAGCGCCACTTCTCGAAGCCGTACTGCACGTCGCGCCGCGCTTCCTCACGGGTCTCCGCGAGGTGCATCGGCCCGACCAGGCGCAGGCACCCCGGGTCCATCGTGCGTCCGTGCTCCGCGGCGATCTCGTTCGCGACCTGCCAGTTGATCGACAGCGCGTCGTAGCCGGCGGTATTGGTCGCCGCCACGCACAGCATGCCGAAGCCGTACTTGCCCGCGAGCCGGCCGCCGGACGGCGTCACCGAGCTCGCCACCGCCATCTCCGGGTACGGGCGCGAGTACGGCAGGAGCTGGCAACGCGCGTTCACCAGGTTGAACCAGGCAGTCTTGCGCGTGACCGCCTTGCCCTGGAACAGCTCGAGGATCACCTCCACCGCCTCGACCATCCGGTCGCGCTGCTCGTCTACCGGTACGCCGAGCATCATCGCATCGGAGGGTAACAAGCCCGGGCCCACACCGAACATCACGCGGCCGCGCGTCTGGTGGTCGAGCTGCAGGATCCGGTTCGCCGTGGTGAGGGGGTTGTGGTACGGCAGCGACACCACCCCGGTGCCGAGCCGGATCCGCGTCGTGCGCTCCGCGGCCGCGGCGATGAACAGCTCGGGCGAGGCGATGATCTCGTAGCCCGCGGAGTGATGCTCGCCGATCCAGGCTTCCTCGAAGCCGAGCTCATCGAGCCACTCCACCAGCTCTATGTCGCGGCGGATCGCCAGCGTCGGATCCTCGTCCACCGGGTGGAACGGCGCCAGAAAGATGCCGGCCCGCAGGTTCCTCGATCGGGTCATGTCGCCTCCCTCGCTGAAATGCTTTGAAACGCATTCTAACAACCGCCGGGGGCTCCAGGGAAAACGGCGAGTGGTACGATCTACGGCCCTCCGCCAGGATCGAGGAGACCGTTCGCATGAGCAGTCAGAGCTGGAAATTCTTCCAGGCGTTCCTGAAGTCGCCCAAGGTGGTGGCCTCGCTGATCCCGAGCTCGTCGTTCCTCGAACGCCGGCTGGTCGCCGTCGCCCGGATACCGACCGCGCGCACCGTGGTGGAGCTCGGCTGCGGCACCGGCGGCACCACCCGGGCGCTGCTCGCGGCGATGGCGCCGGACGCGCGGCTACTCGCGATCGAGCGGACCGCGGAGTTCGTCGAGACGCTCCAGCGCATCGGCGATCCGCGCCTCGTCGTGGTGCACGGCTGCGCGAGCGCGCTGACCGCCGAGCTCGCGCGGCACGGGCTCGGCGCGGCCGATGCGGTGATCTCCGGCATTCCGTTCTCGACCATGCCGCCGGATCTCGCCGAGACCATCATCGACGAGATCGATCAGGCGCTGGCTCCCGGCGGCCGGTTCGTCGCGTACCAGTTCACCGACCGTGTCGCCGAGTACGCGCGGCCGGCGTTCGGGCGCCCACGCGTGCAGCACGAGCTGCGCAACGTGCCGCCGCTTCGGATCTACAGCTGGGAGAAGTCGGCGGATACCGCCGCCGCGTGACCGGATCCTCGTGGGAGCGGCCTGTGGCCGCGAACTGTTTCCGAGCATTCGCGGCCGGAGGCTGCTCCCACAGCAGGTGGTAGCTTCACATGGACCGCTCCGGCAGCCGCACCCGCGCCGGCGCCACCGGGCAGCCGGCGACGCCGACGCGCACCCGGTGCACTGCGCCGCCCGCGTCGCTCCCGGAGCCGTCCGATCCGGACACCACGTAGAGGTCCGTCAGATCGTCACCGCCGAAGCACACCGACGTGCACATCGGCTCCGGGATCCGGACGAAGTCGGTTCGTCCGCCGCCCGGCTCGAAGACCGCCACCCCGTGTCCGCCGCCCGCGAGCGCGACCCAGACGGTGCCGTCGACGGCCACCGCGAGACCGTCCGGCACGCCTTCGTCGACCCGCGTGAAGACCTCTTTCGGCCCGAGGGTGCCGTCACCGTGCACCGCGTAACGCCAGACGGTGCGAACCGACGAATCCGAGTGGTACAACACCCGGCCGTCCGGTGAGAAGCCGAGCCCGTTGGTGAGCCAGATCTCGTGGCCGACCTTCCGGCTCGTGCCGTCGAGGTCGATCATCCACAGATCCCCCGGTGCGGGCTCCCGCCCGTCCGCGAACACCGGGCTCGCGCCGAGGGAGCCGACATAGATCCGTCCGGCCGCGTCGGTGGTGAGGTCGTTGTAGCCGACGTTGCCGGCGTCCGGGTCGCGATCGAGCAGGGTCAGCGTCGGACCGCCGTCGAACGGCTTGAAGGACACGTTGCGCCCGCTGACGACGAGACCGCCCGCCTCGTGCAGCGCCATCCCGCCGATGCCGCGGCGGTGCGCGAACACGGTTTCGACCCCGCCGTCGGGATCCACACGGAACACGCCGCCGTTCAGCACGTCACTGAACAGGAGCCCCCGTCCCGGCACCCAGAGCGGTCCTTCGACCAACCCGTAGCCGCGGGTCAACGTCTCCATGCGCTCGCCTCCTGCGTTTCCTGTGCCGGCTCCAGCATATTCGCTATAGTGCGCGCTCGCACGAATCAGAGGATGCCCCGATGGCCATGAAAGGAACCGTCCATTACGAGAAGCGCGGCGACGTCGCACTGCTGACGGTGGACAACCCGCCGGTCAACCCGCTGTCGAGCGGCGTACGCCAGGGGCTCCACGACGGGGTGAGTCAGGCGCTGGCCGACGACGAGGTGAAGGCCATCGTCGTCACCGGCGCCGGCCGCGCGTTCATCGCCGGCGCCGACATCTCGGAATTCGGCGCCGCCGCGACCTCGGGACCCGGTCTGCACGAGGTGCTGGCGATGATGGAAGGCAGCCGCAAGCCCATCGTCGCGGCGATCAACGGCACCGCGTTCGGCGGCGGCCTCGAGGTGGCGCTCTGCTGCGACTATCGGGTAGCTGCGCCGACCGCGCCGGTGGGCCTGCCGGAGGTGAAGCTGGGGCTGCTGCCGGGCGCCGGCGGTACCCAGCGCCTGCCCCGGCTGATCGGGGCCGAGAAGGCCCTCGGCTTCATCCTCTCCGGCGAGCCGATCCCGGCGCCGAAGGCGCTCGAGCTCGGCATCGTCGACGAGGTGGTGCAGGGTGACGTGGTCGCGGGCGCGATCGAATACGCGCGCCGGGTGGTGGCGGAAGGCGCCCGGCTGCGCAAGATCCGCGACGAGGACGACAAGATCGCGAGCGACCGCGGCAACCCGGAGATCTTCGCCGAGGCGCGCCGCAACGCCGCCCGGCGGATGCGCGGCCGGTTCGCGCCGGAGATGATCATCCAGTGCGTCGAGGCCGCGGTGAACCTCGGCGATTTCGACGCGGGCATGAAGGTCGAGCAGGAGAACTTCCTGAAGTGCCTGAACCACCCGCAGCGCGAAGCGCTGATCCACGTGTTCTTCGCCGAGCGCGAAGCGGCCAAGATTCCGGATGTGCCGAAGGAAACGCCGGCGAAGGACATCGCGTCGGCCGGCGTGGTCGGCTGCGGCACGATGGGCGGCGGCATCACGATGTGCTTCGCGAACGTGGGCATTCCCGTCACTGTGCTCGAGATGAACCAGGAGGCGCTCGACAAAGGCCTCGGCGTGATCCGCCGCAACTACGAGATCCAGGTGCAGCGCGGGCGCCTGAAGCCCGAGGACGTCGAGAAGCGCATGAGCCTGATCAAGGGGACGCTCCGCTACGAGGACCTCGCCGACGCCGACGTGGTGATCGAGGCGGTCTACGAGAACCTGGACGTGAAGAAGGAGGTGTTCCAGCGCTTCGACCAGGTCATGAAGCCCGGCGCGCTGCTCGCGAGCAACACCTCCGGGCTCGACATCGACGCGATGGCGTCGGTCACTTCGCGGCCGGGCGACGTGATCGGGTTGCACTTCTTCAGCCCGGCGAACGTGATGCGCCTGCTCGAAGTGGTACGCGGCGCCGCCACCGACAAGACCACCATCGCCACCGCGATGAAGCTCGGCCGCACCCTCGGCAAGGTCGCGGTGCTGTCCGGCAACGCGCCCGGCTTCATCGGCAACCGGATGCTGGCCGGTTACACGCGCCAGGCCGGCGAGATCGTGCTGCAGGGCGCGACGCCGTATCAGGTCGACAAGGTGATCCAGCAGTTCGGCATGCCGATGGGACCGTTCCAGATGGCGGACCTGGTCGGCCTCGACCTCGGCTGGCGCGCGCGGAAGCTCGCCGGCATGAAGCCGGAGGACGTGCCGATCACTGCCCGGGTGGCGGACAAGCTCTGCGAGATGGGGCGATTCGGTCAGAAGAACGGGCGCGGCTACTACATCTATCCCGACGGCAGCCGCGCGGGTCAGCCCGATCCGGAGGTGGTCAAGCTGGTCGAGGAAACCTCGGCCGAGCTCGGCATCAGCCGCCGGCCGATCGACGACGAGGAGGTGCTGAAGCGCTGCCTCTACCCGCTGGTGAACGAAGGCGCGCGCATCCTCGAGGACGGCATCGCGATCCGGCCGAGCGACATCGACATCGTCTACATCAACGGCTACGGCTTCCCCGAGGTAACCGGCGGGCCGATGTTCTGGGCCGACAAGCAGGGGCTCGACCGGATCCTGCAGGACATCGAGAAGTTCCGCGCGGAGTACGGCGACGGCTGGAAGCCGGCGCCGCTGCTCGAGCGCCTGGTGAAGGAAGGCAAGACCTTCGCCTCGCTCGGTCGCTGATCGATGAACAGCGACGGAAACCTCGCCCTGTTCTGCGACTTCGAGAACGTCGCGCTCGGCGTGCGCGACGCCAAGTACGAGCGCTTCGACATCCGCCTGGTGCTGGAGCGCCTGCTGGTGAAGGGTTCGATCGTCGTGAAGAAGGCCTACTGCGACTGGGACCGCTACAGGGAGTTCAAGGCGGCGATGCACGAGGCCGCCTTCGAGATGATCGAGATCCCGCACATCCGCCAGTCGGGCAAGAACTCGGCCGACATCCGCATGGTCGTGGACGCGCTCGATCTCTGCTACACGAAGGAGCACATCGACACGTTCGTGATCATCTCCGGCGACTCGGATTTCTCGCCGCTGGTCAGCAAGCTGCGCGAGAACGCGAAGACGGTGATCGGCGTCGGCGTGAAGAACGCGACCTCCGACCTGCTGATGAGCAACTGCGACGAGTTCATCTTCTACGACGATCTCGTGCGGCAGAAGAAGCCGGCGCGCAAGCGCAGCCGCAGCAAGGCCAAGGCGAAGTCCGGCAAGGTCGAGAAGGCGGAGCAGGTCACCGCGAAGCACGAGGAGAAGGCGAGCGGCAAATCGACGGCGGCCGACGACAAGTCCGCCGACGATCTGATGCAGGAAGCGATCGATCTGGTGCTGGAGACCGCCGAGGCGCTCTACGAGGAGCGCGGCGAGCGCGGCAACCTCTGGGGCTCGATGGTCAAGCAGACGCTGAAGCGCCGCCGGCCCGGGTTCAACGAATCGTTCTACGGCTTCCGCTCGTTCAGCGATCTGCTGGAAGAGGCGCAGGCCCGGGGCGAGATGGAGCTCGAGCTCGACGAGAAGTCCGGCGGCTACATCATCCGCTCGATCGGCGGCGACTGAAGCCGCGGGCGGCGCGGCAGACGGCGGAGCCGACCCCGATGCCTCACGTCGAGCCGGAGATGCACTGGACCCACCGCTCCGGCTGGCTGCGCGCGGCGGTACTCGGCGCCAACGACGGCATCGTCTCCACCGCGAGCCTGCTGGTCGGCGTCGCCGCTGCGGGCACCGAGACATCGGGCGTTCTGGTCGCCGGCGTCGCCGGGCTGGTCGGCGGCGCGATGTCGATGGCCGCGGGCGAATACGTATCGGTCAGCTCGCAGGCGGACGTCGAGCGCGCCGACCTCGCCCGCGAAGCGCGCGAGCACCGTGAGAATCCCGACTACGAGCACGCCGAGCTCGCCGCGATCTACGAGAGCCGCGGCCTCGACCCGGCGCTCGCGAAACAGGTGGCGACGGCGCTGATGGAGCACGACGCGCTGGCGGCCCACGCCCGCGACGAGCTCGGGATCTCCAGCACGGTTCGGGCGCGCCCGGTACGCGCCGCGCTGGTCTCGGCGCTGACGTTCTCGCTCGGCGCGGCGCTGCCGCTCACCACCGCGTGGCTCACGCCGCTCGAGCAGATCCCGGTCGTGGTGTCGCTGACGTCACTCGTGTTCCTCGCCGGGCTCGGCGCCCTCGCGGCGTACGCCGGGCGCGCGCGGGTGCTGCGCGGCGCGCTGCGGGTGACGTTCTGGAGCGCGTTCGCGATGGCGCTCACCGCGGCCATCGGCGAGCTGCTCGACGTCACCGTGCTCGGCTGAGAGCCGCGGTCAGACCGGCACCTCGGTCGTGTACTTCACCTGCTCCATCGCGAAGTTGGACGAGACGTCGGTGAGCGGCGCGATCGCGATCAGCTTCTTGTAGAAGCGGTCGTACTCGGCGATGTCCGAGACCAGCACCTTGAGCAGATAGTCGATGTCGCCGCTCGTGCGGTAGAACTCCATCACTTCCGGCAGCGCGGAGACCCCGCGGGCGAACCGGTCGAGCCATTCCTCCGTGTGCTGACTGGTGCGTACGGTGACGAACACCGTGACGCCGTAGCCGAGCTTCTTCGGGTCGACCAGCGCGACCCGCTTGCGTATCACCCCCGCCTCTTCCAGGCGCTTGATCCGGCGCCAGCAGGCGTTGTGCGACAGCCCGACCCGCTCGCCGACCTGCTGGATCGGCAGCGTCGAGTCCGCCTGCAGCACGCGGAGGATGTGCCGGTCGATGCGATCCAGGTCGGGCGGGGCCATGCGTCGAAAAATATCCCACCTGGAGGATGAAAGATAGATGAATTTGGGACCGCATCGCGTAGTCTCTGGATTAATCTGCGGCCAGAGTGGGTGGCCTCATCGGAGGTGGCCATGCTGCAACTGGTGCGCGATTTCCGGGAGCATCCCGAGTCCGTCGGCGAGAGCTATTTCGAGCACTGGCAGGCGGCGATGGGCTTCGCGGCGACGCTGCTCGCCTGCGCGGTGATGTGCGCGATCCACGCGTTCGTGCCGGGGCTGTTCAAGTATTCGGCGAGCCGCCGCCTGTGCGCGCTGCACGAGCGGATGGTGACCCGGCGCCGAAGCGCCGAAATCGAGTGCGATTCGCGGCCGGAGGCCGCTCCCACAGGCGCTTCGGGCCGCTAGGCCGGCCCGCGTTTCGCGCGCTCGATACGGGCGAGGATCACGCTCATGATGTCGCGGTACAGATCGCCCTTGCGCACCGCATCCTCGTAGCCCGCGTCGATGCTGGGGTTGTCGTTGATCTCGATCACGTAGATCTTGCTGCCGACCTGCTTCAGGTCGACGCCGTAGAGTCCCTTGCCGATCAGGTTCGCCGCCTTCAGCGCGATCTGCACGACGTCCTGCGGCGCATCCTCCACCGCGATGGTGTCCGCGGTACCCTCCACGGTCGCGCCGTTCGCGTCGCGCCGCACGATCTGCCAGTGCCGGCGCGCCATGTAGTACTTGCTGACGTAGATCGGCCGTCCGTCGATCACGCCGACTCGCCAGTCGTAGTCGGTGGGCACGAACTCCTGCGCGACGATCAGCTCGGACTTCTCGAGCGCCTCCCGCACCCGGTCGCGGATGTCGGCCTCGCGGTCCACCTTGATGACGCCGGCGGAGAAGCTCGAATCGGGCCGCTTCAGCACCACCGGGATGCCGAGGGTCTTGACGATGTCGTCCACGTTGCCGGCGTGGACGATCATGGTCTTCGGGCTCGGCACCTTGTGCCGCGCGAGCAGCTCCGCCAGATACACCTTGTTGGTGCACTTCAGGATCGAGTCCGGATCGTCGATCACCACCAGACCTTCCGCCTGCGCGCGGCGCGCCATCCGGAACGTGTGGTGGTTCACCGCCGTGGTCTCGCGGATGAACAGCGCGTCGAACTCGGCGAGGCGCCCGGCGTCCTCCTTGGTGATGCGCTCCACGCCCATGTCGAGCGCCTCCGCCGCCGACTCGAAGCGCGCCAGCGCGCGCTTGTTGGAGGGCGGCATCGCCTCCTTCGGATCGTGCAGGATCGCGAGGTCGTAGCGCGACTGCGGCTTCTTGCGCGCGCGCCGGCGCTTCACCGAGAAGTATTCCGACGCGGCCTGCAGCACGAAGTCGTGCTGCACCGGTGACAGCTCGCTCGCGCCGAGCGCCTTGATGCGCCGAAGCTGCCACTCGCCCGCTTTCAGCAGGAACTCGACCCGGAGCAGCGGCGCCTCGAACAGGCTGTACAGGTTCCACGCCAGATTGTCGAGTTTCGGCTCGGAGGTGCGTCCGAACAGCACGTCGAGCGCGAACTGCGGGCCCGTCTCGTGCCGCAGCGACTTCTGGATCATGTCTTCCAGGTCTTCCGAGAGCACCCGCGCGACCGGGCGGCTGCGCAGGTCCTGCAGCGTCGACAGACTCGGGATCGGGTGGTGGCCGCGCGCGGCGGCGAGCAGCGACACGTAGTAGCCGGCGCTCTGGTACTTGTGCGAGCGGCAGAGGTTGAAGACCTTGGCCGCCCGGTTGTCGAAGTACTTCTGGTCGGTCAGATAGGAACGCGCCGGGACCACCGACACCCCGGGGATCTCCAGGGGCCAGTCCTTCAGGTCGTTCACCACCAGCAGTATGTTCATGGTTCAGTAGCCGATCGCGCCTCCATCCGGCACCCGACGATCCACACCGCCCTCGAGCACGCCCTCGGCGCGATCGACCACGATCACCGCCGCCGCGCCCTGGCGCTCCTGCTCCTCGAGCCGATGCCCGAGCGCACGCAGCCCGTTCAGGCTGTCGAGGGAGAACCCGTGCTGCTCGTACTCCAGGGTATCGGGCAGCCACTGATGGTGGATACGTCCCGCGTCCACGGCGGTCTGCGCGTTCATGCCGTGGTCGACGACGTTGACGATGGTCTGCAGGACGGTGTTGATGATGGTCCGCCCGCCCGGCGAGCCGGTCACCATGAACAGCTCGCCGTCGCGGGTGACGATGGTCGGAGTCATGCTGGACAGGGGACGCTTGCCCGGCCGCGCGAGATTCGCCGGGGTGCCGATCAGACCGCGCTCGTCGGTCAGTCCGGGGGCGGCGTTGAAGTCGCCCAGCTCGTTGTTCAGCAGAAACCCGCCTCCGGGCACCACGATGCCCGAACCATAGCTCCATTCCAGAGTATAGGTAAGAGCCACCGCGTTGCGCTCGGCGTCGACCACCGACAGGTGCGTGGTCTCGGCGCTCTCCGCCGGCCAGCTCCACTGGCCCACCGTGGAGACCGATGCCTTCTCCGGATCGATGCTCGCCCGCTGCTGCGCCGCGTACTCCTTGGACAACAGCATCGGCACCGGCATCTCGGGATTGAAGTCCGGATCGCCGAGGTAGCGCGCGCGATCCGCGTAGGCGCGGCGCATCGATTCGGCCATGCGGTGCAGCGTGTCCCGGGTGCCGAAGCCGAGCCGCGCGAGGTCGTAGCCTTCGAGCACGTTCAGCATCTGGATCAACGTGACCCCGCCGGAGCTCGGCGGCGGCATCGAGATCACCTCGTAGCCGCGGTAGCTGCCGCGCACCGGGTCACGCCGCTTCGCCCGGTAGTCGGCGAGATCCGCTTCGGTGATCAGGCCGCCGCCGCGGGCCATCTCCTCGACGATCAGCTCCGCGGTGCGGCCCCGGTAGAATCCGTCCGGGCCCTTGTTGGCAATGCGGCGCAGCGTCCTCGCCAGATCCTTCTGCACCAGCCGGTCCCCGGCGCGGTACGGACGCCCGTCGTTGGTGAACTGCGCCATCGACGCGGGATGCGGCTGGAACAGCGGCAGCGCCCGCTCGAGCGACGCGGCGAGGCCGTGGCTCACGGTGAAGCCGTCGCGGGCGAGCTCGATCGCCGGCTCGACGAGACGTTTCCAGGGCAGCCGGCCGGCGTCCTGCCAGGCCATGTACAGGCCGGCGACGGTGCCCGGCACGCCCACCGACAGATGGCTCATGTGGTGCCGGCGGAAACTGTACTCCCCGTTCTCGAGCCACATCTCGGGATGCGCATCGGCCGGCGCCGTCTCGCGAAAATCGTAGGTGACCGCGGCGCCGTCCGCCGGGCGGTAGACGAGAAATCCGCCCCCGCCGATGTTGCCGGCCGCGGGGTGGGTCACCGCCAGCGCGAACGCCGTGGCCACCGCCGCGTCGATCGCGTTGCCGCCGTCCTTCAGCACGTCCACGCCGACCTGCGACGCGATCGCCTGCTGGGAGACCACCATGCCGTGCTCGGCGACGATGGGCGCGTTCGCCGCCGACGCGGGCAGCGCGAGCAGCAGGGCAATGAGGAACGTGAGCAGACGAGCGAAAGGAACGGGCACGCTGGACCTCGGGGGAGACGTTCACGAAGCGGTCAATGGTCGTGAACGCTCCCCGCCATTGCAAGGCCGAGGCGCGTGCCGAGCGAGCTAGCGCGTCGGGCCCGCCGGATGCACGACGTCGCGCGCCCAATCGCGGCACGCCTGGTAGACGTACATGCCGCCCAGCACCATGCGCTCGCCTTCGAGCTGCCAGTAGCAATGCATCGTCAGCCGCCGGGCCTGGTCGTTCAGACGCGCGTCGAGCGAGCTCGGCGCGGGGGCGGCGGCGCAGCCGGCCGAGGCGAGCAGCAGCCCGATCAGCAGCGCACGGCGCCGCAGAGTTTCATTGACGGAGGTACGTGAGCCGGTCTGCATCTTCAGACATCCTGGTTCGCGCCGCCCCTCCCGCTCGCAGCGGGCAAAGCGGAGCAACCGCGATGCCATCTCCACCGGCTCATCGATTTCGTTTGGAAAACAGTGGCTTGTACGATCGGCCCGGCGCTGCCAAGCTCACCGCCGGCGGCGCGATTCACCACTATTCGGCGAGGTGCACCAACCGACGCGCCACCGTCGATGCAACCGTTCGCGTGCCGTGGGTATCTCGATTCGGAAGCGACCGACAGGAGATCGCGCATGACGGAGGAGCTGATTCCGATCATTCTGTTCGTGATCACCGGCCTCGTGCTGTGCGTGGCGTTCTACTTGCGCTACCGGGCACGTCAGGAAGTCCAGCTCACCTTGCGACGCGCGCTCGAGAGCGGCCGCGAGCTGACGCCGGAGTTCCTCGCCGCGGTTGCCGACGAGCCGCCCGGCGGCAATCGGGACCTGCGCCGCGGCGTGATCGCCTTCGCGCTGGCCGCCGCCCTGGCCGTCTGCGCGTGGCTGATGGACACGGTGGAGCTGTACGGCGTCGCCGCGTTCCCGCTGATGCTCGGTCTCGCTCACCTCGCGCTGTGGCGCTTCGACCCGAACCGCAGCGCCGAACGGCGCCGCGAGCGCGCGGGCACGGGTTAGACTCTCGTCCTTCGTCGTCGAGGAGCGGGGAATCGTATGCAGAGTCGACGGTTGCCGGCGATCGCGCTGGCGCTGGCGGTGACCGTGCTCGCGGGGCTCGCCTCCGCGCCGGACGCTCGCGCGGCACCCGAGCGTGCCCGGGATCTCGGTATTGCGGTCGGGGTGTTTCCCACCGGCGAGTACAACGCGATCACGGACGTGAAGGGTGTCCGGGTCGGGCACTCCACCATCATCAAAGGCGACGACATCCGTACCGGCGTCACCGCGATCGTGCCGGCGCGCGGCAACCTGTTCACGCATCCGATACCGGCCTGGATCCACGTCGGCAACGGCTACGGCAAGATGATCGGTGCCACTCAGGTGCGCGAGCTCGGCGAGCTCGAGACGCCGATCCTGCTCACCTGCACGCTGTGCGTCTGGCGCGCCGCGCAGGGCCTGGTCTCCTGGGTCTACGACCAGCAGGACATCGGCGAGGAGACGGTGAACCCGGTGGTCGGCGAGGTGAACGACTCGCGGGTCAACAACATGTGGGCGGACCCGGTCGGGCTCGAGCACGTGTACGAGGCGCTGAACGGCGCCCACGACGGGCCGGTGCTGGAAGGCACCATCGGCGCCGGCACCGGCACCCAGGCGTTCGGCTGGAAGGGCGGCATCGGCACCAGCTCGCGCAAGCTCCCCCGCAGCCTCGGCGGCTGGACCGTGGGCGTGCTCGTGCAGACCAACTTCGGCGGCAACCTGACGATCAACAGCGCCCCGGTCGGGCGGGAGCTGGAACGCTTCCCGTACCAGCACGCGCTCAGCCTTCAGAGGCCCACGGCCGGCCGCAGCCTGACCGACGATCCGCCGCCGCGCGACGCGGAGGACGGCTCGATCATCATCGTGCTCGCCACCGACGCGCCGCTCCAGTCGCGAAACCTCCGCCGGCTGTCCGAGCGCGCGATCATGGGTCTCGCGCGCACCGGCTCGTTCGCGCACAACGGCTCCGGCGACTACGTGATCGCGTTCTCCACCCATCCCGACGTCCGTCATCCGCGCTTTGCCGAAGGGCCGGTGCAGGTCTCGACGCTGCCCAATCCCGCGCTGTCGCCGCTGTTCGCCGCGACGGCGGAGGCCACCGAGGAGGCGGTGTACAACGCGTTGTTCACCGCCACCGCGGTGACCAGCAGCCGCGGCACGCTGCAGGCGATCCCGCAGGACGAGGTGCTGCGCATCCTGCGCAAGTACAACAGCCTTTACTGGGGCTCACACCTGCCGCCCGGCCGGATCGACTGACGGCGGCCGTCTGCGGGCGTCGCTTCCCGCGGTCGCGGCGCTGGGTTAAGGTGGCGCTCCCACCCGTACGGGAGTCTCACCGTGGCGCTCGATCCGGATACCCGACGAGTCCTCGACATGCTGGAAAGCCTCGGCATGAAGGATCTGGCCGATCTGACGCCGGAGGAAGCGCGTCAGCTCCAGCTCACGCCGCCGCCGGCGGTGCCGACGCCGGTGGCCGACGTGACGAATCGGCGCATCGCCGGTCCGGAGCAGGACCTGGACCTGCGCATCTACACGCCGGACGCCCCCGCGCCGACGGGCGGCCTCGTCTACTTTCACGGCGGCGGCTGGGTGATCGGTGACCTCGACAGCCACGACGAAACCTGCCGGCGCCTGTGCCGCGGCGCCGGCGTGCGGGTCGTGGCCGTGCACTACCGGCGCGCGCCCGAGACCACCTACCCCGGCGCGGCGGAGGATTGCTATGCGGCCACCGCCTGGGTTGCGGCGCACGCGGGCGAGCTCGGCATCGACGCGTCGCGCCTGGCGGTCGGCGGCGACAGCGCCGGCGGCAACCTCGCCGCAGCGGTGACGCTGATGGCGCGCGACCGGGGCGGACCGTCGCTCGCGTTTCAGCTCCTGATCTATCCGGTCACCGCCGCCGATTTCGACACCGCTTCGTACCGCGAGAACGGCGAAGGCTATCTGCTGAGCCGCCGCGGGATGCAGTGGTTCTGGGATCAGTACGTACCGGATCCGGCCCAGCGCGAGGAGCCGTACGCGGCGCCGCTGCGCGCACGCTCGTTCGAGGGGCTGCCGCCCGCGCTGGTGCAGACCGCCGAGTACGATCCGCTGCGCGACGAGGGCGAGGCCTACGCGGCCGCGCTCGAGCGCGCCGGCGTGCCGGTCGAGCTCACCCGCTACGACGGGCTGATCCACGGCTTCTTCGGCATGCAGGAAGCCGTGGCCGCCGCGCGGCCGGCCCTCGACGAAGCGGTGGCCGCGCTGCGCGCGCACCTCGGCTGACATTCCCACTCACACAAGCGTTCGGAGCGAGCGACCCATGATCTACGACAACATTCTGCAGACCATCGGCAACACCCCGATCGTGCGCCTGAATCGGCTCGGTCCGGACCACGTGACGCTGTACGTCAAGGTCGAGGCGTTCAACCCGATGGCGTCGGTCAAGGACCGGCTGGCCTACGCGATCATCAAGGACGCCGAAGACTCGGGTGCGCTGAAGCCCGGACAGACGGTGGTGGAAGCCACCTCGGGCAACACCGGGATCGCGCTGGCGATGGTCTGCGCCGCCACCGGCCATCCGTTCGTCGCGACGATGGCGGAGTCGTTCTCGGTCGAGCGCCGCAAGATCATGCGTGCGCTCGGCGCGAAGGTGATCCTGACGCCCGCGGCCGAACGCGGCACCGGGATGGTGCGGAAGGCCGAAGAGCTCGCCGCCAAGTACGGCTGGTTCCTCGCCCGGCAGTTCGAGAACCCGGCCAATCCCGCGTACCACGCGTCCACCACCGGCCCGGAGATCCTGCGCGACTTCGCCGGCGAGCGGCTCGACTTCTGGGTCACCGGCTGGGGCACCGGCGGCACGCTGAGCGGCGCCGGCCGCGTGCTGAAGGCGGCGCGGCCGGACATCCGGATCATCGTCGCGGAACCCGAGCAGGCCTCGCTGCTCGCCGGCAAGGAATGGAACCCGCACATGATCCAGGGGTGGACGCCGGACTTCATTCCGAAGGTGCTCGACCGCGAGATCGGCGACAAGATCGTGCCGGTCAACCAGGTCGTGGCCCGCGACACCGCGCTCGCGCTGGCGCAGAAGGAAGGCATCTTCGTCGGCGTGTCCGCCGGCGCGACGCTCGCGGCCGCGCTCAGCGAAGCCGAGCAGGCGCCGGCGGGCAGCGTGTTCTGCGTGATGCTGCCGGACACCGGGGAGCGCTATCTGTCGACGTTCCTGTTCGAAGGGATCAGCGACGGCTCGGACGACGACTGGCTCGCCGAGCAGTAGCCGCCCGTTCGGCCGGACGGCCGACCCCGAAAAGGACACCGTCCGGCACCGCCGAGGCACCGTCTCCTACGACGCGGTCAGACGCGGCCGCTGCCGGGTCGGGCGGCATCGCTGCATGCTGACGCCATGCGAACCGCCGACCACCGCCACCGGCTCCGGGCCCTGGCGCTCGCCGCGGCCGCGCTCGGCCCGGCCGTCGCGGCCGATGCCGCCATCTATCGATGCGACGCCGCGAACAGCGCGCCGCGCTTCAGCCAGTTCCCGTGCCCGAACGGAGGCACGCCGGTCGTGCTCGATCCGCTCGATACGGTGGTGATCCCTCCGCTCAGCGACGCGGAGCGGCATCTGCTCGAAGAACTGGAACGCCAGCAGCGCGCCGGGCGGGAGGCGGCGGCGCAGGAGCGGGCACGCGCGGCGCGCGAGGCTGCCGAACGGCGTGACGAGCGGCGCGCCGCCTGCGAAGCGGCCCGCACGGCGCAAT
>DASVDC010000130.1:0-102722 GCA_036381275.1 Pseudomonadales bacterium | reverse complement strand
GCGCTGTTACCACCCCGCGCGGTTCCTTACAATAGCGCGCTTGCCCGCAGCATAGAGAAAGTCAGTGGCACACGAGGAATCAGGACTTTCGCCGGACATGGTGCCCGATACCACGGTGAACGTGCGCGAGGTGTTCGGCATCGACCAGGATCTGGAGGTCCCGGCCTTTTCGCGCCGCACGGACTACGTGCCGGCGGTGGACGAGGATTACCGCTTCGACCGTGCTACCACGCTCGCCATCCTCGCGGGCTTCGCGCACAACCGCCGTGTGATGATCCAGGGCTACCACGGCACCGGCAAGTCCACCCACATCGAGCAGGTGGCGGCCCGGCTGAACTGGCCGTGCGTGCGCATCAATCTCGACAGCCACATCAGCCGCATCGATCTGATCGGCAAGGACGCGATCGTGATCCGCGACGGCCAGCAGGTCACCGAGTTCCGCGAGGGCATGCTGCCGTGGGCGCTGCAGCATCCCGTCGCGCTGGTGTTCGACGAGTACGACGCGGGCCGGCCGGACGTGATGTTCGTGATCCAGCGCGTGCTGGAGGTGGAAGGTAAGCTGACCCTGCTCGATCAGAACAAGGTCATCGAGCCGCACCCGTACTTCCGGCTGTTCGCGACCACGAACACGATCGGTTTGGGCGATACCACCGGCCTGTACCACGGCACGCAGCAGATCAACCAGGGTCAGATGGACCGCTGGAGCATCGTCACGACACTGAACTACCTGCCCCACGACGAGGAGATGGAGATCGTGCTCGGCAAGGCCAAGCACTACGCCGAGACCGAAGAGGGACGGCGCATCGTCTCGAACATGGTCTCGGTGGCGGAGCTCACGCGCCAGGGCTTCATCAACGGCGACGTCTCGGTGGTGATGTCCCCGCGCACGGTGCTGACCTGGGCGCAGAACGCCGAGATCTTCGGCGACGTCGGTTTCGCGTTTCGCGTCACGTTCCTGAACAAGTGCGACGAGCTCGAGCGACCGATCGTCGCCGAGTATTACCAGCGCTGCATGGGCGAGGATCTCGGTGACGCCACGCGGGGCATCAAGCTGAAGAGCGCCTGAAGGCGGCCGATCACCGCGTCATGAGCGAAAAGGACAACCCGCTGGAAGCATTCAAGCGGGCGACCACGGCCACCATCCGCGCGATCGCGGGCAATCCGGATCTCGAGGTGACGTTCGGCCAGGGCCCGCCGGTCGCACGCGGCACGCGCATCCGCGTGCCGCTGCCGCCCATCGGCGCGAGCGACGAGGAGATCAACGCGATACGCGGCGTCGGCGACGAGTTCGCGCTGAAGATGCGCTACCACGACGCCGCCGAGCACCAGCGCCGCTCGCCGCAGGGCGGTCCCGCCCAGGAAATGTTCCAGTGGATCGAAGACGCGCGCATCGCCAGCATCGGCTCGCTGCGGATGGAGGGCGTGGCCCGCAACCTCGATGCCTCGCTCGAGGCGCAGTGCCGCCAGGCGGCCTTCGACACCATCACCGTGGAATCGGAAGCGCCGCTCGCCGTGGCGGTAGGCCTCCTGGTGCGTCAGCGCCTGACCGGCCGGCCGCTGCCGCCGTCGGCCGAGCACGTGGTGCAGTTCTGGCGCGACTACGTCGAGGAGCACGCCGGCGAGCACATCGATCGGCTGCAGGAACACCTGCTCGACCAGAGCCGGTTCGCCGAGGTGTGCCGCAGCATCCTGGTGGATCTCGGCCTCGAGGTGGAAATCGAGGAGCCCGCGGAAGCCGACCAGCAGGCCGACGAAATCGAGAGCGTGGAAGAGGGCGAGGAGGCGCAGAGCGACCACTCGCCCGAGGACGTGGTGCTCGACGACGAGTCGCCGATGGAGGAGAGCGCCGAAGGCGACACCAGCCTGGTGGAGATGGACGCCGACGTCGACATGGACGATGTCGGCGCCGAGGCGGAGCCGGACGAAGCGCCGCCGAACCCGGACGAGGCGGGACGGATCCGCGTCGACGTCAACTACAAGGCCTTCACCACGGAGTTCGACGAGGTGGTGCGGGCCGAGGAGCTGTGCGAGCCGGAAGAGCTGCTCCGGCTGCGCGGCCTGCTCGATCAGCAGCTCCTGTCGTTGCAGCACGCGACCTCGAAGCTCGCGAACCGCCTGCAGCGCAAGCTCCTGGCCAAGCAGAACCGCACCTGGGAGTTCGACCTCGAGGAAGGCGTGCTCGATTCCTCCCGGCTCGCCCAGGTGATCGTGGATCCGCTCAGCCCGCTCGCGTTCAAGCAGGAAAAGGAGATGAAGTTCCGCGACACCGTCGTGACGATGCTGATCGACAGCTCGGGCTCGATGCGCGGACGCTCCATCACGATCGCCGCGATGTGCGCCGACATCCTCGGCCGTACGCTGGAACGCTGCTCGGTGCGGGTGGAGATTCTCGGCTTCACCACGCGCGCCTGGCGCGGCGGTCAGTCGCGGGAGAAATGGATCGCCGAGGGCAAGCCGCCGAACCCCGGACGCCTGAACGACCTGCGCCACATCATCTACAAGGCCGCCGGCGACACGTGGCAGCGTAGCCGCCGCAATCTCGGGCTGATGATGCGCGAGGAGCTGCTGAAGGAGAACATCGACGGCGAGGCGCTGATCTGGGCGCACAACCGCCTGGTGGTCCGGCCCGAGCAGCGCAAGGTGCTGATGGTGATCTCGGACGGACTGCCGGTCGACAACTCGACGCTGCTGGTGAACCCGAGCAACTACCTCGAGCAGCACCTGAAGTACGCGATCGAGATGATCGAGAACCGCTCGCCGGTGGAGCTGATCGCCATCGGCATCGGCCACGACGTCACCCACCACTACCGCCGCGCGGTCACGATCACCGATGCGGAACAGCTCGGCGGAGCGATGACCGATCAGCTCGCCGCGCTGTTCGACGTGCAGGACTAGCTCACAATCGTCCGATTGACCACCTGGCCGCGAGTTGGTCTACTTCGCGCGCGATGTGGCAATTCGTCGCACTGCCGCCGTCTCCCGACGGTGGCGGTGGGTTTCCCGGGAGTGGTTGACGCTCCGCCGGGGCACCTGGGGGGAGTGGGACGTCCCCGGTACCGCGACGCCAGTGCTCGAACCCTCTCGGGGCGACCCTGAGTCGTCCAGGTCTTATTTAGGGGAGAGCAAGCCCATGCGGAATCTCATCTGCCGCGCCGCTGCGGTGGCGGTCGTCGCCGGAGTGCCTGCGGCTCCGGTGCTCGCCGCGTCTGCGGGTTCCGCCATCGAAGAGGTGGTGGTCACCGCGCAGAAGCGGGAGAGCTCGGTCCAGAGCGCGCCCGTTGCGGTCTCGGCGTTCGATCAGGTCGCACTGGACCGCGAGAACATCGACGACGCGCTGGACATCCAGTTCAGCGTCCCGAACCTGCACTTCACCAAGACCAATTTCACGGCGTCGAGTCTGTCCATCCGCGGCATCGGCCGCAGCGTGGTGGCCGCCTCGGGGGATGCCGGTGTCGGCATCCACTTCAACGGTGCCTACCTGCAGCAGACGTCGATCTTCGAATCCGAGTTCTTCGACGTCGAGCGGGTGGAGGTGCTGCGCGGTCCGCAAGGGACGCTGTACGGGCGCAACACCACCGGCGGCGTGGTCAACATCATCCCGGCGAAGCCGAGCGCCGAGACGGAGGCCTCGATCGACGGTCAGTTCGGCAACTTCGACACCACCAAGTTCAGCGGCATGTTCAACCTGCCGCTGTCGGACATGATCCAGGTCCGAGTCGCGGGCATGATGCTGGACCGCGACGGCTACACGGAGAACGAGTTCAACGGCAAGGACATCGACGACCGCGATCTGTGGGCGACCCGGCTGGGGCTCAGGATCGCGCCGTCGGAAGCCGTGGAGCTGAATCTGTTCTGGCAGCACTTCGAGGAAGACGACAGCCGCATGCGCACGTCGAACCAGACCTGCGCGAAGGATCCCCGGCCCTGGCCGTTCGGCCTCGGCTGCCTGCCGCACCAGGACATCGAGTCGTACGACGTGCTGAACGGCAACGGCCAGCTCGGCGGCATCCTGTCGTTCTTCAGCGGCATCTATCCGTTCTTCACGGACGGATTCGCGGACTCGCCGAAGCCGGATGACCTCAGGAAGGTGTACTCGGACTTCGATCCGATCTACCAGATGGAGGAGGACATCTACAACGCCGAGCTGAACTGGGACATCGGCGATCTGACGTTCACCACGGTGGCGTCCTACCAGAAGGTCGACTACTTCACCCAGACGGACTACGACTGGTCGGTTCCGAGCGAAACCTTCCTGCCGAACATTCAGGGCGTGACCGACGCGAACGGGGTGCTGACGACGCCGTCCGACCCGACGGTGTCCGGCTTCAACTACCAGTACGTCTACGACACGTCGGCGTTCGAAGGGGACACCTGGACGCTGGAGGCCCGGGTGCAGTCGAACTACACCGATTCGCCCTGGAACTTCCTGGTCGGCGGCTTCTACATGGATCACACGACCGATCAGATCTACTACGACGTGCACTTCAACACGGCGGCGATCCTCACCGGCGGCGTGGACGGCGCGGTGGTGGACGGAGAGTTCGCACCGGTCGCCTTCTACCGGAACGACACCCACGATTACGAGCTGGAGACATGGGCCCTGTTCGGTGAGCTGTATTTCGATCTCAGCGAGCGCACCCGGATCACCGCCGGCATCCGCTACACCGACGAGTCGAAGGACCTGAGAGACCGGCAATCGCTGTTGAACGATGCGCTGCCCTACGTGCCGGGCGTTTCGGGCCGGGCGTATCTCAACGACACGTTCGGACCCTCCGGTCCGTTACCGCTGGTCGCGCCGATCACGCTGGATCGCACGTTCCACGGCTTCGGCGTCGGCGGCAACAACCCGATTCCGCCGTTCCGCGACTTCGGCGACGAGTGGTCCGAGACGACGGGCAAGCTCGGCATCGAGCACGACGCCGATCTGCCGTTCACCGACGAGGCGCTCCTGTTCCTGACGCTGTCGCGCAGCTACAAGTCGGGCGGCATCAACCCGCCGTCGTTCACCGGCGCGTTCGAGGAGACCTTCGATCCGGAATACATCGACGCGATCGAGATCGGCGCGAAGACGCGGATGGCCGACGGCCGCCTGCAGCTCAACGCCACCTACTTCTATTACAACTACGATGGCCTGCAGACCACCAAGATCATCGACCGCACCTCGGTGAACGAGAACATCGACGCGAACGTGATGGGCCTCGAAGCGGAGATGATCTGGGTGCCGGTGGACGGGCTTCGGTTCGACGCGTTCTTCTCCTGGCTCGACACCGAAATCGACGGATCGCGGAGCGTCAACCCGGCCGACCCCACCAACGGCGACCCGAACTGGATCACCGTCAAGAACACCGGCGCCGACGTGTTCATCGTGCCGGCTTCCGGAACGTGGGATCCGTCCGAGTGCGGGGTCACGATCGACTGCGCGAACATCTTCGAGTCGATTCCGATCGACGCCGACGGCAATCCGTTGCCGACGCTGCCGGACCTGGTGCAGGTGCCGATCGGGATACCGGTTGACCTCGACGGCAACCAGCTTCCGAACGCGCCGGAGTTCTCCGTCAAGCTCGGCGTCGAATACGCCTTCCGCCTCCCCGGCGGCATGGAGCTGGTGCCGCGCTTCGACTACTACTGGCAGGACAGCTTCTACTTCCGTATCTACAACACCAAACAGGACGAGATCGATTCCTGGGACGTGATGAACGCCTCGGTGACCCTCTACAGCAGTGACTCGAGCTGGTACGTGGAAGGGTTCGTGAAGAACATCAAGAACGATGACTACATCACCGGCGGCTACTTCACGGATGCGAGCTCGGCGAACTTCACCAACGTGTTCGTGCTCGAGCCGCGCACTTACGGGCTGACGCTCGGCTATCGGATGTAGATTCCGTCCGACCGGGGGCAGGTCCGCTTCGGCGGCCTGCCCCGCCTTCGGTTCGCGGTCCCCGCGCGATTTTGCTTCCGGCGCATCATGCTGCTACGATCGGCGCCGCCCGGTGTGCAGGCCGGCTCGCACGAGCCGGTGTCGGTGGCCGCCGCGGTCTGACAGACGCGTCTGGCAGTACTAATACCATAAGGGAGAGATAGTCGAGATGCAGCGCCATCTTACGGCGGCGCCGGGTTCGGCGTTTGCCTTGTTCCTGCTACTCAGCCTTCTCGCACCGCCGCTCAACGCGGCGATCGAAGAGGTTGTCGTGACCGCGCAGAAGCGCGAGGAGAGTCTCCAGGACGTTCCGATCGCGGTATCGGCGTTCAACGCGGATCAGCTCGACCGCAAGCAGATCGATTCCTTCGCAGACCTGCAGTTCAACGTGCCCAACGTGTCCTACACGAAGGGCAACTTCTCCGGGTCGAACTTTTCGATCCGCGGCCTCGGCACGGTGGCCGTGGGTACGAGCGCGGACTCGGGCGTGGGCGTGCACATCAACGACGTGTACCTGCAGTCGCCGCGGCTGTTCGAGACCGAGTACTACGACATCGAGCAACTCGAGGTGCTTCGTGGTCCGCAGGGCACGCTGTTCGGCCGCAACGCCACCGCGGGCGCGATCAACATGAAGACCGCGCGGCCGGTGATCGGTGAGTTCACCACCGATCTGGAAGCGCAGGTCGGCAACTACGAGCACGGCAAGTTCAAGGGCGCCGTCAACATCCCGATCAACGATCGGATGGCTGCGCGCCTCGCCGGCATCTGGCTCGAGCGCGACGGCTACACCGACAACGTGCTGACCGGCCACGACATCGACGACCGCAGCCAGTGGTCCGTGCGGGCGTCGCTGCGCATCGAGCCGACCGACAGCACCACCATCGACATCATCGCGCACACGTTCGAGGAGGACAGCTCGCGCACCCGCAGCCAGAAGCAGTTCTGCGACTTCGATCCGAGCGGGGTGCTGGGCTGCCTGCCCACCGGCCGCGGCACGGACGCGCTCAACCCGTTCGCGACGCTCGGCTATCTGCTGCCGTCGACCGCGGTGCTCCCCGAGGCGCTCGCGCTGTTCGATCCGGTTGCCGACGCGGCCACGCCGGCAGGCAACCCTTCCGATCTGAGGGAGGTGTCGGCGTTCTTCGATCCCGAGTACGAGGCCGACGAGGACTTCGTGATGGTCGAGGTGAGGCAGGCCGTCAACGACTGGCTGGACCTGACCTTCATCGGCGCCTACCAGGAAACCACCGTGGTTTCCCAGCAGGACTACAACGGCACCGCGTCCGGCGCGACCGTGTCGCTGCCGCCGGCGTTCGGAGCGCTGTTCCCCGACGCGGCGCGGTTCCTCGGCACCGCGGCCGGGGGGCCCGCACCGGTCTCCACGGTGTCCAACATCCATCGCTCCATCGGTCTCGCCAGCGGCGACTTCGTGCTGAGCGACACGTTCAGCGCGCAGGATACCTCCACCGCGCTGTCGGAGCAGACGAGCTTCGAGCTGCGCTTCAACTCGCAGCTCGACGGACCGTTCAACTTCATGCTCGCGGCGTCGACCTTCGATTTCAAAGGTGAGACGGACTACTTCGTGCGCGCCGCGGGTCTCGACTATTTCTCGCTGATCGGGGCGGCGGCCGATGCACCGGCGCCGGCGGGTTCCTTCACCGTGCTCGCGCCCGGCTACTACAACAACGAGACGCCGCGCTTCGATCTCGAGTCGTGGGCCGTGTTCGGCGAGGGCTACTACGACCTCACCGAGACGCTGAAGCTGACCGTGGGGCTGCGCTACAACGTCGACGAGAAGTACGTGCGCGACCGGCAGCTCCTGCTGAACGTGCCCGTGCACGTGAATGCCGACACCGGGCAGGTCACCACCCCCTGGGGTACGCCGGTCAGCTCGATCGACGAGCTGATCGCCGCAGGTGCCGCGGCGGGCATCTACGATGCGGATCCGAACGTCGACGGTGACCAGGTGTTCCGCGAAGCCGACGTCGAGTTCAAGGAGTGGACCGGGCGCATCGTGCTCGACTGGCTGCCGGCGGTGCCGTTCACCGACGAGACGCTGGTCTACGCATCGTACTCCCGCGGCTACAAGGGCGGCGGCATCAATCCGGCCTTCAACACCGAGCTGTTCCCCGGCACGCCGGCGGCATTCGATCCCGAGAAGATCCACGCGTACGAGATCGGCACCAAGAACCAGCTCTGGGACAACCGGCTGCAGGCCAACCTGAGCGCGTTCTACTACGACTACAAGGGACTGCAGGTCTCGAAGATCGTGAATCGCACCTCGATCAACGAGAACATCGATGCCGACATCTACGGGGCTGAAGCCGAGTTCCTGTTCGCCCCGAACCAGAACTGGCTGTTCAACGCCGCGTTCAGCTGGCTCGACACGGAGATCGGCGAGTTCGAGAGCATCGACCCTCGGGATCCGACGCAGGGCCGGGACGACGTGACGCTGATCAAGGACCTTCAGGGTGCGCACTGCCTGCTGGAGCACAACGGCCAGGGGCCGGTGAGCGCGAATGCCGGACTGCGAGCGGCGCTCGCGGGCGTGTCGGCTCCGTACGTTCCGACCGGCGCGGAGACGGGCATCCCGGCGACGCCGGGCGTGACCGACTCGGCCTTCAGCTCCTGCCAGGCGCTGCAGGCCCTGGGACCGGCGTTCGGCTACGGCTTCAGCGACGGGGTTCCGACCAGCGTCGAGGGCAATCCGCTGCCGAACTCACCGGAGTTCACGGTGAGCCTCGGCGCCGAGTACACCCACTACTTCGGCAACGGCGCGACCCTGTCCGGGCGGCTCGACTACTACTGGCAGGACGAGTTCTCGACCCGCATCTTCGCGCGCGAGATGGACATGGTCGATGCCTGGGACGTGTGGAATGCACAGGCCACGTTCACCAGCCCGAACGGGCTCTGGTGGGTGCGCGCGTTCGTGCAGAACCTCGAAAACGACACCGAGATCACCGGCCTGTACAGCACCGATCAGACCAGCGGTCTGTTCACCAACGCGTTCTTCATCGAGCCGCGTCTGTACGGGTTGTCGCTCGGCGTCCGACTCTAGCCCCCGCCACCCAGGTGTGGGAGCGGCCTCCGGCCGCGAATCGAAAAGGGCCGCGCAAGCGGCCCTTTCTTTTTCTCGGCGGGTTGGAAAGTTCGCGGCCGGAGGCCGCTCCCGCATCGGTGCTCAGCCGACCACCTGCAGCCGCTGGATCTCCGGTCGACCCGCCATCAGCCCGGCGAACTTCTGCCCCGCGGCCTTGAAATGCGCGGACTGGCCGTGTTGCGCCAGCGCCTCCTCGTTGTCGTAGAGCTCCATGACGAGGTACTTGCCCTGGTCGTCCTTGCACAGCGTGTAGAGCTTGTTGCCGGGTTCGTTCGCCCGTACCTGCGCGGCGAGCTCCAGCATGGTCTTCTCGAACTCGGCTTCCTTCCCTGCGGCGACATTGAGCCGGGCGATGACAGCTATCGACATGATACCTCCATATCTTGTTGGACTATCGGACGAGCGGAGCTTATCAGGGACGTCTGCGGGCCCGCCAACTCCAGTCCGGGTGCGCGCCATCGGCGTAAAAAGCCGCCGGGGACCCGTTGACATCCAATTTATAACATGTTTAAAGGTAGCCGCGGGCCCAGAAGCCAACGCGCCCGCTATGGAGGGGATCAATCATGTTCGACTTTTCAGCTGGGCTGAAGCTGCGCCTCGCATTTGCGGGTGCAGCGGGGGCCCTAGGCTGCTTGGCAGTGCCAGCGACCGTGTCTGCACAAACGACTGGGATCGAAGAGGTGGTGGTTACCGCCCAGCGCGTCGAGGAGAGCGTGCAGGACGTCCCGATCGCTGTGAGCGCCTTCTCGGGCGCGATGATGGAGGACAAGCAGATCATCAGTCCGTCGGATCTGCAGCTCAATGCGCCGAACGTCAGCTTCACCGCGACGAACTTCGGCGGATCCAGCTTCAGCATCCGCGGAATCGGCAACCTGGTGATCTCGGCATCCGGCGAGTCCGGCGTGTCGATTCACCAGAACGAGATACCGGTACCGACCAACCTGCCCGCCGCCGAGTTCTACGACATGGAACGGGTGGAGGTGCTGCGCGGTCCGCAGGGTACGCTGTTCGGCCGCAACGCCACCGGCGGTGTGGTCAACATGATCACGGCGATGCCGGAATTCGAGAGTGTGGGCGGTTTCCTCGACGGTGAGTACGGGGACTACGAGCACACCCGGCTGAAGGGTGCGCTCAACGTGCCGGTCACCGACAACTTCGCGCTGCGTTTCGCCGGCATGTACCTGAAGCGCGACGGCTACATCGAGAACACCGCGCACGGCCAGGTGGGCGACTGCCTCGTGCCGGGCTCGACCATCGACAATCCGCAGACCACGCCGTGCCAGATCGAAGGCATCGACGACGACGTCGACGGCCGGGACCTGTACTCGATCCGGCTCACCGGGCTGTGGCAGATCAACGACAACGCCCGCTGGTGGGTGCAGTACAGCCGGTTCGACGAGGACGACGACAAGGTCCGCATCACGAACCAGGTCTGCGAGAAGGGTGAGATTCCGACGATCGGCTGCAAGCCGGACGGATTCGGCTTCGATACGCCGCACGCCGGCACGACCACCGGGGGTATCTTCGGGGGACTGAACGGTGCGGTCGTGCTGGGTAATCCCTCCCCGACCAAGGCGTTCACGCCGCCGTCCACCGGCTTCCGCAAGATGCACACCGACTTCGAGCCGGTGTACGACTACGAAGAGAATCTGGTCACGTCGGCGTTCACCTACGACTTCGCGGACTACACGTTCAGTATCCAGGCCGGCTACGCCGAGACGGAATACCTGTCCCGGCAGGACTACAACATGGACGTGGGGTTCAACCTCTACGCTACGCCGGCTAACCCGCAAGGCCTCTGGCCGACGTCGGAGCCCGCCGGCGGCGCAGGCGGCGACTGGACCAGCGGGGAATGCAACTTCAACGACGGCACCGCCGGCATATTCGGCGGCTGCACGATCGACGCGGATCCGACGCGGGTGTTCGCCTATGACCAGTCCTCGAGCGAAGCGGAGTACTGGACCGTGGAGGCAAAAGTTCGCTCCGCGTACGACGGCCCGTTCAACTTCATCCTCGGCGCCAACTACATCGATTCGGAGTCGTTCGGCGACTACTACGTCGTCGCCAACACGCTCGATCTGGTGGGCGTGTACGGCGTCCCCGGCCTCGGTTTTCCGCCGCTGTATCCCACCATGTTCAACTCGACCAGCGATCCGAGCGGCGGCAACCTGTTCGAGGGTTACTCCGTATTCGGCGAGGTCTACTACGACTTCACTCCCAACGTGAAGTTCACGGCTGGCTTGCGCTACAACCACGACGAGAAGGAGGTGGCCGACAGCGGCGTGCTGTTCAACGCGGTGAACCTCGGAACCTTCGACAACCCGCTGTTTGTTCGGACGACGTTGCTCGATCTGCTCAGCAATCCGGCCGCCCCGGGTGCCCGTGCGCTCGCCGAATACTATGGCGTCTACGACGACTTCATCGCCGCGATCACCGACGGCAACGTGCCGGGTGCGCTGGGCGCGCTCGCCGGTGTGCCTCCGGCCCCGGGATTCGGGGAAGCCCGTGATCTCACCGGCAGCCCCCGGGAGGCGGAGTGGAAGGAGGTCACCGGCCGGATCGGCGTCGACGTGCAGATCAGCGACAACAGCATGATCTACGCGTTCTACAGCAAGGGCTTCAAGCCCGGCGGCTTCAACCCGCCGCTGAACGAGTCGTTCATCAACAGCGGCACGGCTGCCTACACGTTCGACACCGAGAAGGTCGACGCCATCGAGGTCGGTTCGAAGAACATCCTGCTGGACGGCGGACTGATGGTGAACGGCGCGTTCTTCATGTACGACTACACCGGCCTGCAGGTGACGCGCATCGCGAACAACACGTCGATCAACGACAACATCAACGCGGACATCATGGGTGCCGAGCTCGAGGTACTGTACCGGCCCGAGTTCCTCCCGGGGCTCGCGGTGGATCTGGCGTACTCCTGGCTCGATGCCGAGGTGAGCGGCTCCGAATCGGTCGACCCGATCAACCGTACCGCCGGAGATCCGGACTTCGTGGTTCTGGAGAACATCGACGCGGGCTCTCTGACGGGCGTGAACTACATCGCCAATCGGTCGCAGATCACGCAGGCGCACATCGACGAGGCGTACAGCCTGTGCCGGGCGCTGAGCTCGGACAATCCGCTGAACGGCAGTCCTTGTCCGCTGACCGCCGACGGCACCACGTATTCGGACGGGCTGCCCGCGTATTTCTCGCGGAGCTACCTGGACGGGACGGCCGTCAATCCGACCACGGGTCTGCCGTTGAACACGGTGGGGATCGTCGAGACCTCCGATGGATTCGCCACGAGCCTGGACGGCAATCGGCTGCCCAACTCGCCGGAGAACACGGTCCATCTGGGTCTCGCCTACACCTGGCCGGTGAATGCGCTCGCCGGATCGCTGACCGCGCGCTGGGACTACTACTGGCAGAGCAAGTCCTATGCCCGTGAGTTCAACACCCCTGGTGACCGGATCGACTCCTGGGATCAGCACAACGCGTCGCTGATCTACGAGAGCAACAATGGGCAGTGGCTGGTGAAGGCCTGGGTGCGGAACCTGCAGGACGAGGACAACGTGACAGGCAAGTACCTCACGTCGGACACGTCTGGCTTCTACCGCAACTACTTCCTGACCGAGCCGAGGATCTGGGGCGCATCGGTGCGCTACAGCTTCGGCGCCAACTGACCGTCGTGACCGTCGAGAAGCCCATGGGGTTCGCCCCATGGGCTTCTTCATTCCTATACTGACCGCACCTTGCTGGTTGGTTCTTTTTCATGCACCGACGTCCGCTGCTCGATCGGCTTCGACGCTATGCGGAGCGCCATCCGGAGGAAGCCACGACGACCGAGCGCTTCGTCGAGTTCGTGGCGCGCAACCGCCGCTGTTTCGATCGAACCCTGGTCGAAGGTCATGTCTGCGGCTCCGCGTGGCTGGTCGACCGTCGGGGCGTCCGGGTGCTGCTCACCCAGCACCGCAAGCTCGGGCGCTGGCTGCAGCTCGGCGGGCACAGCGACGGGCACCCCGAGCCGCTCGAGGTCGCGCTCCGGGAGGCGCGTGAGGAATCGGGACTGGACGTGGCGGCGCTGTCGACCGAGATCTTCGACCTCGACGTGCACGAGATCCCGGCGCGGGGGGACGAGCCGGCGCACCTGCACTTCGACGTGCGGTTCGCGATGCGTGTGCGTGGCAGCGAAGCGTTCCGCGTGAGCGGCGAGTCGTTGGACCTCGCCTGGGTTCCCATCGATGGGCTCGATGCCTACACCGATGAAGAGTCCGTGCTGCGGATGGCGCGAAAATGGCTTGCGCGTGAGCCCCGTGAGTGAGTTTGACAGCGGCTTCCGGGAGGAATAAAACGCGTTCCAGAGGGGAGAGCCGGCCGGACGCGTTCCGGCAGCCGTGAACCTTCGACGACGGGCGCCGGGGTCTGAAGACCCCACGCTGTGACGCCTCCTGATCCAATCGCGATGGGAGGGTATGCATGCGTCATTGGACCGTGGGCTCGGATCGATCTCTGGGTTTATGTGTCGTGCCTGACGTCGGATCGGCCGGTGCAGCCCGGCGGGCGGCATCGTGGTTCTTCGGCCGGGAGATTATCCGGGTGTAGAGTCGCGGTCGGCGTGTGCGTGCCCTCCTCGAACGGAGGGCGGATTCATGGGAAGGGGATTCAGCGCCGGCAAACGAGCCGCACGGGCTGCCGGCACCGTGGCGCAGGGCGCGATGGCGCTCGGCGTGACAGCGCTCGGCATGATGGCGCTTAGCGGCCAATCGGACGCGGCCACCAGCGACCGGTCCATCGAGGAGATCATAGTCACCGCCCAACGGGCAGAGGAAAGTCTTCAGGAAGTCCCGATCGCCGTCACGGCGCTGACCGGCGCGATGATCGAGGACCGCCAGGTCATCAATCCGTCGGACCTGCAGCTGAACGCGCCGAACGTCAGCTTCACCGCGACGAACTTCGGCGGTTCGAGCTTCAGCATCCGCGGCATCGGCCGGCTGGTGATTTCCGGCTCGGGCGAGAACGGCGTTTCGACACACATCAACGAGATTCCGGTGAACAGCAACCTGCCGGCGATCGAGTTCTTCGATGTCGAGCGGGTGGAAATTCTCCGCGGCCCGCAGGGAACGCTGTTCGGCCGCAACGCCACGGGCGGCGCGATCAACATGGTCACCAAGCAGCCCGAGTTCGAGTCGATCGGCGGCTTCATCGACGCCGAATACGGCGACTACGACCATATGCGCTTGAAGGGTGCATTCAACCTGCCGATCACCGACAAGCTCGCCTTCCGGGTCGCCGGGATGATGCTCGAGCGGGACGGCTACATCGAGAACACCGCGTACGGTCAGGTCGGACTCGACGGCACGACGCTGCCGGGCATCGACGACGACGTCGACGGCCGCGATCTATGGACGGTTCGCCTGACCGGGCAATGGGCAATGACCGACCGGGCCAATCTCTGGGTACAGTACAGCTACTTCAAGGAGGACGACGACAAGGTCCGCATCACCAACCAGATCTGCGAGAAGAACGACATCCCGACCCTGGGCTGCACGGCCGACGGCTTCGGCTGGGATACGCCCCACCTCGGCTCGACCACCGGCGGCATCTTCGCCGGCATGTCCGCCGCGGTGCCCCTCGGCGGCGCGGTGCCGCTCGGATCCCCGGGCGGGAACGACGACCCGACGGTCTCGTACAACTTCCCGCGGCCGGACACCCAGGACTTCCGGAAGATGCACACCGACTTCGAGCCGACGTACTACTACGAGGAAGACCTCGTGCTGTTCGGCTTCACGTACGACTTCGACGCGCTGAGCTTCAGCCTGCAGGGCGGCTATCAGGCGAGCGAATACATCTCCCGCCAGGACTACCTGATGGACGTCGGCGTCACGCTCGAGCCGACGGCGCTCAACCCGAGCGGCGTGTACCTGACCTCCGATGTCTCGGGCAAATTCAGCGGCGGATTCGACGACTCCGATCAGTGCAACTACCAGGCCGGCACGGCCGGCATCTTCGGCGGCTGCGTGCATCCCTACGCCGCGACCGACCGGGTATTCGCCTACGACCATTCGTCAGCGAAGGGAGACGGGTGGAGTGTGGAGGCCAAGGTGTCCAGCACATTCGAGGGGCCGTTCAACTTCCTGCTGGGTGTCGGCACTCACGAGGCGAACACCGATGGCGGCGACTACTACGTGAACGCGAACACGCTGGACCTGGTCGGGACTCAAGGCGTGCCGATCCTCGGCTTCCCACCGCTCTATCCGACGCTCTTCAACGTGCCGGCCGAACCCGACTTCAAGACCGACGAAGGTTACGCGGTCTTCGGTGAGGTGTACTTCGACGTGACGCCGAAGGTCAAGCTGACGGCGGGACTGCGCTACAACGAGGACAAGAAGTACACGTCGTCCACCAGCGTGCTGTTCAACGCCGTCAATGTGAATGCGCTCGCGGGCGGCGCGCTCGGGCCGGATCCCTACTGGTCACGCAACGCGGCATTCCTGTTCGGCGGCCCGTTCGATCCCGCTCTGGTCGAGTTCTACGGCGCGACGGCGGCGTTCGAAGCGGCGGCCTCGACCGGGATATTGAGTCCCGAGCGTCTCGCAGCAGACCAATTGATTCCGATCGTGCCCACTTTCAACGAAACCCGCGGCATCACCGGCAGCCCGGACTCGTTCAAGTGGGACGAGGTCACCGGCCGGATCGGCGTCGACTGGCAGGTCACGGACGATTCGCTGGTCTACGCGTTCTTCAGCCGCGGCTACAAGCCCGGCGGCTTCAACCCGCCGATCAACCCGACCTTCCAGTCGACCACGCCGTTCACGTTCGAGCCCGAGGAGGTCGATGCGTTCGAGATCGGTTCGAAGAACACGTTCCTCGACGGCACGCTGATGCTCAACGCCGCCGCGTTCGTGTACGACTACAAGGGACTGCAGATCACGCGGATCGCCAACAACACGTCGATCAACGACAACATCGACGCCGACATCTGGGGCGTGGAGCTCGAAGGCTTGTGGCGGCCCGACGGGCTGCCGGGGCTGGCGGTGGATTGGGCTTACTCGTACCTCGACACGTCGGTGGCCGGTTCGCAGTCGCTGGACCCGGTCAATCGCACGGCGGGGGATCCGGACTGGATCGTGCTCAAGAACATCGACGCAGGATCGCTCACCGGCGTGACGTACATCGCACGCACCGACCAGGTGCTGGCGATCACACCGCTGGCGCTGAACCCGGGTCCCGGGGTACCGCCGGGGGCGCTGAGCGATGCCAACGGCGCGGCGGTTGCCGGAACGACGTATGCGAACGGCATTCCCGCCTACTTTTCGCGGAGCTTCCTCCAGGCCAACGGGGTGGAGACGTCCGACGGCATTCCGACGGATCTCGACGGCAACCAGCTACCGAACTCGCCGGAGCACACGATTCACCTCGGACTCGCCTACACGTGGGCGGTGAGCGCGATCGCCGGCTCGGTGACGGCGCGCTGGGACTACTACTGGCAGGACGACTCCTACGCGCGGGAATTCAACACGGTCGGCGACGAGATCGACTCCTGGGATCAGCACAACGCCTCGCTGACCTACGAGAGCGACAACGGCCAGTGGATCGTCAGGGCCTGGATTCGCAACATCGAGGACGAGGACAACGTGACCGGGAAGTACCTGACCTCGGATACGTCGGGTTTCTTCCGCAACTACTTCCTGACGGAGCCGAGGGTCTACGGAGCCTCCGTGCGTTACAGCTTCGATCGGAGATGACCGCCCGGAGCGGGCCCGGGTGCAGCCCGGGCCCGCTGTCCGACAAGCCCGGCACGTTCCGCCGCATTCCCTTTGACAGCCGCTCCGCGGAAGCCTAAAACATGTTTCAGAGGGGAGAGGAATACCGGACGCCGCCGGCGGCGTCTCGGCCCCTCCAAGCTGCGACGTCGGGGTCACCTGGGGAGGGACCCGTAACGGCGCCGCTGAGGCAACTTAGCGGAGGGTATTGATGCGTCGTCTGACCGAGTCGTCGGAGGTCCTCCGGAGCTCGAAGTCGTCGTACGCCGTTCTGCTGCAGTCGCGCGATGGATCAATGAACTGAAGGAACGGGAGTCACTCCGGCCGTAGGCTCGGAAGCGTCGCTGTGCCCTCCTCAATGGGAGGAATGAAATGGGCACGAGACGTAGGGCGTGCGGGTTGTCGCTGATCGGACTGTGTTCGGGAGCCGTGCTGGGCACGGCCTGGGTTCCTGCGTTCGCCGAGCAGGCGGAAGGACGGCGCATCGAGGAGGTGATCGTCACCGCCGAGCGCCGGGAGGCCACGGTTTCCGACACGGCGATCTCGATTTCCGCATTCGACGAGGCCTTCCTGGAAAACTTCAACATCCGCAACCAGGAGGACCTGCAGAACTACATTCCCGCAACGACGATCCAGCCGTACGACGCCGCGATCCGCGGGGTCGGGCGCACGGCGCGAACGCTCGGCGGCGATCCCGGCGTGGCGACCTACTTCAACGGCGTCTACTCGGAAGACTTCGGCATCGCTTCCACCGAAGGCGGCCTGTACGACCTGGCCCGAGTGGAGGTGCTCCGCGGGCCGCAGGGAACCCTCTACGGGCGTAACGCCGTCGGCGGTGCGATCAACTTCGTCTCGAATCGGCCCAATCTGACCGAGTGGGAAGGCGAGGTGAAGGGCACCTACGGCAGCTACGACACCCGCGAGATCTACTACATGATCTCGGCGCCGGTGGTCGAAGATCGCTTCGCCCTGCGGGCCACGGGTTCCGATCGGCGACGGGACGGCTACATCGAGGAGACCTCCGGGCTCGGCGAGGACATCAACAACTACGGTGACGAGAACTATACGCTGGCGTTCGAATGGGTCCCGGTGGACCGCCTCAGCATCTATGCCCGGGGCAACGAGCGCAGCTACCGCCGGAGGTTCAACGGCGGAGCCGGCACGATGCCGATCGTGGTACAGGAGAACGGAACGCTCGAGCGCGACAACACGCGCCTGACGTTCGGCAAGCGGATCATCGACCGCAACCAGACCGCGGTGCCGTTCCAGTCGGATTTCTTCGATCCGACGATGCCGGTACACACCTTCGTCCACCCGGTGACCGGAGCCGTGATCGAAGCGCAGGACGTGCGCCCCGGGATCGACATCCGCTCATCGCTCAGCGAGCCGCTCGATCTGGACGCGAACGGGGTGCAGGACATCGACCCCCTGACGGGGCTGCCGGCCTACGGCAAAGGCGCTGCGGTATCCGCTTCGCTGCACCCGAACTTCCAGCTCGGCCATCCGGTGGAGCGCCTGCACATCGCCGATCGCGACGAGCTGGACGAGGACGATCTGAAGATCGATACGAACGGGCAGTACGACGAGTTCTTCGATCATCAAGCGGTGCAGTTCAACCTGACCTACGATGCCGAGAACTGGCAGCTCAAGTACATCGGCGGCTATACCGATTTCTTCTACGACCGCAACACCGACGAGGACAAGACCGGCAGCACGCGCCTCGGCAGCTCCGACTTCTACGTGCTGCAGGAGAACCACAACTGGCAGCACGAGCTGCAGCTCATTTTCGACACGGAGCGGTTCTCGCTGACCACCGGTGCGTTCGTCTACGAGTCGGTGATCAACCAGCGCCTCGATCTGTACGACCCGATCGACACGCAGGGCCGCTTCAAGAACGACGCGAATTACGACGGCATCGGGGGAATCCAGGCCTTCGGCGCGACGCTCGAGGTGCTCGAGGCGATCGGTGCGCTCGGCAACGACCAGGCCCAGATCGGCCCGCTGTTCGACATCTACGCCGCCGAGCGGGCGGTGGCGGCCGGTACGCTGCTGCCGAACCCGGTCACCGGCACGGCGACGATCATCGCGCCCTGGTACGGGGAGACCGGCAACAGCCTGCGCGGGGCGCGCCACGACGGAGTGAACACCCCCGGCACGTTCTTCATGTGGGACAACGACATCGAGACCCGCGCGTATGCGGCTTACGCACAGGGCGAGTACGAGTTCAGCGACAAATGGGCGCTGACGCTGGGAGTGCGCTACGCGAAGGACGAAAAGAAGGGCATCGAGCGTGCCCTCGGCCAGAACGAGAGCCCTGCTCTGACCGCGCTCGCGCTGTTCACGCTGACGGGAGATCTGGGGCCAGGAACTGCGGCGTACTTCGCATCGAACCCGGCCGGCGCCGCCGCGTGCGGATTCGGCGCCAACCTGCTGTGTCTGTACAACGCCGTCAGCGGAGCGATCGATCCGATCGCGGCGACGACGAACGGCGGAATCCAGGTCGACGACCAGGGAACCAATCCGGGGGACGAGCCGGTCCGCTTCACCGGCGTGCCGATCACCTTCAACGTCTTCCGGGAGCAGGAGAACGAATGGGACGTCTGGACCTGGCGGGTGAACCTCGACTTCCAGCCGACGCCCGACACGCTGATCTACGCGTCGGCCACCACCGGCTGGCGCTCCGGCGGCTACAACCTGGGATTCTTCTCCGGAGTCACGCCGGAATACGACGAGGAAGACATTCTCGCCTACGAGCTCGGCTACAAGGGCACGCTGCTCGACGGCCGGCTGCAGATCAACACGTCCGTCTATCTCTACCAGTACGACGACATCCACACGATCATCACCCAGTCGGGCGGGCTGTTCGGCACCAGCGTGAACGTGGTGAATTTCCCGGAGGCGAGGACGATCGGCTGGGAAGGTGACGTCACGCTGCTGATCGGCGAGCGGCTCACGGTGGGAGGAACCTGGAGCTACACGGACGCCGAGTTCACCGAGGACTTCGAAGTGGTCGACGTGGACAATCCGGCGTTGCCGGGTTCGATCTTCACCGTCGCGGAACGCACGTTCTCGGGCTTCGACGGGGCGAGCCTGCCGAAGATTCCGCAGTGGAAGTTCACGGCCTGGGGCAACTACACCTGGTCGCTCGGTGACCGGGGCACGCTGGACCTGTTCAGCACGGTCGGCTACACGGACGAGTTCTTCTTCAACGCGCCGTTCGAGCGGGACCTGGACCGCACGCCGGATTTCCTGCGTTGGGACGCCCGGCTGAGCTGGACCAGCGCCACGCGCAACTGGGAGGTCGCCGCGTTCGTCAACAACATCACCAACGAGCTCGGGGTGCGGGCGCTTCAAGGCTCCGGTGAGGAAGCGAACTTCAAGCGGTTCGCGACCACGACCGATCCGAGGGTCTTCGGCATGAGCGTCGCCTATCGCCTGAATCCCTGAGCCATGGGAGCGGCCTCCGGCCGCGATCGGAAGATCGCGGCGGGAGACCGCGCCCCTATCCAGGGATGGCTGCCGGCCCCGTGGCTCGACGTGTCGGGCCGCGCGGCCATCTGGTCTGCCGTTTCGCCGCCTGTCTATAATGGCCTCGCGGCTGCTCGGGGCAGCCTCCGACAACACAGAAAAACAGGAGTTGCGCTCGTGGCAGATCCGTCCGCCGGGCACACCTGGGCCTTCTTCCGCGCAGGCGACTTCGAGCAGGTGGCGCTCACCTCCGGGGCCGATCTCCTCGCGCTCGATCAGCTCGATCAGAAGCTCTGGGCCGCGCTCGCGTGCCCGGTTCACGGGCTGCACTTCGACCAGCGGACCCTCGAGCTGATCGACTCCGACGGCGATGGGCGGATCCGCGCGATGGAGCTGATCGGGGCGATCAAGTGGGCGGGCGCGCACCTGAAGAACCCCGACGACCTGGTGAACCCGCCCGAAGCCCTGCCGCTCGCGGCGATCGACGATTCCACCCCCGAAGGCGTGCAGATGCGGGAGGCGGCCCGGCACGTGCTCGAGCTGCTCGGCCGCCCCGGCGCCGAGTCGCTGAGCGTTGCGGAGACGACGGAAGCGCGCGAGCGCTTCGCGCAGATGCCGTTCAACGGCGACGGCATCGTCACGCACGATGCGGCCGACGGCAACGAGGCCGTGCAGGCGTTGATCGACGACGTGATCGCATGCCTGGGCGCGGACCTCGACCTGTCCGGCAAACCCGGCGTTTCCGCCGAGAAGCTGGATCGCTTCCTGGCCGAGGCCGCTGCGCTCGCCGAGCGGCTCGCCACCGCGGAGGCCGATCCGGCGGTTCGCGTGCTCGGTGAGCGCACGGCCGACGCCGCGGCGGCCCTCGCCGCCGTGCGCACGAAGATCACCGATTACTTCACCCGCTGCCGGCTCGCGGAGTTCGACCGGCGCGCGGCCGCCACGGTGAACGGCACCGAGGAGAAGTTCACCGCGTTCGCGTCGGCAGAGCTCGACCCGTCCGCGGCGGAAATCGCCGCGTTGCCGCTGGCGCGGGTCGAACCCGATCGGCCGCTGCCGCTGACCAGCGGCATCAATCCCGCCTGGGAAGAACGGATCGAGACGTTCCGGGCGACGGTGGTCGTGCCGCTCCTCGGTGAGCGCAGCGAGCTCACGCGGGAGGACTGGCGCGCGCTCGAAGCGAAGCTCGCGCCGTTCGCGGCCTGGAGCGAAGCGGTTGCGGCTTCGCCCCTCGCGCAGCTCGCGCCCGAGCGGGTGCGCGAGATTCCCGTGAGCGATGCGGTCGGTGCGCTGCGGGCGCTGATCGACCGCGACCTGGCCGAGTCGGGCACCGCTGAGGCCATCGACGGCGTCGACCGGCTGGTGCGCTACTGCCGCTATCTGAAGCTCCTCTGCGAGAACTTCGTCAACTTCAGGCATTTCTACAGCGGTGAGTCGCGCGCGATCTTCCAGGCCGGCACGCTCTACATCGATCAACGAAGCTGCGACCTGACCCTGCTGGTCGACGACGCGGCCAAGTCCGCCCCGATGGTCGCGATGGCCGGTACCTACCTGCTCTACTGCGACTGCGTGCGCCGCGCGACCGGCGAGAGCCGGCAGATCGTCGCCGCCGTGACGAACGGCGATTCCGACAACCTGATGGTCGGCCGCAACGGCATCTTCTACGATCGCGACGGCCGCGACTGGGACGCGACGATCACGAAGATCGTCGACAACCCGATCAGCTTGCGTCAGGCCTTCTGGGCGCCGTACAAGAAGCTCGTGCGGTTCATCGAGGAGCAAGTCGCGAAGCGCGCGGCCGCCGCCGATGCGGCGACGTCGCAGAAGCTCGAGTCGACCGCCGCCGCGGTCGCGAACGTCGACCAGGCGACGGCCGAACCGAAGCGGATCGACGTCGGCACCGTCGCGGCGCTCGGCGTCGCGTTCGGCGCGCTCGCGACCGCGACCGCCGCGATCGCCGGCTACGGCAGCGGCCTGATGCGCCTGCCGTTCTGGCAGCTCTGCATCGCGCTCGCCGCGCTGGTGCTGATCGTCTCCGGACCGTCGGTGCTGATCGCCTGGCTGAAGCTGCGCAAACGCAACCTGGGGCCGATCCTCGATGCGAACGGCTGGGCGGTGAATGCACGGGCGCGGCTCAACGTGCCGTTCGGCGAGAGCCTGACCCGCGTCGCGAAGTTGCCCCGCGGCGCGAAGATCGCGCTCGGCGACCGGTTCGGTCAGCGGCCGGCGGCGTGGCCGAAGCTGGTCGCGACGGTCGTCGTCATCGGTTTCGTGTACAGCCTGCTGAACGACTTCGGCGTGATTCGCTGGCTCACCAACGGCGCGTTCGGCGACCCCGCCGGCAGCCGGCCGGGCTTCGAAGTGCTGATCTCGCCGAGTGAGGAGACCGAAGCGCCGCCGGCGCAATGACGACCCCTATCCCTGTGGGAGCGGCCTCCGACCGCGAATGCTGCTGGTGATCGCGGCCGGAGGCCGCTCCCACAGCGTCAGGTCACGGTCCGCAGCAGATTGCCGACGATGCGCTCGAGGTGCATCAGGCTGTTGCATTCGTCGGCCTGGTGGCAGTAGGCCATGTAGCGGCGCATCTCCGAGTCGCCGACGAACCAGGAGTTGCGCGACTCCGGATTCAGCCAGATCAGCCGTTTGCACCGGTCGTACATCTCCTTGAGGATCTCGGCGCGCGGATCGCCGTAGTTGTTGCGCGCATCCCCCAGGATGATGATCGTGGTGCGGTTGTCGACGTCGTCCAGGCACAGCCGCTTGAAGTCGCTGAACGCCTGCCCGTAGTCGGTCGAGCCGCCGGAGTAGTCGCGCAGCGTTTTCGCGATCGCGTCCTCGATGCCGTTGCGCTCGAAGAGCTCGGTCACCTCGGCGAGATCCGACGAGAACGCGAACGAGCGAACCTTCGGCATCACCTCTTCGAGGCTGTACAGGAACATCAGCATGAAGCGGGCGTAGGCGGCGACCGAGCCCGATACGTCGCAGATCGCGAACACCTTGGGCCGGTCCACCTTCACCGACTTCCAGTGCAGCTCGAAGATCGAGCCGTCGTAGGCCATGTTGTGGCGCAGCGTCCTCGGGACGTTGAGCTGACCGCGCTTGAACACCTTCTTGCGCCGCGAGTGCAGCGCGGTCAGCTTCTTCGCCATCTTCAGCACCACTTCCTGGATCAGGCGGAAGTTGCGCTGCTCGACGTTCGACAGCTTCACCTTGCGCAGCAGCTCCTCGCGCAGCCGCTTCCCGGTGGCATCCGCGTGCAGCAGGAACTGGCGCTCGACGTAGTCGCGGACCTGCTCGCGCAGCCACTCGCGCCGGCGCGTGAGCTCCTGGCCGAGCCGCCGCTCCGGTACCCGCCGGCTCTGTCGCAGCCCCGAGATCTCCCGGTTCAGCTCGCCGAGCCCCATCTCCTCGAGAATGCGCCGGGTGTAGAGCCCCTTCTGGGTGAACACCTGAATCTGGCGCACGTCGACGGCTTCGCCCGCCCGGGCCATCGCCATCGACAGCTCCACCTTGGAGTCGTGCATCAGGAGCCGCCCGAGCGCCGACTGGGCGTCGGCCATCGCGCCGGGGCCGAGGTCTTCCTCCTCCGCGTCCTCGGCCTGCGGCTGCACCCGCGCGCTCTTGGCTTTCTTCTTCTTCCTGCGCTGCGCCGGGGGCTCGCCCGGCTGACGCTCGCCGCCGGCCCCCTGGCCGCCGTCGCCGTCACCCCCGTCAGCGTCGTCGGGTTCGGTGCCGTCGTGCTCGGGCTCCTGGTCGGGGCGCTGCCCGCTCAGGTCCTCCACTGCGAAGAAGCGGTCGAAGCACAGATCGAACGCCGCCTTCTCGTCCGCCGTCTTCGGCAGCACCAGCGCGAGCGAGCGCTTCAGCGCCGCGCGGTCCTCGTAACCGACCAGCTCGACCGCCGCGAACGCGTCGAGCGTTTCCGCCGTCGAGATGCGCACGTTCGAGTTGCGCAGCGCGCGGATGAAGTTGGTGAGGGTGCGGTCCATCGGTTCAGCGTATGTGGGGCCGGCTCGGCATCTGTGGGAGCGGCCTCCGGCCGCGAACAGAAGGCCGGCTGTTCGCGGCCGGAGGCCGCTCCCACAGTGAAACCTGGCTCAGTTCTTCACCACCTTGCTGGTCAGCGCCGGCAGCTCCGCGCGCACGTTCTCGATGTCTTCCTGGAACTTCAGGATCACGTTCAAGGTGTCGCGCACGAGCCCCGGATCGAGGGTCTCGGTGTGCAGCAGCAGCAGCGTACGGGCCCAGTCGATGGTCTCGCTGATCGCCGGGACCTTCTTCAGGTCCATCTCGCGCAGCTCGTGAATGAACGCGACGAGCTGGCGGCGCAGCTCCGGCGGGATGTGCGGGACACGGGCCTGGATGATGCGCTGCTCGAGATCCACGTCCGGGAACGGGATGTACAGGTGCAGGCAGCGGCGCTTCAGCGCATCGGAGATCTCGCGCGTGTTGTTGCTGGTGAGGAACACCATCGGCGGCTCGCGCACCGCCTTCACGGTGCCGATCTCGGGAATCGACACCTGGAAGTCGGAGAGCATCTCGAGCAGCAGCGACTCGAATTCGTGGTCGGACTTGTCGACCTCGTCGATCAGCAGCACGCAGCCGTTCTCGGCCTTCAGCGCCTTCAGGAGCGGCCGCGGCTCGAGGAATTCCTCCGAGAAGAAGATGTCGCCGAACTCGTGCAGGCGGTTGACCGAGTCGGCGAAGCCCTTGGCCCCCTGCAGCACCTCGTCCAGCGTTTCCTTCAGGACCTGGGTGTACAGGAGCTGCTTGCCGTACTTCCACTCGTAGATCGCCTTCGCCTCGTCGAGGCCCTCGTAGCACTGCAGCCGGATCAGCGGCAGCGCGAACATCTCGGCGGTGGTCTTCGCCAGCTCGGTCTTGCCCACGCCCGGCGGCCCTTCGATCAGGATCGGCTTGCGCAGGTGGAACGCGAGGTACACGGCCGTCGCGATCTGGTCGCTGCAGATGTAGCGGTGCGCCTCGAGCTCGGCCTTGATCGTGGCGACGGACTCGGTGATCCGTTGTATCTCGGATACGGCTTCGGCCACGGCAGCTCCTGGAAAACGAAACTCCGCATTATCCCAACCGGATCGCCCCCTGCACAAGCGCGCCGGGTCCGTTACCATCGCGGCTTTCGATTGCGCCGGGAGGTGCCATGAGGAGGGTGAGGAGGATTCCGTGCTGGCTGCTGGCCGGGCTGCTCGCGGCCGGCGCGGTGTCCGTGTCGGCGGAAACGGTGATTCATGCCGGACGCCTGATCGACGTGAACGCCGGCCGGGTGCTCGAGCGGCAGTCCATCGTGGTGGAGGGCAACGAGATCCGGCGGGTCGAGCCGGGGTTCGTCGCCGGCGACCGTGTGGTCGACCTCAGCACCGCCACCGTGATGCCGGGCTGGATCGACATGCACGTGCACATGGACGGCCAGACGTCGCCGGAAGGGCAGCTCGAGCGCTTCACCCTCGATCCTCAGGACGCCGCGTACCGCTCGGTCGTATACGCGCGGCGCACGCTCGACGCGGGTTTCACCACGGTGCGTGATCTCGGCACCGATCACGGGCTCGCGCAATCGCTGCGCAGGGCGATCGCCGAGGGGCTGGTGCCGGGCCCGCGGGTGTTCACCGCCGGCAAATCCATCGCGACCACCGGCGGGCACGCCGATCCGAGCAACGGCCGCAGCCTCGAGCTCGGCTACGATCCGGGCCCCGACGAGGGCGTGGTGAACAGCCCCGACGAGGCCTGGAAGGCGGTGCGCGCGCGCTACAAGGCCGGCGCGGACCTGATCAAGATCACCGCCACCGGCGGCGTGCTGAGCCAGGCGCGCAGCGGCCAGAACCCGCAGTTCCGAATCGCCGAGATCGAGGCCGTGGTGGCGGCCGCGCACGATTACGGCTTCCGGGTCGCCGCGCACGCGCACGGCACCGAAGGGATGAAGCGCGCGGTGCTCGGCGGCGTCGATTCGATCGAGCACGGCACCTACATGACCGACGAGGTGATCCGGCTGATGAAGGAGCGCGGCACCTGGTACGTGCCCACGATCCTCGCCGGCCGGTTCGTCGCCGACAAAGCCAAGGAGCCGGGATACTTTTCCGACCTGGTGCGCCCGAAAGCGGCCGCAATCGGCCCGCAGATCCAGGAGACCTTCGCCCGCGCGTACCGGGCGGGCGTCAAGATCGCGTTCGGCACGGACACCGGCGTCTCTCCGCACGGCGAGAACTGGAAGGAGTTCGGCCTGATGATCGAGGCGGGCATGCCGCCGATGGAGGCGATCGTCAGCGCGACCCGTTCGGCGGCGGAGCTGCTCGATCAGTCCGAGCGGCTCGGCAGCATCGAGCCCGGCAAGCTCGCCGACATCATCGCGGTGCCCGGGGATCCGCTGCAGGACGTCTCGCAGTTCGGGAAAGTGCACTTCGTGATGAAGGATGGCCAGGTCCACCGCTTCGACCGGATTCCTGCTGTGGGAGCGGCCTCCGGCCGCGATCAGCCGAAGGCCGGAGGTGAGCGATGATTCGCCGCCGACCGGCGACGGCCGGACGTCTGGGCGCCACGCTGCTGCTCACGGCATTGCCGCTCGCCGCGTCGCACGCGGCCGACCGCGAACGCGATCCCTACGCGTCGACCTACCGGCCGCGGCCGACCGAGGAGCTCCTGATCACCAACGCGACGATCCTGACCGGCACGGGCGAACGCATCGAGCGCGGCGCGGTGCACCTGCGTGACGGGCGCATCGTCGCGGTCGGTGCCGGGGTCGACGCGCCCGGCGCGCGGGTGCTGGATGCGGAAGGGAAATGGTTGACCCCGGGGATCATCGACGTCCATTCGCATCTCGGCGACTACCCGTCGCCCGAGATCGACGCCACCGCGGACGGCAACGAGATGACCAGTCCGAACACGGCGGAAGTCTGGGCGGAGCACTCGGTGTGGCCGCAGGACCCGCAGTTTCCGCTTGCGCTCGCCGGCGGCGTCACCACGCTGCAGATCCTGCCGGGCAGCGCGAACCTGTTCGGCGGCCGCGGCGTCACGGTGAAGAACGTTCCGGCGCGGACGGTGCAGGCGATGAAGTTCCCGGGCGCGCCCCACTCGCTGAAGATGGCCTGCGGCGAGAATCCGAAGCGCGTCTACGGCTCGCGCGATCGGGCGCCGTCCACCCGGATGGGTAACGTCGCCGGCTATCGGGCGGCCTGGGCGAAGGCGCAGGCGTACCGCGAGAAGCGGCGGGCGGCGGCCGAAGCCGACGGCGAGGACGGGAAGAAGGAGCCGCCGGAGCGGGATCTCGCGATGGAGACGCTGGTCGGCGTGCTCGACGGCGAGATCCTGGTGCACAACCACTGCTACCGCGCCGAAGAGATGGCGGTGATGCTCGACGTGGCGCGGGAGTTCGGCTACCGGATCACCGCGTTCCATCACGCGGTGGAAGCGTACAAGGTGGCCGATCTGCTCGCGGAGCAGGGCGTCTGCGCCGCGATGTGGGCGGACTGGTGGGGCTTCAAGCTCGAAGCCTTCGACGGCATCGAAGAGAACGTGGCGCTGGTCGACCGCGCCGGCGCCTGCGCGATCGTGCATTCGGATTCGGCGCGCGGCATCCAGCGCCTCAATCAGGAGGCGGCGAAGTCGATGGCCGCCGCGCGCCGCGCCGGGATTCCGGTGACGGAGGAGCACGCGATCCGATGGATCACCGGCAACGCGGCGCGGGCGCTCGGCATCGACGACGAGACGGGCACGATCGAACCCGGCAAGGCGGCCGATCTGGTGCTCTGGAACGGCAACCCGTTCAGCGTCTACGCCCGCCCCCAGCAGGTCTACATCGACGGCTACAAGTACTACGACCGCAGCGACCCGGCCCGTCAGCCGGTGACCGATTTCGATCTCGAGCAGACGGCACGGGGGGTGCGATGAGACGGGGTGCGGGAATCGCGATCGGGAGATCGCTCCTACGCGGGGTCGTGGCGGGGCTCGCGGCGTTGGCGGCGCCGGTCGCGGTGTCGGCGGCGGGTATCGCGGTGGTCGGCGGGACGGTGCACACGCTCGAGGGCGAGGCGCCGCTGCAGGACGCGACGGTGCTGGTCCGGGACGGCCGCATCGCCGCCGTCGGGGCGGGCCTCGATGTGCCTGCCGGCTACGAGCGGGTCGACGCGCGCGGCAAGGTGGTGACGCCGGGACTGATCGCCGCGCACACCCAGCTCGGCCTGGTCGAGATCAGCGGCGAGGCGAGCACGGTGGACGCGCGGGTCGCCATCGCGGCGGTGGACGATCTCAAGGAGGCGTATCGGCTCGGCCCCGCGTTCGACGTGCAGTACGGCATCAACCCGCAGTCGACGCTGCTGCCGGTGAACCGCGCCGGCGGGATCACGCGCGCGATCGTCGCGCCGGTGCCGGGCAACGACCCGTTCAGCGGCTGGGGAGCCGCGATCCGTCTGACCGACGACGACGTGCTGCTGCGCCCGCGACTCGCGCTGTACGGCAGCATCGGCGCGGGCAGCGCGGACTTCACCGGCGGCAGCCGCGCGGCGCTGATCCAGCGGCTGCGGATGGGACTGGCGGCCGCGCGCGAATTCCGCCCGAGCCGCTACGAGCCGGAGGAAGGCGAGTACACCCGCCGCGAGCTGACGGCGCTGAAGGAATTCCTCGACTCCGATCGGCCGCTGGTGCTGGCGGTGAACCGGGCCAGCGAGATCGAGCAGTCGCTGGCGCTGGCGCGGGACTTCGGGCTGCGCCTGGTGATCCTCGGCGGCGCCGAGGCGTGGCGGGCCGCCGATGCGCTCGCCGCCGACCGGGTACCGGTGATCGTCGACGTGCTGGACAACCTGCCGCTGTCGTTCGATCAGCTCGGCGCGCGCATGGACAACGCGGCGCTGCTGCACGAAGCCGGCGTGCCGGTGGTGTTCACCACCGAGGACAGCCACAACGCCCGGCTGATCCGGCAGGTGGCCGGCAACGCCGTGGCCGAGGGGATGCCGTGGCCGGCGGCGCTCGCTGCGATCACCCGCCGGCCGGCGGAAGTGTTCGGCCTGCAGCCCGGCACCGGCACGCTCGCCGTCGGAGCGCCGGCGGATCTGGTGATCTGGACCGGCGACCCGCTCGAGCTGACCACCTGGGCGGAGCGGGTGATGATCGACGGGCAGTGGATGCCGATGGAAACCCGGCAGAGCGAGCTGCTCGAGCGCTACCGCGACCTCGACGCCCCGTACGGCTACCGGTGACTGTGGGAGCAATCCTCCCTGTGGGAGCGGCCTCCGGCCGCGAATTTCTGCGCCGATGTCCAACCGATTCGCGGCCGGAGGCCGCTCCCACAGGGTTTACTTCCCCAGGCTCTGCTCCCCCAGGATCAGCTCCGCCGGAGTCAGCGCGTCCGGCGGCGGATCAGGCCTTCCTGCGCGGCCGACGCGATCAGCCGGCCGTCGCGGCTGAACACCAGCCCGCGGTTCAGCCCGCGCGCGCCGCTGGCGCTCGGGCTGTCCTGCACGTAGAGCAGCCATTCGTCGGCCCGGAAGCGCCGGTGGAACCACATCGCGTGGTCCAGGCTCGCCATCTGCACGTCGTCCTGCAGGAAGCTCACCGCGTGCGGCCGGGTCGCGGTATCGAGCAACGACCAGTCCGACAGGTAGGCGAGCACGCACTGGTGCAGCCGGTAGTCGTCCGGCAGCGGATCGCGGGTCTTCATCCAGCACATCTGCCGGGGCGGGCGCGGCTCGGGATCGAAGATGTCCACCGGGTCCACCGGACGGACGTCGATCGGGCGCTCGCGGTTGAACGACGCGGCCTGCTCCGCCGGCAGCCGCGCCGCCCACTGTGCGCGCAGCTCGCGCTCGTCCGGCAGCGACTCGGGGCCGGGAACGTCCGGCATCTCGAACTGATGCGAGAAGCCTTCCTCCTCGACCTGGAACGAGATCGACATGTTGAAGATCGGCTGGCCGTGCTGGATGGCGACCACCCGCCGCGTGGTGAAGCTGCGGCCGTCGCGGATGCGATCGACCTTGTAGAGGATCGGCACGGTGGTGTCGCCGGGGCGCAGGAAATAGCCGTGCAGCGAGTGCGCCTGCCGGTCCCCGGGTACGGTGCGCGACGCCGCCACGAGCGCCTGCCCGAGCACCTGACCGCCGTAGACGCGCTGCCAGCCCTCGTCCGGGCTGGTGGCGCGGTAGTGGTTCTGCTCGATCTCCTCGAGATCGAGCAGCTCGATCAGGTGGTGGATGCTGCGCTCGTTCATCGGCCGGCCGTGGCTGCAAAGGCGCGTATTGTAGGGGGCGCCTCCGGTCGGGAGAATCCTGCGACTTCTGCAACCAGATCCAAGGAGCCGTCATGCCGTCACGCCGCGAACAGATCCAGCTCACCCCGGAGGAGATCGGTGCGTTTCTGAGCTCGAAGAAGACCATCATCCTCGTCTCGAACGGCAAGGACGGCTATCCGCATCCGATGCCGATGTGGTTCTGGGTCGACGACCGCGGCGCGGTCTACTGCACCACGTTCGGCAAGAGTCAGAAGGTGCTGAACCTGCGGCGGGATCCACGTGCCACGCTGCTGGCGGAGAGCGGCGAGGAGTACGCGGAGCTGAAGGGCGTGGTGATCTACGCCCGGGCCGAGATCGTCGAGGACCGGGACGCGGTGGTGGACGTGCTGGTGAAGATCAACACTCGCGGGCGGGAGGTGGCGCTGGATCAGCGCGAGCAGCTCACGCTGGCCGTCGCGAAGACGGCGGAGAAGCGCGTGGTGCTGAAGTTCACGCCGGAAAGATATGTTTCGTGGGATCACGGCAAGCTCGGCGGCCGCTATTGACGCGGCCGGACGTTCCGCATTGCGTTGTTACACTTGTTACGATTCCGTTTCCGAGCGCGCCGCAGCGACCAATCAAACGGTTATTTGCAGCGCACGGCATGTGACGAAACAGCTTCCATGTGACTGAGATGTAAACCAAAACGCCCCATATAATCCGGCGCGTGGCGTAAGTGCCTCCTACAAGAAACGGACGTTGGGGTACACAAAATGTTTCAGAGGAAGCCATTAGCAGCCGCCATCGGCTCATTGACGGCCGTGAGCGCGCTCTCGACGATCAGTGGAATGGCCACCTCGGCGCACGCCGCCGAAGGGGCCGACCAGCAACAGATCGAGGAGGTCGTGGTGACCGGTTCCCGCATCCAGCGGGCGAATCTCGTCACTTCGAGCCCCGTCACTCAGGTCGATCGCGAAGACATCACCTTCTCCGGCATCACCCGTCTGGAAGACATGGTGCGCAATCTCCCGCAGATCTCGGCGGAGCAGAACGCGGGCATGTCGAACGGGGCCACCGGCACCGCAACGCTGAACCTGCGCAACCTCGCGACGGAACGGACGCTGGTGCTGGTGGACGGACGACGGCTGCCGCCGGGTTCCCCGCTGGACGGCGGGCAGGGTGCCGACATCAACCAGATTCCCGCGGGCCTGGTGGAGCGCGTGGAGGTGCTCACCGGCGGCGCGTCGTCGACCTACGGGTCGGATGCGGTGGCGGGCGTGGTGAACTTCATCATGGTGGACGATTTCCAGGGTGTGGAAGTCGACTATCAGTTCTCCCAGTACATGCACGACAACGACAACGGCCGCATTCAGGATCTGCTAGAAGAGAGCGGCTTCGAAGTGCCGAGCGGGTCCGAGAACGACGGCGACATCCACAACGTGTCGGTCATCATCGGCGGCAATTTCGCCGACGACCGCGGCAATGTCACCGCCTATGCGACCTATCGGGACATCGAAGAGGTTACCCAGGCGGCGCGTGACTACAGCGCCTGCTCGCTCGACAACTCGGCATCGTCGTGCTCCGGCTCGGCGACGTCCGCGGAAGGCACGTTCACCGATTCCGGCATCCTCGCGGACCCGGGTGCGATCGAGGAAATCCTCGGCGAGGCACGGCCGGCGGCGCCCGGCTACACCTTCCACGTGGAGGGCGATCAGTTCGTCGAGGGCAGCACGAACTACAACTTCGGCCCGCTGAACTACTGGCAACGGCCCGACGAGCGGGTCACGGCGGGTGCGTTCGCGCGCTACGACCTGACCGACACGCTGGAGGTCTACAGCCAGTTGATGTTCATGGACAACCGGTCGGTGTCGCAGATCGCGCCGTCCGGCGCGTTCGGGGTGACCAGCACGATCAACTGCGGCAACCCGTTCCTGTCGGAACAGCAGTTCGACGCCGTCTGCGGGAACTACGGGCTCGACGCGAACGACAACCAGATCATGGTGATCCTGCGGCGCAACGTCGAAGGCGGCAACCGCCAGCAGGACCTCCGGCACACGACCTATCGGGGCGTGCTCGGCCTGCGCGGCGACTTCTCGCCGGCCTGGAGCTTCGACGTCTACGGCCAGTACTCCGAAGTCAGCATGGAGAACACCTACCTGAACGACCTGTCGACCACGCGGATTCAGCGGGCGCTCGACGCGGTGGTCGACGAGGAGACCGGCGACATCGTCTGCCGGTCGGCGCTGCCGCAGACGTTGGAGGACGGCACCATCATCGCGCCGGTCGATCCGGCCTGCGTGCCGTGGAACGTGTTCTCCGAGGGCGGCGTCACGCAGGAGGCGCTCGACTACATGAACGTGCCGCTGTTCGCGCGCGGCACGACCAAGCAGACGGTGCTCTCCGGCTACGTCACCGGCGATCTGACGGATCAGGGCATCCGGCTGCCGACCGCCGACGCCGGCGTGTCGGTGGTGCTCGGCCTCGAGTACCGGGAAGAGAAGCTCGACTTCAACCCGGACGTGAACTTCCAGAGCGGCGACGGTGCGGGTCAGGGCGGCCCCACGCTGCCGGTCTCCGGCGACTACGACGTCAAGGAGGTCTTCGCGGAAGTGAGCGTGCCGCTCGTCGAGGGGGCGCCCTGGGCCGAGGCGCTGGCGCTCGACCTCGGCTATCGCTACTCCGACTACTCGACCGGTAACGAGACCGACACGTACAAGGTCGCGGGCTCCTGGACGATCACCCAGGACGTCAAGCTGCGCGCGAGCTACCAGCACGCGGTGCGGCACCCCAACCTGCGTGAGCTGTTCCAGCCGCAGGGCCTGAACCTGTTCGACATGAGTCAGGATCCCTGTGGCTCCAACCCGGACGCCGGAACCGGACCGACGGCGACGCTCGAGCAGTGCCTGAACACGGGTCTCAGCCCGTCGTTGTACGGAAGCGGCGGGCTGTTCAATCCGGCCGGCCAGTACAACTTCCAGCAGGGCGGCAACGCCGAGCTCGAGCCGGAGAAGTCGGACACGTACTCGGTGGGCATCGTGTTCACGCCGACGTTCCTCGAGGGCCTGAGCATCACCCTCGACTACTACGACATCGAGATCGAGGACGCGATCGACAACCTGACCCCCGAGTTCGTGCTCCAGCAATGCCTGGAGACCGGAGCGGCGGAGTTCTGCGACAGCGTCACCCGCGCACCGGGCAGCGGCTCGCTGTGGCTCGGCAGCAACGGCTTCATCACCGCGGTCGACACCAACATCGGCTACTTCAACGTGAAGGGCTACGACCTGGTGGCCGACTACACGTTCGGCATCGGCGACTGGGGCAGCATCACGTTGAGTGACGTGCTGTCGTACGTCGACACGTGGGAGAAGCAGGAGGTGGAAGGCGCGCCGATCGTGCGGTGCGAAGGTCTCTGGGGCGGCGTCTGCGAGTTTCCGACCATGGAGGTCGAGAACACGCTGCGAACGACCTGGGAGACGCCGTGGAATCTGCGGGCCAGCCTGAACTGGCGCTACCTCAGCGACGTGGACGACTCGACGGGCGAGTTCGTCGATCTGGATTCGGCGAGCTATTTCGATCTGGCCGGCATATGGCAGCCGGTCGACTACGCGACCGTTCGATTCGGCATCAACAATCTGTTCGACAAGGAACCCGAGATCGCCGGTGCCGGTGCCGGTCCGTCGATCTTCGGCAACGGCAATACCTTCCCCGGCATCTACGATGCGCTGGGTCGGTATTACTTCCTGGGTGTGACGTTTGGTGAGGGGAGATAGGCTCGCCGAAGGCTCGACGAGCCTGAGCGGCGCCGTGGGCGCACGCTCCGGCAGGCCGGCGTCCGCGCCGGCCTGTCGTTCTAGCTGTCCGACGCGGTTGCCGTCGCTTCCGTGTCGGCACAAGCCCATCAACGGTTCGTTCGATCTGGAGTAAGTCCCATGCGCCTCGTCCTGCTGATCGTGGCCGCAACCCTGGCCGCTCCGTCCTTCGCCGCCGTACGCGATCGCGCCGATGAGCGGCCGCCGGCGGCCGACGGCGCCGCGAACGAACGGCCGAACGAACGGATCATCTGCGAGAAGATCACGCCCATCGGCACCCGCATCCCTCAACGCATCTGCCGGACCGAAACCCAGATCCGCGTGATGCGCGAGGAAGGCCGGGAATGGGCGGCGGGCAAACAGGAGCGGGCGGTGCGCTCCGGCGGCCTGCCTCCCGGAGTCGGCGGAGGTCCGGGCTGATCGACGTTTACGGAGTGTAAGCCTCTTCAACCCACAACTCGAAACCGGGGTATGCACATGCAACGCGAATCGGATGCGTCCGCCGTGGATGCCATGGCATCCGCTCGAGCTCCCCTGACGACGAGGGGAAGGTCCTGGGTGAACGATTTCTTCACGACACCAGCCTGCCGGCTGGCGCTGGGGGTCCTGGCGGCGGGCGCCGTGCCGCTGACGGGGCACGCGGCGGAAGGCGACGAAGCCATCGAGGAAATCGTCGTCACCGGGTCGCGTATCGTGCGAGCGAACCTGAGTCAACCGACCCCGGTGACGATGCTCGGTGCCGACGACCTGCAGATGTCCGGCACCACGGACCTCGGCCGGCTGCTCGCCGAGCTGCCCGGTCTCGGTGCCACGGGCACCGTGACCGGCAACACCAACAGCTTCAGCGACCTCGCCGGGTTGAACCTGCCGGACCTGCGGCGGCTGGGCACGTCCCGGACGCTCACGCTGGTGAACGGCAAGCGTCACGTCGGCGGTGATCCCGGCACCACCGCCGTCGACCTGGGCAGCATTCCTACGACGCTGGTCGAGCGGGTGGAAGTGATCACCGGCGGCGCGTCCGCCGTGTACGGCTCCGACGCGGTGTCGGGCGTGATCAACATCATCATGCGCGACGATTTCGAAGGCGTCTCGCTGGATCTGATGGCCGGCGAAGCCTGGGACGGCGGATTCGCCGAAAACTACCAGGCCGCGCTGACGCTGGGACAGAACTTCAGCGACGACCGGGGCAACTTCACGTTCACCTTGATGCGCGACCGCACCGGTGACGTGGTCGCCAACGATCTCGATCACGCGGACGACTGGGGCACCATCGTGAACCCGGAAGACACCGGCGAGAACGACGGCATTCCGGACCGGCTGCTGGTCCGCAACGTGCTGTCCGAGGCGATCGACGAAAACGGCGTGATCCTCGGTTTCTACGACGCCGAAGGAAATCCGGTTTCCCCTGCGGGAGTCAGCTTCGCGAGCGCCGACGGCTTCATCGCGTTCGATCCGGACGGCAACCCCGTCCCGCAGACGTTGAGAAGCGGAACCAACAGCTTCGCGTTCGGCAGTTTCCCGAACGGCTGCGAGTTCTGCTTCGAGCTCGAGGACTGGATCCAGGTCGTGCCGAAGATCGACCGCACTACGTTCCAGGGAACGACGCGCTACGAGCTGGCCGACTGGACCTCGTTCTATGCCGACGTGAAGTACGTGGTCTCGGACATCGAGGAAGAGCTGCTGCAGCCGAGCTTCAATTTCGGCGGCGTCTTCCTGAACGTCGAAGAAAACGCGTTCCTCGACGAGGCGCTCCGCGCCGAGCTGCTGGCGAATGGTGTGTCCGAGATCGAAATCGCCCGCTTCCACGGCGACGCAGGTCCGCGCAGCACCGACATCGAACGCGAGACCCGGCGCATCGTTGCGGGCTTCGAGGGCACGTTCGAAACCGCCGCCGGCGAGATCGACTACGACGTGTTCTACAACTACGGCGAGACCAACAACACGCTGGTCAGCAGCAACCTGCGTGTCGAGGCCAACTTCGCGGCGGCGATCGATGCCGTCGTAGACGGCGGCGAGATCGTCTGCCGCGATCCCGATGCGGGTACGTTCCCCGGCTGCGTGCCGTTCAATCCGTTCGGTCAGCAGAACAGCCCGGAAGCGCTCGCCTACTCGTTCGTCGAAACCACCGAGCAGCAGAAGCTGATCCAGAAGAACGCGGGTCTCACGCTGGTTTCCGATACCAGCGCGTTCTTCGAGCTGCCGGGCGGCCCGATCGGCTGGGCGGCCGGCGTGGAATGGCGTCGGGAGGTGACTTCCACCGACGGCGATGCGCTGGTGCAGGCGAACCTCACCGAGACCGCCGCACAGCCCGATCAATCCGGTGGGTTCGAGGTGTTCGAAGGGTTCGTCGAGATCAGCCTTCCGCTGATCTCCGGCCGGTTCCTGGCCGAGGACCTGAGCGTCGATGCCGCGTTCCGGACCGCCGACTACACCCACAGCGGCCGGGCCGATGCCTGGAAGGTGGGTCTGCTGTGGTCGCCGTTCGACGAGGTCACGGTGCGCGGCACCATGTCCGAGGCCGTGCGGGCGCCGAACATCGAGGAGGCGTTCCTGCCGGCAACGGCAACGTTCTTCAGCATCGACGATCCCTGTGACGCCGACATCATCGGCAACGACCCCGACCGCGCGGCGAACTGCGCGGCCCTGGGTATTCCCGCCGGGTTCCAGGCCAACGACAACGTCTCGGTCGACGGCGAGATCTCGGGCAACGAGGATCTGGACGCCGAGGACTCCGAGTCGTTCACCGCCGGGATCATCTACCAGCCGGAATGGCTGGACGGCTTCTCGGTCACCGTCGACTACTACGACATCGAGATCACCGACGCGATCATCGACGTGGACTCGCAGGACATCCTGAACAACTGCGTCGATTCGACCGGCGGCCCCGATACCACGTTCTGCTCGCTGATCACCCGGGACCCGACGACCAACGACATCACGTTCATCACCTCGACGTTCGTGAACGCGGCGCGGCTCGAGACCGAGGGCATCGATCTCGAGGTCGGCTATCAGAAGACGCTGGCGGACTGGACCGAGGGCACCGCGGTGGATTGGCTGTCGGGAGAGCTGCGGTTCACGTTCAACGGCAACTACATCCGGGAGCTGAACACGTTCGCGTTCCAGGACCGCCCCGACGAGATCGACATCGAGCGCGGTGAGATCGGTGACCCGATCCGCTCGTTCCGCGCCACCGCGTGGTATGTGCACGGTAGCTGGTCCGTCGGCTGGGAGGGCCGTTACATCGGCGACTCGAAGCGCTACGCGCGCGGACAGGACATCTGCGAGGACATGGCCCCGTGCACGACGGGAACGACGATGTACCACGATCTGCACGGCCGCTGGCTGCTGCCGATATCCGACATGGACCTCGAGGTGTACGGCGGCATCAACAACGTGACCGACGAGGATCCGCCGCGCGGACTGCTCGGCACCGAGGTGGACGAGGCGATCTACGACCCGATCGGCCGGTACTACTTCTTCGGCTTGCGAGCGACGCTGTAGCGGGTCGGCTCGGACCGGTGTGGCCTCCTGAACCATTCGGAGGCCACACCGGCCGCTTGGCCGTTCCGCGTTTCTCTCCCTCCGGGAAAGCCGGCGCCGCCTCGGCGCCCCGAAACGACTTGACGAGCGGGGGAAACCCCGTTCCGCGCGATAGCGCCGGCCGGGCGTTTCCGCCGTTCCCGCGCGCCCGGTGCCCGATGCAGGCGTCCAGTTCTTTTACATATTCGCTCGAAAGGGCTCGAGGAGCCCCGGTTAGCCCCAAATTTCATCTTTTGTTACGAACGTTTCCTCTTTGTTACAGAGTTTTGAGCGCCTATAATCCGCCGCGTGGCGCTATGCCAACTAAATAACCAATCTCGTTGGGGTACACATATATGTTCGAGAGAGAGCATCTACGGAGGGCCCTCGGTTCGATCGCTCGGCCAACGGCGTTGTATCTGCGGCGGCCGCAGGAAGATCAATAAACGGGGAGGGCTCGATCATGTTTCACAGAAAGCCGATAGCAATCGCCGTGCACGCGGCGACGGCCGGGATAGCGCTGGCTTCGATGCCGGCCCTTTCCCAGGAAGGATCGCAGATCGAGGAAGTCGTCGTCACAGGCTCTCGTATCCAGCAGGCGAACCTGGTCACGTCCAGTCCGGTCACGCAGCTCGACGCCGAGCAGCTCACCCTCACCGGCATCACCCGAGTGGAAGACGTTCTCGGCTCGATGCCGCAGGTGTATCTGGACCAGTCGGCGGGTCAATCGATCGAGGCCGAGGGCACCGCGACGATGCAGCTTCGCAACCTCGGTGTCAGCCGCACGCTGGTGCTCGTGAACGGCAAGCGGCTGCCGATCAACTCGCCCTCGTCCGATGAGTCCGGTCCGGACCTGAACTTCATCCCGATGCAGTTGGTGGAGCGGGTCGAGATTCTGACCGGCGGCGCCTCCTCGACGTATGGATCGGACGCGGTGGCCGGGGTCGTCAACTTCATCATGAAGAGCGACTTCGAGGGCGTGCAGCTCGACTACCAGGTCTCGCAATACCGTCACGACAACGACGGCAACCGGGCGGCTGATTCGTCCCGGGCGGCGGGCGTCGACGTGCCGACCGGTACGGCGACCGACGGTGACATCAAGGACATGACGTTCATCGTCGGCGGCAACCTCGACGGCGGCCGCGGCAACATCACGGCCTACGCGACCTACCGCGAAATCGACCCGGTGCTCCAGGGCGATCGGGACTACAGCGTCTGTGCGAACGCCGTGGAGCAGGACGGAAGCCTGGCCTGCGGCGGCTCGGCCACGAACGCGGCCGGCAGCTTCTACTTCGAGCACGACGACTTCACGGACGTCTTCTTCGTGCAGGGCGACGAGTTCGCACCGGGGTTGGGCGAGCTGTACAACTTCGCCGCGCCGAGCTACTACCAGCGCCCCGACGAGCGGTACACGCTGGGTGCCTTTGCGCACTACGATCTGTTCGAGAACACCGAGCTGTACTCGGAGCTGATGTTCATGGACAACCGCAGCGTGGCGCAGTTCGCCGGCTCCGGTGTGTTCTTCAACACCATGGACTTCAACTGCGGCAACCCGTTCCTGTCGGATCAGCAGCGCGCACTCGTCGGCTGCACCGGCGACCCCAACCAGATGATCACCACGATCTTCGGTCGCCGGAACGTCGAAGGCGGCCCGCGTCGGGCCAGCTTCCGGCACAGCACGTTCAGGCTCCTGGCCGGTCTGCGCGGGGACATCAACGAGACCTGGCGCTACGACGCTTCCTATCAGTTCGCGGAAGTGGACATGCGCAACCGTCACAGCAACTACGTCAACCTGGCGAGGGTCGACCAGGCGCTGGACGTGAATCCGGACGGTACCTGCTTCGAAGACCCGACCAATTGCGTGCCGTACAACGTCTTCCAGGAAGGCGGCGTCACACCGGAGCAGACGGCCTGGTTCGCCCAGACGTACAACGAGAACGGTCAGACCGACCAGGAAATCTTCAGCGCGTACGTGCAGGGGAGCCTCGGCGACTACGGCCTCACGTCGCCGTTCGCCGAGAACGGCGTCGAGCTGGTCGTCGGTTACGAGTACCGCAAGGAGAGCCTCTCGTATCAGCCCAGCGACAACGCGGTGGCTGCCGAGGTCGGCGGCCTGTCGGCGGCGCTGCTTCCGGTGGAAGGCTCGTTCAAGGTCAACGAGTTCTTCCTCGAGACCAGCGTTCCGATCGTCGAAGGTCGGCCGTTCGCCGAGGAAGTCGCCCTGGACCTCGGCTATCGCTACTCGGACTACGAGCCCGGCGAGACCACGGATACCTACAAGGTCGCGGGTTCCTGGGCGTTCAACCAGGACGTGAAGCTGCGTGCGAGCTATCAGCGCGCGGTTCGGGCGCCCAACATCGTCGATCAGTTCCAGCCGCAGCAGGGCAGGCTGTTCGCGATGAACGAGGACCCGTGCCGGAAGGCGAGCCCGGGGGCCGCGACCAGTATCCGCGGCTACACCTTCGAGGAGTGCGCCCGCAGCGGTGTCTCGCAGGCGATCTGGGACGCCGGCGGCCCGGCCAATTCGCCGGCCCGGCAGTACAACACGCTGATCGGCGGCAACACCGAGCTGTCGCCGGAAGAGTCCGACACCTACTCCGTCGGCCTGGTGGTCACACCGAGCGTCGTCGAAGGGCTGGTGGTCAGCGTGGACTGGTACGACATCGACGTGCAGGATGCGATCAGCGCGATCGAACCGGAAACGACGCTGCTGCAGTGCATCGAGACCGGACAGTTCTGCGATCTCGTCCGGCGCGGTCAGAACGACACGCTGTGGCTCGGCAACGCCGGCCCCGACAACGGCATCGTGGCGCTGTCGCAGAACATCGGCTTCTTCCGCGTGAAGGGGATCGATCTGGAGGTGTCGTACACGTTCGGCGTCGGCGACTGGGGTACCGTGTCGCTGAACAACGTGCTGGGCTGGATCGACAGCTGGGAGCAGGAGGAATACGAGGGCGCCGGGGTCGTGAATTGCGAAGGCATTTACGGCGGCTCGTGCGGTGCTCCCACCGTCGAAACCCGCAACCGCTTCCAGGCCATCTGGGATACGCCCTGGGACGTCAGGCTCAATTTGACATGGCGTCACATCGGCGGGGTCGATCAGGAGTTCACCAACCTGCCGGCAACCAACATCGACGCTCAGAACTACTTCGACATCTCGGGTAGCTGGGCGGCGACGGACTGGCTGACCGTGCGGGCGGGTGTCAACAACCTGTTCGACAAGGAGCCGCCTTTCGTGCCTCAAGGGGTCACGGCGCGGGAGAACGGCAACACCTATCCGAGCGCGTACGACGCCCTGGGTCAGTACATGTTCCTCGCGGCGACCGTGAGGCTCTGATCCGTCTGTCGACAGGAGGGCGACTTGCAGTGGCCCTCCTGTTGCCTTCTACTGAAGGCCGGCGCGAGCCGGCCTCTTTTTCGCCCTTGTCGCCAGCCGAGCGGATCATCGAAGGCAATACGACGACATGAACCTCGCCGACGCGATTCGACGGGCGCTGACGCTGATGCAGGCCGGTCGCCAGGCGGAGAGCATCGCCCTTTGCCAGCGGGTGCTCGCGGTCGCGCCGGGGCAGCCGGACGCGCTGCATCTGCTCGCATTGGCAGCCCGGGATCGCGACGACCCGGCCGCCGCAGAGCACTTCTTCCAGCGCGCACTGTCGGCAGCCCCGCGGCGCGCCGACATCCTCGTGAACTACGGCAACTTCCTGTTCGCCCGTGGCCGGGCGCGAGAGGCCAGGTCCAAGCTGACGAAGGCCGTGAAGTCGCAGCCCGGGTCGGCGTCTGCCTGGTACCACCTCGGACTGCTGTCGCTGCGTACCGGCGAGCTCCGCGAGGCGAGGCGATGCGCGGTCCGGGCGACGACGCTCGCACCGGAGTATCCGGCCGCGTGGGAGCTGCTGGCCGCGGTGCAGCAGAAGACGGGCGACACCCGGGGCGCGATCGCCACCTGTCGGCGTGGTATCGGACATCAGGCGAACGCGCCGCGACTCCATTATTCGCTGGGCCAGCTCCTGCGCGAGGAGTGCGAATTCGAAGCGGCCGCGGTTGCTTACGAATCGGCGCTGGAGAAAGGACACACGACGCCGGATGCGTACCGAAACCTCGCGGAAGCATGGCTGGAGGCGGGCCATCCGGACGAGGCGATGGCCGCTGCGGACCGAGGCGTGCAGCAATTTCCCGATCACGCGCCGCTGCACCGGATTCGGGCGCGCATGCGTTGGGAGCTCGAGGCAGCCGGTGATCCGCTGCAGGGTCTGCGGCAATCGGCGCGGGATCACCCGCGTAACCCGGACCTGTGGCGCGCGCTGGTCGAATTGTTGAACCTGCTGGAGCGCCGGGACGAGGCGCGCGACGTGTTGGCCGAAGCGCTCGCCGCGGGTTGCCCCGAGACACCGGAGCTGCGCCTGCTCGCGGCCGTCAGCCTGGCCGACAGCGGCCATGCCGAGGAGGCCACCAGGGCGTTCGAGGCGCTGAACGAGAGCTGCGCCGACCACCCGGACATCAAGCTCGCCTACGCGCAGCACGCGCTCTCGAACGGCGATCCGGGTCTGGCGGAAAAGCTGTGCGGCGAAGTGCTGCAACTCACCCCGCTGGACCAGCTCGCGTTGGCCTATCTCGGTACCGCCTGGCAGTTGCAGCAGGATCCGCGTGAGCAGTGGCTGCTCGATTATCAGCGGATGATCCGTCAGGTCGAGGTCCCGCCGCCGGCCGGCTACGCCGACGGCGCATCGTTCTTCGCGGCGCTCGCGGAGGTGCTGACGTCGCTGCACCGCACGCGGGCCCACCCGATCGATCAGACGCTGCGGGGCGGCACCCAGACGAACGGATTCCTGTTCCGATTGAAGCATCCGCTGCTCCGCGAGCTGGAGGCACAGATTCGGGTCGCCGTTCGCGAGGCGTTGTCCACGTTCCCGTGCGAGCCGGAGCATCCGTTCTGGGGCCGTCGGCCGCGCGGAGACGGCGTCCGCTTCTCGGGCGCGTGGTCCGTGCGCCTGAGCAGCGCCGGGTACCATACCAACCACGTTCATCCGATGGGTTGGATGAGCTCGGCGTTGTACGTTGCGCTTCCGGATGAAGTGCGCTCGTCCGAGTCACGTGCCGGCTACATCCAGTTCGGCGTGCCGCTGCTCGACAAGGATCCCGGGCTGCCGCCGCGGCGCGTGATCAGGCCCGAAGTGGGTACGGTGGTGCTGTTTCCTTCCTACATGTGGCACGGCACGATCCCGTTCCGGTCGCAGCAGCCCAGGCTGACGGTAGCGTTCGACCTGCTGCCGGAGCCGACGCGCGGGGGTGCCGCGTGAAGCCGACCCTGCAGGATGCGCTGAGTCAGGGGGCCCGGCTGCTCCAGGCGAGGAACGCCCGCGAGGCGAATCGACTGGCGGACGTCCTCGTTCGGCAGTTCCCGGAGAGTACGCCGGTGCGGTTGTTCGCAGCGGACGCGGCGAGTCTCGCGGGCGACGTGACCGCGGCCATCGCGCATCTCGATGCGCTGCCGGCCGCGGCGTCCCGTTCCGGAATCGCGGCTTTGAAGAAGGCCCGATTGCTTTTCGCCGACGGCCGGCGAGCCGAAGCGCTGCGTCTGGCGCGGGAGGCCGCGGATCGGTGCGAAGGCAAACTCGAGCTGCTGCGCATGCTGGCGAGCATCCTTCGTGACTGCCAGCAATTGGAGGAAGCGCATCACTGGCTGGAAGAAGCGCTGAGACTGGCACCCGGCGATCCCGACGTTCTGTACGAGCTGGCGCTCGCGGAGTATCACCTGAATCGGCCGGCCGAAGCGGAAGGCCACATAGCGAGCCTCCTCACGAAGTCGCCGTTCCATGGCAGCGCGTTGCATCTTCGTTCCGCGCTGCGGACCCAGACCGACGCGGACAACCACGTGGAAGACCTCCGGCGCCGGCTGGACGAAGGCCCGCAGCATCCGCGGTTCGTGGCCGCGGCGAACTACGCGCTCGCCAAGGAACTGGAGGACCTGGGACGCTACGAGGAATCCGTCGCGGCGCTCGATCGGGGCGCCCGTGCCTACCGCAGCACGCTGACGTACGATCTGGAAGCCGAGCTGTCGGCTCACGAAGGCATACGCTCGGTGTTCTCGAGGCAGGCGTTCGAAGCGCTCGCGCCCGGCTTCGCGGAAGAACGGCCGGTGTTCGTCGTCGGCATGCCGCGCACCGGGACGACGCTGGTCGAGCGCATTCTCGCCGGACACAGCCATCTGGTCTCGATCGGTGAGTTCACCGAGTTTCCGCGCCTGTACGGGATCCGGTTGCGGGAACAGTTCGCCCGAGACCCCTCGAGGACCTCGTCGGAGGCCTCGCTGGACATCGACTTCGCCGCGCTCGGCCGTTCCTACAGCCGGGCCGCGCGAGATCTCGCCGGCGATGCACGCGGGTTCGTGGACAAGCTCCCGTTCAATTTCCTCTATTGCGGATACATCCTCGCGGCGCTGCCGAACGCGAAGGTGATTCACCTCACCCGCGACCCGCTCGATACGTGTTATGCGGTCTACAAGACGCTGTTCTTCGGTGCGTACGGTTTCTCGTACGATCTGGACGAGCTGGCCAGCTACTACATCAGCTATCGCCGTCAGATGGCGCACTGGCACTCGGTTCTGCCGGGCCGCATCCTCGACGTTTCCTACGAAGCGCTCGTAAGGGAACCCGAGGTGCAGGTGCGGCGGATGACCGACTGGTGCGGACTGCCGTGGGAGCCGTCGGTGCTCGATTTCCATCGGCGCCCGGGGGCATCGATGACGGCCAGCGCGATGCAGGTGCGCCAGCCGATGTATACGGATTCCATCGGCTCATGGCGGCGCGCCGAAGCGCGATTCGCGCCGCTCAAGGCCCGGCTCGAGGCGGCCGGGGTGTCGTGACGAACGGGTGACGGGTCGTCGAGCGTTCGTCTTCGTGTTCAAGGGAGGTACGGGTAGCCATGCTGATCCAGAATCCATCGCTCGAAAGACCGTCGATGACGCTCGAGCGGCTCGTCGTGCTTCTTTGCGCCGTGCTGTTCGCAAGTGCCTGCGCGGCACCGGCCCCCACAGCCGCGGAGCCGGCCGGCGGGGGCGCTGCCTCGACCGCCGGCCAGGATCTCGCGAGCGCGGAAACGCCGGCTGCGACCGCGGAGGATGACCCGATCGTCTGCAGGCAGATCACCCGGACCGGGACTCGGGTGGCGGAGAAGGTCTGCATGCGACGCAGCCAGATCGAGAAGTCGCAGCGCGACGCCGCCGAGATGCTCGGAGAAGTTCAGCGGCGCGGCGCGATGCAGAGCCACACGAAGCAGTAGCGGCCCGGGCTCGGCTCAGCGCGGGATCGTTCGGTCCCGCAGGCGCAGCAGCTCGTCGAAATTGTCCAGCGAGAAGAGGTGCGCCACGATGGCGCCCAGGCTGCCGTCCCGGAGGAGCGTGGCGATGGTCCCCTCGTCCAGGTTCATCAGCCTGTCGCGGTGGACGCCGAAGTACTGGGCGATCGGCTCGCTCTGGCCGTCGATGCTGCGGCTCGCCTCCTGAGGGACCAGCAGGTCGAGCCGCTTCAACGTGTCGCAGAACGCATCGGTACGCTGCTTCTCGGCCTGATAGGTGCGGCACAGCTCCAGGCGCTTCTGTACCGTCTCGGACAGAGCGTCTCCGTCGAAGAACGGAACATCGGGCCGCTCACTGATCATCTCGGCGGAGCGGTCGAACACCAGCGCATAGCGATCGGTGGCCGCGGTGGCGAGCGCGAACGGGTAGCAGCGCAGATAGGCGGGTATGTATCCCGGCACCTGCCACCGACCCTCGTCGTCGATGAACAGATTGCGCTCCTCGGGCACGCCCAGCACGGCGAGCGGCGTCGGGTCGTCGCGCTCCGTGAAGACGATCGGATAATAGCGCTGGGCGCTGCGGAACTCGCTGACCATCAGAGGCACGGCGCTCACCTTCCGGGCGAACGCGAACGGCGGCGTCGTGGTGAGGAGGCCCAGATGGCCGTGCTCCTCCTTGGACAGGAGCTCCGGGCGCTCGAAGAGAAACAGGTTTCCGGAAAGAGCCGGCGGATCGATCATTACGGGGCGGGTCGATGGTCGTGCCGATTGCGCGATTGTGCGGTAGATGGCCGCGCGCTTCCAGTTCTGCCCGGCGATCCGCCTCCGGCTCGCCGCGCGCCGTTCGCCGCGGCGGGAGCGTTTGCAGCCCACCGCGGGATTCATTAGCCTGTCGCCGCGGTTCGTGAGGCAGGGGATGAATGGTGACCGACCCAGGCCAGTCCGTCGAAGGTTGGGTCCGGGACGCCCAGGACGCGTTACGAAAGGGTAATGCAGCCGCCGCGCTTTCGATGCTGGAGCGCGCCGCCAGCGTGGCACCGTCGAATCCTCTGATACCCCTCAACCGGGCGATGGTGCATCGCGCGATGGGTGATCTGACGGCCGCGCTGCGGGATCTCGACGCCGTCCTCGCGTTGGATCCGTACCACTTTCTCGCGCTGCTGTCGAAGGGGGCGCTGCTCGAGCAGCGGGGGTTGGCTCGTCGGGCTGCCGCCGTGTACAAGGACGCGCTGACCATCGCCCCCAAGGACGATCAATTGCCCCAGAGCCTGGCGGGACCGGTGGCGCGTGCCCGCGCAGCGGTGGCGGAGCACAGCCGCGCTCTGCGTGAGCACCTCGAGGAGCGCCTCCGGCCGCTGCGTCGGCAGTACGTCGCGGAGAATCTGGAACGCTTCGACGAGGCGGTCGACATCATGGCCGGCACGACGCGAGCCTACGTGCAGCAGCCTGTCATGCTGCACTATCCCCGCCTTCCCGCGATTCCGTTCTACGACCGCGCATTGTTTCCGTGGCTCACCAGGCTCGAAGCGCAGACGGCCACCATCCGTGAGGAGCTTCTCGGTGTGCTCGACGCGGCGGAAGACGATCTGGTGCCCTACGTCGCCTACCCGCCCGGCACGCCGGTGAATCAATGGGGGGAGCTGAATCATTCCCGGCGCTGGAGCTCGTATTTTCTCTGGCGCGACGGCATCCGGCAGGAGTCGGCGTGCGCCCGCTGTCCGAAGACGGCGGCGCTGCTCGACGAGCTGCCGCTGGCCCGCCAGGAGGGCTTCGCGCCCACGGCGATGTACTCCGTGCTCGCGCCGCGCACGGTGATCCCGCCGCACACCGGCTCGATCAACACGCGTCTGATCGTGCACCTGCCGCTGATTCTGCCGTCCGGGTGCCGGTTCCGGGTCGGGAACGTGACCCGGGAATGGCGTCTCGGGGAAGCCTGGGTATTCGATGACACCATCGAGCACGAGGCCCGTAACGACAGCGATGAGCGGCGGGTGATCCTGATCTTCGATGTCTGGAATCCGTTCCTCAGCGAAGCCGAGCGCGAGCTGCTGACGGTCATGCTGCAGGCGAAGAACGAGTATTTCGCCCTGGACGCCCCTCTGCAATAAGTGTTTCAATTTGTTTCGCCGAACCGGGAGAGTCGTTCGGCGCCAAGGATAGGCCGGCCCCAACAGGGCCGACCCTACTGTCACGGGCCCACCGGTCGCCACCCTAAGTCGGCCGGAGCGGCCCACACAGAGCAGGGGGAGAAATCATGCTCCGAAGAAGTTGGACAGCGTGTCTCGCTGTCGCCTGTGCGTTCACAGGCCAGAGTCTCACCGCGCCACCCGCGGCAGTCGCAGCGGAGGAACCGGTGGAGGAAATCGTCGTCACGGGGTCCCGGCTCCGGCGCGACAGCTACTCGAGTCCCACGCCACTCCAGGTGCTCGACGTCGACCAGGCACAGCGGGCCGGCGTGAGCTCGATCACCGAGCTGCTGCAGCGGACGACCGTGTCGAACGGTCAGCAGATCGACGGCACTTTCAACGGCAACGCCGGCGCCAACAACGCCAGTGAGCCGCCACCGATCGGCGGCGTGGGCTCGGCCAACATCGGCCTGCGTGCGCTCGGTCCCGAGCGCACGCTGGTGCTGCTGAACGGCAAGCGGCTCGGCTCGTCCGGTGTGCGCGGCGCGCCGGCGCAGCCGGACATCAACCTCATTCCGATGAACCTGGTGAACAGCATCGAGATCATCACCGAAGGCGCCTCGGCCGTGTACGGTGCGGATGCGGTGGCCGGTGTAGTGAACATCCTGCTGAAGGACGACTTCGAAGGCTTCGAGATCACGCTGAACGCGGATCGGCCCGACGACACCGGCGGCGACGTCGATCAGGTGTCGTTCCTGACCGGCGCGACCAGCGACCGGGCGCACTTCGTGTTGAGCGGCGACTGGTACGACCAGGAGCGGGTATCGGGGTACGAGCGTGCCGACTGCCTGCGCACACTGGGCGAGGCCGAGGACGGCCGCAAGTTCAACCTGTGCCGTAACGGCTTCTTCGACAACGTGGTCGCGACCGTCGATCCGGCGAGCCCGAATCAGCTCGACATCTTCAGCTTCTACACGCCGGGCTCCACCGACATGAACGTGCCGGACTGGAGCACCGCGGCCGCGCTGCCCGATCCGGCGCCGCCGGGTGCCGCGGAGGGCGCCAATCAGCGCACCAAGTTCACCTACATCCCGTTCTACAGTGATCAGAACGAGCGGCTCGCGGCGGATCTGGTGATGCCTCAGCGGCGCTACAGCATCGTCGCGATGGGCGGCTTCCGGCCGGAGCTGTTCGGCGGCGACGAAGAGATCTACTTCGAGACGTACTATTTCAATCGCCGCCTGCACAACATTCCGGCGATCGAGCAGATCTTTCCGACCATGCCCGGGCTGATTCCGCAGGAGGATGCGAACGGCAACCTGATCGTGGACGGCGACGGCAACCCGGTGCTGGTGGACAATCCGCTGAACCCGTTCCCGGTGAACGCATCGGTGATCACCACGCTCGAGGACGTTCCCCAGGAGCGGGACGTCGAGCTCGGTCACTTCCGCGGCGTGATCGGTTTCCGCGGCGACTTCCCGAGCGGCTGGTTCGCCGAGCGCAACTGGAGCTTCGATGCGTTCGCGTCCTACGACCGCGGCGTGGGCGACCAGAGCCAGACGGTGCTGAACGAGAACGCGCTGACCCTGTCGCTCGCGACGATGCGGCTCAACGCCGACGGCGACGTGATCTGCGGCACCGGAGAGGTTCCGAACGACATCGGCTTCCTGTCGCCGCGCGATTGCGTACCGGTGAACCTGTTCGCGCCGTCGATGTTCACCGGCGGCCCCAACGGCGAGGGTGCGTTCTCGAGCGATGCCGAGCGCGAGTTCCTGCTCGCCACCCGCACCAACCACACGGTGGTGGAGCAGACGATGTTCTCGGCCTACGTGACCGGCGAGCTGTTCGAGATCCCGAACGCCGGGATGGTGCAGGTCGCCCTCGGCGGGGAGTACCGGCTCGACGAGATCGACTCCACGGCCGAGGTGCTGGGCGCCACCGGCGGCGTGGCCGCGGAGAACCCGCTCACCGAAGGTCCGACCTCCGGCGACCGGGACATCGTCGACTGGTATCTGGAGTTCACGGCACCGCTGCTCGCGAACCGGCGCGGGGTCGAACTGCTCGAGATCGAAGGGGCGGTGCGTTACACCGACGAGGAGAACTTCGGCAGTGAGACCACCTACCGAACGCGGCTCAGCTACCAGCCGGTGGACTGGGTCACGGTGAGCGCGTCCTACGGCACGTCGTTCCGGGCGCCGAACCTGCGCGAGCAGTTCCTGGCGGATCAGTTCACGTCGGTCGGCGGTTCGTCCGACCCGTGCCGGGTGCCGGACAATGCGAACGTCGGCGGCGTGTACGATCCCGCCCAGGACAGCCGCCCGCAGGTGGTCATCGACAACTGCATCGCCGATGGGGCCGACCCGACGCAGCTCGGCTTGAGCGGCACCACGACGATTGCGGTCGCGGTGGGCGGCAACTCCGAGGATCTGGTCGCGGAGACGTCGGATTCGTTCACCGCGACGCTGCAGTTTTCGCCGCCGATCAGTGACGACTGGAACATCGACGTCGCGATCTCCTATTTCGACATCGAGATCGAGGACACGGTGCGGTCCATCAACGGCACCACGATCCTCGAGCGCTGCTACAACGAGGCGCCGAATCTGTCGAGCCCGTTCTGCAGCCGCATCGAGCGCACGAACCCGAATCTGCCGCGGTTCAACTTCCCGGAGCTGGTGGACGCGTCGTTCATCAACGTCGGTGAGGAAACTTCCAGCGGTCTCGACGTGAATCTGCAGATCGGAACCACCTTCGAGGGGGTGCTGGGGCGGCCGCTGAACGTGGTGTGGTCGCAGGCCTATACGCTGCAGATCGAGCGCGACCTGCAGATCTTCGAAGGCGATCTGGTCGACGATCAGGTGGGCGACTTCGGCATTCCGGAGCATCGCTACTCGAGCGTGGTGAACCTCGGTTGGGGCGACTGGGCATTCCTCTGGGAAGCCCGCTACCTCTCGAGCACCCATGCCGGGCTCGATGCGTCGCTCAACGCCGACTGTGACATCTTCGAGCTGGATCAGGGCTTCGTCGGCAGTCCCAACGTGAAGCCGGATTGTTCGGCGGCGTCGCGCTGGTACCACGACGTCTCGGCGACCTACTATTTCGACGAGACGTTCTTCATCACCGGCGGAGTGAACAACGTGGCCGACACGAAGCCGCCGCTGGTCTCGGCCAGTGCCGGATCGAACCGTCTGAACCGCGTTACGTCCTCGGGCTACGATCAGTTCGGGCGGACGTACTTCCTGAGCCTCACGAAGACGCTCTGAGACCTTGCCGATCCCCGGTGCCGTTCGGGCGCCGGGGATCATCCTCTCTCTCCCCCGTTTCCGCGTCGGATTGTCCGGCGCCATTCCGCGGCGCTGCGACCGTCCGCGCGGCTGCTGCATCTACGGGTCGTGGGTCGGCAGCGGTAACGCCGGGACCCAGGGAGAACCGTCCGGTCAGGGGCACCCGTGCTCACGGGTTGCCCCTGCCGTCGTTCGACAAACAGGGGAGAGAGCCATGTCAACCGATACACGATGGGCGCCGGCCGTGCTGCTGGCGCTGCTCCCGGCCGGGTTGAGCGGCGTGGCGGCCGCAGAAGAACGGACGATCGAAGAAGTCGTCGTGACCGGGTCGCGCATCGCGCGCGACGCGGGAACCTACGTCGGCCCGATGACCGTTCTGGGCGGCGACGCGATCCGCACGAACCCGAACTACAGCCTGAACGACCAGCTCCTGCAGTTGCCGTCGATCGGCGCCCAGGGCACTAATCGCAACGTCGCCAACGGCGGCCGCGGTGCGAACTTCACCGACATCCATCAGTTGGAGCCGGAGCGGACCCTGGTGCTGTACAACGGCCGCCGCACCGTCTCGACGATCCGCGACAGCCTCGGGCTCGGGGTCGATCTGCAGTCCTTCCCGGTCAACCTGATCGATCGGGTCGAGGTGCTCGCCGACGGGGCGTCCACCGTCTACGGATCGGACGCGGTCGCCGGCGTGATCAATCTGATTCCGCGCTCCGACATCGAGGGCCTCGAGCTCAGCGTCGGCGGCAGCACCCCGGAGGACCCGGGCGGTGACCACTTCGATGCGGGGCTCTTGTTCGGGCTGCGCGGGGAGCGGGGCTTCTTCAACGCCGGCATCACCTACGTGTTCGACGGCGACGTCGACTACCAGGACCGCGATTTCGCGAAGATCCCGCTGCTCGGAACGCAGGTCGCGGACGGCCAGGAGCTGAACCTGGTGGGCAGCGGCATTCCGCCGCAGGGCATCGCCGGTGAGGCCGGCATCATCTTCGAGCCGAATCCGGAAACGGGCGAGAGCTTCCAGGTGCTCGATCCGTTCTGCCTCGGCGACGGCCCCGGCAGCGACGGCAGCGGCAGCGTGGAGTGCATCCTGCGGATGAACCAGCGCTTCAACTACAACGACATCGACACCGGCGTCTCGCTGATCAACGAGAACCGCAACGTCAACTTCTCCGGCATCGGCGAATACGAGTTCGACAACGCCACCGGCTATGTGATGACGACGCTGTCGCACCGCGAGGGTCGGATGAACTTCACGCCGCTGCCGGTTCAGGGCGCGGCGGGGCGGTTCACCGATCTGATCCAGGTACCGTTCACCAACCCGAACATCCCGGCGGATGCGCTGCCCGTGCTGCTCGCGGCCCGTGCAGAGACCTGTGCGGCGATCCCCGATCCGGACGAGCAGGCGGTCTGCCTCGCGAACCCGAACTTTCAGATGACCTGGCGCGGCCTCGACCTCGGTCCGCGCACGTTCGACTACGACAGTGACACGATCTCCGGCACGATCGGTCTGCGCGGCGATCTCGAGCTGGCGGGCCGGCCCTGGGAGTGGGATACCTGGTTCACCGTCGGGCGCTCCGATCTGTACGAAGTGACCCACGGGCAGCTCAACGTCGCGCGCCTGCAGACCGCGCTGGATCCGGCGCTCTGCGCCCTCGATGCGGCCTGTCCGAAGGACGCCGACGGCAACCCGACCCTCGACATCTTCGGCCGCAGCCCGAAGTCGCCGGAGGAGATCGCCTATCTGACGTTCGACGATCAGGAGCGCACGCAGTACGACATGCTGCACCTGGCCGCGACGTTGACCGGTGAGCTCGTCGATCTGCCGGCCGGGGCAGTGGGCGTCGCCGTCGGTGTCGAATACCGGGAAGAGAAGGGTGCGGTCGACACCTCCGGCGTGGTCCAGGCCGGCGACAGCGGCGGAAACTTCGCGGAGCCGACCAGCGGCAAGTACGACGTGAAGGAGATCTACGCGGAGTTCTCGCTGCCGCTGCTGGCGGACGCGCCGGCTGCCGAGGAGCTGACCCTGGACCTGGCGGGCCGCTACTCCGACTACGACACGTTCGGCAGCGAATTCACCTACAAATTCGCCCTCGGCTGGTCTCCGGTGGAGCAGCTCCGTTTCCGTGGCACCTACGCCACCGGCTATCGCGCGCCGAACGTGCTGGAGCTGTTCGGCGGAACCGCCGACACGTTCCAGACGGTCACCGACCCGTGCACGGCCCCGGTCACCGACCCGATCGTGCGCGCGAACTGCGACGCCGCCGGCGTGCCTGCCGACTTCGTGCAGCCCGCCGCGCAGCTCAAGATATCCGCCGGCGGCAACCCGGATCTGGATGCGGAAACGTCGGAGAGCTTCTCGATCGGGCTGGTCTGGCAGCCGGATTTCGCGCCGCTGCGGATCGCGCTGGACTGGTACGACGTCGAGGTGGAGGACGCTGTGGGCACGCCGGACCCGGTGGACGTGATCACCGCCTGCTACACCAGCCCGGACGGTGCGCTGTCGGCTCCGGAGTGCGAGCGGATCGGCCGCGGCCCGGACAACAGCGTGGTGCGTTTCGACCTGCTGAACGAGAATCTGGCGACCATCGAAACCAGCGGCATCGACCTCGACGCCACCTACACGCTCAGCACCGGTCTGGGGCAGATCCAGATCGACTGGCTGCTGAACTACCTCGACGAGTACAAGGAAACCACGACCTCCGGGGTGGTCAGCGACCGGACCGGGATGGTGGCCGGCCTGGTCTCCGACTGGGCGGCGTATCCGGAGTTCCGCTCGAACCTCGGCATCACGCTGCTGCGCGACCAGTGGTCGGTGGGGCTGACCTACCGCTACCTCGACGAGATGGACGTGTTCGACGCGATCGGCTTCGACACCGTGCACACGACCGCGGATGCCCAGCACTATCTGGACCTGCAGGGCAGCTACGACGTGGGCGCCTGGTCCTTCCAGGCCGGCGTCGAGAACCTGACCGACGAAGAGCCGCCGTACGTGCCGGACACCTCCGCGAACACGTCCGGGATCTACGACTTCCTCGGCCGCGTGTTCTATGCCCGCGCCAGCGTGAGCTTCCGCTAGTGCCGTGCGCCGGAGGGGCTCTGCCCCTCCGGCCGCGTGCCCCGGGGCGTTTGAACGCGGCCGCGTGGTCGGGCTAGCATCCGCCGGAACGTCCTGGGAACGAGTGCATGCGAAAGGCCTGGATATTTGCGATGGGCTTGCTCATGGTAGGCCCGGCCTATGGCGCCGGCTGCACCGCGGAGGCGGACGACGACGCGCGGCTCGCCTGCTTCGATCGCCTCGCCGAGTGCGTGACCCAGCATGACCCCGAACGTCGGCTCGCCTGTTACGACGCCGCGTCGGCGCGCCGCGCCGCGGCCACCCCTGCGCCGGCGGCGCCGGCCCGGCCGGCTGAGGCGCCTGTGACTCGCGAGCGCCGCGCCGACGAGGCGTTTCCGGTGCGCGGCGCGCGGGACGACGAAGAGCGGGCGGAGGAGCGGTTGGTCGCGGAGATCGTCGAGGTTCGCTCGGATCCGCGGGGCCTGCATTACCTGACGCTCGACAACGGTCAGATCTGGCGGGAGCTCTCGAAGGGCCGGATCCGGTTCGAAGAGGGCGATCGCGTCGAGATCACCCCCGGTATTCTCGGCTCGGTGAACCTCAAGGTGGAGGGGCGCTCGGGCTACGTGAAGGTGCGGCGGGTGGAGTAGCCGTGCGTGGGGATGTGGGAGCGGCGCGGGTAGCCGCCGCTCCCACAGACGCTCAGTACTTGTAGTAGTCGGGCTTGAACGGACCCTCCGGCTCGACGCCGATGTACTTCGCCTGATCGGGCCGGAGGCGCGTGATCACGCCGCCGAAGCCCTGCACCATCAGCGCGGCGACCTCTTCGTCGAGCTTCTTCGGCAGCACCTCGACGGTGACCGGCGCCCGCTGGTTCTCCGGCTGATCGGCCCAGCGCTGCTCGTAAAGGTGCATCTGCGCGAGCACCTGGTTCGCGAACGAGCCGTCCATCACGCGGGACGGGTGCCCCATCGCGTTGCCGAGGTTCACGAGACGCCCCTCGGAGAGCAGGATCAGGTAGTCGCGCGGGTCGTCGCTGCGGAAGACCTGGTGCACCTGGTCCTTCACCTTGTCCCAGCGCCAGTTCTCGCGCATGAAGGCCGTGTCGATCTCGTTGTCGAAGTGGCCGATGTTGCAGACCACGGCGCCGGCCTTCAGCGCGCGCAGCATGTTCGAGTCGCAGACGTTGGTGTTGCCGGTGCAGGTGACGATCAGGTCGGTCTGAGCGAGCAGCGCGTGGTCCACGTCCTCGAAGCGGCCGGTGTTGCTGCCGTCCCGGTACGGCGAGACCACCTCGTAGCCGTCCATGCAGGCCTGCATCGCGCAGATCGGATCGATCTCCGCGACCCGCACGATCATGCCTTCCTGGCGCAGGCTCTGCGCCGAGCCCTTGCCGACGTCGCCGTAGCCGATCACCAGCGCGCGCTTGCCGGCGAGCAGCATGTCGGTGGCGCGCTTGATCGCATCGTTCAGGCTGTGGCGGCAACCGTATTTGTTGTCGTTCTTCGATTTGGTGACCGAGTCGTTCACGTTGATCGCCGGCACCTTCAGCGTGCCCTGCTTCAGCATGTCGTAGAGCCGATGCACGCCGGTGGTGGTCTCCTCGCTGATGCCGTGCACGCCCTTCAGCACCTCGGGGTACTTCTCGTGCATCATCTGGGTCAGGTCACCGCCGTCGTCGAGCAGCAGGTTCGCGTCCCACGGCTTGCCGTCCTTCAGGATGGTCTGCTCGATGCACCACCAGTACTCCTCCTCGGTCTCACCCTTCCAGGCGTAGACCGGCACGCCGGCGGCCGCCATCGCCGCGGCGGCGTGATCCTGGGTCGAGAAGATGTTGCACGACGACCAGCGCACTTCGGCACCGAGCGCCCTCAGCGTCTCGATCAGCACCGCCGTCTGCACCGTCATGTGGATGCAGCCGATGATCTTCGCACCCTTCAGCGGCTGGGACGCCTGGTATTTCTCGCGCAGCGCCATCAGCGCCGGCATCTCCGCTTCCGCCAGTCTGATTTCCTTGCGGCCGAAGTCGGCCAGGTTGATGTCGGCCACTCTGTAGTCGGGCATGAGCGCTCCTCAGCGTGTTCGTTTGTGGTAGGTGTGGATCTGGATCCGGAAACCGTTCTTCTGGGCCAGGAATTGCGATTCGCCGCCGGTGAGCCCGGCGCGGCCGGCCCACTCCGCGAGCTCCGCCGGTTCGAAGCCGAGCCACAGATCGCCGCAGGCGCTGCGCGCCCACTCCTGGTGGTGCCGGCACAGCTCCACGACGATCAGCACACCGTCCCGCTCGAGCCGTTCGGCGGCGTGGCGGAAGAAGCGCGGCGGCGACGGCTGGTGGTGCACGACCATCGCGGCCAGCACGAGCCGGTAGCGCGGCCGGGCCGGCAGGTCGTTGAAGTCGCGGTGCTCGAGGCGCACGTTCGGCCGGCTCGACACGCGCGCGGCGGCGCGCTGCAGCATCCCGGGGGCGCTGTCGATGCCCGTTACGGTATCGAAGCGTGCGGCGAGCGCCGCCAGCAGCTCGCCGTCGCCGGGTCCGATCTCGAGCGCGGCGCCGCGGGCGAGGCCCAGCCGGTCGATCAGCTCCAATACGCTGGCGGCGTACACCGAATGCTCGCAGATGCGCGCCTGCTGGGTGGCGAAGTCCGCCGCGTGCTCGACGAAGAACGCTTCGCTGCGCCGGCTGCGGTCCCGGTGTACGGCCTCGATGCCGCACGCGTGCGCCTCGGGCAGCGGCGCCCGATCGATCGCGGCGAGCACCGCCGCCTGGAGCTCGCCCGCGGCGGGGGCACGGCGGTAGAAGATCGTGTTGCCTTCCCGCCGGCGGACCACCAGCCCGGCCTGGTGCAGCACCTTCAGGTGATGACTCAGCGCCGGCTGCGCGGTGCCCAGGATCCGGCACAGCTCCAGCACGCCGAAAGAATCCTCCTTCAGCGCCCGCAGCACGGCGGCCCGCTGCCCGTCGGCAACGGCCTTCGCGACGGCCACCACGTCGTCGAGGACGGGCGCCGGGCAGCCGGATTCGGTGGTACGGGCGGGCTCGGTCATGGATCGGCACGCAGTTTCGAGCGGCGCAGCCTAGCACTGCGGCACCCGATTATCAAAATATTTTGATATTGAATCCTCATCGGCCGGTATCCGACGGCGCTTCCTTGCCCGGCGGCGGATCCGCTTGTCAGAATGCCCGGATGCAGCGCAACGCAATTCCCCGGCGCCGGCCGCCGGCTCTGCAGAGCAAGCTCCCGGGCGTCGGGACGACCATCTTCACCGTGATGTCCGAGCTGGCCCGCCAGGAGGGGGCGCTCAACCTCTCGCAGGGCTTCCCGGACTTCGACGGACCGCGCTACCTGCTGGAACGGGTGCAGCACTACCTGACCCACGGGCACAACCAGTACGCGCCGATGGCCGGGGTCCCTGCGCTGCGCGAGGCGATCGCTGCGAAGGTGGCGGAGCTGTACGGCTGCGCCGTCGATCCGGACACCGAGGTCACCGTCACCTCCGGCGCCACCGAGGCGCTGTTCTGCGCGATCGCCGCGGTGGTGCGGCCGGGCGACGAGGTCATCGTGTTCGACCCCGCCTACGACAGCTACGAGCCCGCGGTGACGCTGCAGGGCGGCATCACGAGGCACCTGCCGATGGATCCGCCGGCGTTCCGGCCCGATTGGAATCGGGTGGCGGATGCGATCAACGAGCGCACCCGGCTGATCGTCGTCAACACGCCGCACAACCCGACCGGCACGGTCTGGGACGCGGCCGATCTCGAGTGCCTGCGCACGCTGCTCGCGGATGCGGACGCGGCCGGCCGCGAGCTCTATCTGCTCGCGGACGAGGTCTACGAGCACATCATCTTCGACGGCCGCGAGCACCAGAGCCTGTGCCGGGATCCGGCGCTGTTCGCGCGCGCGTTCGTGGTCTCGTCGTTCGGCAAGACCTACCACACCACGGGCTGGAAGATCGGCTATTGCGTCGCGCCGGCGGCGCTGTCGGCGGAGCTGCGCCGCGTGCACCAGTACGTGACGTTCACGTCGAACACGCCCGTGCAGCTCGGCCTCGCCGACTTCCTGCGCGCCCATCCGGAGCATCACCGGCATCTGGGCGCGTTCTATCAGCGCAAGCGTGACCTGTTCTGCGAGCTGCTCGCGCCGTCGCGGTTCGCGCTGCGCCCGAGCGCCGGCACCTACTTCCAGCTCATCGACTACGCCGGCGTGTACGATGAGCCGGACGCGGCCCTCGCCCGGCGCCTGACCCGGGAAGCGAAGCTCGCGACGATCCCGGTATCGGTGTTCTACGCCGAGAACCCGGGCCACACGCTGCTGCGGCTGTGCTTCGCGAAGGACGACGACACGTTGCGGCGGGGGGCGGAGATCCTGTGCAGCCTCTGACCGTGAGCCTGATCCAGACCGCGACCCGTTGGCACGATCCGCCGGCGAATCGCGCGCTGTTCGATGCCCACTTCGCGGAGGTGCCGGACGAGGCGGCGCTGGTGGTGCTGCCGGAGATGTTCTCCACCGGCTTCACGATGGCGGCGCGCGAGGTGGCCGAGCCGATGTCCGGGCCCACGGTGAGGTGGCTGCGCTCGCGCGCGGAGGCGCTCGGCAAGACGCTCTGCGGAAGCGTCGTGATCGAGGAGGGCGGCGCCTGTTACAACCGTTTCGTCTGGATGCCGCCCGATGGCCGCGCCGTGATCTACGACAAGCGCCACCGGTTCCGGATGGCGGGTGAGCACGAGCACTACGCGGCCGGCCGCGCGCGGCCGGCGCTCACGGTCGGCGAGTGGCGAATCCGTGCGGCGGTCTGCTACGACCTGCGCTTCCCGGTGTGGCTGCGGAGCCGCGGCGACTACGATCTGCTGGTGGTGGTGGCGAACTGGCCCGCGGCGCGGCAGAGCGCCTGGAGCACGTTGCTGCGCGCCCGCGCGATCGAGAATCTGGCGTTCACGCTGGGCGTGAACATCGTCGGCACCGACGGCGCCGGGATCGAATACCGCGGCGGAAGCGTGGTGTACGACTCCGAAGGCACGGCGCTGCTCGAAGCCGGCGAGCGCACCGGGGTGTTCACGGTGACGCTCGACGGTGAGGCGCTGCGCGCGCACCGGCAGCGCTTCCCCGCCTGGCAGGACGCCGACGACTTCGATCTGGCGTTCTGACCGCCCATTGTGGGAGCGGCCTCCGGCCGCGAATGAAATCCAGGAGACCTTCGAATGCGGGCATTGTGGATGGCGGTGGCAATGGGATTCGCGCTGCTCGGCGCCGGTTGCGGCGAGCGACCGGCCGACGAATCCGCCCATCCGGGGGAGCAGGTCTACATCCGCTACTGCTTCTCGTGTCACGCCGCCGGCGTCGCCGGCGCGCCGCGGGTCGGCGACGGCGCCGCGTGGGCGGAGCGGCTGCAGAAGGGACGACCGGCGCTGCTGCAGTCGACCATCACCGGCGTTCCGCCGGGCATGCCGCCGAAGGGGCTCTGCACGCAGTGCAGCGAAGAGGAGTTGGCGGCGGCGCTCGATTACATGATCGAGCGGTCGCCGTCCCCGTAGAACCGATTGTGGGAGCGACCTCCGGCCGCGAATTCGAAACCCGTTCGCGGCCGGAGGCCGCTCCCACAGCGCCCGATCGCTCCCACAGCGCCCGATCGCTCCCACGGCGCTCGATCACAGGAACAGGTGCATCTGCACGAAGGCCTGCTCGCTGTTCAGCGCCGCGGCCTCGTCGTCGCTGTCCCGCGCCCGCACGCCGAGCCGTAGCTGCGTGTACGGCACCGGAAACCACTCGTAGACGGCGCTGAACCGGTACTGATCCTCGCCCTCGTCCGGAAACAGCGCCTCCGCCGTCAGCTTCACGCTGTGGCCGCGGCCGAGCACGACGCTCGCTTCCAGGAGCGCCACCTGCTGCTCTGCGTCGGGCGCGTCGTCCGGCTGGTCGTCGATGTGATCGACCTCCGCCAGCCACACCACCGGCCCGCTGCGCAGGCCGGCGAACACGCCGCCGATGGTGCGGTCGCCGTTGTCGGTGTCGTTGCGGTAGCCGGAGAGGCCGATCTGCCAGGTCGGTTGTACCAGCGCGGCGCGGGCGGTGAACAGCTTGCCGTCGTCCTGCTCCGGGCCGCCGCCGTTGCCGTTGGTCGCGGCGATCTGCACGCTGACCCGGCCGGCCTCGTAGCCCAGCTCCAGGCCGTCGTCGCCCTGCGTCATGTTGACCCCGGTGACTTCGCGCACCAGCGCGGTATCGTCCTCGAGCCGCCAGCCGAACGGCAGGAACAGGCGGCCCGCTTTCAGGTACCACTCGTTCCAGTCGAGCCGCGCCCACGCTTCGCGATTCAGCGAGCCGCCGGGCGCCACCTGCTGATCCACGTACAGCGTGGCCGAGCCGAGCTCGGCGCCGAGGTACAGGCTGACCCGGTCGACGCCGAAGTCCAGGTGATCGTCCTGATCGTCCCGTTCCGACTGGCGTGCCGAGGCGCGGGCATCGGCGCCGAGCCGCACCGGCGCCGTCAGCGTGCCGCTCCAGGCGGGTTCCCCCTCGCCGAGCGGTCGTGCCGGCAACTGCTGCTGCGCATACGCGATGCCGAACGCGCTGCGCATGCCGCCGCCGGTCGGATTGAAGTGGCAGGAGCCGCAGGTCAGACCCTCGCGAACGGCCAGCCAGGGTTCGGCCACAGCGGCGCCGGAACCCGGCAGGAGCACGGCCCCCAGCAGCCCCGCAACGAGCCCGCGCACGGTCAGTCGTCCTCCGCGCCGGCGCTGATCCAGTCGCGGATCTGCTGGATCTGCGATTCGGAGAGGAACGGCGGTCCGTCGAGCGGCATCCGGCCGCCCACCGATGCGGTGCCTTCCACCTTGCGCACCAGGTAGCTCTGGTCGGGATCGCGCGGCTCGACGCGATCCAGCTCCGGCACCTCGAGGCTCGGCACGTTCACGGTGCTGGCGAAGGTGGCGCCTTCGGAGAGATCCATGCCCTGGGCGGGGGCGGAGCCCGCGTGGCAGCCGCTCTTCGCGCAGGACGGCGTGAAGATCTCCGCCTGCAGCTCGCTCAGGGTCGGCGCGCTGGTGCCGGCCTCCACCGTGAACGTCGAAACGAAGTCGCCGCCGGCGGTCCCGTCGCCGTCGCCGTCGAGCGGCGTGCCGCCCGAGTCCGTCAGCGGCGTATCGCTCGAGCCGTCGAGCAGCACCTGATAGACATCGTCGCTGGCCGCGTTGGTGTCGAGCTCGGCGGTGAGCTGGTTGCCGCTGACCTCGACCGTCAGCACCCCGACCATCAGCTCGTTGCCGTCGTCGAAGCCGCCGTCGCCGCCGCTGGCGGTGACCGCCACCCGGTCGGGCGTGGCGCTGTCCGCAAGCACGTCGCGGTTGAACGTCGCGGTGAGGGCGTCGGGCAACGCATCGACGGTGGCGCCGTCCTCCGGCTCGACGGCGGTGACGACGAAGGCTTCGCCGCTGCCGCCGGAGGAATCCTGCGGCGCGAGCTGGCCGCGCAGCTCACCGTCGGGGAGCGCGGGGCTGGTCACCAGCACGTACAGCTCCTGGCTGCGCAGCGCCTGGTGCTCGGCTTCGGTGAGCGCACGGTCCTCGATGAGCCAGTGCGTCACCTCGTTCGGGTCGCGGGTCAGCTCGAACACCGCCGGTCCGTTCTGCATCAGCGGTGCCTGATGCACGGCCACCGTCTCGGCATCGTCCAGGCCGCTGAGGTTCACGTGCAGCGTCAACGTGCGGGAATCGGTCACCAGGGTGCCGGCCGCGACCCCGGCGGCGTCGCTGTCCACGGGCGGCACCACCTCGTCGCCGCTGAGCGGCGTGAAGAAGATCTCGACACCGTCGGCGCCGATCTGACCCCGCACCTCACCGGCCGGATGCTCCGGGGTGTGCACGTTCACGTAGAGCCCGGCGGCGTCCAGCGCATCGAGTTGCGCCGGCTCCAGCACGAGCTCGTCGAGCATCCAATGGCTGACGTCGTCCGGGTCGCGGACCAGCCCGATCAGAATCGGTCCGTTCACGCCCGCCAGGCCGTCGTGGATGTGCGCTTCCGCGGCGTCGTCGAGCCCGCTGGTGTTCATGTGCAGCACCAGGGTTTCGCTCGCGCGGTCGAGGGTCAGCGCCGCGACGGCCGACGCCGACGTCGTCACGGGCGGGACTTCCTGCGCACCGGAGAGCTCGACGAAACGCAGCTCGATGCCCTCGGGCACGATCTGGCCGCGCAGCATCCCGTCCGGCGCCTCGGCGGTGCTCGCGACCAGATGCATACCTCCGGCCTCCAGCCGCTCCAGATCCGCCTCGGTCAGTGTCGCATCCGCGGGGAACGCCCAGTCGCCGGGCGCCGTCTCGTCGAGCGATACGAGCTCTTCGCCGTTCTCGCCGGCGAAGCCTTCGCGCAGCGTCACCGCCTCGGCGTCGACGTCCGTCAGCGTGACGGTGCCCGTTACGGTGCCGTCGTCCAGATTCACCGTCACCTCGGCGTTGCCGGTGCCGGTGGCATCGCTGCCGCCGACCACTTCGCGCGGGCTCAGGGTCACGTCGAAATCCTCGGTATTGGCCGGAGGCGGCTCCGGAGGCGGAGGCTGCTCGGCATCGTCGTCGTCGTTGCTGTCGCTGCAGCCGTGCAGCGCGCCGAGCAGGAGCAGGGTCGTCAGTGCGGCGCGAACCACCATCGTCGTTCTCCCGGACCTTCCTCGACGTGGGTGAGTGCCCCGGGTCGGCCGGGAAGGTTCTACGAAGCGAAAAACCGTCCGACCATTGAACCTTTCGCCGCTGTCGGGGAACTCACGAGTACGGGGTCGACGGCGTTGCGACATGGGGATACCGGAAGGGGAGCTGCTCGAACGGATTGCCCGGGGAGACGAGGCCGCGCTGGAGAGCCTCTATCGCGCCTGGTATCCGCGGCTCGTCCGTTTCGTGCTGCGCATCGTCCGCGACCCCGGCCTCGTGGAAGAGGTGATCAACGACGTGTTCCTGGTGATCTGGCGGTCGGCCGCGGCATTCCGCGGCGATTCCCACGCGTCCACCTGGATCCTCGGGATTGCGTACCGGCGGGCGCTGAAGCGCGCCGGTCAGCGGCGGCCGGCGACGCGCGAGCGCGCGGAGGATCCGGACCCCGAGGAGGTGCCGTGCCGGCGCCTCGAGCTCGAGGGTTGCCTCGCGCGGCTCAATCCGGAGCAGCGCGCCACCGTCGAGCTCACCTACTACTTCGGCTACTCGTATCGGGAAATAGCCGAGATCATGAAGTGTCCGGAAAACACCGTGAAAACCCGCATGTTCCACGCGCGGCGCGCGCTGCGGAGCCTGCTGGAGGCGTGAGGGGGCGCCGTGCATGCACCAAGAGTTCGAGCGGCTGCTGCCGTGGTACGTAAACGGCACGCTGGCTGAAGCCGAGATGGATCGGTTGAACCGCCACCTCGCCGGTTGCGGGCGCTGCGCGGAACGGGTCCGGTCCGAGATCCGGCTCGCCCGGCTCTACCGCGAGGCGCCGGCGGATGCCGCGGCCGTGGCTTCCGTCGACCACGCGTGGGGCCGGTTGACCGCGCGCCTGCCGCGGTCCGGGTCGCGGCCGAGGCGGGCCGCGGTGGGGCTGGCGGCGCTCTGTCTCGCCGTCGCGAGCGCCGCCTTCCTGCTCGGTCAGCAGTTGCAGCCGGCCCCGTACGGGACGCTGTCGAGCCCGGCGCACCATTCCGGCCCGGTGATCCAGCTCGTCGTCACCCCCGGCACGGCCGAGGCGGACGCGCTGCGGCTCGTCGAGCAGGCCGGCGGGGCGGTGCTGACCCGCTCGGAACCGGCCGGCATCTACCGCGTCGGCCTGGCCTCCGAGGCCGAGGCCGATCGGCTGATGGCGCGTCTCGAGCGGATGCCCGCGGTGCGCTGGGTCGCGCGCGAGAGGCCATGATGCGGGCGGCAGCGCTGACGTTGCTGGTGCTGCTGGTCGCGGGCTGCGCGACGCGGCCGCCGCTCGGCGCGGTGCCGGTCGACCGGCAGGTGCTGGTCGTGCTGCACGATGCCGGGGCGGCGCCGCTGTTACCGGCCGGATCGAAGCGCGGGTACCGCGGCGATCTCACCTGGAGCGGCTCGCTGCACGCGCGCCGGCGTGCCGATGCGCTGCTGCGCGATCACGGGCTGCGCGAGCTGCATGCCTGGCGCGTCGACGATCTCGCGCTCCTCTGCCTGGTGCTCGAGGTGCCGATCGGCGTCGACCGCGCCACCCTCGTCCGGCGCCTCGACGGCGATCGGCGGGTCGCGCACGCGCAGCCGGTGCACGAATACCGCGGCCTCATTTCCGGGGCCTACGACGATCCGCTGTTCGAGGTCCAGTACGGCGAGCATCGGCAGCAGGTCGAGGCGGTGCACGCGTTGACCCGCGGCGAGGGCGTGCGGATCGCCATCGTCGACGGTCCGGTGGACGCGGCGCACGAAGACCTGCGCGGACAGATCGCGCGCCAGGTGCCGGCGGAAGACGACCCGAAGCCGCCCGTGCTGCGGCACGGCACCGCGGTGGCGGGCGTGATCGCCGCCGCGGCGGGCAACGGCACCGGCCTGGTGGGCATGGCGCCGGCGGCGTCGGTCACGGTCTACGCTGCCTGCGGGCGCGCACAGGGCGGAATCAATCGCTGCACCACCGTTTCGCTGGCCGAGGCGATCGAGCAGGCGATCGCCGACGACGCCCAGGTGATCAACCTGAGCCTGGCGGGCCCGCGCGACTGGCTGCTGGAGCGGCTGCTGCGGCATGCCCACGAGCGCGGGGCCGTGCTGGTCGCGGCGGACGCGCGGGACCATCCCGACCGCCGCTTTCCGGCCTCGCTGCCGTTCGTTCACGGCGTCGGTGAGGGCTCGCCGTCGTGGTTCGCCCGCGAGGCCCAGTTCAGCACCCGGGCCGGCGGCGGCTATCAGCTCTTCTTCGGCAGCTCCATGTCCGCCGCCGGCGCCGCCGGGATGGCGGCGCTGCTGCGCGCGCTGCGCCCGGCGGACGAGGCCGGGGCGCTGCTCGACGACCTGCTCCGGGACGGTTGTCTGTCCGCGACCGCCGCGGCGGACCTCGAACCGATCTCCGGCCGTGCGCGCTGCCGGTAGCCGGCGCGCGATCCTGCTGCTGGCGATGCTGGTCGGCGCGTCGCTGCCGGCTGCGGCGCGCGCCGAGCTGAGCGCCCGGGTGACCCTCGCGTCGAGCTACGTGCACCGCGGGATCGAATACGCGGGGTCGGCGCCGACCTGGCAGGCGGGGCTCGAATACCGGTCGAGCGGCGCGTTCGCCGGTCTCTGGGGTGCGCGGATCGACGTCGACGATTACACCGGCGTGGACGGGCGCGACCGCGAGCTCGACTATTACATCGGCTACGGCCGCCGGCTGGCGCCGGGGCTAACCCTCGAGTCGACGCTGATCCGCTACACCTGGCATGGCCGCTCGCCGCTGAACGACGCCTGGAACGAGCTGCAGCTCACCGCGTATCTCGGCAGCCGCTGGACCGTCACCTGGGGCGTCGCCGACGACTGGGGCGGGTGGGGCGAAACCACCCGCTTCCTCGAGGGCACGCTGCGCCATCCGTTGCCCGCCGGGCTGGTGCTCGACGTCACGGCCGGCTATCAGTTCGCCGAGCGCGCCGCCGGTATCGACTACGGCTACGCCGAGGCGGGCGTATCGGCGGGATTCGAGCACCTGGTGCTGCGGGTCGGACACACGGCGGTGCAGTCGCGCGCCCGCGAGCGTTTCGCGCCGCTTGCCGACAACCGCTGGGTGGTTTCGCTGACCCTGCTGCGTTGACCGCCCGGCCGCCGGCTCAGCGCAGCCATTCCGCCGGCACCGGCGCGTGCAGGCTGCCCACGTCCGGTACGACCAGGCGGTGGCAGTGCAGCATCAGCCGCGGCGCCTGCTGGGCGGCATCGGCCGGCCGGCCGTAGAGCCGGTCGCCGACGAGGGGGTGGCCGATCCAGGCGAGGTGAACCCGGATCTGATGCGTACGGCCGGTGCGCGGCGCCGCGACGAGCAGCGAACGGTCGTCCGCGGCACGCAGGCGCCGGATCCGCGTGCTGCTCGGCAGCCCGCCGGCGTCCGGTGCCGCGAGCGACCACCCGCGCGCATCACGGCGGATGCGTTCGCGCGATCCGGCGACGCGGTAGCGGCTCTTGCGCCCTTTCCGGAGCGGCAGGTCGACGGTCCGGGTCGCGCCGTCCGGAAACCGCCCGACCACCCAGGCCAGGTAGTACTTGCGCACCCGGCGCTGCTGGAACAGCCGGGTCAGCCGCCGCTGGGTGTCCGGATCGAGCGCCACCAGCAGCACGCCGCTGGTCCCCTTGTCCAACCGGTGCACCAGATACGGCTTCGCCCCGAGCGCATCCGGAAGCGCATCCCACAGACACGGCGCGCCGCTGCGGTCGGCCAGCAACGATACGTTGGCCGGCTTGTTGAGCGCGACCAGGTGCCGGTCGCGGTGGAGGACTTCGAACATGCGTCGGTTCCCGGTCGGTGCGGGGTGGCGGTGGTGCTCCCGGTCGCGCGGCAAAGTACCATAGGCGCGACGCGGGCAGGAGTGAACGAGATGCGTGCGGCGATCATGCGGGCAGGAAGGCTGGTGGCGGACGAGTTCCCGGATCCGGAACCCGGTCCCGGCGAGGTACTGGTGCGGACGCTGGCGTGCGGCATCTGCGGCTCCGATCTGCACGTGCTCGAGCACGCGGATCAGTTCGCCGCGGCGGCGGAGGAGAGCGGCGGCAACGCGATCGACCCGCAGCGCGACCTGGTGATGGGGCACGAGTTCTGCGCGGAGATCCTCGATCACGGTCCCGGCACCGCGCGGACGCTGCCGGCCGGCACCCGGGTCTGCTCGATGCCGACGCTGCTGCGCGGCGGCGCGCTGAAGACGGTCGGCTATTCCCACGACGTGCCGGGCGGCTACGCCGAGCGGATGGTGCTGACCGAGGGGCTGCTCCTGCCGGTGCCGAACGGTCTCTCGAGCGAGCGCGCGGCGCTGACCGAGCCGATGGCGGTGGGCTGGCATGCGGTGGCGATGGCGCGGCTCGGCCCGGACGACGTGCCGCTGGTGATCGGCTGCGGTCCCGTCGGCCTCGCGGTGATCGCGGCGCTGAAGCTGCACGGCGCCGGGCCGATCGTCGCGGCCGACTTCTCGCCGGCGCGGCGCCGGCTGGCGGAGACGATGGGCGCCGACATCGTGATCGATCCAGCGGAACGGTCGCCGTACACGAGCTGGGCGGAGACCGCCCGCGCGAGCGCTCAGGGCACGCGGGCGGAGGTCAATCCGCTCACCGGCGAGCGGCTGCTGCCGCCGGGCGTGTACTTCGAGTGCGTGGGCGTGCCCGGGGTGCTCGATCAGATGATGGTCGGCGCGGTGCGCGGCTGCCGGATCGTGGTGGTGGGCGTGTGCATGGAGCAGGACCACGTGCGGCCGATGCTCGGCATCAGCAAGGAGCTGAACCTGCAGTTCGTGCTCGCCTACACGCCGGAGGAGTTCGCCGCCACGCTGCACCACATCGCCGAGGGCGAGCTGCCCGTGGAGCCGCTGATCACCGGGCGGGTGGGCGTCGACGGCGTCGCGGGCGCCTTCGCCGAGCTCAAGAACCCCGAGCGTCACGCGAAGATCCTGGTGGAGCCCTGGCGCCGATGAACCTGCGCGATCTGCGCTACCTGGTGGCGGTGGCGGAGCATCGCCACTTCGGCCGCGCGGCGGGAGCCTGCTTCGTCAGCCAGCCGACACTGTCGACGCAGATCCGCAAGCTCGAGGAGGAGCTCGGCGTCGTGCTGATCGAGCGCACCAACCGCCAGGTGATGCTGACGCCGGTGGGCGAACGGATCGTCGCACAGGCACAGCGGGTGCTTCGGGAAGTGAACCAGATGATCCACATCGCCGAGGAACACAAGGATCCCTACGGCGGTGATTTCCGGCTCGGCATCATTCCGACGGTCGCCCCGTACCTGCTGCCGAAGATTCTCGGGCCGATCAAGAAGGCGTTTCCGAAGCTGCGCATCCAGCTCACCGAGGGGCAGACCGCGGTGATCACCCGGATGCTGCGGGAGGGTGAGCTCGACGCGGTGATCCTGGCTCTGCCGATCGACGAAGAGAACCTCAAGCAGGTGAAGCTGTACACGGAGCCGTTCTACTTCGCCGCGTCACGCAGCCACCCGAAGGCGAACCGCAAGTCGGTGACGCTGGACGATCTCGATCACGAGCAGGTGCTGCTGCTCGAGGACGGCCATTGCCTGCGCGATCAGGCGCTCGAGATCTGCAGCTCCCACAACGCGGTGGAGAACACCAACTTCCGCGCCACCAGCATCGAGACGCTGCGGCAGATGGTCGCGGCCAACGTCGGCATCACGCTGATGCCGGAGCTCGCGATCACCCACCGCAACGGCCCGGTGCGCTACCTGCCGTTCAAGGGCGACGAGCCGCACCGCGACATCGGCCTGTGCTGGCGCACGAGCTCGCCGCGCCGCGATCTGCTCGACGAGCTCGCCGAGGTGCTGCGGCGCACGATGAAGCAGATCATGGGCAGCAAAGCGGCCGCGTGAGCTCATCTGTGGGAGCGGCCGCGCGACCGTCAGGCCGCGCGGCCGCTCCCACAGGGGCCGCTTCAGTCCAGATCCCGCAACAGGCTCTGCCGGGTCGCGTCCGAGACCTTGACCTCGCAGCGCATCTCGTCGTGGTCGATGCCGATGCGGATGTCGGCGCCCTTCTTCACCGCGGCGATGCTGGCCGGATCGAGCTCGAAGCGGATGAAGTGCACCGCCGAGGTCTTCTCGTCGGTGGAGCGTTCGAGATCCTCGTTGGCGATGCCCCAGATCCGCTCCTGTCCCGCGACCTGGACCCACACCCGGTGCTCGACACCGACCATCCGCGCGAGCGCCTTGCGCCGCTCCTCGACGTCCGGATACTCGAACATCAGCGTGGCCTTCCAGTTGGTGCCGTCCGGGATCAGCGGGTTGTAGGCGGCGATCTCCTCCTCGATCTCCTCGGGCTCGAAGATCCGCTCCGCCCGCAGCATCTCCTGTACCTGGTACTTCAGGGTCAGGAAGTCCTCGAAGTACAGCGTCGCATTGGGGGAAAGCGGCACGCGCCGGGGCTTCTTGTGCTCGATGACCTCCGCGCGAAACGCGTCGCGCTTCTGCGCGTACTCCTCGAGGCTCCAAAGACTGGAACGACTCAGTTTCTGCATGATTCAGACTCCGTAGGCTCTCCGGACCATCGAGATCGGGTGTTCCGACTCTCCGGATCCTTCCATGCCGTGTGCGATGAACCGGCCTGCCAGCGGGCAGTCCGATCCGTACGTGTTCGGCTCGGCTTCCTTGACGCGTCTGACGACGGGACGCGCGATCTTCATCGCGTGCGGATAGGTTTCGCGACGCACCGCGTAGGTGCCGTCGTGCCCGGAGCAGCGCTCGATGTGCACCACCTCCGTGTCCGGTATCAGCGACAGGAAGTCGCGCGTCTTCAGGCCGATGTTCTGCACGCGCTGATGGCAGGCGACGTGGTAGGCGACCTTGCCGAGGCCCTGCCGGAAATCGGTGCGCACGAGACCCGCCTTGTGGCGCAGCATCAGGTACTCGAACGGATCGAAGAACGCATTCTGCACTCGCGCCACCGCTTCGTCGTTGGGGAACATCAGCGGGATCTCCTGCTTGTACATCAGCACGCAGGAGGGCACCGGCGCCATGATGTCGTAGCCGGCGTCGATCGCCTCGAGGAACATCGGCAGATTGGCGTCCTTCAGCGCCGCCACCTTCGGCAGGTCGCCCATCTCGAGCTTCGGCATCCCGCAGCACTTCGCATCGCGCAGCAGGCGCACCGGCACGCCGTTGTGGTTCAGCACCGCGATCATGTCTTCCACCACCCGATGCTCGTTGTGATCGCCGTAGCAGGTCACGTAGATGGCCACCTTGCCGGTGGTGCCTTCGCCCGGGCGCACCGGCAGATCGGCGCCGTGGTCGGGCGGGAGCTTGCGGGTCAGCGGCTTCGACTCGAAGCGCGGCAGCGGCGCGTCGGCATGCAGCCCGAAGAGCTTCTCACCGAGTCTGCGCAGCGGCTTGTTCGCGGCCGCGGCGTTGGCCGTCTGCGCGATGCCCGGGATGCTGAGCGCATCGAAGATCGGATCGGTGCTGGTGATCACCCGGTTGCGCCACTTGGTGTCGCGGTTGCGGTGCTTGTATGCCTTCGCACGCAGCATCAGGTGCGGGAAGTCCACCGCCCACGGGTGGGGCGGCAGATACGGGCATTTGGTCTCGGCGCACAGGTCGCACAGGTAGCAGTGATCGACCACCTTCATGTAGTCGTTCTTGTCGACGCCGTCGACCTCCATGGTCTCGGATTCGTCCACCAGGTCGAACAGCGTCGGAAACGCCTGGCACAGGCTCACGCAGCGGCGGCAGCCGTGGCAGATGTCGAAGACGCGCTCGAGCTCGCCGTAGAGCGCCTCCTTGTCGTAGAACGACTCGTTCTGCCAGTCGAGCGGACGCCGCTCCGGTGCTTCGAGACTGCCTTCTCTCTTCATGCCCTTCCTTGCCTGAATGCTTCGGCGCAACGGCGCGTAGCCGGCGGCCGGCTCCGGAGCGCGAGCGGAGTCGGCGCGGCGGGCCTCGGCGCCTGCGGCCGTCGATCACCGAGACGAAAAGGGGTCCCGCAGGACCCCTTGGTTTGCCATTTCCTGCCGGACCGGCTCAGCCCATTGCGTCGAGGGCTTTCTGGAACCGGTTGGCGTGGCTGCGCTCGGCTTTGGCCAGGGTCTCGAACCAGTCGGCGATCTCATCGAAGCCTTCTTCGCGAGCGGTCTTGGCCATGCCGGGGTACATGTCGGTGTACTCGTGCGTTTCGCCGGCGATGGCGGCCTTCAGGTTCTCCCGGGTGCTGCCGATCGGCAGGCCGGTGGCCGGGTCGCCCACCGCTTCGAGGTACTCCAGGTGACCGTGCGCGTGGCCGGTCTCGCCTTCCGCGGTGGAGCGGAATACCGCGGCTACGTCGTTCTCGCCTTCCACGTCCGCCTTGGCCGCGAAGTACAGATAGCGACGGTTGGCCTGGGATTCACCGGCGAACGCGTCCTTCAGGTTCTGCAGGGTTTTGCTGTCCTTCAGTTCCATGGCTAAGTCCTCAACCTCTGATCGAGAGTGACTGGCAGAGCGTTCGATGCGAACCGTGCAGGCGTGGGCAGCGAACGCGTTTCGACGTGCAGCCAGTATACGGCGTTGCACTCCGATGGCCATTCGAAAGCGTCTATCGACAGAATAGGGATCGTCTATCGAAGAGCCCGGAATGCGAAAGTCGCGTATATGATAATCATTCTCATCCGGCGTGTACAATCCGCGCTCTTTGCGACCCCGGAGGCCACGGCGTGATCCGCGCCGAGCTCGCACACCTGTTGCGCCTGGCATTGCCGATCGTGGTGACGCAGCTCTCCCAGATGGGCATGGGCGTGGCGGACACGATCATGGCCGGGCGCTACGGCGCGATCGATCTCGCGGGCGTCGCGCTCGGCGCCAACGTGTTCTGGCCGACGGTGATGCTGCTCGCCGGGGTGATCATGGCAGTGGTGCCGTCGGTCTCGCAGCTCCACGGCGCCGGCCGCCACGCGGGTGCCGGCGAGGTCGTGCGGCAGGCGCTGTGGATCGCCGTCGCGGGCGGTGCGCTGTTGATCCTGCTGTACCGCAACACGCCGCCGCTGCTCGCCGCGCTCGGCGTCGACCCGCAGGCGATTCCGGTCGCCGGCGCGTATCTCGATGCGCTGTCCTGGGGCGTGCTGCCGCTGCTCGGCTATTTCGCGCTGCGCTATCTCTGTGAAGGCATGTCCTGGACGACGCCGGCGATGGTGGTCGCGTTCGTCGGCCTGCTGGCGAAGATCCCGCTCAACTACCTGTTCATTTACGGCGCGGGTCCATTGCCGGCGATGGGCGGTGTCGGTTGCGGCTGGGCCAGCGCGCTCGTGATGTGGCTCGAGCTGCTGGTGCTGGTGGCTGTGGTGGCCAACTCACGAATCCGGCTGACGGGTCTGTTCAGCCGCGTGTCGCGGCCGGCACCGGCGCAGATCCTGCGGCTGCTGAAGCTCGGCGTGCCGATCGGTCTGACGATCTTCCTCGAGTTCTCGCTGTTCTCGCTGGTGACACTGCTGATCGGCCGGCTCGGCGTCAACGCCGTGGCCGCCCATCAGATCGCGACCAATGTCGGCGGACTCACGTTCATGGTGCCGATGGCGATCGGCACGGCGGTAGCGGTGCGCGTCGGTTACAACGTCGGCGCGGGACGGCTCGACGATGCGCGGCGCAGCGGCTGGGTGGCGCTCGGCGTCGCACTGGCATTCGCGCTGATCGTGGGCACGTTGCTGTACTTATTCCGCGGCGCGATCGCGGGCCTCTACAGCAACGACTCGGCCGTCACCGCAGTGGCGATGGAGCTGATGGTGTTCGTCGCCGTTTACCAGCTCGTGGACGATACCCAGGTGACCGCGATGGGCGCGCTGCGCGGCTTCAAGGACACCCGCACCCCGCTCGTGATCGCGCTGTTCGCGTACTGGGCGGTCGGGTTTCCGGTCGGCATGACCCTCGGCTTCGGCTGGGTCGAGCTGCCGGCGTTCGTCGGCGTGCGCGGATTCTGGGTCGGTCTGTCCCTCGGCCTCTGCGTCGCCGCCGTGGTGCTGACCAGCCGCTTCGCCTGGCTGTCGCGCCGGCACGGGCGGGTGCTGCAGCTCGCGGCGCGCTGAAGTCCCTCAGCGTGGATCGGCGTCGGCCGGGGCTGCGCCGGCCCCGGGCTCGCGCTCCCAACGGCCGTCGCGGCAGCGCAACGTAAAGCGGACGTCTCCGTTGCGGTCGGCGACCTCGATGCCGTCGGCCGACGGGCGTATCACGGCGCCCGCCGGAAGCGGATGAGGCTCCGGGCAACCGGGGGTGGCGTAGCTCGCCGCCGCGGCGGGCGCCGGTGTCGGCACCGGCCGAACCGATCGCGCCAGCGCCAGCGCGGCGTCGCCGGATGGAACGGGCGGCGGGGCCGGCGCGCGGGCCGATTCGGCCGCGGGGGCCGGCGATGCGAGGTCCGCAGCGGTCGGCCGCGCCGGTTCCGGTGCCGGGCGCAGCAGCAAGGCCAGCGCGAGCACCGCGGCGGCGGCGGTCGCGAGACCGGCGAGCGGCCAGCGTCGGCGCCGGGCCGTGGACGCCTCGCGGGCGGCGCGGAGTATCCGTCGGTCGATCTCGGCGGACGGCTGCTCCGTGTCGGCGGCGCGGTACAGCTCGACGAGACGCCGTTCGACGCCGTCCATGGGGTCGTTCGGGTCAGACATGGCGCATCAATCCCGATTTCAGTTTGCGGGCGGCATAGCGCAGCCGGCTGCGTATTCCTTCGAGGCTGGTTCCGGTGATCGCGGCGATCGCCTCCGGCGACAGCTCCGCCTCGTGCCGAAGCAGCCAGGCTTCGCGCTGGTGGAACGGCAGGCGCCCGATCAGCGCGAGCAGCCGCTCGCGAAGCTCGGCCTCGGCGAGCAGTCCGTCCGGTCCCGGCGCGCCGTCGACCAGCTCCATCGCGAGATCCTCGTCGCTCGCCGGCTCATCCGCCGACGCCTCGACGCGGCGTCGGCTCCTGCGGTAGTGATCCATCAGCACGTTGTGCGCCAGGGTGAACAGGTAGTGGCGGAACTCGCCGCTCGGCCGGTAGCGGGGCGCGTGGTCGATCAGCTTGAGCCACAGCACCTGGAAGCAGTCGTCGGCCTCCTCCGGCGGGAGCTGGCGGCGGAAGTAGCGGTAAACGGGACCGCGATGGCGCTCGTAGAGGCGGCCGAACGAAGCCTGGTCGCCGGACGCGTACAGGCGCATCAGCTCCGCATCCGTCGTCTGCCGTTGACCCATCCTTCGCCCGGACTCTCAGTGCCTCCCGACGGCAGGACTCGGCGGCGGCGATCCGGCGAGCGCCGCCGCGCTGCGCGCGAGCCCGAGGAACTCGCTGCGGTAGCCGTCGGGGTCCGAGCCGCGGGCGTCCCGGGCGAGCTCGATCACGTCGTCGTAGCCGAACGATTCCACCGCGGTGCCGCCCCGCAGCAGCGTGCCGAACGCGGCCACCGCCGCGGAGAAGCGGAAATCGTCGCGGGTCTCGGCGAGCGAGTCGCGCATGTCCGCCACGCGAACCGGAATCTCCTGCAGCCGGCTCGTCCGCCCGGTCGGCTCCTTGTGCCGGAGCCGCACCAGCGCGAGCTCGTCGGCATGACGGCCGCTCGCCGGCGGCCGTTCGCTGCCGTAGCGCAGCGGATCGATGCGACGGGCGTCGGAACCTCGGAGCGTCAGCTCGTAGAGCGCCGTGACGGTGTGCCCGGCGCCGATTTCCCCCGCGTCCACCCGGTCGTTGTTGAAATCCTCCCGGGCGAGCAGCCGGGTTTCGTAACCCAGCAGCCGGTACTCGGCGACCACGGCCGGGTTGAACTCCACCTGCACCTTGACGTCCTTCGCGATCACGCTGAGCGTGGCGCCGAGCTCCTCCACCAGCACCTTGCGCGCTTCGTTGAAGCTGTCGACGTAGGCGGCGTTGCCGTTGCCGGTCTGCGCGAGCGCCTGCATCAGCGCGTCGTTGTAGTTGCCGCTGCCGAAGCCGAGCACGGTCAGCGTGACGCCGGACTCGCGCTCCCGAGCCACCAGTTCCTTCAACTCGTCGACGCTCGTGACGCCGACGTTGAAGTCGCCGTCGGTCGCGAGGATCACGCGATTGATGCCGCCTTCGATGTAGGCCTGCCGGGCCAGCGCGTAGGCGAGCCGGATGCCGGCCTCGCCGTAGGTCGAGCCGCCCGGCTGCAGCCGGTCGATGGCCGCTTCGATCGCGGCGGTGCGATCGCCCGGCGTCGGCTCGAGCGCGGTGCCGGCGGCGCCCGCGTAGACGGCGATCGAGAGCCGGTCGTCGGCGTCGAGCTGGCGCGCGAGCAGCTTCATCGACGCCTTCACCAGGTCGATCTTCTGCGGGCTGTCCATCGAGCCGGACACGTCCACCAGAAACACCAGGTTGGCCGGCGGGAGGTCGGCGGTATCGATCGACGCGCCCCGCAGCCCGATGTGCAGCAGCCGGCGTCCAGGGTGCCAGGGCGCGGGACCCACCTCGGTGACCACGCGGAACGCTTCGCCATCGGCCGGCGCCGGATAGTCGTAGCGGAAGTAATTGATCAGCTCCTCGATGCGTACCGCGTCCGCCGGCGGCAGCACGCCGTGGCCGAGCAGCCGGCGCACGTTGCCGTACGAGGCGGTGTCGACGTCGATCGAGAAGGTCGAGACCGGCTCCTCGGCCGCGACCTTCACCGGGTTGTCGCCGGCGTCGGGGTAGCGCTCGCGGTGTTCCCGGGGCGGCGCCGGGCTGTAGGGGGCCGGCATCGGCGTTGCGATGACGTCGAGCGCGGCGGCGCGGCCGGCGCGGCTCCGGTCGGCCTCGCCGACGGGGACGACCTCTTCGATCGGCGCGGGCGGCCCGCCGGCCGTCTCGTCGGAAGCCTGCCGGGACGAGCAGCCCCCGAGCAGCGTGACGCTCACGCCGGCGGCCAGACCGAGAAGAACCAGGCGATGCATCGTTTCGCTCCTGTGACGGGTGTTCAGGAGCATCAACGCCGGCGGCCGCCGAATCGGGTCAGAATTTTTCAGCCGTGGAAGCGGTAGTACTCGATGCCGGAATCGTCGAAATGCCGTTCCCGGGCCCCGATCCGGTCGATGTAGAAGACGCCCGGCTGATGGGCGACCGGGTGCTCGAACGGTCCGCCGTCGTGCAGCGCCGCGTAGCCGTCCTGATCGAGGTCGTGGGGATTCGCCAGCGCCTCGACGAAACCGATTCGGCGGGCGGCGTCCTGCCAGCCGGGCATCACCACCATCGGAATCGCCTCCGCGGCGTCGCCGCTGCCGTAGCCGAGCGTGAGGATCCGGCTGCCGCCGAGCTCGATGCCGCGCTCGGCCGCCTCTTCCAGTCCGGCGGCCATCCAGGCCGGCAGCGACGCGGTGTACAGGTTGCCCACCTCCTGCATCTCCAGCGTGCCGAGCCGGGTCATGAGCGCATCGAACCGCGGCGACCGGCGGAACTCGCGCGCGGTGCGGGTCGCGAGCGGGTAGATCTCGTCGCTGAGGCGCTGCTCCTCCACCAGCTCGTACACGCTCGGCTCGCTGGTCAGCTCCGCCACCAGCTCGGTGGGGTCGACGTCGGCGGGTTCCGTGTACTGGATCAGCTCGGCCATGTCCTCGCCGTCACCGATCGCGAGCGCGAGCAGATAGCTCATGATCAGGCCCGTTTCGGCCATGCGCTGGTAGGGCCGGTGCAGGAACGTCGCGGACAGGTCGCGCATGAACTGGCTCGGCCGTGCCGGCAGCGCGCGCAGCGCCCCGGCGCGGCTGCCGGCGCGGGCGATGCGGGCGAACATGTCGCGCAGCGCCGCCAGCGCCTCGTCGATGTAGCAGGTGGTGGAATACTTGCCGTTGAACACCGGGAAGTCGCGCGGCTGCGCGTACTCGGTCGGGCTCTGCTGCATGAAGCGCAGGAACGGCTTGCGGAAGTCCGGCCCGCGGTAGTCGGACGAGCTGCCGGAGATGTCGAGCTCCAGCGCGAGCAGCTTCGGCGATTCCTCCACCAGCATCGCCACGGCGCCGGCACCCTGGGTCGGCTCGCCGGTGGTGGCTCTCGCGTACTCGGCGACGTCGGAGCAGACCACGATCGCGTGCCGGCCGCGGCCGTCGAGCGCGAGGTAGCGGGCCGCCGCCTTCAGCGCGTAGACGCCGCCGAGGCACGCGTGCTTGAACTCCGGCACCTCGCAGGCGCGCGCCAGAGGCGGCAGACCGAGCTTGATGAGCGCGCGGTTGACCATGCCCTTCACGATCACCGCGCCGGCGGAGTTGTCGGTGCTCGACTCGGTGCCGAGGCCGAGAAAGCCGATGCGCTGCGGATCGAGGTCGTACTGGCGGATCAGCCGCAGCACCGCGGTGGCCGCCATCGTGTAGGCGTTCTCGTCCGGGCCGCGCATGCGGAAGCCGCTGCCCACCACGGTGCGCACCTTGTCCCAGCTGTCGCCCGTCCAGCGGCACCAGTCACCGAGGGCGACCCGGTAACGGGGCAAGTAGCTCGCGAATCCGCTGATGCCGATGTGGGGGTGAACCATGTGTTCCGATGCTCCGCTCGCGTCTAGAGGCCGTTTTCAGGCTTGCCGGCCGGCTTCCCTGAGGCTGGCCGGCAGCCCCGCCAGGTCGTCACCGAGCTCCTCGGTGAGCCGCGCCCACTCGAGCTTGAACCAGGGCGTAAAGCGATCGCCGTGTGCCTCGAGCTCGCGGCTGAGCTCCACCGGCGCCACCCAGCGCCAGTCGCTGATCTCGGTGGTGTTGATCACCGGCTCGTCCCGGGTACGGCCGACGTACACCCAGCAGAGCTCGTGCTCGCTGCCGAGATCGCCGTAGCGGGCCTCGTACTCGAACTTGTAGACGAAGCGCAACCGGGCGGTGAGGCCGAGCTCCTGCTCGAGGCGCCGGTGCACCGCTCCGTCCATGGCTTCGCCGGCCCGCGGGTGCGAGCAGCAACTGTTGGACCAATACGACGGCCACAGCCGCTTGCCCGGCGCGCGCTGCTGGATGAGCAGCTCACCTTCCGGGTTGAAGACGAACAGCGAGAACGCCCGGTGCAGCACGCCGGAGCCGTCATGGCAGGCGGACTTGTCCAGCGCGCCGATCTCCCGGTCGTCGCTGTCGACCAGGATCAGTTGCTCGCGCTCGGACGAGACGATGTCGGATTTGGTCAGTGCCTGAGGCAACGAACGCTCCGCAGGGCCGGCTGAATTCGGGCGTGCAGTGTACCGGAAAGCGGCAGAACCGTCGCCCGTGATGCGGCGTTCACGCCGGTTTCTTGGCTGCCGTCGGCCGGGCGCCTAACATGAGATGTTTCAACTCTTCGCAAGGGCCGGAATCGACGTGAACGGGCAGCCGACGCAGCACGACTTTCAGGGCAGCCAGGTACGGCTGACGTATTTCGAATGGGGCGCCGGCGGCGACCCCACTGTGCTGCTGGTGCACGCCACCGGGTTCCACGCGCGCTGCTGGGATCGGACGGTCGCGGCGCTGCCCGAGGGCTACCGGGCCGTCGCGGTCGACATGCGCGGGCACGGCCGCAGCGAGCGCCGGGGACCTTACCTCTGGGAGAGTTTCGGCCGCGATCTCGAGGAGCTGGTCGAGGTGCTGGCGCTCCGCGGCGCGATCGGCGTCGGCCACTCGATGGGCGGACACTGTGTCACGCAAGTCGCGGCCCGGCAGCCGGAAGCATTCAGCCGGCTGGTGCTGGTCGACCCGGTGATCTTCGACCCCGAGGCGTACGCCGAGGACCGCTACCGCGGTTACGCGACCGCCGAGGACCACCCGGTGGCGCGGCGGCGCAACGACTGGGCCTCATGGGAGGAGATGTACGAGCGTTTCCGCGAGCGCCATCCGTTCTCGCTCTGGCGCCCCGAGGTGCTGGAAGACTATTGCCGCTACGGCGTGCTGCCGAAGCCGGACGGTTCCGGCTACGAGCTCGCCTGTCCGCCGCTGGTGGAAGCGTCGGTGTATCTCGGCAACACGCGCACGGACGTGCATGCGCTGGTTCCCCGGATTACCGTGCCGGTGAGCGTGCTGCGCGCGCGGGGCCGGGAGCCGGGCGAGGAGCCGACGCTGGATTTCTCCAAGTCGCCCACCTGGCCCCGGCTCGCCGAGGAGTTCCCGAACGGCCGGGACGTCTACCTGCCGGAGCTGACCCACTTCATCCCGATGCAGGCGCCCGAGCTGGTCGCCCGCTTCATCGTCGATCCGGACGCCGAGCCCTGAGCGGTCAGCCGGCCGGCAGCCGCTCCTCGGAGGCTTCGCGGCCGATGGCGGTGAGCGGCAGCCGGGCGGCGGACTCGAACCGCCAGAGGCCGGTCTTCCACAGACCGATCGCGAAGATCACCAGCGACATCGCGATGCCGGGCAGCAGCGCGACCAGCGGCGTGGTGTGCTCGATCAGCAGCCCGAGCAGCAGCGAGCTGGCCGGGGCGGTCACCATGAAGCTGAGCAGCAGCACCGACAGCACCTGCGAGCGCCGGGCCGGATCCGCGAGCTCCTGCACCGTGGTCCGCACCAGCGTCGTAGTCACGCCCATGTTGAGCCCCCACGCGAACATCGTCAGATAGAAGAGCCAGAGGCTCGGTTGCAGGAACAGCACGAGCAGGATCACGACCCGGGTGAGCTGCATCAGCAGGAACAGCCGCCCCGGCCGCAGCAGCGGCATGAACGCCAGCAGCAGCACGTTGGAGCCGATGCTGCCGGCGCTGAACACGATCATCACCGACGCGTAGAACGCGGCGTCGCCGAGGTAGACCTCCTTCACGATGTACGGGATCGCGATCACGTACGCTCCGGCGTTGAACAGGCTCGACAGGAAGTTCAGCCCGATCACGCTGCGCACCAGCGGCGCCCGCCACACCGCGGCGAGACCCGCGCCGAGCCGGGCGCGGCCGCCCGCACCGCCGCCGACCGGCGGCAGTGACGGCAGGCGCAGCGTCGCGAACGTGCCGGCGAAGAACAGCGCCGACTGAATCACCAGCACGGTGCCGAGCCCGAGCACGTCGAGTCGGCCGCCGAGGTAGAAGCCCGACAGGCCCACCAGCGACGAGGTGACGATCATCACCGTGACCGCGCGCTGGATGTCCATCCGGCTCACCCGGCTGATCATGGCCTGGCGCGCCGGATCGGAAAGTGCCTGCAGCCCGGCCATCAGCACGCCGAACAGCACGACCCACCAGTAGCCGAGCGCATCGAGCCCGTGCACGGCGGCGATCATCAGCGGCGGCAGCGCGACCAGCACGTGCATCAGCGCGAGGTAGCCGCGCCCGTCGAAGCGGTCGCCGAGCAGCCCGCCGAAGAACAACACCAGGAGCGGCGGAAACTCCGCGAGCGCCCGCGCGAAGCCGGCCTCGTCGGCCGGCCGCTCCAGCACGCCCACGAGCAGCCACGCGAACAGGAAGCCCTGCAGGCTCATGCCGGCGAGCCACAGGCTCGAGCCGGTCAGGAACCACGGGTAGGCGGAGCGGGGCGGCAGCGGCGCGGTATCGGTCGGACTCATCCGGCGATGATAGCGGGTCCCTGTGGGAGCGGCCTCCGGCCGCGAACCGGCCGGCATTCGCGGCCGGAGGCCGCTCCCACAGGTTCACGCCGCGCGCGGCCGGCGCGGCTTGCGCGGCGAGCGCGCGAGCAGGTAGCGGTGGATCAGCTCGGCCGGCCGGATGCCCTGTTCCCGCAGCCCCGCGTTGCCGAACAGCCGGTTGAACTCGAGGACGTACGGCCGGCCGCCCACGATGGCCACGTCGAAGCCTGCATGGTCGATCCGAAGCGCCCGCGCGATGCGCTCGACGAGCCGCACGGCCGCCGCGGGCGCGGCCTCGAACGACAACGTGCCGCCGGCCGCGACGTTGTTCAGGAATCCGCCCTCCGGCTGCAGGCGCCAGTAACTCGCCACCACATCGCGTCCGATCACCACCACCCGCAGGTCCCGGTCGATCGGCAGGTACTCCTGCGCGTAGAGCACGCTGCGGCCGGCGCAGTAGTCGTACCACTCGGCCTCGTCGCCGATCAGCCGGACGCCGCGGCCCTCGCTGCTGCGCACCTCCTTCGCGACCAGCGGCAGGCCGAGCCGCTCGAGGATCTCCTCGGCGTCCCGGCGGGTCGCCGGGCGGATCATCGTGGCCGGCAGGTGCTGCGGCCAGCGCGCCTCGAGGGCCCGGGTCATCTGCACCTTGTCGTGCCCGAGGTGATAGGCCGCCGGGCTCGGGAAGATCCGTCGGCGGTGCGCGTAGATCAGCGCGTTCACCTGCCAGTACTCGGGGAACAGCAGCCAGTCCGCCGCGCGGATCTCGGCGAGGTGATCGCGGTACAGCTCGGGTTTGATGTACTTCACCCCGGGGATGCCCAGGGTGCGGAACGGGTCGAACGTCACGAGGCGCATCAGCGCCGGGATCCAGGATCGAAAATTCGCCGGATTCTGCCGGAGCGGCGCACCGTGGAAAAGAGGCTCCGCTGCCGGGAAAGCGCGAAATCTCTTGACATTGTTCGTACAGACTTCGCCCGCAGGCACACCCCAGACTCGAAGGGAGGCAGGCACGGACAGAGGGAGCCGTGATCAGCGCGCGATCGAACGAACGGCCACAGACCTGGTTTCGCTCCGAGCGGGTGTTCCTGAGCGACGGCAAATGGTATTTCCACACCCGCGAGGGCATCGACGTCGGCCCGTACGACTCGCAGTTCGAGGCGGAGATCGAGGCCGGGATGCTGAAGGAGCTGCTGCGTGAGCAGCCCGGCACCGATCCGCTCGGGATCATCCGCGAGTTCGTGCTCGACTCCTACGAGATGGGTCGGCCGCTGACGCCGAGCTTCGGCGAAGGCGATTGAGGCCGGCGCGGCTTCAGCAGGCGACGGCTTCAGACGAGCCGCGGCTTCACGAAGCCGGGGTCAGCTTCAGCAGCCGGCCTCCGGCCCCGTCCTCCAGCACCCACAGCGCGCCGTCCGGCCCCTGCTCGACTTCGCGGATGCGCCGGCCCATGTCGATGCGTTCCACTTCGCGGGCCGACTCGCCCTCGAGCGCGACCCGCACCAGCGCTTGCGCCGTCATTCCGCCGAAGACGGCGTTGCCGACCCAGTCGCCGAACAGCTCCCCCGAGTAGATCACCAGTCCGGCCGGTGAGATCACCGGATTCCAGCTCAGCTTCGGCGCTTCGAACTCCGGCCGCGTGTCGTGGTCGGGAATCGGCTGGCCGTCGTAGTGATCGCCTTCCGAAACCAACGGGTAGCCGTAGTTCGCGCCGCGCCGGATCAGGTTCAGCTCGTCACCGCCGCGAGGCCCCATCTCGTGCTCCCAGAGCCGCCCCTCGGCGTCGAACGCGATGCCGAGCGGGTTGCGGTGGCCGAGGGTCCAGATCTGCGCGGCCACGCCCCCGCGGTCCGCGAACGGGTTGTCGTCCGGCACCGAGCCGTCGTCGCGCAGCCGCACGATCTTGCCGAGGTTCTGATTCATGTCCTGCGCGGGCGTGAACTTCTGCCGCTCGCCGGAGCTGATGAACAGATGCCCGTCCGGCGCGAACAGCAGCCGATGGCCGTAGTGGCCGGCGCCGGTGACCTTCGGCTCCTGACGCCAGATCACCGTGAGATCTTCGAGCGCGGCGCCCTGCTCGCCCTGGAACGCGAGCCGGGCACGGGCCACGGCGGCGCCCCGGGTATCGTCCTCTCCGGGCTCGGCGTAGCTCAGGTAGACGATGCCGTTGCGGGCGAACTGCGGATGCCGGATCACGTCGCCGAGCCCACCCTGGTTCGCGTAGGCCACCTCCGGTACGCCCTGCACGGCGATCTTGCCGCCGGTCGGGGTCACCACCAGAAGCTGCCCCGGTTTCTCGGTGACCAGCAGGCGCCCGTCCGGCAGGAAGGTCATCGCCCACGGCTCGTCGAAGTCGGCGATCGGTGTCGCGAGCAGTCGGCTGCCCGCGCTGCCGGTACGCAGCTCGGGCGACAGATCGGCGCCGTCGGCGGGCGTACAGCCGGCGGCGGTCAGCAGCAGCAAGGCGACGAATCGGCGCGCCATGGTTCGCTCCCGGAACGTGCGTGCCGCGAAGCCTGCCACATTCGGGCCGGCCGCGCATTGCGCTGCGGAGGCGCCGCGCCGTTGCCGCCCCGTCCGGGCAGGTCATAATGCAACGCTCAGTCGTCGCCGGGAGGGGTCATGCCCAGACTACGCCAGGTTTCACGCGAGGACGCGCCCGAGCACATCCAGCGCATGTACGAGTTCCTGTTCGGCGACCGCGATCCGGTGGAAGAGCCGGGCACCGAGACCGGAACGCCGGGCAACTGGTGGACCGTGTTCGCGCTGGTGCCGGACGTGTTCGATCACGCGGTGGCCGGATTCCGTCTGTACCGCAGCCCGCGCCGGGAGCTCGACCCGCGGCTGCGCGAGCTCGGGCAGACCCGCGCGGGCTACGCGCGCGGCAGCCAGTTCGTGTTCTCGCAGCACTGCAAATCGATGCGCACGCTCGGTTTCAGCGAGGAGCAGATCGAGGCGGTGGCGCATTGGCCCGCGGCGGACTGCTTCGACGAGCTCGAGCGGCTGGTGCTGGCTTACACGGACTGTCTGGTGCTGGACGGCGGCCGCACGCCGGACGGGTTGTTCGATGCGCTGAAGCGCCACCTCTCGGACGCGGAGATCCTCGAGCTCACGTACATCGTCTGCATGTACGAGATGCACGCGACGATCTGCCGGGCGCTGCGGCTCGAGTACGACGACGAGCCGGAGCGGGTGGTGGAGGTGCCGGCGCCGGATCAGGTCGGCGACTTCATGGGCGCGGCGGACGTCGACTCGGACTGACGTTCGTCCGCTGACCCAGCCCTCCTGTGGGAGCGGCCTCCGGCCGCGAATGCTCGGTTCGATACTCGGCTTAGGGCGTGTCGGCGGTCGGGGCGAAGCGCCTCGGCTGCGCACGCTCCGGCCCTCCGGGCTGCCCTCGTCGGCCGGAGTTGCCTCGCTGAAAAGCGCGAGTCAATCCGGCCTCCTCGGCGTCGCTCAGATGCGCGGCGGCAACGCTTCGCCCCCTCCGGCGACCTATCTTCCACGCGTCCCGTCTCAACCACCGTGGTCGGTGGCTGCTCATCAGGGCTTCTGTCCGCGTCGACGTCGTTTGGGACCGGTGCGCTGCCGCCTCGCGGCTGGGGCGGCGGTGGTTGCTAGCTCTTCACGGCGGTCAGGTATTCCTCGACGCGTTTCAGGTGGCCGTCGACGGTGGTGGGGCCGGCGTTGTGGGTGGCGATGGCCACGTGGGTGGCGCCGAGCTGGCGCCACTTCCCGGCGTGGCTGTGCCAGCGGTCGGGGTTGCCGCCCTTGTACTGGGCTTGAGCCTGGATGCCGAAGCCGGTCATCGAGCGGCCGGCGCTCTCGCGGTGGCGGCGGATGGTGTCGATGGCGTCGCGGGCGGCGTCGGTGGGACCCATCAGCGGGATCCACCCGTCGCCGAGGCGCGCGCAGCGCTCGAGCAGCTTCGGCGCGGAGCCGCCGAACCAGATCGGGATCGGCCGGGACGGGCGCGGGTTGATGCCGGCGGCGGTGACGGTGTGGAACTCGCCCCGGAACGTGAAGGTGTCCTCGGTCCAGAAGCGCCGCAGCAGCTCGACCTGCTCTTCCTGGCGGCGGCCGCGCGTGCGGAAGTCTTCGTTCAGCGCTTCGTATTCCACCTGGTTCCAGCCGGTACCGACGCCGAGCCGGAAACGGTCGCGCGACAGGATCGCCACCTCAGCGGCCTGCTTCGCGACCAGCGCGGTCTGCCGCTGCGGCAGGATCAGCACGGTGGTGACCAGCTCGAGCTTTTCGGTGACCGCGGCCAGGAACGCGAACGTGGTGAACGGCTCGTGGAACGCCACGTCCTTGTCGTACGGGCCGCGCCAGCCGCCGGGCCGGTTCGGATCCGCGCCGAGCACGTGGTCGTAGATCAACAGGTGCGTCGCGCCGAGGGCTTCCACGCCCTGGGCGAACGCGCGGATCGCGCCGGGGTCGGTGCCGATCTCGTTGTGGGGGAATACCGCGCCGAACTCCATCTGTCCTCCTTCAAGTCGGTTACAATGCGCCGCTTTCCACGATACCCGGCGAACTCATGGCTGAACCAGCACAATCTGGCTCGTCTTTCTCCTTCGTGGAGATGGAGCACGAGATCCTGCGGTTCTGGGAAGAGGGTGAGATCTTCCAGAAGACCCTGGCCAAGACCCGGGACAAGAAGCCGTACATCTTCTACGACGGCCCGCCGTTCGCGACCGGCCTGCCGCATCACGGCCACATCGTCGCGAGCACCATCAAGGACATCGTGCCGCGCTACTGGACGATGAAGGGCCGCTACGTGCAGCGCCGCTTCGGCTGGGATTGCCATGGCCTGCCGATCGAGCACGAGATCGACAAACAGCTCAACATGTCGGCGCAGCAGGCGGTGGCCGAGCTCGGGGTCGCCGGCTACAACGATCAGTGCCGCTCCATCGTGCAGCGCTACGTGCGCGAGTGGCGCCAGACGATCACCCGGCTCGGCCGCTGGGTCGATTTCGACAACGACTACAAGACCATGGACCCGTGGTACATGGAGTCGGTCTGGTGGGTGCTGAAGCAGCTCTGGGACAAGGGGCTCGTCTACCAGGGCGTGCGCATCATGCCGGTGTCCACCGCGCTCGGCACGCCGCTGTCGAACTTCGAAGCGAACATGAACTACATGGACGTGCAGGATCCGTCCGTGACGGTGCTGTTCGAGCTCGAGGACGGTGACGCGTACCTGGCCTGCTGGACCACCACGCCGTGGACGCTGCCGTCGAATCTCGCGATCTGCGTCGGCCCCGACATCGACTACGTGAAGGTGCGCGATCCCGACAGCGGCAAGCGCATCTGGTTCGCCGAGGCGCGCGTCGGCGCATACGGCGACGGCTTCGAGATCCTCGAGCGGGCGAAGGGCCGCGAGCTGAAGGGCCGCCGCTACAAGCCGATGTTTCCGTACTTCGCCGATCAGGCCGAGCTCGGCGCGTTCCAGGTGGTGGCCGACGATTACGTCACCACCGAGAGCGGCACCGGCCTCGTGCACCAGGCCCCCGCGTTCGGCGAAGACGACTATCGGGTGCTGAAGGAGGCCGGCATCGATGCGTTCGCGGTGCCGGTGACGATGAACGGTCTGTTCACCGACGAGGTCACCGACTTCGCCGGCCAGTACGTGAAGGACGCCGACAAGCACATCATCCGCTGGCTCAAGGACCGCGGCGTGCTCTATCGCCAGGACGTGATTCAGCACAGCTATCCGTTCTGCTACCGCTCCGACACGCCATTGATCTACCGCGCGGTGCCGTCCTGGTACGTCGCGGTCACCCGCATCCGCGACCGGCTGCTGGCGGCGAACGAACAGGTGCGCTGGGTACCGGAGCACATCAAGCACGGCCGTTTCGGGAACTGGCTCGCCGGCGTGATCGACTGGTCGATCTCGCGCAACCGCGTCTGGGGCACGCCGATCCCGATCTGGGTGAACGACGTGACCGGCCGGCAGATCTGCATCGGCTCGCGCGACGAGCTCGAGCGCTACACGGGTGCGCGGCCCGACGACCTGCACCGTGAGCACGTGGATGGCCTCACGTTCCAGCTTCCGGGCGAGGAGGGCACATACCGCCGCGTGGAGGAAGTGCTCGACTGCTGGTTCGAGTCCGGCTCGATGCCGTACGCGCAGCTCCACTACCCGTTCGAGAACCAGAAGATGTTCAAGGACGGCTTTCCGGCGGAATTCATCGCCGAAGGGCTCGACCAGACGCGCGGCTGGTTCTACACGCTCACCGTGCTGGCCACGGCGCTCTTCGACAAGCCGGCGTTCCGCAACGTGATCGTCAACGGCATGGTGATGGCCGAAGACGGCAAGAAGATGTCGAAGCGGCTGCGCAACTACACGCCGCCGGACGAGCTGATGGAGACCTACGGCGCCGATGCGCTGCGCCTGTATCTGATCAACTCGGGCCTGGTGCGGGGCGAAGAGCAGCGCTTCGCCGACTCCGGCGTCAGGGACATGACCCGGCGGGCGCTGCTGCCGTGGTACAACGCGTTCTCGTTCCTGAAGACCTACGCGGAGATCGACCAGTGGTCGCCCGACAAGGGCGAGCACACCGGCGACAACATCCTCGACCAGTGGATCCTGTCGCGGCTGCAGACGCTCAAGGCGCGGATCGCGCACGAGATGGAAGCCTACCGGCTGTACAACGTGGTGCCGCAGCTCTTCGACTTCATCGAGGATCTGACCAACTGGTACATCCGGCTGAACCGTCCGCGGTACTGGGGTGAAGACATCACCGCGGACAAGATCGCCGCCTACAGCACGCTGTACACGGCGCTCTACGAGCTCTGTCAGGTGATGGCGCCGTTCGCGCCGTTTCTGGCCGAGCACGTCTATCGCGAGCTCGGCGCGCTCGGCGGCGGCACGGCCACGCCCGCCTCGGTGCACCTGTGCGATTATCCGCAGGCGGAGACGGCCTGGGTGCGCCCGGAGCTCGAGCGCGCGGTGCAGCGCATGCAGCAGGTGGTCGTGCTCGGCCGGCAGAAGCGCGAGGAGGTGAAGATCGGCCTGCGCACGCCGCTGCGCTCGCTCACCGTCGTGCACCGGGACCGCGAGGTCCTCGACGACGTGGCGCGGCTCGAAGATTACGTGCGCTCCGAGCTGAACGTGCGGGAAATCCGTTACGATAGCGACGAGGCCGCGCACATCGAGCTGGTGGCGAAGCCGAATTTCCCGGTGCTCGGCAAGCGCCTGGGCAAGCGGATGAAGGAGTTCCAGCCGCTGATCCGGGCCCTGACGCGGGACGAGATCGATGCGCTGCAGCGGGAAGGGTCGATCACGTTGAACGGCGAGACGTTTTCCAACGAGGAGATCGAGGTGCTCCAGCAGCCGCGCCCCGGCACGAACACGGTCTCCAACGGCCAGATCGCCGTCGACCTCGACACCACGCTCGACGACGAGCTGATACGCGGCGGCTATGCGCGGGAGATCGTCAACCGGATCCAGCGCCATCGCAAGGAGCTCGGCCTGAACGTCGCCGATCGCATCCGGGTCGGCTACGACGGCGATGCCGAGCTCGTGCGGGCGGCGCGCGAGCACAGCGAGTACATCATGGGAGAAACCCTGGCGGTGGTATTCGAGCAGCGTGAGGCACTCGCCGACGGGGTGGCCGTCGAGATCGCCGACCGGCCGTTCCGGTTCACGCTCTCGGTGGCGTCGGGGGAGGTGGAGCACGCATGAGTGAAGCGTATCTGCAGCAGCCGCGCCCGAAGGCCGGCTACCACCATGGCGATTTGCGCGAGGCGCTGCTGGTCGCCGCCGATCAGTTGCTGCACGAGGAGGGGCTGCAGGGGCTGACGCTGCGCGCCTGCGCGCGGCGGGCCGGCGTCTCGCATGCCGCCCCGAAGCACCACTTCGCGAACCTGTCGGAGCTGCTCTCGGAGGTGGCCGCGCGCGGCTTCGACCGGCTGACCGAGGCGCTGAAGATCGCGCGCGCCGAGGCGGGCGAAGATCCGGAGGAGCGGCTCATCGCGGCCGTGCGCACGTACGTTGATTTCGCGCGTGCGCACCCGGCGCACTTTCGCCTGATGTTCCGCACGGACTGCCTGACGACCTGCAACGAGGCGTTCTCCACCGCGAGCTCACGGGCGTTCGCCGAGCTCGCGGACATCATCACGCTGCAGCGTGGCGAGCCGGACATCGATCCGTCGGAGCTGCGCGAGCGGGTGATGCAGGAAGGCCTGATGGAGGACATCCTGCTCGGCTGGAGCTACGTGCACGGCCTCGCCCAATTGCTGCTCGAAGGTCAGCTCGATGGATTCGCCGGCGACGGCAGCTTCGACGAGTTCCTGTACCGCACGATCGACGCGACCGGCCGGCGGCTCAGCCGGATGATCCGCGAACGCGCCGACGACGCGCCGTGAGACGACCCCCATGAGACGGTGTCCGTGAGACGGCTTGTCACGAAGCCGACGGGAAGGGTTTCGCGCGGTGGAAGGTATTCGGAAGCCGGAAACAAATCGGCCGAGCTTACGCTCGGCCACCCCTCGGAAAAGGCGCGGTTCCCGCGGCGCGGTGTCCGCACTCCCTTTTCCTCCCCGGCGAAGGATATGAACAGAGCCGCCGAGCCATGTCAACCGTTCGCACGGGGCGGGATCGGTTTTTTTGCTGCAACGCGTTTCAACGAATGCCTGATCAGGACTTCATCCCGGCGCGCGATGGCGCCGCGCTGGTCCACCTCGGCACCTACCGGCGGGTGCTGCCGGTCGCGCTCGAGCGGCTCTACGAGAACGTGCTCGACTGGGAACACCTGCCGCACGTCCATCGGAGCGAGTTCGCCGACGTCCGCTGTCTCGAGGCGGGTCCGGGGGGGTGGCGCGCGGCGCTGACGGACGGCGCCGGCCGCATCGCCACGGTAGAAGTATCGCTGGATCGACAACGCCGGCGCTGGATCACGCGCACGATCGACGGCCACGGCGCCGGCAGCGCGGTCTGGACGCACGCATTCCCGGAGAGTCCGCGGCGCGTGGACGTGGTCGTGGACTTCTTCGTCACCGCCGCCCCCGAGGTCCTGCGCCGGCGGCTCGGTGAAGCGTTCGCCGGCCGCTACCGGCGCCTGTACGATCAGGACGTGGCGATGATGGTGGAGCGTCAGCGTCAGCTCGATCGCCGACTTGAGCGGGCGCCGGCGTCGGACCGGGTGCTCACGCTCGGGCAGCGTGCCGATCTCGAGCTGCCGCTCGAGATCGTCGTGGGCGGACGCGAGTTCGTGCTGGCGGAGGTGGAGGGGGTGCTGACCGCGTGGCCGCGGCAGTGCCCGCACCAGCTCGGTCCGCTCGGCACCGATGCGCTCGAAGGCCGGGAGGTGGTGTGCCGCTGGCACGGCGACCGCTTCGATGCGCTCACCGGCGAGAACCTGAGCGGGCGGGCCTGCCGGCTGGAGCATCGGCCGCGGATCGAGATCGACCCGAGCGGCTCGGTCGTCGTGACCGCGACCCACTGAAACCGCGGAAAGCCGGCCAAAAAAAGGCGGGGCAGAGTTTTCGGCTCTGGCCCCGCCGACGTTGGGAGGGGTAGACCGGGAGGGATACCCGAGGGAAGGGGAGGGGAGGGGAGGTCGGGTATCCCTCACCGAATCTTGGAGGGAATGTTACCTCCGGTAACACCAAACGCAACCTTTGGTAACGCAACGCTCCGTTGCATAATTGCAGCACTGGATCGGAGCGCGGAGCGGGGCGAATGGATTGGGACGACTTCAAATTCGTGCAGGCGGTCGCACAGACCGGATCGGTGCGCGGCGCCGGTGAGCTGCTGAAGGTGCACGGCTCGACGGTCGCGCGGCGGCTCGACCAGCTCGAGCGGCGGGTCGGCACGCGGCTGTTCGCGCGGACCGCGCGGGGCATGCAGATCACCGCTGCCGGTGCCCAGATCATCGAGCTGCTCGACCGCGTGGCCGCCGAGCTCGATCAGGTGGAGCGCAGCCTGAAGGCGCGTAACGCGCAGGTCACCGGGCCCGTCGCGCTCGCGACGCCGCCGGGCCTCGCGGGCGAGCTGGTGATTCCGCACCTCCGCGAGCTCTATCGCGAGCATCCGGACATCGAGCTGGCGCTGTGGAGCGGGCCGGCGCTGGAGCGCCTCCAGCAGGGGCAGGCCGACCTCGCGCTGTGGATGACCGACGACCCGCCGGAAGACCTGATCGGACGGCCGCTGGCCACGGTGATGGGCTGCGCCTACGCGACTGCCGAGTACCTGCGCGCGCTCGAGGACGGCGGAGCCGCCGAGGGGCGCTGGGTCGGCAGCGCGGATCCGTCCTCACTGTCGGCGCGGGTGCGGGTGCGGCACTTTCCGGACCTGACCCTGGGCCTGCGCCTCGAGGACGTGATGCTGGTGGTGCAGGCGCTGGAAGCGGGGCTCGGTATCGGGCTCCTTCCCTGCCATCTCGGCGAAGGCAACCCCCGGCTGGTCCGCGCCGGTGGGATGCGGCCGATCCGGGTCGGGGAAGTATGGCTGTTCAGCCGGCCGGAAGCGCGCGGGGTGCCCCGGATCCAGGCGGTTTCGGGCTTCCTGCAGGACCTGTTCGTGCGGCATCGGCAGCTCCTCGAAGGTGAGCAGCAGGTACAGGAGTGACACGTGAGCGAGCATCGATCGACCTCTCACAGCTATTTCTCGCAGCGGCTGCGGCTGCACTACGCCGACTGGGGTAACGCCGACGCGCCGCACATGCTGCTGGTGCACGGCGTGCAGGATCACTGTCACAGCTGGGACTGGTTCGCGGCGGCGTTCGCAGAGCGGTATCACGTGCTCGCGCCCGACCTGCGCGGGCACGGCGACTCGGAGTGGGTTCGCGGCTCGAGCTATCACCACCTGGACTACCTGTACGATCTCGATCAGCTCGTGCGGCAGCGGGCGCTGATACCGAGCATTCTGGTCAGCCATTCGATGGGCGGAACGGTGGCGTCGATGCTCGCCGGCGTGTATCCCGAGTGCTTCGCCGCGCTGGTCATCATCGAGGGCGTGGGTCTCTGGCCCGGCTGGGGCGACGGTCAGCCGGCGCACGCGCGCATCGACGAGTGGATCCGCGGCACGCGTCAGCTCGCGTCGCGGCAGCCGCGCCGGTACGCATCGCTCGAGGAGGCGTACCAGCGCATGCAGAAGGCGAACCCGCACCTGACGCCCGAACGGGCGCGGCACCTGACGATGCACGGCAGCAACCGCAACGAGGACGGCAGCTACAGCTGGAAGTTCGACAACTACACCCACGCGTGGCCGGCATTCCGCCTGCCGGAGGAGCGGGTGATCGAGCTCTGGCAGCGGATAGCCTGCCCGGTGCTGATCCTGAACGGTACCGAAGGCTATCCCCATCGCATCGGCCAGGACGGCACCGCACGGCACTTCGCGAACGTCACCGTGGTGGACGTGCCGGGCGCCGGCCACTGGGTGCACCACGACCGGCTCGACGTGGTCGTGGCCGAGGTGAACGGGTTTCTCGCGCGGCACGGTCTCTGATCCGGCCCCCGGGTTGTCTCGAGCGGCCGCGCCGCGCAGACTGACCGCTCGACGGGGTCGGCACGCATGGACGGCATCCACGATCTGGGCGGCAAGCAGGGGTTCGGGCGGGTCGCGCCCGAGGCGGACGAGCCCGCGTTCCATGCCCGCTGGGAAGCCCGGGTGTTCGCGATGCTGCGGGCCGCGCGTGCCGCTGGCGCGGTGCAGAATACCGATCAGTTCCGCCATGCGATCGAGCGTATCGACCCGGTCGCTTACCTCACCAACGGCTACTACGGGCGCTGGCTCGGCGGTATCGAGACGCTGCTGCGCGAAGCCGGTGTACTGGACGAAGCAGCCATTCAGTCGCGCCTCATCGAGCTCGGTGGCGATCCGGACATGCCGGCCGCTGCGCGCCCTGCCGAGCGGCCGAACCGGGTGCCGCCGTCCACCGCGCCCGGGAGCCGTCGCGAAGTGGCGGCGCCGGCGCGGTTCGCGGTGGGTGACCGGGTGCGGACCCGGTCACAAGGCAGTGCCGGGCACACCCGCCTGCCCGGCTACGCGCGCGGCCGCATCGGCCGCATCGTGCTGCATCACGGCGGCTGGGTGTTCCCGGATACCAACGCCCACGGCCTGGGCGAAGAGCCGCAGCATCTGTACACGGTCGCCTTCACCGGCGAGACCCTCTGGGGCGCGGACGCGGAGCCGGGCGTGGTGGTGAGCCTCGATCTGTTCGAGCCGTATCTGGAGCCCGCCGATGACGACTGACGACCACGAGCACGACCTTCCGCCGCAGGCGCTGCGTGCCGAGGCGCTGGAATCGCTGCTGATCGAACGGGGCCTCCTGACCGCCGATGCGGTGGACGAGGTGATCGCCACCTACAACGAGCGGGTCGGGCCGATGAACGGTGCGCGGGTGGTGGCGCGCGCGTGGCTCGATCCGGCGTTCCGTGAGCGCCTGCTGGCGGACGGCACCGCGGCGATCGCCGAGTTCGGGTTCGAGGGCGGGCAGACCGAGAAGCTGGTCGTCGTGGAGAACACGCCCGAGGTGCACAACGTGGTGGTGTGCACGCTGTGCTCCTGCTACCCGTGGGCGGTGCTCGGGTTGCCGCCGCGTTGGTACAAGGACCCGGCCTACCGCTCCCGGGTGGTGCGCGAGCCGCGCCGGGTGCTCGAGGAATTCGGCGTGCGGCTGCCGGCGTCGACCCGCATCCGGGTCTGGGACTCGAGCGCCGAGGTGCGTTACATGGTGCTGCCGCAGCGGCCGGTCGGCACCGAAGGGCTCGGGGAGGCCGAGCTCGCGGCGCGGGTCACCCGCGACTCGATGATCGGCACCGCGCTGCTGTGAGCGGCGCGCACGACGAGGCCTTCGCACCCGGCGATGCCGCGGCGCCGCCGATGCAGAACGGCGAGGTGGTGTTCGAGGCGCCATGGCAGGGGCGTGTGTTCGGCATGGCGCGGGCGATGGCGGCAGCGGGCGTGTTCGAATGGGACGAGTTCCGCGCGCGCCTGATCGACGAGCTGGCGACGTGGACACCGGAGCAACCGTTCGCCTACTACGATCATTTCCTGCACGCGCTGGAACGCGTGCTTTCCGAGCGGGGTCTCGTCAGCGAGACGGCACTCGCGGCACGGCTCGACGCGCTCGCGCGCCGCCCGCCCGGCCACGACCACGCGCACGGTCACGATCAGGCGGATCGCAGATAGCCCTCCACCTCGGCCGGGGCGCCGCGGACCACGACCCGCGCGGTCTTGCCGGCAAGCTGGTGGTCGTACATCGGGTCGTAGTACCAGACCAGCAGCCGTTCGACCCAGCCGTGATGGTCGCCTTCGGCGAAGCCGCGCTCGAGCGCCTGCGCGACCTCCCGGTGGCGGTCGCCGCCGAGCCGGCGCTGAATCCGCGTGAGCGCGTCGGCGTAACGCGCGTGCAGATGTGCCGGCGGGGTGCCGCGCGCGAGCGGCTCGGTCACGTATTCCCGCACGATGTTGTCGATCCGCTCCGGCAGCGGGACCTCGAGCAACGCGAGCGGCGCCTGCTGCATGCACTCGTGCCAGGGCTGCGGCAGCGCGAGCCGGCCGATGGTCCGGCTTTCGTCCTCGACGACCAGCGCAGCTGCGCGGTGGCGCAGGAACGCGCACGCCAGCGTGTTCTCGAACGTGGCCGGCGGCGGCTGCGGCGTCGCCATCGCGCCGAACGCCGAGCCGCGGTGGCGGGCGATGCCTTCCAGATCGATCGCGTTGTCGAGGCGTCCGAGCAGCCGGGTCTTGCCGGAGCCGGTGCGGCCGCCGAGTACGATCCAGCGCTTCTCCCCCGGGGCCCGCTCCAGCACGGCGAGGCAGGTCTGGCGCAGCGCCTTGTAGCCGCCCGGTACCCGCGGCCGCTCGATCCCGAGCTCACGCAGCCACGCCTGGACGATCTCGGAGCGTTGACCGCCGCGCCAGCAGAAGATCCAGGCATCGGGGTGCTCGTCCAGGAAGGCGCGCCAGGCCTGCTCCCGCGCGCGGCGCACCTCGCCGCTGACCAGCCGATGGCCGAGCGCCACGGCCGCATCGTGGCCGCTGAATTTGTAGGTGATGCCGACCCGCCGGCGCTCCTCGTCGTCGAGGAGCGGGAGGTTCGTCGCACCGGGCAGGCTGCCGCGGGCCGCTTCGGCGGGCGCGCGCACGTCGAGGAACGGCGTCGCCGCCGCCAGCAGACGTTCGAGCTCGGGCGCGCTCACGGCACCGCTTCGGACACGGTCTCCCCGGCGCTGAAGGCCGCCAGGTGCTCGCGCAGGATCTCCCGTACCTCCTGGTATTCCTCGGCCGCGGCCGCTTCCACCGCCTGCTGCTGCAGCGCGACGGCGCGCTCGAAATCGCCGGTGGCCGCGTAGGTGGCGGCCCAGGTGTCGAGATACTCCGGCCGCGCGCGCGCCTCGCGGTTGTTCTCCATCAGGTGATCCATGATCTCGCGCGCGTAGTCCGCGCGGCGCAATGCGCGCAGATCGCTGACCGCGAGCGTCCAGGCCACTTCGTTGACGATATTGGCGTCCGTCGGCGCCTTCTTCACCGCCTGCTCGTAGTAGCGCACCGCGCGCCGCGGGCTCGCCCGCGTGCCGACGCCGCGGGCGTGCAGATTGCCGAGCAGCAGCAGCGACTCGGGGTCGTCCTGCTCGTCCGCGAGCTCCTCGAGCCACTCGATCGCGCGCGGATCGCCCGGCTGTCCCGCTTCGCGGTCGAGCAGGAACCGCGCGTAGCTCTTGCGCGCGAACGCGTTGCCGTCGCCGGCCGCCCGCACGTACAACTGCCGGGCGGCGTCCAGGTCCTTGTCGACCAGGTCGCCCGAGTAGTGCAGGTGCGCGAGGTAGACCGTGGCGTCGCCGTGACCCATCGCCGACGCCTGCTCGAGCAGCGGCACGCCGGAAGCCACGTTGTCCTCGCCGTACTGGCCGGTCAGGTACAGCATCGCGAGCGCGTACATCGCATCCCCGGACCCGAGCGCGATCGCGTGAAGGTAATTCTCCATCGCCTGGTCGAGGGCCTGCTCACGCACCGCTTCGTTGTCGGTCGCCTGGGCCTGCTCGACGAAGATCGTCGCCAGCAGCGTGGTCGCGATCAGGTTGCCGGTGCGCGATGCGGCGCGCAGCCAGTCCACCGCATCGCCGTGCCGATCGCTCTGGTAGAGGAACGCGCCGACGGAAGTCTGGGCGGCGGAATCGTTCTGCTTGGCCAGGTAGCCGATCAGCGTGAACACGTTGAAGTCGGGGGCGGGCTCGACGGCATCCTGCCCCGGAGCGTCGGATCTCCCCGGCACCTTGGATTTCCTCGGAATCAGACGGGCGGCTTCCGTGAGCTGATTCCGCATCGCGAGGAACAGCGGCGACAGGTCGAACGAGACGTTCCTGACGGCGCCGCGCTCGGGACGCACCTGCAGCAGCAGCACGAAGGCGGGCCCCTCGTCCGGATCGTTGCCGTGGTAGATCGCCCCGACGGGGGATTCGCCCCGGCTGATCGCGTACATCCGGGCTTCCGCCGGCGTCACCACCGGGTAGGGCCGCTCGCGGCTGCCGTCGCCGGCCGACTCCATGTCCGCGCGGATCCGCTCGACCCACTCCCGATGGAAATCGGCCTTCGGATTCGACACGTGCTCGTAGAACCGCATCAGCACGTAATGGCCGGTGAGACTGCCGACGTAGGTATCGAGGATCGCCGAGCCGATGGACCCGAGCTTGAGCGGCTCGTCTTCCACGACGGCGAGCGCCTGGGCTTCGAGCTCGTTCAATCGTTCGAGCCGCGCCGGCAGGTCCTCGGTCTCGAAGAAGGCCTGTCGGATCCGGCCGGGATCCGGCGTCCGGCCCGCTTCGTAGCGTTCCGACACGGTGGCGTAGTCGGGCGGCGCGGTCTGACAGCCGAGGCCGAGCAGGGCTGCGAGGATGAACGGCAGCAGTCGCATATCGGGCCTTATAGCACTTGTGTGGAATGGGGTGAAAGGTATGATTCGGTGCGTCAGCACGAGTTGTCGCCAGGGTCTTGGACATGGGTCTGGAGCAAAAACTCCGCATGCCGTCGGCGCAGGATGCGCTGCCCGGTCGGGACGCCCGGATGCCGGTGCCGAGCGCTCACTACGTGAGCGGTGCACCGCTGAAGCCGCCGTTCCCCGACGGCATCCGCCAGGCCGTGTTCGGGCTCGGCTGCTTCTGGGGCGCCGAGCGGCGTTTCTGGCAGACGCCCGGCGTGTTCACGACGGCGGTCGGCTATGCCGGCGGCATCACGCCGAATCCCACCTACGAGGAAGTCTGCTCGGGCCGCACCGGGCACGCGGAGGTGGTGCTGGTGGCGTACGACCCGCAGCGCATCAGCTACGCCGATCTGCTGAAGGTGTTCTGGGAGTCCCACGATCCGACGCAGGGCATGCGCCAGGGCAACGACATCGGCACCCAGTACCGCTCGGTGATCCATACCTTCGATGCCGAGCAGCAGGAGCTCGCGGAACGCTCCCGGGACGAGTATCAGCGGGCGCTGACCGCGGCCGGTTTCGGCCGGATCACCACCGAGATCCGCCCGGCCGGGGAGTTCTACTACGCGGAGTCCTACCATCAGCAGTACCTGGCCAAGGTGCCGAACGGCTATTGCGGCCTCGGCGGAACCGGAGTCGGCTGCAACGTCGAACCGCTCGTGAAGACGGGCTGAAGTCGTGCGCGCCGGCGGCTCGGTGTGAGGATCGGTGTCGGCATCGATTTCGGAACCACGAACTCCGCGGCCGCCGTCTACGACGGCGAGCGCGTGGTGCTCGTGGGGCTGGAAGGCGACGATCCGATCATGCCGTCGGCGACCTACATCGACCGGGAGCTGAAGACGCTCACCGGCCAGGCCGCGATCGATCGCTACATCGAGGACAACACCGGCCGCACGGTCGAGCTGATTCCCGAGGTGATCGCCGAGACGAGTCAGTTCGTCGAGCACGGCGATTCGGAGAATCCCGCGCCGGTCGAGACCACCACGCAGAGGATCTACGGCAAGCCGCTGGTGGACAGCGGGCTGCAGGGGCGGCTGTTCCGCGGCACCAAGCGGCTGCTCGGCGACAGCCGCGTGCGGCGGCTGATGGTCTTCGACCACCCGTTCCGACTGGTCGCGCTGATCACGCCGATTCTGCTGCGGATACGCAAAGCGGTGGAGCAGCACGTGAATCCGTGCGAAGAAGCGCACCTCGGTCATCCGGTGACGTTCGAAGGACGCGAGGAGTTCCGCAACCAGACGGCGCTGGCGCGGCTCAGCGAGGCGTACAAATACGCGGGGATCACCCGCCAGCACTTCCAGCCCGAGCCGATCGCCGCGGCGGTCAGCTACCTGACCGCCAATCCGGACGGTGCCGGCGAGCATGTGCTGACGCTCGATTTCGGGGGCGGCACGCTGGACTTCTCGGTGCTGCGCCGCCGCGGCGGCAAGCTGGAAGTGGTGACCACGCACGGCATCGCGCTCGGCGGCGATCACATCGATCAGCGGCTGTTCCGCGAGCTCTTGTTTCCGTACCTCGGCAAGGGCGAGCGCTGGCGGCGCCGCGGCATGGACCGGGAGATCGAGACCGAGTTTCCGTTCGAGGACTACGAGGAGCTGCTGCTCAACTGGGCCGTCACCTACACGCTCAATCAGAACCGGTACACCACGCCGGTGCTGGAACGGCTGGCTCAGGGCGGGCCGGGAAGCGAGAAGTTCCGGCGTCTGAACGAGCTGATTCAGCGGAATCTGAGCTACCTGGTGTTCCAGGCGATCAAGGACTTCAAGGCCCGCCTTTCCTACGAGGAGCACGCGGTGCTCGACATACCGGAACTCGACGTGGAGATCCGGCTCACGCGCGCGGGGTTCGAGCGCCTGATCGGCGACCTGCTCGACCGGGTCGGCCAGGCGCTCGATCAGACGCTCGTGCGGGCGCGGCTGCAGGCGTCAGCGATCGACGTGGTGCTGCGCACCGGAGGCTCGAGCCTGATTCCCGCCGTGCGCCGCATCCTGGAGGCGCGCTTCCCCGGCCGGGTGGTCGACCACGACCCGTTCACCAGCGTGGCCGCCGGGCTCGCCATCGCGGACTTCCACGGCTGGAACTACCGGTCCGAGGAATGACCGCGACTGCAGCCGCGGGATCAGGTAACTCTGCTCGAACGCCTGCTGGTTGCGCACGCCGTCCCTGATGAAGGGACTGCGCTTGACCGCGGTCAGGAACGCCGTTCCCGCGAGCCGGCCCGGGAAGCGGAGCGGCCGGCGTACGTGGATCAGCAGCACCACGCGGATCTGGTCGGTGTCGTTGCGCACCTCGTGCACGCGCGTGTCGTCGAACACGAAGGTCTTGCCCACCTCCCAGTGGTAGCGCCGGCCGCTCACCTCGATCCAGCAGTTCGCGGCATCGTCGGGTACCATCAGCGGCAGGTGACAGGTGATCAGCGCCTTGGTCACGCCCCGATGCTTCGGCAGGTGCGCGCCCGGCCGGAGCACCGAGAAGAACGCGGTCTCGAGGTCGGGAATCGTGTCGACCAGCGCCGCGGTGCGCGGGCACAGCGCACACGCCGGCTCGCTGCGGTAGCCGTAGGCGTGCAGGAAGAACGAGCGCCAGCGCCGCTCCCGGGCGATCCGGGAATGGTCGGGGGAGATGTCTTCGACCCCCGGCAGCGCGTCGCCGTCTTCCATCACCGCGGCGAGCTCGGCCTGGATCACGGCGAGGTTCGCTTCCAGGGTGAGCACCCACGGGAACACCGACGGGGAAAACACCTCCGGATCGCCGAGCACGGAGGAGCCGACCATCATCCGGTTGAACGCGCGCCGACTCTTCCGACCCACCTTGAGTATGAGCTTCCTGCTCAGGTTCGAACCAGCCAAGCTACCTCCTGACCTGCGGGACGATCGGGTGACGACGTACCTCGGCCGCTCCGGAATCAGCTCCGGTCGGCGGCGCGCCACCCGGGATCGAGGGCGGTGAACAGTGACTTGAGCATACGATAGGTGAGCCCCCAGACGAAATGGCCGCCCGTGAGGCGAAAGCCGTCGAACACGGTGGCGCTCCCGGCCAGCGGCCAGGTCTCGGTGTCGTGGCAGACGTTGCTGACGAGGGGCGACAGCGGGCTCCAGACGATCTCTTCGACCTCGTAGTTCGGCCGCAGGGTGCCCACCTCGTCGACCGCGTAGACGTGCGGCTCGATGATCATGTCCAGCATCCGCCCGCGCGGGGACGCGTGCTGCTGGTCGAGCGTGCCGAGATACTCGGCCTGCGACAGGTCGAGACCGATCTCTTCCCGGGTCTCGCGTTCCGCCGCGGCGCGATTGCTCGCATCGCCCGGGTCGCGATGCCCGCCCGGGAACGCCATGTGCCCGGACCAGGGGTCGCCGCGCTTCTCGGCGCGCTTGATGAACAGCACGTGCACGTCCTCGGGGAGCTGACGCAGGATCACCGCCACGGCGGCGAGGCGGGTGTGTTCGCCGGCCGGATGCCGCGCGGGCTGATGGGCGGCGAGGCGCCGGCGAATGAAGTCGAGCTGGTACACGTCCGCTATGATAGGCGGCTCGACCCGGAAGGTGCACGGATGAGCGCAGAACGTCGGGACCTGATGCAGGCGCCCGCCAACCATTGTTTCGTATGCGGGCCGGGAAACCCCGTCGGCCTGAAGGTGCGCTTCGGCCTCGACGGAGACGTCTGCGTCGGCGAGTTCACGCCCGGCGAGCATCACCGCGGCTACGACAAGCTGACGCACGGCGGCATCCTGTTCAGCCTGCTCGACGACGTGATGGCCAACTGGCTGTGGCTCAAGGGTCACATGTGCTTCACCGCGCGCGCCGAGGTCCGTTATCGGGCGCAGCTTCCGCTCGGGACGCTGGTGCGCCTGGAGGGCCGCTGTGCCCGCCGCAAGGGACGGCTCGCGGTGATGGAGGGCCGGGTGATCCGCCAGGACACCGGTGAGGTGGTGGCGGAGTCCACCGGCTCGTTCATGATTCAGGACCCGGAACCGGGCACGAGGAGGGAATGATGGCAGCGGTCACGGCGATCGCGATGCTGGCGCTGATCGAGTACCTGTACTTCGGAATCGAGGTGGGGCGGGCGCGTACCCGCAGCGGGCTCGCCGCGCCGGCGGTCACCGGCGACGAAGGCTTCGAACGGGTGTTCCGCGCGCACTACAACACGCTGGAGCAGCTCATCGTGTTCCTGCCGGCGCTCTACGCGGCCGGCTGGTTCGTGCACGAGATCTACGCGGTCGCCGCCGGAGTGGCGTTCCTGATCGGCCGCGCCGTGTACTTCCGCGCGTACGCGCGGGATCCGGCGAGCCGCGGTCCCGGCATGCTGATCACGATGGTGGCGAACGTCGCGCTGCTCCTCGGCGGCCTCGTCGGCGCGCTGGTCGCGATGGTCTGAAGCGGCGGCCGTCAGCGGCCGGTTCGCGCCAGCCAGTCGAGCATCAGCCGGTTGGTCTCGGCCGGCCGCTCCTGCTGAATCCAGTGGCCGCAGTCGAGCGTGTGGGTCTCGACGTTCGGCACGTACTGCGCGAGATTCGGGTTCGGCGGCACGACGTCGTAGCGGCCGTGGATCATCAGCGCCGGCTGCTCCACGCGTTGCGGCACGTCGGCCGTGGTCTGCCAGTTGCGGGTGAAGTTGCGGTACCAGTTGATGCCGCCGGTGAAGCCCGAGTGACGGAACGCGTCCACGAACACGGCGAGCTCCTCCGGGCTCATCAGCGGCTCGCCGGGCGCGTCGTCCGCGAGCGCGAGGTTGATCAGCGGCATGCCGGGCGCGGGGGTGCGCGGCGGCGCTTCCCACTGCCGGGTGCGGTAGAGGTTGCCGAGGAAGCGCTCGGTGTTCTCGTGGAAGACGCGGTCGGCGACCCCGAGCTGACGGTTGAAGTGCACGATGTAGAAATCGCCGCCGAGCTGCTCTTCCCAGAAGCTGACCCAGTCGCGCGGCCCGCGCACCAGGAGCGGCACGCTCAGGTTGATCACGCGGCTCACCCGCGCGGGGTGCAGCATCGCCAGGTTCCAGACCACGATCGCGCCCCAGTCGTGGCCGACGAAGACCGCGTCGCGATAGCCGAAATGGTCGAGCAGCGCGGTCAGATCGCCGCACAGGTGGTGGATGTCGTAGGCTTCCACCGGCACGGGCCGGCTCGAGCGCCCGTACCCGCGCTGATTCGGCGCGATCACGTGGTAGCCGGCCTCGACCAGCGCGGGAATCTGATGGCGCCAGGAATAGGCGAGCTCCGGCCAGCCGTGGCACAGCACGATCGGCCCGGCGCCGCCGCCCTCGCCGGCACAGAACACCTCGAGGCGCACGCCGTTGACGTCGACGAAGCGTGCTTCGGGAAAGTCGCTCACTCGAACCTCCGCAATCCGTGGAAGCGCACCGGCTACTGGCTCATGTACCAGCCGCCGTTCGGCGACAGCGTCTGACCCGTGACGAAGCGGGACTCGTCGCTCGCGAGGTAGACGGCCGCCCAGGCGATATCGTCGGGCTCGCCGAGCCGGCCGAGCGGCGTCTGCATCTCGAGCATCGGGTGCAGCGGCTTCAGCGGGTCGGTCATGTCGGTGCGGATCCAGCCCGGAGCGAGCGCGTTGACCCGTATGTCGTAGCGTGCGAGCTCGTGGGCCAGCGCCCGGGTGAAGCCGAGGATGCCCGCCTTCGCGGCGCAGTAGGCGACGCCGCCGGCGCGGCCGAAGGTGCCCATGATGCTGCCCATGTTGATGATGCTGCCGCGCCGGGCCGGCCGCATCAGCTTCACCGCTTCTCGACAGCAGAAGAAGGTGCCGTCCATGTGCACGGCCAGCATCCGCCGCCACTGCTCGTCGCTGACGCCGACGATGCCGCCGTCGAGCGGTTCTTCCGGCTCTTCGCCGCGCGCGATCGTCTCGGCGAGCTGTGCGATGCGCTCGCGCGCCGCGTTGTCGCCTTCCATGCCGCTGATCCCGGCGTTGTTCACCAGGATGTCCAGCGTCGGCGTCAGCTTCGCCACCTCTTCGAACATCGCCGCCACCGCGCCGGAGTCGCTCACGTCGCAGGCGACGGCCTCGCCGCCGAGGGGCTCGGCGGCGGCGCGCGCGGCGCCGAGGCTCAGGTCGTTGACGATGACCCGGGCGCCTTCCTCGGCCATGCGCCGGGCGATCTGCGCGCCGAGCCCGCGCGCGGCGCCGGTGATGAGTGCGGTCTTGCCCCCGAGTCGTGCCATCTCAGACTCCGTGCTGCCGACGCCACTCGTCCCAACGCTGGAACGCCGCGTTCATCTCGTTCCAGCGCGCCTCGGTGTAGGTCGCCATCTCCGGATGGGTGAACACGTACAGCTCGTCGTTCTGGATCGCGTGCAGAACCATGTCACCGACCACGGCCGGATCCATCGCGCTCGCGAGCATCGCCTCGATGCGGGCGGCGCGCTCCGGGTCGGACTCGTCGCCGCCGAGCAGCAGTGCCGCCGTGTCCCGCTCGCCGCGCAGCGACTCGGGGCGGTTGCGTCCGGAGTCGAAGATGTTCGTGCGGACCACCCCCGGACACAGCACCGACACACCGATGTTCTTCGCCGCGAGGTCTCCGCGCATCGCCTCCGACAGTCCGACCACGGCGAACTTGGTGGTGGCATAGATGCCCATTCCGGGCAACGCCAGGTGCCCGGCCATCGACGCGGTGTTGACGAAGTGGCCGCCTTCGCCGTGCGCTTCGATGCGTCGAGTGAAGGTCTGAACCCCGTTCACGACGCCGTGGAGATTGACGCCGAGCACCCAGTCCCAGTCGGCGTAGCTCATCTCGTCCACCGGCCCGCCCACCGCGACGCCCGCGTTGTTGCAGACGACGTGGACCTTGCCGAACGCTTCCTCGGTGGCATCGGCTGCCCGCTCCATCGCGGTCCGGTCGGTGACGTCGACGCGCAGCGTGATCACCTCGGCGTTGCTGTCCGCGAACGCCTCGGCCACGCGATCGAGCGCCGCCTGCTCGACGTCGGCCACCGCCACCTTCATCCCGGCGCCGGTGAACGATCTGACCATCGCGAGCCCCATGCCGCTCGCACCGCCGGTGACGAATGCCACCTTGCCTGCCACGTCCTTCATCCGCTCCTCCTCCGACCGCGACGCGCACCGTTCCGGCACGATGCGTCAAAAACCCCCTGCCATGCAAGGCTGTGGGAGCGGCGGCTACCCGGCCGCTTGCGCTATGATGCCCGGCACCGGGGGCGGATCGTCGATCAGGAGGAATCCACATGGCACTGATGTGGGTAGCGTCCGTGCTGTTTCTCGG
>DASVDC010000129.1:0-22371 GCA_036381275.1 Pseudomonadales bacterium | reverse complement strand
GGCCGCTCCCACGGCACCGCACAGCAGCGTCTCGAGGTAGGAGGAATGCAACCATCCATCAGTCGCCGGGCGTTCACCCGGCTCGCCGCGCTGACGATCACCCCGGGGGTGGTGCTCGCGTCGGAGCGCGATCCGGTCGCGCAGACGACGAGCGGGCCCGTGCGCGGGCTCGTCGAAGACGGCGTGAACGTGTTCAAGGGCATTCCGTACGGCGCGTCCACCGCCGGCGCCGGGCGCTTCAAGCCGGCCCGCGATCCGGTGCCGTGGGAGGCCGTGCGCGACGCGTTCGACTACGGTCCGGCGGCGCCGCAGCCGCCGAGCCCGCTGTTCGGCGACGAACGCACCGGCGAAGACTGCCTGGTGCTGAACCTCTGGACGCCGGGCCTCGACGCCGGCAAGCGCCCGGTCATGGTCTGGCTGCACGGCGGCGGCTTCGCGACGCTGTCCGGGTCGAGTCCGGCCTACGACGGCGTCGCGCTCTGCCAGCGCGGCGACGTGGTGGTCGTGACGCTGAATCACCGGCTGAACGCGTTCGGCTTCCTGCACCTGGCCGATCTGGCCGGGCCCGAGTACGCGAGCTCCGGGAATCAGGGCATGCTCGACATCGTGCACGCGCTGAAGTGGGTGCGCCGCAACATCGCCGCGTTCGGCGGCGACCCGGGGAACGTGACGGTCTTCGGCGAGTCGGGCGGCGGCCGGAAGACCTCGACGCTGATGGCGATGCCGGCGGCCCGGGGTCTTTTCCACCGTGCGATCATCCAGAGCGGCCCGGGCCTGCACCTGCAGCCGCGGGACAAGGCGAATGCGGTGGCGGAGGCGTTCCTCGACGCGCTGAAGCTCACGCCGAAGGACGTCGCGAAGCTGCACGAGCTGCCGGTCGAGCGGATCCTCGAAGCGCACGATGCCGTGGACGGCGGCTTCGACCGCATGGCGCGGCTGAGAGGCCGCTTCGAGCAGCGCGGCTTCGTGCCGACGGTGGGGGTCCCGGAGCTGCCCGCCTATGCGTTCGATCCGGTGGCGAGCCCGTTGTCGAAGGACGTGCCGCTGATGATCGGCAGCAACCGCCACGAAATGGCGCTGTTCACCCGCGGCGATGCGAAGATCTACGAGCAGACGCTGACCGAGGCGGAGCTCGCCGAGCGCGTGCGCGGCATCGCCGGCAACGCCGCCGAACGGATCCTCGACGTCTACGCCCGCTCGTATCCGGAGGCGAGCCCGGCGGAGCGCTGGGTGCTGATCACCTCCGACCGCACCTACCGCTACGACTCGATCACGCTGGCCGAGCGCAAGGCGGACCTCGGGCCGGCGGTCTACATGTACTACTTCACCTGGGAATCGCGTACCGATCCGAAGCTGCTGTCGCACCACGCACTGGAGATCCCGTTCGCGTTCCACACCATCGACAAGTCGGCGTGGGCGGGCACGACCCCGGAGGCCCGAGCGCTCGCTACCCGGATGAGCGCCGCCTGGATCGCGTTCGCGCGCTCGGGCGATCCGAACCACGACGCGCTGCCGGAATGGCCCCGCTACCGGCGCGACAGCCGGGCCACGATGATCTTCGACGACCAGTGCCGGGTCGTCGAGGATCCGGATCCGCTGATCCGCCGCCTGTGGGCCACCGTGTGACGCACCGTCGAACGGCCCGAGACGTATCCTTTCGGGCCGCTCGAACGACTCAGGGGGTGAGCCCGAGCATCGAGGAGCCCGAACCATGGCCGAGCCGCCCGTCGCCGCCGAGCTGCGCGCCGCCACGAAGGAAGCGTGGAACCGCTTCCTCGCGCTGGTGGATCCGCTGCGGCCGGATCTGTTCCGCTACTGCCGGCGCCTCACCGGTAACGTCTGGGACGCCGAGGACCTGATCCAGGACACGCTGGAGCAGGCGTTCGCGCGGCTCGGCGCGATCGAGCACGAGATCGGCAGTCCGCGCGCCTACGTGCTGCGGATCGCATCGAACCTCTGGGTCGATCGCCTCCGCCGCAACGAGCGCGAGGCGCGCGCGCTGGAGGCGCCGCCCGCGGAGCCGGCCGCCGGCGATCCCGGCGGTGCGGCGGAAGCCGACCAGCGGGTGCGGGACGCGGCGGATCGGCTGCTGGCCGATCTGCCCCCGCAGGAGCGCGCCGCCGTGCTGCTGAAGGAAGTCTTCGAGCTCAGTCTCGACGAGACCGCGCACGCGCTCGGAACCACCGTGGGCGCGGTGAAGGCCGCACTGCACCGCGGACGGAGCCGGCTCGCGCAGCCGCACGCGGCGAACTCGCCCGACACCGATTCCCGTGCCGGCTCGGGCGCCGGCGAGCGCCCGTCGCGCGCGGTGCTGGAACGGTTCGTCGAGCGCTTCAACGCGCGGGACCGCGCGGGTCTGCTGGCGCTGCTGCTCGACACAGCGGCGATCCGGATGTCCGGCGTCGATTACGAGATCGGCCGTGACGGCTTCGACCGCGAGCCCGGCTGGCTGTACTACAACCTGCTGAATCCGCAGAGCCGCTGGGAAGTCGCCGAGCTCTGGGGCGAGCCGCTGGTGCTGGTGACGAACCCTGCCACGGGCGCCGTCGGCTCGGTGATGCGCTTCTCGACGGTGGCGGACCGGGTGGCCGAGGTGCGCGTCTACGCGTTCTGCCCCGACGCCGTGCGGGAGGTTGCCGCCGCCCTCGGCCGGACGGCGGCGCCGCTCGGTCTCTACCGGTTCAGCCCGGCGCTGCACCCGCCGGGATAGGCGCCTCGGCCGGCTCCGGCAGCCGCTCCGGTGCCGCTTCGTCGATCGGCCGCCCCACCGTCAGCGCCGCACGGAGCCCCTCGTCGACTTCCAGGTACGCCGCGTCGGGCTCGGCGCCGAGCCCGTCCACCAGCTTGCTGAGGAACGCGCGGCCGGCGGCCATCGCGGCGATGTCGAAAATCTCCGCATCCGTGAGGCCTTGGGCCTTCAGCTCGGCCACGTCGTCCGCGGTGACGCTGCTCGCGTCCCGCGCCACCTTGCGCGCGTAGCGCACCATCGCCCGTTCGGCCGGCGTCAGCGGCGCCGGATCGGCTTCGCTCGCGATGCGCTGCACCTGCTCCGCCGGGTAGTGCTCCGTGAGCAGCTTGCCGTGCGCGAGCGAGCAGTACGAGCTGCCGAGCGCGTGCGCGGCGGCGAGCGTGACGAGCTCGAAGCGCCGCGGATCCACGTGCCGGCGGATGCCCACCTGCAGGTCGGCCCAGAGCTTCATCAGCTCCGGCCGATGGCAGAACACCTTCGCGTAGTTCGGCACGTAGCCGAACTTGTTCTGCTGGCGCCTGTACATCGCCTCCACTTCGCCGGTGGCGTCGGCCGGCGCGATCGTGTCGATGAACGCCATGTTCGTCTCCTCGGTCAGATCCGGTAGTGGCTGATCTGCACTTCCTCGCCGTAGTCGGCGTAATCGCCGGCGGCGCGGCGGCTGCGGAACTCGCCCCAGTTGATCGCGCGGTAACGGGGCGGATTCGCGGCGTCCACCATCGACGGCAGCGGCGCGTATTCCGCGGCGTAGGCCGGATTCAGGAAGAACGGCGCGCTGTAGCGCGCGTGCGCGGTGTTCGCGACCACCCGGTGCAGCGAGGCGCGGTATCGGTCGTTCGACCACACCTGCACCACGTCGCCGATGTTCACGACGAACGCGTCGCGGCGCGGCTCGACCAGGTGCCAGCCGCCGTGCCGATACACTTCGAGACCCGGCTGGTCGTCCTGCAGCAGGATCGTCAGCACGCCGGAGTCGGTGTGGTGGTTTATGCCGAGGTAGCCGCCGGAGGCCGGCTGCAGCCCGTCCGGGCGCACCGGCGTCGGGCACGGCGGGTAGTAGTTGAGCCGCACGAAGCTCGAGTGCTCCGGCGCGAACGTCGCGCGCAGATGGTCGGCCGGCATGCCGAGGTTGATCGACAGCACGTCGAGCAGCCGCAATGCGAGCGCCTCGCAGGCGCGGTAGTAGTCGAGCACCGCTTCCCGGAAGCCCGGCAGATCCGCCGGCCACTGCGGGCGCAGCACGTCGCCGGACGGCGGGCCGTAGTCGAACACCTCCTTCCAGTCGCGCGTGTTCTTGGTCAGCTCCTGGTCGAAATAACCCCACGGGTTCTCGGCGGTGCGCAGGATCGCGCGCTTGGCCTCCCGCGGCAGGGCGAAGAAGCGCTGCATCGCCTGCTGCAGCGCCTGCGTCACCTCCGCCGGCACGCCGTGTTCCACCACCTGGAAGAAGCCCCAGTCGCGGCAGGCGGCGTCGAGCGCGGCGAGGGTGGCCGTGTCGCCGAGGTCGGCGATCGAGATCACCGGGATGTTCTGCATGGTCATGGTCGAGCTCTCGTCATCATCCGTTCCAATCTCCGCGGGAGCGGCTTCCAGCCGCGAATGTCCGGGTTCGCGGCCGGAGGCCGCTCCCACAAGTAGGCCGCTCTCACAATTAGGCCGCTCTCACAATGAGGCCGCTCCCCGACGTTCGTCACTTCCTCACGCGCTCTTACGCGGCTGCAGCCACTTCGGCAACAGCTCGTACGGATCGACCTGGGCCATCTTGTCGTAGTCGACGCCCGCCGCGTCGAGCCGCCGCGCGAGCGTGCCGTCGCGGCACGCGTCGAACAGGTCGGTGCAGCCGCCGATCAGCTCCCCGCCGACGAAGATCTGCGGAATCGTGCGCGCGCCGGTGTGCTTGGCCAGCACCGCGCGAATCTTGCCGCCGCGGTCGTCCGGCTGGTAGGCCACCGAGTCCAGGTCGATGCTGCGGTACGGAATCGCGAGCCGCGCGAACAGCTTGCGCGCCGACCAGCAGAACTCGCACCACTCGAGCGCGAACATCACCACCGGCTCGTCGTGCACGATGCCGCGGACGAAGCGCTCCGCCTCGGGGTCCAGCGGCTCGGTGCCGTCGGCAGGCGCCGGCACCGGCGCCGGCGCGACGTCGAAGCGGTAGCCGGGCGTCGAGCACGAGATCGCCAGCTCCTCCTCGGTCATCGCCTCGCCGATGCCGTCGAACAGTGGCGTCGACAGGTAACGCTCGCCGGTGTCGGGCAGCATGCAGACGATGTTGCTGCCCGGCGCCGCCTCCCGCGCGACCGCGAGCGCCGCCGCCAGCGTCGCGCCGCTCGAGGTGCCGACGAAGATGCCTTCCTGGCGCGCGAGCTCGCGGGACAGACGCATCGCCTCGTCGCCGGCCACCGGCATAACCCGGTCGATCCAGCCGGCTTCCAGCGCATCGGCGGTCAGCTTGGAGATGAAGTCCGGGCTCCAGCCCTGCATCAGGTGCGGACGGAACGCCGGGTGGCTGCCCGCCGGCGAGCCGTCGGGATTGCGCGGCTGCGGCAGCCCGCTGCCGAGCACGGGCGAATTGTCCGGCTCCGCCGCGACGATGCGCGTCTCGGGCCGTTCGGCCTTCAGCACCCGCGACACACCCTTCAGCGTACCGCCGGTGCCGAACCCGGTGACGAACCAGTCGAGGCGCTCCCCGGCGAAGTCGGCGAGGATCTCGCGGGCGGTCGTCTCGGAATGCACGTCGGCGTTGGCCTCGTTGTCGAACTGCCGGCACAGGAACCAGCCGTGCGTCTCGGCGAGCTCGACCGCCTTGTTCAGCATACCGCTGCCCTTCTCCGACGCGGGGGTCAGCACCACCTTCGCTCCGAGGAAGCGCAGGAGCTTGCGCCGCTCGACGCTGAAGTTCTCCGCCATCGTGACCACCAGCGGGTACCCCTTCTGGGCGCAGACCATCGCGAGGCCGATGCCGGTGTTGCCGCTGGTCGCCTCCACCACCGTCTGCCCCGGGCGCAGCGCACCGGTCTGCTCGGCGCGCTCGATGATCGCCCGGGCCATCCGGTCCTTCACCGAGCCCATCGGGTTGAACGCTTCCACCTTGACGTAGACGTTCACCCCGGGCGTCGGCAGCTTGTTCAGGCGGACCAGCGGCGTGTTGCCGATGGTGTCGAGAATGCTCTGGTAGCGTGCCATGGCGGTCTCCTGCGTGACGTGTTCGGCAATGCGGTCAGAATCCCCCGGCAACGATGGAGCCGGCGTTTGAGCCAGCGTGGTTATTCCGGGTCCGAGCCCCCGCCGGCGGGGCCCCGGGCTTGCTTCGCTCGAGCGTTCCGACGTAGAAGATCGTCGTGATCGACGCGTTCTTCGAGCGCCATCCGGACCCGCCCGCCGACCGGGCCGCCGTGCTGGCCGAGGCCCGGGCCGCGGCGGCGCACCTGCGCGAGCACGGGGTAGTCTGGTGCGGAACGCTGCTCGCCACCAGCGGGCGGTTCGCGCTCTGGTGGCTGCGCGCCGCGGACCTCGCGAGCGTGCGCACGGCGCTCGCGGGCTGGGAGGGCTCGCTCTGGCAGGGCACGGTGCACGGCGATGCCGACACCGCCGAGCTCACGCCGGAGCAGAGCCTTGCGCTGGTGGGCCGCCGCTTCGACGAGCCCGTGACGATGGAGTCGATCCAGGCGATCGAGTACGCCAACCGCAATCGTCTCGCGGACCACCGGGTGCGGTTCCTGCGCTCGTTCTTCTCCGCCGACCACCGCCGCATGTTGTGCCTCTACGAGGCTCCGGACGCGGAATCCGTGCGCCTCGCCCAGCAGCAGGCGGGGATGCCGATGGAAATCGTGTGGGCGGTGGAATACCTGCACCCCGGGGCCGCTTCCGCGACCGGTCTCTGACCGCGACTCATCGGTTCGCGGCCGGAGGCCGCTCCCAGGGGACAAATTCCACGGGTGTTCCAACGCTGGGTCTAACGCCCGCCGTCCAAAGTGGCCACCGTCGCATCGGCCGACCCGTCGGGGCACCGGTGCCGTACCCATCAGCCACGAGAGGAACGATCGAGTCATGAACATGAATTCCCGAAAAGTCGACAACGGCGTCAACGTGGAAGCGCTGCTCGGTGCCCGCGATGCGCTCGCCCAGGCTCCGGAAGGCGCCCGCTTCAACTGGCGCGCGAGCTGCGACTGGGTAAACGGCACGCACAGCCGCTCCAGCGTGGAAGGCTTCTACGGCCTCGGCGGCGAGCAGAGCCATCGCACCCGCTTCAGCTTCGATTCCGACCATCCGGAAGTGTTCGCGTCCGAGGACAACGGTCCGACGCCGGTTGAGTTCGTGCTGGTGGGTCTCGCCGGCTGCCTGACCGCCGGTGTCGCCGCCGTGGCCCAGAACCGGCAGATCCAGCTCCGCTCGGTGAAGGCGAGCCTGGAAGGGTCGATGGACATCCAGGGCATCCTCGGCATCGACTCCGACGTGCGCAACGGCTTCGACGACGTGAAGGTGGTGTTCGAGATCGACGCCGACGCGACCCGCGAGGAGATCGAGGCGCTGGTGGCGCAGTCGCAGAAGCGTTCGGCGGTGTTCGACATCATCACCAACCCCACCAACGTGTCGGTGACCGTCAAGTGAACGCCGACCCGCTGCGCGTCGATACCGCCGCGGCCGGCACCGTCACCACCGTGGTGATCGGTGCCGGCCACGCCGGCCTGGCGATGAGCCGCTGCCTCACCGAGCTCGGGATCGACCACGTCGTGCTCGAGCGCGGCGAGGTCGGCAACGCCTGGCGCCGCGAACGCTGGGACTCGATGCGGCTCCTGACCCCCAACTGGCAGACCCGGCTGCCGGGATTCTGCTACGCCGGCGCCGACCCGGACGGCTTCATGACCGCCGCGGAAGTCGCCGAGCTCATCGCCCGATACGCGGTGCTGTCGTCGGCGCCGGTGCGGACCGGTACCACCGTCACCGGCGTGCGCCGCGAAGGGCCCGGCTACCGGGTCGCGACCGACCAGGGGAGCTGGCGGTGCCGGACGGTGGTGCTCGCGAGCGGGGCGCACAACCTGCCCGCGGTGCCTGCGCTGGCCGCGCACCTGCCCGCCGAGGTGCGGAGCCTCACCGCGTTCGAGTACCGCTGTCCCGACCAGCTCGACGACGGGGGCGTGCTGGTGGTGGGCGCGTCGGCGACCGGACTGCAGCTCGCCGAAGAGATCCATCGTTCCGGCCGGCCGGTCACGCTCGCGGTCGGGGAACACGTGCGGCTGCCCCGCGTGTACCGCGGGCGGGACATCCAATGGTGGATGCAGGCGGCCGGCATCCTCGACCAGCGCTACGATGAGGTCGACGACCTCGAGCGGGCACGCGGTGTACCGTCGCCGCAGCTCGTCGGCACGCCGGAGCGGCGCACGCTGGACCTGAACGCGCTGACCGAGTGCGGCGTGCGTCTGGTCGGGCGCGTGGCGGGGCTGCGCGACCGGTGGCTGATGTTCTCGGGTTCGCTGCCGAACGTCTGCGCGCTCGCCGACCTGAAGATGAACCGCCTGCTCGACACCATCGACGAATGGATCGCCGCGCACGGCGTGCCGGCCGGACCGGTGGAGCGCTTCGCGCCGACGGCCATCGCCGGCAAGCCGCCGCTCGGCCTCGACCTCGGCCGCGGCGAGATCCGCACCGTGCTCTGGGCCACCGGCTTCCGCCCCGACTACTCGTGGTTGCACGTGCCGGTGCTCGACCGCAAGGGGCGCCTGCGCCACGACGGCGGAGTCGTGGACGCTCCCGGGCTGTACGCGCTCGGGCTGCCGTTCCTGCGCCGGCGCAAGTCCAGCTTCATTCACGGCGCCGAGGACGATGCCCGCGATCTCGCCGGCCACCTCCGGAGGTATCTCGATGAGCGAATCGAACGCCGCCGCGCGCATAGCGCCTGAGCGGAACGCCGACTGCGACTGTCCGGCTCCGGCGCGGGTGATCCCGCTGCACGCCGCCGCCTCCTCGGACGAGGTGTGCGCGTTGCTCACCCTTGGCGCGCCGCCGGATGCGGCGCTGTTCGGCGCGCTCCGGGAGCTGCCTCGCCGGGTGTCCGGCGCGCAGGTGACGGAGCTGCTGGTGGGCACCGAGCCGGGACGGATCCTGCTCCGGTGCCGCGGCGCGGCAGCCGCCCCCGTCCGCGCCGCCCTCACCCGGCTCGCGCCGGCCGCCGAGACCTGGACCGGGATCGGCATCGACCTGCGGGCGCCGTGTCCGCCCGGGGCCGACGCGGCGGCATGGCCCATCGTCGTGGTGGAGGACGCGGGTCCGCTCCACCCGGGCCAACGCAGGCTGTTCCCGTACGACCGGCTGGCACCCGAGCTGCTGTGCCTGCGGGTGACGCCGCTCCGGGTGGTGTTGTCCCCGGACGGCGGCCGTCTGCTCGCCTGTTACCGCGCCCCGGGCGTCGAGCCGGTGCGGCAGGCGCAGCGCGCGGGGCTGGTCTGCGCCGGGCGGGTTTGGGCCGCGCGGCCGGTCTGACGATCCGTTGGAGCGGCTCGACCTGTGCGACGGGCGATCGATTCGCCTTGATTGCGCAGTACCCGGCCGGTGACGTCTCCATGGGGAGCTGCGTAGGCCGGGCGGGGTGACGGCCTGCCAGCGACCGGCATCCACCGACGCTCTGTTCCGAGTGGCAAAGAAGCGGCCGGCGGGCTGGGCTGGCGATCAGGCGGCGCGTTCTCCCGCGAGTACGGTCCGCAACATCGCCCCAATCAAAGCGCGCGGACCGGTGGTCGATGTCGGCTACGGCGCTGGCGTGCGGCCCGCGCTGCGCGTGACTGATCTCGCACGGCACCACGCGTCTCGGCTCACGTCGGGACGGAACATGGCCCGAATCAATCGATAAGGCCCGGGCGATCGAGATCCGCGCTCTACCTCGAACCGCGCGGCTTTGATTCGGGCGAGGTCGCGAATTCCGGGCGATATCGCGGATTCGATTCGGGCGATGTTCGCGATGCGAACCCGGTGAGGGCGATTTGATTCGGGCCATGTTGCGTTCGCCGATGGGCTCGAAGAGCGCGAAAGCCGGCCGTGACGGTGCGAACGATCGGCTGATTGCAGAACCGTGTGCACCTGCACGCGTGCGTCAGCGACTTCCTACCTCACCCTCAGGCATCACCGGCATCGCGGATCGGACAGCGCCCCAATCCAGGCGCACGACAAGGCGTGCAGACGGCGACTGGAGCGGACCAAGATGCTGCTGATCCCGGGCTGCGGCGGCTGGCGGCCCGGCGCCGGCCTCGCCCAGTGCGCGGAGCGAGGCGCCTGCAAGGCGGGAATGTCCGGAAAGTTCGCGGCCGGAGGCCGCTCCCACAGCTCAGCGGTACGCGGCGGCCTGGATCGCATACAGCTCCGCGTACTGCCCGCCGCGGGCGATCAGCTCGTCGTGGCTGCCCACCTCCACCACCCGCGCGCCGTCCAGCACCACGATCCGGTCCGCCATCCGCACGGTGCTGAACCGGTGCGAGACCAGGATCGTGATCCGGCCGTTCGCCGGCCGCCCCTGCCCGCCGCCGCGGGCGGCCGCCGCGTAGCGTTCGAACAGCGCGTGCTCGGTCTCGGCATCGAGTGCTGCGGTCGGCTCGTCCAGCACCAGGAGCAGCGGCTCGTCGCGCATGAAGCCGCGGGCCAGCGCGAGCTTCTGCCATTGACCGAAGCTGATCTCGACCCCGCCGGGCCAGGTCGGGCCGAGCTGGGTCTCGAGCCCCGCGACCAGGCGCGTCACCACGTCCTCGGCGCCGGCGCGGTCCACCGCGGCGACCACCGCCGGCTCGTCGTCGAGGCGCGGCACGTCGCCAACGCCGACGCTGTGGCGTGCGCGCAGCTCGAAGCGGAAGAAATCCTGGAACGCGCCGGCCAGCCGCTCACGCCAGCCGTCCGCCGGCATCCGCGCGAGGTCCACGCCGTCCACCAGGATCCGGCCGGCGGTGGGCAGATACATCCGGCAGAGCAGCTTCACCAGCGTGCTCTTGCCGGCGCCGTTCTCGCCCACCACCGCGACCACCGAGCCCGCGTCGAGCTCGAGATTCACGTCCTCGAGCACGAGCCGTTCGGTGCCCGGGTACGCGAAGGACACGCCCTCCAGCCGAATGCCCTGGCGGAGCCCATCCGGTACCGGCGCGTCGGTGTGCTCCACCTGCGCCGCCGCGTAGTCCTCGAGCCAGGCCATGCGCCGCGAACCGTCGAGCCAGATCCCGCGCAGGAACCCGATCTCGCCCACCGTGGCCGCAATATAGGCCGAGAGCCGTGAACCCGCCGCCAGCACCAGCAGCACCGCGCCCGCGCTCGCCGCGAGGCCCCATGCGACGAACACCACCGCGCCGACGTAGCCGGCGCCGAACACCAGCCAGGCGAGCGCGTGCCAGCCGGCGCTCTCCCAGCGCGCCCGCGCGAGCGGCCGGTGCCAGCGTTCCCAGGCCGAGCGGCGCTCGCGGGCGAGGCGCTCGCCGATGCCCGTCACCCGGACTTCCTTGCCGGGCGGCGCGGTGGTGGCGACGTCGAACAGGTGCCGGGCCAGGCGGTTGAAGGACGCGCCGCGTTCCTCCACCGCGCGCTCGACGCCCGGCCGCCAGCTCGACGTCAAGACCGTCGGCAGCGCGAACGCGACCAGGAGCGCGAGCGCCGGATGCACCGACACGAGCAGCGCCACCGTCACCGCCAAACGCAGCACCCAGCCGCAGGTGGTGAACAGCGACATGTACATGTGATCGAGCACGAACACCTGGTTGCGCAGCACCGCCAGCCGGTCGAGGTAGTCGGGCCGCTCGTGGTGCTCGACGGACGCGACCCGGGCCTGCAGCCCGGCCACGTGGGATTCGAGTGCGATGGTGACCCGCTCGCGGAAGCGCCGCTGCGTACGGTCGCTGATCACGCGCAGGAACCAGGTCGCCGACGCCGACACCGCGAGCCCCACCGCGGCGATCGCGATCAGCCGCCCGTCGTCGCCGAGCACGCCGTCGGCGAGGAACTTGAGCCACAGCGCCAGCAGCGCATCCGGCAGCGCGGCCAGCAGCGACAGGCCGAACGCCACCGAAAGCAGCAGCGGCTCGGCCTGATAGCCGCGTTTCAGCGCGCGCCACATGGACGCCAACGCCGGCGGCAGGTCGTCGATGGGGCGCACCGCGATCGCGTCAGTCGAGGACATCGAACGCCGCCTCCTCCACCGGCCCGGCCTCGCCGTCGAAGCGCGACGCCTGCAGCTCGAACATCGTCCGGTAACGGCCGCCGGCGGCCATCAGCTCCTCGTGCGAGCCGAGCTCGACGACGTGCCCGTGCTCGAGCACGCAGATGCGGTCGACCTGCCGCACCGTCGAGAAGCGGTGCGAGATCAGGATCGTCGTGACGTGCCGGGTGGCGGCCAGGATGCGCCCGAAGATCTCCGCTTCGCCGCGCACGTCGAGCTGCGCGGTCGGCTCGTCGAGCAGCACCAGGCCGGCACCCTGTCGCACCGCGCAGAGTGCCCGGGCGAGCGCGACGCGCTGCCACTGCCCGCCGGAGAGGTCGGTACCGCCCGGGTAGCCGCGCGCGAGGATCGTGTCGAGCTCCGCGAGCCGGCCGGCGCCCGCGTCCGCGAGCGCCGCGCGGATCAGCTCGTCCGGCGCGCCGGCCGGCGCGACGTTGTCGCGCAGCGGCAGCTCGAAGCGAATGAAGTCCTGGAACACCGCCGCGAGCCGGCGGCGCCACGCCGCCAGATCGAGCTCGCGCAGGTCGATGCCGTCCACTTCGATCGAGCCGTCGGTCGGGTCGTAGAGCCGGCACAGCAGCTTCGCCAGCGTGGTCTTGCCGGCGCCGTTCTGGCCGACGATCGCGAGCGACGTCCCCGCCGGGATGGTCAGGTCGAAGTGCTCGAGCACCGGCGGCGCATCCGGCGGCGCCGCCGGGTAGCGGAACGTGACGTCACGGAAGCGGATCTCGCGGCGCGGCCGTTCCTCGACCGTTGTGGGAGCGGCCTCCGGCCGCGAACCACCCGCCGCCGTGGGAGCGGCCTCTGGCCGCGAACTTCCCGAAGATTCGCGGCCGGAGGCCGCTCCCACAGCAGTAGAACCAGGCCGTTCCTCAGCGGCCGGGGCAGGCCGCAGCGCACCGGCCGGGGCCATCGCGTCCTCGAGGCGCAGCACCGCGCCGACCGGCGCGGCCGCCCCGTCCAGCGCCCACGACAAGCCGCCGAACGCGATCATGCTGGTGCCGATCGCCGCGGTCGCGAAGGTCACCAGCCGGTCGAGCGCGAGCGCACCGTCCGCCGCGGCCGCGGCCATCGAGCCGAACACCACCAGGTTCGCCGTGACCACCAGCAGCAGGCTCCAGAGCACCGGACGCTCGCGCAGGCGCGTCGCTTCCCAGCGCAGCTCGAAGAGCCGCCGCCGCCGTGCCCGGAAGCGCTCCACCACCCAATCGGACAGGCCGAACAGCCGCACCTCCTTGGCCGCCGGCGGATCCACCGCGAGCCGGTACGCGTACTCGGCGTGGCGCTGCGCTTCCCGCACTTCGTCGGTGTTGCGGTCGCGCCAGACGGCGCTCTCGCGCAACAGATAGTGCGTCGCGAGCCAGGCCCCGGCGAGCACCAGCGGCGCCCACCAGGCGTAGAACGCGAGCACCGCCGCGGACGCGAGCCCGCCGACCATCTCCACCAGCCCGGCGGCGATGAAATCCATCGAGATGTACAGCGGCGGGCCGGTGATGCCGAGATCGAAATCCCGCGCCATGGTGAGGTCGTTGGTGAGCCGCGGATTCTCCAGATGGCCCATCCCCGGCGGGCGGATGCACCCGGCGGTGAGCCGGTCGTAGAGCCACGCGGCGGTAGCGTTGCCGAGATTGGAGGACAGCACCTGGTGCAGCGGCGAGAGCACCTGCAGCAGCACGAACACCGCCCCCACCAGCGTCAGCGGCGCCGCGAGCGGCGCGCCGGCCTCCACCGCGCCGATCAGAATGCCCATCGCCACCGCGAACAGCGCCGGCAGCAGTCCGCGCAGCACCAGCACCGTCCACCAGCCGATCGCGAGCATCCGGTCCGCCCGCGGCAGCACCTGGAAGAACCGCGTCTCGTCACGCGCGCGCAGCCGGGCCAGCATGTTCCTCTCCTTCCCGCCGCCGAACGATAACGCATCGCTTCCGGCTGTGGGAGCGGCCTCTGGCCGCGAATCGCGGTCTGGAGCTGGGCGGGTAGCCATCGCGCCTACAAGCGAATCGTTCGCGGCCGGAGGCCGCTCCCGCAGTGTCCGCGGACAGCGCGCGGACACTCCGCGGACGTCCCGGACACCCGGCCGGACACCGCGTTTATTGAATAAAATCAACAGGTTAAAAAGTGGCACAAGCGCTGCAACGGGCGCCGCGAAACCGGACCAGCAAGCCCGACACCGCCATGATCCGAGACACCTCCGGCCAGGACCGCCCGATCGACAACCCGAGGTCCCGCGCGCGCCGCTGGCTGCTGCCGGCCGCCGGCGCGCTGGTGCTGCTCGCGCTGTCGGCGTACGCCACCCGCGGCTGGCTCGGCGGCGAGACGTCCGTGGACGCGAGCCGCGTGCGCATCGCCACCGTGCAGCTCGGCACGCTGGTGCGCGACCTGACGGTGGAGGGTCGGGTGACCGCGGCCAACAGCCCCACCCTGTACGCGGTGGCCGCGGGCACCGTCGACCTCGCGGTGGTCGCCGGCGATGCGGTGACCGTCGGGCAGGTGCTCGCCGAGATCGACAGCCCGGAGCTGACCAGCCGCCTCGCGCAGGAGCGGGCGACGCTGCAGAGCCTCGAGATCGAGGCCGGCCGCGCGGAGCTGGACGTGCGCCAGGGCGCGGCCGCGGCGCAGATGAAGGTCGACCAGGCCGAGATCGACCGCCAGACCGCCGCCCGGGAGCTCGAACGCAACCAGCGCGGCTTCGACCTCGGCGTGGTCGCTGAGATCGATCTGCTGCGGGCCCGCGACAACCTGCGCAAGGCGGAAGTGGCCCTCGAGCACGCGAAGCGCGACGCCGCGCTGCAGCGCGAAGGCCTCCAGTTCGACCTGCGCACCCAGCAACAGGTGGTCGCACGCCAGCGGGCGCTGGTCTCCGAGCTCGAGCGTCAGGTCGCCGCGCTGGTGATCCGCTCGCCGGTGGAAGGTCAGGTCGGCCAGGTGCTGGTCGCGCAGCGCCAGAACGTCGCCGAGAACGAGCCGATCCTGAGTGTGGTCGACCTCTCCGCGTTCGAGGTGGAATTCCAGGTGCCGGAGAGTTTCGCGCGCGACCTCGGCATCGGCATGCCCGCGGAGATTCATACCACCGGTGTGACGTATGCGGGCGAGATCCGTTCGGTGTCGCCGCAGGTGGTGAACGGCGAGGTGGTGGGACGGCTGCGGTTCGTCGACGGCGCGCCGGAGCGGCTGCGGCAGAACCAGCGGCTGTCGGCGCGGATCGTGATCGAGGAGATCCCCGAGACGCTGCTGGTCGAGCGCGGCCCGTTCCTCGAATCGTCCGGCGGCCGCTACGCCTGGTTCGTCGAGAACGGCATCGCCGAGCGGCGCCCGCTCACCACCGGCGCGGTGAGCCTGGACGCGGTGGAGATTCTCGAAGGCGCCGAGCCCGGAGACCGCATCGTGGTGTCGGGCGTCGACGCGTTCGGCGACGCCGGCTCGGTGCGCCTGGCCGGACTCTGATTACATCGCGGGGCGGGTGCCTCGCCAACGACAACGCTTCAGCGGAGCGCGAACCATGCTGCAGATGCAGAACGTCTCGAAGGTCTACCGAACGGAGGTGGTGGAAACCCACGCCCTGCGCGGATTCGACATTCACGTCCGGGAGGGCGAATTCGTCGCGGTGACGGGACCGTCCGGCTCCGGCAAGACCACGTTCCTGAACATCGCGGGGCTGCTCGAGGAGATGACCTCCGGCTCGTACCTGCTGGACGGCGTCGAGGTCGGCGCGCTGAACGACAACCAGCGCTCGAAGCTGCGCAACGAGAAGATCGGCTTCATCTTCCAGGGCTTCAACCTGATCCCGGACCTGAACCTGTTCGACAACGTGGACGTGCCGCTGCGCTACCGCGGGCTGCCGGCCGCGGAGCGGCGCCGGCGCATCGAGGCGGCGCTCGCCCAGGTGGGGCTCGCGTCGCGCATGAAGCACTACCCGGCGGAGCTCTCCGGCGGTCAGCAGCAGCGGGCGGCGATCGCCCGGGCGCTCGCCGGCGAGCCGCGCCTGCTGCTCGCCGACGAACCCACCGGAAACCTCGACTCCGCGATGGCGCGCGAGGTGATGGAGCTGCTCGAGGAGCTGAACGGCAACGGCGCCACCATCGTGATGGTGACCCACGATCCGGAGCTCGCGGCGCGCGCGCAAAGAAACGTCCACATCGTCGACGGCCAGGCGAGCGATCTCGCGACCTCGGTGCACGCGCTGCGCACGCTGTCCCGGGTGCAGGAACGCTGAGGAGGCTGCCATGTTCCGCTACTACCTGGATCTCGCGGTGCGCAGCTTTCGCCGCAACAAGGTGCTCACCGCGCTGATGGTGCTCGCGATCGCGCTCGGCATCGGCGCCAGCATGACCACGCTCACCGTGTTCTACATCCTCGCGAAGGACCCGCTGCCCGGGAAGAGCGACAAGGTCTTCATCCCGCAACTCGACCCGCAGGACATGAGCCAGTACACGCCCGGCCAGGAGCCGCCCGATCAGATCTCCCGCTACGACGCCGAGGCACTCTTGCGCGCGGGGCGCGCGGATCGGCAGGCGCTGATGTCGGCCGGCGCCGTCGCGGTGGAACCCGAGCGCAGCGATCTGCGGCCGTTCCTCGCCACCGCGCGCTTCACCTCCGCCGACTTCTTTCCGATGTTCGACGTGCCGTTCCGCTACGGGCGCGGCTGGAGCGCCGGCGAAGACGCCGACCGGGCGCGCGTCGCGGTGATCTCGAGCGACCTGAACCGGCGGCTGTTCGACGGCCGCGACAGCGTCGGCGAATCGCTGCGCGTCGACCAGCACGAGTTCCGCATCGTCGGCGTGCTGGACGACTGGCGGCCGGCGCCGCGCTTCTACGACCTGAGCGGCGATCTGTACGGCGAAACCGAAGAGGTGTACGTGCCGTTCAGCACCTCACGCGAGCTGCACCTGACGCGCAACGGCAACATGAGCTGCTGGGCGGACTCCGGCGGCGATCAGACGGCGCTGAACGCGCCGTGCATCTGGATGCAGTTCTGGGTCGAGCTCGGGACACTGGAGAAGGTGGAGGAGTATCGCGCGTTCCTGATCAACTACGCGGAGCAGCAGCGCGCCGCCGGACGGTTCGAGCGTCCGCCCAACGAGCGCTTGCGCAGCGTGCGGGAATGGCTCGACTACAAGCAGGTGGTACCGAGCGACGTGCGCCTGCAGACCTGGCTCGCGTTCGGCTTTCTCGCCGTGTGCCTGGTGAACACGGTCGGCCTGCTGCTCGCCAAGTTCCTGCGCCGCTCCGGCGAGATCGGCGTGCGCCGGGCACTCGGCGCATCGCGGCGCGACATCCTGATGCAGTTCCTGGTGGAAGCCGCCGTGATCGGCCTCGCCGGCGGCGCGCTCGGCCTGCTGCTCGCCTACGCGGGCCTCTGGGCGGTACGCCAGCAGCCGGCGAGCTACGCCGGGCTCGCGCACCTCGACCCGATGATGCTGCTCACCACGATCGTGCTCGCGATCGGCGCCGGGCTCGCGGCGGGGTTGTTGCCCGCGTGGCACGCCTGTCAGGTGAGCCCGGCCCGGCAGCTCAAATCCCAATAGGTTGGCCAGGAGACCACGATGGACATTCGCCCGATACTTTCCACGCTGGCCCGCCACAAGACCGCGGCCGGGCTGATCGTGCTGGAGATTGCGCTCTCCTGCGCGATCATCAGCAACGCGGTGTTTCTGATCTCGAACCGCCTCGACCGGATGTCCCAGTCGAGCGGGCTGGTCGAGAACGAGATTCTGCACGTGCAGCTCGTCGGCGCCACCCGCAGCGGAAACGTCGATGCGATCACCCTGGAGGATCTGGCGGCGCTGCGCGCGGTGCCGGGGGTGAAACACGCGGCAACGGTGAACCAGGTGCCGTACCTCGGCTCGTCCTGGAGCACCGGCGTCCGGCTGGAGCAGGACCAGTTGCACAACACCATCGAGTCGACGGTGTACCTCGGCAGCGAAGACCTGCTGGAGACGATGGGTCTCGAGCTGATCGCCGGGCGCGACTTCCGGCCCGAGGAGTACGGCGATTTCGAGGTGCTGCAGAAGCAGGGCGAACAGGCGCGCATCCCCGGCGTGATCATCACCCGGGCGGTCGCCGAGCGTCTGTTCCCGGACGAGAATCCGCTCGGCAAGTCGCTGTACGCATGGAGCGACCACCCGACCCCGGTGGTGGGCGTGGTGGAGCGCCTGATCCGACCGAACGACTTCGGCCCGGAGACCCACCGCGAGCACGCCATCGTGCTGCCGATCCGCGCGCCGACGCTGTACGGCAGCAACTACCTGATCCGCACCGACCCCGAGCGGCGGGACGAGGTCATGGAAGCGGCGCTGGCCGCGCTCGAGCGCGTCGATCCGAGCCGCATCATGATCGAGGAGAACACCGGGACGCTGGAGGAATCCCGCCGCGAGTTCTATCAGCAGGACCGCGCGATGGCGTGGCTGCTGGTCGCCGTGTGCGTGTCGCTGCTGATCGTCACCGCGCTCGGCATCGTCGGCCTCGCGAGCTTCTGGGTCCAGCAGCGTACCCGGCAGATCGGCATTCGTCGGGCGCTCGGCGCGACCCGGGCGCAGATCCTCGGCTATTTCCAGACCGAGAACTTCCTGATCGCGAGCGTCGGCATCGTGCTCGGCATGGCGCTCGCGTTCGCGATCAACGCGGCGCTGATGGACCGCTACGAGCTGCCCCGTCTGCCCTGGCAGTACCTGCCGGTCGGGGCGCTCGCGCTGTGGCTGCTCGGCCAGCTTTCGGTGCTCGGCCCGGCGCTGCGCGCCGCGGCGGTGCCGCCCGCGATCGCGACACGCAGCGTCTGAGGAACCGCCCGCTGTAGGAGCCGTCTCCAGACCGCGATTTCTCGTGGGAGCGGCCTCAAGGCCGCGATTTCTGGTGGGAGCGGCCTCCGGCCGCGAACGGGACGCGAAGGCCCAGGTTCGCGGCCGGAGCTGGGCGGGTAGCCGCCGCTCCCAAAAAGCCCATATCCCCGCCGGTTGATTTGCACCGGCGGTTTCGGAAAGCTCGCGCTTCGATTCGGAGATCTCATGCCCACCGTCCTCGTGATCGACGACAATCCCGCGGTCGCGACCGCGCTCGAGGTGCTGTTCTCGCTGCAGGACATCCGCACCTTGCGCGCCGACTCGCCGGAAGCCGGTCTCGCCGTGCTCGACGACGAGCCGGTGGACCTGGTGATCCAGGACATGAACTTCACCGCCGACACCACCTCCGGGCGTGAGGGCGAGGCGCTGTTCCGCGCGATCCGCGAGCGGCACCCGCACCTGCCGGTGATCCTGCTCACCGCGTGGACGCACCTCGAATCCGCGGTGGAGCTCGTGAAGGCCGGTGCCGCCGACTACCTGGCGAAGCCGTGGGACGACCGCAAGCTGCTCGCCACCGTCGGCAACCTGCTGGAGCTCTCGCGCACCCGCCGCGAGCTCGAAGGCATGCGGGCGCGCGAGCACCGGCGGCGCAGCGAGCTCGCCGAGCGCTACGACCTGTGCGGCGCGGTGTTCGCCGACGCGGCGACCGAACGCGTCATTGCGCTCGCCTGCCAGGTCGCACGCGCCGACGTGCCGGTGCTGATCAGCGGCCCGAACGGCGCCGGCAAGGAGAAGATCGCCGAGATCATCCAGGCGAACTCGGCGGTGCGCGACGGCCCGTTCGTCACGCTGAACTGCGGCGCGCTGCCGTCCGAGCTGATCGAGGCGGAGCTGTTCGGCGCCGAGGCCGGCGCATACACCGGCGCCACCCGCGCCCGCGAGGGCAAATTCGAAGCCGCCGACGGCGGCACGCTGTTCCTCGACGAGATCGGCACGCTGCCGCCGGCGGGCCAGACGCGGCTCTTGCGCGTGCTCGAGACGGGCCGGTTCGCCCGCCTCGGCTCGAACACCGAGCGGCGCGTGCGCGTGCGGGTGGTCAGCGCCACCAACGCCGATCTGCCGGCGATGATCCGCGAAGGCACGTTCCGCGAAGACCTGTACTACCGCCTGAACACCATCGAGCTGGTGCTGCCGCCGCTCGCGGAGCGGCCCGACGACATCCTGCCGCTCGCCGAAGCGTTCCTGCCGCCGGGCAAGACGCTGTCCGCCGGCGCGAAGGCGTTGCTGCGGCGGCATTCCTGGCCCGGCAACGTGCGCGAGCTGAAGAACACCATCCAGCGCGGCGCGCTGCTGGCCGCCGGGGACGAGATCGGCGAAGCGGACCTGCAGATCAGCCGCGCCGCCGCACCGGCGCGGCCGGCCGAGGAGCCGGACCGCGCGGAGATCGAGGCGGCGCTCGCGCGCAGCGACGGCGTCATCGCCCGCGCCGCGTCGGAGCTCGGCCTGTCCCGGCAGGCGCTGTACCGGCGCATGGACAAGCTCGGCATTCCGCGCACATGAACGCCGACCGGCCGCGCCGGCGCGGGTCGCTGAAACTCCGCCTTGCGCTGACGGTCGCGCTCGTGGTGGTCGCCGGCACCGCGATCGCGCTGGCGCTGCAGGCGGAGCTCGGCACTCCCTGGCTCGCCGGCGCCGCGTCCCTGCTGGTCACACTGCCGCTCGGCTGGTACCTGCTGCACCGCGGCCTCGCGCCGGTGCTCGCAATGTTCCGCGCGCTTTCCGGCACGGTCACGAGCTACCGGGACGGCGACTTCGCGTTCGGCCTGCGCTGGCGCTACGACGACGAGCTCGGCGAGCTGGTCGAGGCGCACAACGCGCTCGGCGAGCTCCTGCGCGAGCAGCGCTTCTCGCTCGCGCAGCGCGAGCTGCTGCTCGACACCATGGTGCAGAACACGCCCGTCGCGATGCTGCTCTGCGACGCCCGCGGTCACATCGTCTACGCGAACCTCGCGGCCCGGAAGCTGCTGAACGAAGGTCGCCGGTTGACCGGCAACATGCTCGAGCAGATCCTCGAGCAGGCGCCGGAGCCGCTGCGCGAGGCGGTGGCGCGCGGCGGCGACGGGCTGTTCGCGGTGCCCGGCGGCGACGGCGACGAGATCTACCACCTGGCCCGACGCGGCTTCCGGCTGAACGGGCGCGAGCACGAGCTGTTCCTGCTGCGCCATCTGACGGCAGAGCTGCGCCGTCAGGAAGTGGCGGCCTGGAAGCGGGTGATCCGCGTGATCAGCCACGAGCTGAACAATTCCCTCGCCCCGATCGCCTCGCTCGCGCATTCCGGCGCCGAGCTGGTGCGCCGCAACCAGACCGAGCGCCTCGGCGACGTGTTCGCGACCATCGAGGACCGCGCCCACCACCTCGAGACGTTCATCCGCGGCTACGCGCGTTTCGCGAAGCTGCCGGCACCGCGCGCGCAGGCGATCGCGTGGAGCGAATTCCTGGAGCGGCTGCGCCAGCAGGTGCCGTTCACGCTGGACGGCACGCTGCCGGAGACCCCCGGCCGATTCGATCCGGCGCAGCTCGAGCAGGCGCTGCTGAACCTGCTGCGCAACGCCCATGAGTCCGGCTCGCCGCCGGATCAGGTGAGCCTGCGCGTGCGCCAGCTCGTCGACGGCTTCGCCATCGAGGTGGCCGACCGCGGCCCCGGCATGAGCGAGGAACTGCTCGCGAACGCGGTGCTGCCGTTCTACTCCGAGAAGCGCGGCGGCACCGGCCTCGGCCTCGCGCTGGTGCGCGAGATCGCGGAGGCACACGGCGGCCGCGTGGCGCTCGCGAACCGCGACGGCGGCGGCCTGCTCGTGACCGTGGCGCTGCCGGCGTAACAACCCTGTGGGAGCGGCGGCTACCCACCCAGCTCCGACCGCGAATCTCCGGACGTTCGCCGCAGGTACGAACCGGACACATGCGTACCCGCACCGGGCACAGGGCCTGTAAGCCGTGAAAGCCGGCCTCGAGGGCCGGCGGCTCGCTCCACCGGCGCTCGATTCCAAGTGGGTAAGAAACCGCGCGACGGCGTTTGGGTTGGCGATGAATCGACGCGCCCTCCCGCGAATACGGTTCGCAACACCGCCCGAATCAAAGCCTGGGAGCGGGTGGTCGACTTCGCCCCAGCGCCGGCGTGCGTCCGGCGGTGGGTGTGAGTGATCTCGCACGGCGCCATCCGCCTCGGCGCCATCCACCGCGCCCGCATCGGGAGGGAACATGGCCCGAATCAATCGATGAAGCCCCGGGCGGGTCGAGGTCCGGCGCTCTACCTCGAACCGCGCGGCTTCGATTCGGGCGATGTTCGCGAATTCGATTCGGGCGATGTTCGCGACTTGATCCCGACGAGGTGGCGATTTGATTCGGGCCATGTTCTGTTCCGAGGGGAGCGACGTCCGCGGATACCGGCCGGAATGGTTCGAATGATCCGGCGGCTGGCAGAGCCGCGTGCAACTGCACAGGGACGTCAGCGACTTCTTACCGCACCTTCAGCCATCGCCGGCATCGCCGCGATGAACAGCGCCCTAATCTGGGCGCATGACAAAGGCGTGCGGACGGCGACCGAAGCAGACCGAGCTGGTGCTGATCCCGTCGGGCCGGGGCGGCTGGCGGCCCGGCGCGGG
>DASVDC010000128.1:0-99263 GCA_036381275.1 Pseudomonadales bacterium | reverse complement strand
GTGTTGCGTTGCTCTGGCTCTTCCGCCGGACATTCCTGCCCATGAACTGGACCAGGCGTGGCTAGCCCGCGGGCGAGCGTGCCGCATCCGCCGCCGCAAAATGCGCCACCTGCTCCGCATGAGCCTTCTTGAACGCCGGCCGGTCGGTCACCCGCCTCACGTACGCCTCCGTCGCCGGCCGGTCACCGAATGCACGAACATCCGGCACACGCAGCACGTCCGCCATCAGCAGATCCGCAACGGTGAAGCGATCGGCGGCCAGCCACTCGCGCTCACGAAGAACGCGCTCGAGCTGGTCGAGGCGCATTCCCATCCAGCCGACGAGACCGTTGGGCTCCTTGCTGGAGAGGTTCAGGAACCACCACGGTACGCTGACCATCTCGATGGAGTTGAGCGCGGCGATCACCCACTGGAGCGTTGCTGCTTCGCCGGCCGGATCACGCGGCATCAGCACTTCGCTCTTCCGGGCGAGATGCAGCAGCCCGGCGCCGCTCTCGAACAGCTCCAGCTCGCCATCGGTCAGGAACGGAATCTGCCCGAACGGCTGGTGCTCCAGGTGGTTGGTCTCCCGGCCGTCGAAGGGAATCGTGCGCACGGAATAAGCGAGACCCGCCTCCTCGCACGCCCACCTGAGCCTCAGGTCGCGCACGAGGCCTCGCGGCATTTCGGGTACCCAGTCGTAGGTCCAGATGATGATCTCGCTCATTTGCCTCGCCCGGTGAACATCTCCTGACGGACTCTACCTGGCGCGGCGTGGCGCGTCACTCGGGAATCACGCGCCAAACCGTATTCGACAGATCGTCCGACACGATGAGCGCGCCGCGCGGATCCACCGTGACACCCACCGGTCGGCCGCGGGTCTTGCCGTCGTCGCTCAAGAAACCCGTGACGAAGTCGACCGGCGGTCCGGCGGGCCGGCCGTTGCGGAACGGAACGAAGACCACCTTGTAGCCGGCCGGCTGCTCGCGGTTCCAGCTTCCGTGCTCGCCGACGAAGGCCCCGTCGGCGAATTCGGCGCCCATCGCCGGCGTCGAGAACGCGAGGCCGAGCGCGGCCACGTGCGCGCCGAGGGCGTAGTCCGGCACGATCGCCGCGGCGACCTGCTGCGGATCCTGCGGCCGCACGCGCTGATCGACGTGCTGGCCCCAGTAGCTGTACGGCCAGCCGTAGAAGCCGCCTTCCCGGACGGCGGTCAGGTAGTCGGGCACGAGGTTCGGGCCGAGCTCGTCACGCTCGTTCACCACGGCCCAGAGCTGCCCGGTGCCCGGCTGGATGGCCAGCGCGGTGGGATTGCGCAAACCGGTGGCATACGGTTTGTGCATTCCGGTGCGCGCCTCCACCACCCACACCATCGCGCGGTCGACTTCGGCCGCCATGCCGCGCTCGGTGATGTTGCTGTTGGAGCCGATGCCGACGTAGAGGTAGCGACCATCCGGGCTCGCGGCGAGCGCCTTTGTCCAGTGGTGGTTGATCGCCGAGGGCAGGTCGGTGACCTCGACCGGCGGTCCGCTGGCCCGTGTCTGGCCGGTGCGGTAGTCGAAGCGCACCAGCGCGTCCTGGTTGGCGACGTAGAGGCCGCCGTTCACGAGCGCGAGCCCGTAGGGGGCGTTCAGGTTCTCGGCGAACACGGTCCGTTGCTCGTAGCGGCCGTCGGCATCGCCGTCCCGCAGCAGCGTCAGCCGGTTGCCGCTCTCCACCGACGTCGTGCCCTTCGACTTGATGTAGCCGGCGATCACGTCCTTCGGCTTCAGCGACGGCGCGTCGTCGCCGCCTCGGCCCTCCGCAACGAGAATGTCCCCGTTCGGCAGGATCAGCGTCTGGCGCGGGATCTTCAGGTCGGTGGCGATGGCGCTGATCGTATAGCCCTGCGGGACCGTCGGCTGCCGGCCGTCCCAGGGTGCCGGATTCGCGATGGTCATGCCGGGCAGCAGACCTCGCTGCGGGTCCGGTAGCTGGGGTGCCGGGCCCGCCTGCGCCGGATCGATGTCACCGCCGCCACAGGCGCCGAGCAGCGTCCAGACGATTGCGGCCGAGAGGATTGCGGACGGCCTCATCGTGCACCTCCCACTCGAATCCCGGCGAAGCCGAGCCAGGTCAACGCAATGACCAGGAAAGCAACGATGATCGAGAGCACGAGCCCGGCGGGCATGCTCGCCCAGGCGTCCTTACCGTGGATCAGCGCATTGACCAGGCCGAGCACCCAGGTGGCGAGCAGCAGCAGGGTATAGAGAAGCACGCGTCCTCCACGACGTTCGGCGCGCACCAGGTCGATCGCCGCGCAAAGGAGCGCCAGCCCCGCAAAGACCAGCCCGCCGGCGATCAGCCACGAAGCGAAGTTCGTCCATTGAATCTGGTAGCTCTGCGCGTAGGCGAAGTCGCTCAGCACCGCCCCCAGGAACAAGGGGACCGTCCCGGCGAGCAGGACCGCGTGAAACGGACTAACCCAAGGAAGCGATCGATGCATTCGGTCGGATGTCACGGACACGGCGGTTCCCTCATCGCTGATCGGCCGCGTTCGCGCAAGATTCAGACCATGCACTGCCTTGGCAGGCGTCAGAACTCGTGCTCGAGTCCGATGGCCGCGTAGCGGTGGCTTTCGCGCGTCCCGCCGATTTCGCCCGTGGTGTAGAACCCGAAGAGCTTGGTGCCTTCGTCGAGCGCGTAGTCGAGACCCAGCGAAAGCGACCACTCGAACAGATTGTCGAGCGGATCGGGCTGCGGGTCCGTTCGCCAGAGGTCGGCATCGAGGTACTGCAGCTTCGCGGTCGCGTCGCCGATCGTCCATGCCAGCGAGACACCGAAGCCGTCTCCGTCCGCGTCTCGGGCTGCGGTGTGCTGGTAGAGCAACATCAACTGCGCCGGGCCTCGGGTATAACCACCGGCCAAACGGGTCGTGTTGACGTCGTCGCGATCGATGTCGTGGTCGAACGCGATGGCCGCGTAGAAGCGTTCGGTCTGGTAGGTGAGCGATGCCGAGATCCCGTCCGTGTCGCCGTCGTCGGCCTCGGGGTCATCCACATCGGGGAAGAAGTTCACCGTCGCGCTGAACGCGTGTGCGAACGTCGGGGTGCTGTAGCCGATGTAGTTCCCGAGCCGATTCTCGCCGTTGAAGGTCTCGCCGACGTCGCCTTCGAGCTCTTCGAAGAGATCGAACTCGCCCGGCGCCTCCTTCAGCGCGGTGTCGTGACGTCCGACCTTGATCGTGCCGAAGCGGCCGGCGAGGCCGACGAACTGATTGCGCGAGTAGATGTCTCCGTCGCGCGATGCGCCGTCGTAGTCGACGCCCCATTCGAGCTGGTAGATGACCTCGAGACCGTCGCTCACCGGTTCCGAGCCCTTCACTCCGATGCGCGAGGCGTTGCTCTGCAACTCGACCTGCTCCTCGGTCGCCTCGTCCGAGTTCTGCAGCGTCACGTTGAGCAAGCCGTAGACGTCTAGCTGGACGGCAAGCGCGGGCGTGGCCACGATCGGGACGATCGACGCGCCGGCGGTGCGGAAGACCAGGGCCGTAAGCCGTCCGCTGGCGTCGCGTGGCAGGAGCATGGTCGCGCCCTCCGGGCTCGTCTCGATTTCCCGAGCAAGCCGCTGGCCACTTTCCGAGGCGTCGCCGCCGGAAAAGCCTTCTATAGTTCGAGTATGCAGGTTCCCGTTGCCGAACTCGGCGATACCGACACTCGCCGTAGGCTCGCCCTGGCCGCGCTGGTGGGGGCGAACCTGCTGCCGCTGGTCGGCGTCCTGCTCTGGGGATGGGACGTCGGGGCGCTGGTCGTACTCTACTGGTCCGAGAATCTGATCATCGGTGCGTACACGCTGGTCAAGATGCTGGTGGCCTCACCGTTGGGCGGGTTGTTCGGCGGCGTGTTCTTCCTGATCCATTACGGCGGCTTCTGCGCCGTTCACGGAATGCTGGTACTGATGCTTGCGGTCGAGCAGCAGCCGCACGTGCTCGAGGGGGAGCGGTGGCCGTCTTTCCTGGTGTTCGTGCAACTGCTGATCGACGTGGTACGGCAGGTGCTATCGATCGCGCCGAGCGAATGGCTGGTGGTCTTCGGTGCATTGGCGGTCAGCCACGGGCTGTCTCTCGCGCTCAATTACTTCGCCGGCGGCGAGTATCGGGGCGAGACCGTGAAGTCGCTGATGATGGCGCCGTACAAGCGCATCCTGATTCTGCACTTCGCCATCATCCTGGGCGGCATTGGCGTCGGCGCCCTGGGTTCGCCGCTGCCGCTGCTGGTGCTGCTCGTGTCGTTGAAGCTCGTCGTCGACGTCTGGCTTCACCGGCGCGAGCACCGCACCAGCGCGGCGCGGGCCGAGGTCAGCTCGACGGCGGCTTCGTCGTAGTACCGGAGACCACCACCGTCACCCGGCGGTTCTGCGCTCGGCCTTCCTCGGTGTCGTTGCTCGCGATCGGCCGGCTTTCCCCGTAGCCGCGGGCGGTCAGCCGGTCGCGGTCGATGCCCGAGTTGACCAGCGCTTCCACCACCGCGCGGGCACGGCGTTCGGAGAGCTGCTGGTTGTAGGTCTCGTCACCGACGCTGTCGGTGTGACCTTCCACGACGGCCGTGGTCGACGGGTACTCGCGCAGGAAGCGCAGCAGCTCCAGCATCTCCTGGAACGCCACCCCGGTGATCTCGTCGGAGTCGAAGCCGAACGTCACCGTCAGGTCGAACGACACGGGACGCTCGAGCTGGACTTCGCAGCCGCGCTCGTCCACGCGGGCGCCGGCCGGCGTGCCGGGGCATTCGTCGTCCTGATCCGTCACGCCGTCGCCGTCGCTGTCGAGCGGGCAGCCGCTGCGGTCGACACGAACGCCGGACGGCGTGCCGGGGCACTGATCGTCGTCATCGGTCACCCCGTCACCGTCGCTGTCGCGCTCGAGCTCGCAGCCGCGGGAGTCGACCTGGGTTCCGGACGGGGTACCCGGGCAGGCATCGCGATCGTCCGGCACCCCGTCGCCGTCCGAGTCTCTCGGAGCCGCGGGCTCGGAGCGGCCGCCGAGCAGGAACGTCAGGCCGGTCACCGCCATCGGCTCGATGTCGTCGGCATCGTGGTGGTAGACGCCGCGCACGTCGGCGCGGAAGACCAGGCGATCGGTCAGGTTGCTGAAGAAGCCGACGCCGAAGTTGTAGAGATTGTCGTGGACGCTGCCGCGCAGGCCGTCGTACTCGTACTTCGCGCGGCCACCGCCGACGGTGAAGTAGGGCTGCCAGTTGTCCGGATCGGCGAACTTGCCGACCAGTTGCAGCGTCCAGTATTCCATGTCGCCTTCGCCCCGGGCGCCGCCGACTTCGACGTCGGGCTCGAAGTCGAAAAACATCGCTTCCACCGACCAGCGGTCGTGCGGCGCCCACCCGATACCGCCGCCCCAGCCCCAGTCGCCGCGTCGCAGCTCGAGATCCGACGGCTCCTCATAGTAGGCGCCGAGCCCGGAAATGGTGACCTGGCCCTTCTCGGGACCGCCTTCGGACCAGGCGTAGCCTGCCCAGGCGAGCGCCCAGGCCAACATGCCGTACAACGGAATCCGTCCCATCGCAATCACTCCTCTGTCGAGTTTTTCTTGTTGCAACGTGCGCGCCCAACGGCCGGGATGGCCGGCCGGCGCGCCAGGAGCTTCACTGTCCTTTGAAGCTCGGCTTGCGCTTCTGCATGAACGAGGCCATGCCCTCCTTGAAATCCTCCGACTGGAACAGCGGCAGGAGCTGCAGGAAGACGTGATGCACGTGGTCTTCGAAGGTCTCATTCTGCCCCATGCGCATCATCCTCTTCGAGGCCTGCACGGCCAGCGGCGCGTTGCCGGCGATCTCGCGCGCGAGCGCCTGAGCCTCGGCCAGCGTCTGATCCGCCGGCACGACCTTCGAGACCAGGCCGAGCCGCTCGCACTCGTCCGCCACCAGCGTGCGGCCCGTGAAGATGATCTCGGCCGCCTTCGACCAGCCGATGAGCCGGGGCAGCAGCCAGGTGCCGCCGGATTCCGGCACCACGCCCCGGGCCGTGAACGCGGCCGCGAGCTTCGCGCTGTCCGCCATGATACGGATGTCGCAGCCGAGTGCGAGGTCCATGCCGTAGCCGGCGGCGGAGCCGTTCAGCGCGCAGATGGTCGGTGTGTCGAGGCTGTGCAGAACCGTTGGGGGCGCGTTCCGCAGATCGAGCGTGGCCGGGCTGCGGCGCGCCTCCGTGAGGCCGCTCGCGATGCCGCCGCCGCGCAGATCGAGGCCGGCGCAGAAGAACCGGCCGCTGCCGGTGATCACGATGGCGCGAACCTCGGTATCGTCGTTGGCTTCGAGCAGCCGGGCCGACAGCGCCGAGAGCATCGGACCGGAGATCGTGTTCTGCACGTCGGGCCGGTTCAGGGTGATGGTCGCCACGTGGTCGGCGACCTGATAGAGCACGTCGTCGGATCCGGTCGCTTCGGTTGCTGCCGCCATTCGGGTCTCCTTTGGTGGGTGATTCACGAAGCTGTGCGTTTGAGAAATATTCCGCAAGCTGGCTTACTTTTCTGGCGCCGCCGCCGGGGCAAAACTAGATTTAACGAAACCCTGGCGGATACGAGTCGGATGCCTCATCACGATCAAGGACTGGTGGACCTGCTGGAAATCTATCACGCCCGGCAGGTGCGCGATCGGATCCTGGAGCAGCTCACGCGCCTGCGCGTCCACGACCCCTTGAATCCGTTCCACGACGAGGTCCGCCGCCGGGAAATGCTGAGCTATTACGAGTCCATGCTCCTCACCATAACCGAGCTCCTGAGCGGCCTCGGCGACGAGTGCCCTATGTCCTGACCCTGACCCAGACCCAGACCCAGACCCTGACTCTGACCCAGACCCAGACCCAGACTCTGACCCTGACCCTGTGGGAGCGGCCTCCGGCCGCGAATTCTTCCAGAAGTTCGCGGCCGGAACTGGGCGGGTAGCCGCCGCTCCCACAGGGGGGGCCGGCGCTAACGAGCCGGCATCAGCTCCTCACAGACGGCGTAACCCGCTTCCGTCGGAATGCACAGGTAGGTGCCGTCCTCGCGGCGTTCGGTCCACGGTTCCACCCGCACCACGGTGCTCGCTGCCGCCGCGCTTAGGGCGGCGCTCACCGAATCGAACGTGGCGAGCTTCTCGACGTTGCGCAGCGTCGGGAAGATCACCGTGCGCTCGCCGCGCGCCGCCTGCGTGAGCACGTCCTGCGGCCGGATCCAGACGGAGTCGACCGACTCCTGACCGTCGTGCACCGCCAGGTGATCGGCCGGTGCCGCCGCCAGAAAGAAGTGCGTATCGAAACGCTTCGGCATCATCGTCGGGGTGACCCAGTGGGCGAAGTGCACCAGCTCGGTGCAGGCGAGGACCAGCCGTTCCCGCTGCAGAAGCTCGAGGATGCTCACCTCGCCGCGGTTCAGGCGCTCCCGGTACGGTTGCAGCTCGGCCAGCCGCGCGGCGCCGATCAGGCCCGCGTCACCTTCCGCGCGCGCCAGCAGGATGCCGCATTCCTCGAACGCCTCTCGAATGGCCGATACCTGAATCGCGCGCATGTCCGGGTCGACGTGAGCGCCCTCGAGGTGCGGCGCGAGCGCCGGGTCGAAGTCGTGCGGGTCGGCCTTGCCCCCGGGGAACACGAGGGCGCCGGAGGCGAAATCGATCTGGTGGTGGCGTACCACCATGAACACCTCGAGGCCGTCGGGGCCGTCGCGGAGCAGCAGGATGGTGGCGGCCGGGACGGGCTTGGCGGGGGTTCGATCGTTCAAGAAGGGGTCACTCCGTCGGTGCGCCGTTGCCGTCAGCGGCCGGCGACGTCTCTGATGAAGCGGTCGAGCGTCGCGATCTGTTGCTCGGGGCTGCCGAGATTGAAGCCGGGCACGATGAACTCGTTCACCCCGAGCGTTCGATAGGTCTCGATCTGCTGACGGATCTGTTCCGGGGTGCCGATCAGGTGCGCCATAGCAATGTCGGCGGAGCGGAAGCCCTCCAGTGCCTTCGGATCGTCGCTCATGAACACGAGCGCCACCGCGGAGCGCTGAATCGCCTTCGGGTCGCGCCCGACCTCGGCGCAGTGCCGGTCCAGCACGGCCATCTTGTGCTCGAGCGTCTGAGGGTCACCCCAGACGTTCCATTCGTCGGCGTGGCGTGCCGCGATACGAAGCGTCTTCTTCTCGCCCCCGCCGCCGATCAGCAGCGGCAGCGGGTTCTGAACCGGCTTCGGCTCGAGGGAGGCGTTCTCCAAGCGGTAGAAGCGGCCGTCGAAGCTCGCCTGCTTCTCGGTGAAGAGGCGCTTGATGACCTGGCAGGCCTCGTCGAGCCGGTCGAGCCGCTCGCCGACGGAGTAGAAGGGGATGCCGTACTGGCGGTGCTCGTTCTCCTGCCAGCCACTGCCGAGCCCGAGCACCACCCGCCCGCCGGTGATGTGATCGAGCGTCGCCGCCATCTTCGCGAGCACGGCCGGGTGTCGATAGGTATTGCCGGAAACCAGCGTTCCGATACGCAGCCGCGGCACCTGCGCGCCGAGCGCCGCGAGCGTGATCCAGGCTTCCGGCCACGGGGCGCTGGTGTCGGACGCGTTCGGCATGAAGTGGTCGGCGTACCAGATGCCGTCCCAGCCGGTCGCCTCGACGTGCCGCGCGAGGCGCCGCACGGTATCGAACGGCAGGGTGGGCATCGGCCAGAAGCTGAAGCGCATGGGGTGAGTCCCTGGTTTTCTGTTCGCGGCCGGAGGCCGCTCCCACATTGACTAGCCGCTCCCAGCGGGAGAGCGGTTCGGATGTTCGCTTATGTACCGGCGTATGGCAAACTCCCGAAGGCTTGAGGGGAAGGCATGCCGATACTGAGCACGGAGCGGCTCGTGCTGCGGCCCATTGCGTCGTCCGACGTGGATGCGCTGCACGCGTTCTGGATCGACCCGTCGGTGCGCAAGTACCTGTGGGACAACGAGATCATCTCCCGGGAGACGGTCGAGGAGATCGTCCGTTCGAGCGAACGGTGCTTCGAGGAGATCGGCGCGGGACTGTTCGCGATCGAGCTGCATACGAGGCCCGGGGAGCTCGTCGGGTTCTGCGGATTGCGCCGCATGGACGGCACGGATCAGATGGAGCTGCTCTACGGGATTCTGCCGCGGTATTGGGGCGAAGGGCTCGTGACCGAGGCCGCGAAGGCGGTGCTGCACCACGGGTTCGAGGCCTGCGGGCTCGACCGCATCATGGGCGTCACCCAGACGCCCAACCAGCGATCGGTGCGCGTCATGCAGCGCCTGGGTATGGTGTTTGACGGCCGGCGCGAGTACAAAGGGCTCGACACGGTCTTCTACAGTATCTCCCCCAACGAATTCGCGGACGCCGGGTGAGCATTGCAGCGCTCAGGATCGACTTCTACCTCTCGGGTTGCCGGTCGCTCAAGGAGAAACGGCAGCGCCTGAACGGCATCCGCGAACGGTTCGGCCGCGCGCACAACGTCGCGGTCTGCGAAAGCGACCATCAGGATCTGCTGCAGCGCGCGCAATGGACGTTCATCGCCGCGGCGGCGAGCCGCGAGGTAGTCGACCGGGCGCTCACCGACATCGAGCGCAACATCCAGGCGCTGGTGGACGCCGAGCTCGTCAACGTGTGGCGTGAGTGGTTGGACTAGATCGCTGCTGACGTGCGTCGCGCTCCTCGCCGGAGCCGCCTGCCAGGACCAGAGCCCCGAAGCACTGCTCGACGACTACCTCGGCCGGATCCGCCGGGTCACGTCCGTCGAGACGGAGCTCGCGCCAGTGCAGCCGCTGCCGCCGTACCCGGCCCGGCGCGAGCTGCTCATCGACATCCCGCGGCAAACCATCAACGTGATCGAGTTCTTCGAGCTGCACGGCTGCGACATGGGCGCGCTGGTCGGCTTCCGCAACAGCCCGCTCGGCCGTGTGCAGTCGCCGAGCCAGCGGCTCGGCTACGAGACCGCCTGGATCGAAGCGGCGCGGGCGTGTGACACCGACGCGGCCGAGTGGCTGCCCGAGCTCGGCGCGGTGAAGCGCGAATGGCTGCCGTCGCTGTTCTGGAACGCCACGTTCGCGGCGGAGGAGCTGCGCGTGGCGCTCGGCGGATCGGCTCCGGCGCGGGAGGAGGGGCTGCCGACGCTGCTGCGCGCGCTGGCGGACCAGCTCACCAAAGTGGAGAACGGCGGCTTCGACGCCGACGAGCTCGAGCGGCTGCTCGGCCAGCTCCGGCAGTCGAGCTGGGTCGGCCCGGCCCGACGGGACTGGCAGCGCTGGCGCCGCTACCTGCTCGCCGCGGCGGCCACGCTCGACGCGGCAACCGCGAAGGTGTGTCTGAACCGGCGCCCGACGCCGTACACCGACCGGCTGAAGAACGTGTTCCTGAAGGTCTACATCGGACACATCCAGCCGGACCTGGCCGTGGCGATGTCCGAGCACGAGCAGTGGATCGTCGAGCTCGGGCGGCTCGGCGAGCGGCTCGACCCGGTGCTGCCGGACGCGTACCGGGCGTGGTATCGGGCGGTGCTCGCGCCGGAGGCGCCGGAGAGCGAGTGGCAGCGCACGCGGGCGGCCGTGGTCCGGCACGCGCGGGCGTGGCAGCGGCTGTTCACCCATTGCCATGTTGAACCCGTTTCCGGGCTGAGCCAGGATTGACGCCATGGCTTCGCTGCTCCTCGTGATCGCCGTGACCGCCTTCTGCGTCTGGTGGGTGCGTGCCAGCCGGCGCAACCGCCGCCGCTGGCTCGAGCGGCTGGACCTGCCCGGCACCTGGGTCTGGGAAGGGGCCGACGGCGAGCTCGAGCTCGAGGGCGGGCTGGACCACGGCCGCTACCGCATCCGCGATGCCGATCGGGAAGAGCAGGGCGTATGGCACCTATCCGGGCACGACCTGGTGCTGGAACCCCGGGTCGGCCAGGCGATCGCGCTCGACCTGCGCCTGTTCACGGAGGGCAAGATCGGGCTGCACGGCCCGGGCCGCGAGCGGCGCATCTACGTGAAGAAACGCAGCAACGTCGTGCCGCTGCGCCGCCCGGCCTGAGCCCTCATTGTCTGAGCCCTCATTGCCTGATCCCTCATTGTCTGAGCCCTCATTGTGGGTGCGGCCTCCGGCCGCGAATGCCCTGGTTGCACCCCCTATTCGCGGCCGGAGGCCGCTCCCACAAGAGGCCGCTCCCCCACAAGGGGACGCTCCCACAAGTTGGTCCTGCGGCCGGCTACAATTCACTTGATGAACCCGCGCGCGCGCAACTGGCTGCTGATCTTCGTCACCCTGGCGCTCGTGCTGGTGTTCAGCCGGCTCGCACCGGAGCGCGAGCTGATGACCCGCTACTTCGACGGGCCGAGGCCGCTGGTGATCGCGCATCAGGGCGGCGATGGCCTGCGTCCGAGCAACACGCTGCTCGCGTTCCAGCACGCGGTGGATCTGGGGGTGGACGTGCTCGAGCTCGACGTGCACCTGACCCGGGACGACGCGGTGGTGGTGATGCACGACGAGACCGTGGACCGAACCACCGACGGTCACGGCGCGCTGGCGGAGATGACGCTGGCCGAGGTGAAGGCGCTGGACGCGGCCTTCCACTGGCCGTACCAAGGCGACGAACGCCCGTACCGCGGCCGCGGCGTCCGGGTGCCGACGCTGGCGGAGGTGGCGGAGCGGTTTCCCGAGATGCGTCTGCTGATCGAGATCAAGCCCGATTCCGCGGAAGCGGGCCGCGCGGTGTGCCGTGAGCTCGACCGGCTCGGCGCGACGGACCGCGTGCTGGTGGCCTCGTTCCACGCCGCGCCGCTCGAGGCGTTCCGCCTCCGGTGCCGGACGGTGCCCACCAGCGCCTCGGAAGGCGAGGTGCGCTGGTTCCACATACGTTACAGCTTCGGGCTGCTGTGGGCCGGCTCGACGCCGATGCAGGCGATGCAGTTGCCGACGGAAGCCGGCGGCCGCGATCTCACCGACGCCGGTTTCCTGGCCGCGGCGCACGACCGCGGCCTGCACATCGACTACTGGACGATCAACGAGCCGGCCCGGATGCGCGATCTGGTGGCCCGGGGCGCCGACGGCATCATCACAGACCGGCCGGATTTGCTGCTGGACGTGCTGGAGCGTCGCTGATCACGTCCGTCGCGCGTCGGCCGGGCGACTCCGGGTCGCGGCGTGGGGTCAGGTCGGCGGCGAGGCGCTCGGGGTTGCGGCGGTCCTGCGCGGCGAGCCGGCGATCAGCCGGGCCGCGGCGACGCTCTGGCTGTTTCGGATCGGGCATCACAACGGAACGGGTGAGCGGGCCTGTGCCCGCGGCAGTCGCGGATTGTAACACGGCGGGCGCCCACGTTCCCCGAATCGGTACAATCGGCGGCCGGTCATCGAGGAGCCCCTGTTCGTGAAGAGTCCGCTCGAAGCGCTGATCGACGACGCCCGAGAACTCGCGCGCCGGGCGCTGGCGGTGCTGCCGGCGCCCGCGCAGGTGGATTGGGCCGAGTGCCCGGCCGCCGTATGGCAGGCGGGCACGCTGGGCGCCGGGTTCGTCGCTCACGGCGGAGTCGACGACATCGCGCTGGACGACCTGCTGCGCATCGACGAGCAGAAGCGGCAGATCGAGACCAACACGCGCCAGTTCCTCGCCGGACTGCCGGCCAACAACGTGCTGCTCTGGGGCGCCCGCGGCACCGGCAAGTCGTCGCTCGTGCACGCGCTGCTGAACCGCTATCGGGACGATGGGCTGCGTCTGGTCGAGGTCGGCAAGGATCGCCTCGCGGCGCTGCCGGCGATCGCCCGCCGGCTGCGGGACGAGCCGTACCGCTTCGTGCTGTTCTGCGACGATCTGTCGTTCGAGGCCGAGGACGCCTCGTACAAGGAGCTGAAGAGCGCGCTCGAGGGCTCGGTGTTCAAGGCGTCGGGCAACGTGCTGATCTACGCGACCTCGAACCGCCGTCACCTGGTGCCCGAATACATGACCGACAACGAGAGCGTAGTGGTGCGTCAGGGCGAGCTGCACGAGTCGGAAGCGGTGGAGGAGAAGATCTCCCTTTCCGACCGTTTCGGCCTGTGGCTTTCGTTCTACCCGTTCCGCCAGGACGCCTACCTCGAGGTGGTGGAGCACTGGGTCGGGCGCCTCGCGAGCGCGCACGGGCTCGAGCTCGAGTGGAACGACGAGATCCGCGCCGCGGCGCTGCGCTGGGCACTCGCCCGCGGCGTGCGCAGCGGCCGCACCGCGCAGCACTTCGCCCGGCACTGGGTCGGGAAAACGTTGCTGGAGCGAGGCTAGTCAGAGAAGCCCTCTGGGCATTTCACGTGACGTGGGAGTCACGTGATGTGGGAGCGGCCTCCGGCCGCGAACCGCGACGTTATCTGTGGGAGCGGCCTCCGGCCGCGAATCCCACCGTAGGAGCGGTCTCCAGACCGCGATTCGCGGCTGGAAGCCGCTCCCACAGGTCAGGTCATCCGCTTCAGAGCGCCCCGACCGCCTGTTGCCCCGCCGCTTCCAGAATTCTGAGCCGCGCCTCCACTTCCCGCCGCTCGACGGAGTCCTGACCGAATCGCTGCGCCGCGTTCAGCGCCGAGTGCAGATACTCGATCGCCTGCGGCGTCCGTCGCAGCGCTTCCGCCTGCAGCGCGGCCTGCCGGTAGTGGAGGAATTCGAGCCGGGTGAGGGTCTGCTCGATGTTCTGCTCCGAACGCGCGAGCTCGTCACGCGTGATCAGCCGCTCGTGCGCGCTGTCGCGCAGCAGCCGATACAGCTCCGACAGCGCGTCGATTGCCTGCTCGCGCGCCGCGCCGGTCAGCCGCCGGCCGTCGGAACGGGGCGTGCGGCCGATGAAGCGTGCGATCTGCAGCGTCTGGGCGCGCAGGAACGGATGGTCCGGCTGCACGCGCCGCGCGCGCTTCACGCGCTGGTACATGATCCGGCCGAGCGTACAGCGCAGCGGCTGGGTCAGGAGCTCCGCCGGCAGCTCGCTGATCACCGCCCACCCGCGCTGCAGCGCGAGGCTCTCGCGCGCCAGCACGCGCAGTTGCCGAAGACTCCAGGCCCGCAGGCCCCAGCGTCCCGCCAGCGCAAGCATGCCCACGGCGGCACACGCGGCCGCCATCAGTTCCCAGGGTTGCATGTTGTTGTTCCCTGCCAGTCCGTCCCAGACATTAGGAAGTGTAGTAGACAGTCTGGGCGGGGCTGGGGAGGGCCTTCCGTTGGGGGAACCGGAAGGTTGTTGACTGGCCCGGATGGCGTTCATAGAATGCGCGCCTTTCCTGCGTCCCCTTCGTCTAGAGGCCTAGGACACCGGGTTTTCATCCCGGCAACAGGGGTTCGACTCCCCTAGGGGACGCCACCTCACCGCATCCGCTGCTCGATGCCGCCCACGCTCGGCGCGACGGCAGTTTCTCATCGCGCTTGTCGGTCGAGCCGGTACAATCCTCCCCGGTTCGCTGCGCCGGCGCATGCAGGTGATCTGTTGATAGCGTATGTGCTGGAAGGGAAGTTCCACCCCCTGCCGGAGTTGCGACCGAACAGCACGCACGAGCCAGATTCTGACCGCTCCAGCATCGAGTACGTTGCGCCTGCGTTCGACGTATACGCGAACACACCCGCAGTGCCTTACACGGCGGTGAGCGACAACCTCGCCGCTGCGTTCTACCGGTTCTTCAGGAACGACGACTGGGGCCGGCGTTTCACCTGGCCAGACAGCCATCAAGCCACAGTTGATGTGTTGGCTCGTACGTGGGGCGTTCTGTTACACGCTGAGACCGACCTGGACACCGACAACAGGCGGGAACTCTGGATGTCCTATGGGCTGATGTACGGGGAAACGGGTGCCATGGTGTACGAGCTGCGGGATGACGGCGGCTGGGAGAGTGTGGCCAATCATTGCTTCAAATGCGACTGACTCGGTCTAAGACCTGAGCGGCAAGCTCACGCGGGACGTCTACGCGCGGAACCACGTCATCAATTGGACCGAGCCCCAATACGCCACCGCCGTCGCCGCGATCCCGGCCGTGAGGCTCCACCAGAACCCTAAGCCGAGCCGCAGCAGCACGGGGAGCACGGCGAACAGCGCGAGTGAGGGCAGCACCAACCAGACGATGTCCACGGAGAACGATGCGAGCCGCTCCGTGTCACGCGTTTCCAGGTAGATCCAGATCATCGCCAGTACGGAGACGGTGGGGATGGACGCGAGAATCGCGCCGGCGAGCGTCGAACGTTTCGCCAGCTCGGACACCAGCACGACGATCAGCGCCGTGGCGGCGAATTTGGTCACCAGATAGATCATCGTGACACGACCATCCCGCACCGTACCCGAACAGTCAGATCCCGATCTCCCGATCGTTCAACCCCTCGGCGCGCGCGGCCTCGTAGGCTTCCACCATCTGCTTGAACTCCTCGCGCTTCGGCCCGAGGAAGCCGAACAGGTACGCGCCGACCTTGCGGATCTGGATCTCCTCCGAGCCCTCGGTGATCCGATACCGGCGGTGGTGGCGGTAGATGTGCTCGAACGGCTTGTGCCGTGAGTAACCGATGCCGCCGTGCACCTGCATCGCGCGGTCGGCGGCTTCGCAGCAGAGGCGATTGCTCCAGTAGTTGCACATGCTCACCTTGTCGGAGATCTGGTGCTCGATCTCCTTGTGCTCCATCCGATCGATCTGCCAGGCGGTCTGACGGATCAGCAGGCGCAGCGCCTCGGCCTGGGTGGCGAGCTCCACCAGCGGCCACTGAATCGCCTGGTTGTACGCGAGCGGCTTGCCGAACGGACGGCGCAGGCGCGCGTACTTGACGCTCTCGTTGATGCAGTACACGGCGGCACCGAGCGAGCTCGCCGCCTGGCGGATGCGGTTCTGGTGCACGAAGCTCTGGCCGATCGAGAGCCCGCCGCCCACCTCGCCCCAGCGCGAGGTGTCGGGAACCCACACGTTCGTGAAGCTCACCCGCGGATGGTCCGTCGGCATGTTGAAGGTCCAGAGGTACTCCTCGATCTTCACGCCCGGATCCTCCCGCGGCACCAGGAACGCGGTGATGCCGCGGGCGTCGCCGTCCTTGCCGCTGGTGCGGGCGAACAGCAGACAGTGCGTCACGGCGTGCATGCCCGAGGTCCACATCTTCTGGCCGTTGATGCGCCAGCCGGGCACCCCGTCCCGGGTCTCCTCGACGGCGCGGGTCTCCATGTGGGTGGCGTCCGAGCCGTGGTTCGGCTCGGTGAGCCCGAACGCGGTGCTGATGCGGCCGTTCAGGATGTCGTCCGCGTAGCGCTCGTACTGATCGGGCGTCGCGAACTCCTTGAACATCAGGATGAACGGATTGTTGCCGACGATGGAGTGCTCGGTCTGCAGGTCGTTGTGCAGGCCGAGCCCCTTCGCGGCCAGGTGCTCGCGGATCACCGCCATCGCGAGGTTGCTGCCGCCCTTGCCGCCGAGCTCCTTCGGCCACGCGAAGCGCAGGTGTCCCGCGGCATCGGCCTTCTCGCGGGCCTTGCGCAGCAGGGCCACCCACTCCTTGCGCGGCAGCCCGCCGTTGTCCCAGTCGGTGCGCGAATATTCGCGCCGGTGGTCGAAGAAGCGGATGTTGTCGTCCTGCTGCTCCAAAGGCTTGATTTCCGCCTCGATGAAGCGGTCCAGCTCGTCCAGGTAGTCCTGAAGCTCCTGCGGCAATGCGAAATCCACGATGAACCCTCCCGTTTCGATTGGCTGCGCCCGAGCGGCGAGTATATCCCCCTCGGCGCGGCGCACGGGTCGATCGGCGCGCGAGCATTTCCCACGGCGAAGTGGCAGAATCCTTGCAGCGATTCCGTCTTTCCACTTCTCTTCAGGGACCCCGTGAACCACATTCCGGGAGGACGCGCGTGAACGAACCCAAACCCGTATTGACACTGAAGCGGCCGCGGCGCGAGCCGAAGCGTCCGACCGTGAAGGCAAGCACGCCGGTGACGCCGAAATCGGCGGCGATGGCCAAGGCCGTGGCGAAAGCCAAGTCGGCTGCCAGCGCGAAAGTGGTGCAGGCTCCGGTGTTCAAAACGGTTTCGGACGAGCGCTTTCTCGCCGAGCTGCAAGGCGAGGCGCCCGACCTATGGAATCCGGACAAGCCCGTGCCGCTCGCGATCGGCATCCACAAACAGCTTTATCCGGTCGCGGAGCGGCTGCACGTCAGCCGGCGCTTTCTGCGGCGCTTTCTCGCGCGCTGGACGGCGATGCCTTCGTACCAGCGGGCGATGAGCGAGCCGGGGGCGATGCGCCTGAATCTGGATGGTTCGCCGGCGGGGGAAGTGAGCGAAGTGCACGGCGAGCGGGCCCGCAAGCGCGTGGCGCCGGAGCACTGAGCCGATCGCGATCTGGAGATCGCTCCTGCGTTTGGGGGGGTCAGAGCCCCCGCCCGAGCGCGCGCAGGTCCTCACGCAGCGTGTTCACCACGTGCTGAAATTGCTCGCGGTTGTCGTCGCTCAGCGACGCCAGGATCTCGTGGGCGGCGAGCAGGCGTCGGGCCTGCTCGGCGGGGTCTTCCGGGCTGCGCTCGACCGGCTCCATGGCCTCCGGAGGGGGCAGCGGGTCGGGCCGGATGCGGTCGAGCACCGCGTCCATGCTGAGCTCCTCGAACAGCTCGCGTAGCCGCGCCGGTACCCGCTGCAGCCGAATCGCGCCGTCGTGGGCGGCCACCAGCTCGTACAGCGTGCCGAGGCAGGTGCTGTCGAGGTAGTCACAGCCGTCCAGATCGATCACCACCTCCGCATGCCGCGCTGCCAGCGCCTCCACCGCCTCGTAGAGCACCTGGCAGCGCATCCACGACCCGGTGCCGCCGATCGACACGAAGCCGCGCCCAGCGGATTCCCCCTGCAGAATGCGCAGCGGCTCCGGCGCGGGAGGAACCTCGGCGCGCCGCTCGGCCGGACTCGTGTCGTCGAACCGGCTGACGCCCTCGGCCCGCTCCAGCAGGATCAGCGTGACGTCGTCCGGGTCGTGGCTCGCATCGCGCGTGGCTGCCTCGTGGAAGGCGCGCAGCAGCTCGACCCGGTTCCCGTCGGGGCGGGTCAGCGCTTCGATGAGCTCGTCGTGGGTCGGCGCGCTCGGTCCGCCGTCCAGCAGACCGTCGGTGTAGAGCAACAGCCGGTCGCGGTGATCCAGCGTCACCTCCTGCTGATCGTAGTGCGCGTCCGCGGTGAGACCGAGGGCCGGTCCGGTGCGGTCGAGCAAGCGGCCCTCGCCCCGGTGGATCCAGACCGTCGGCGGATGACCGGCGGCGGCGAGACGCGCCCGCCCGGTCACGCGGTCGAGCAGCACGTACACCGCGGTGATGAACGCACCCGGGGCGGGATCGTCCTCGCGCAGCGCCCGGTTCGCGTGGCGCAGCACCTCGGCGGGCTCGAGCGGCGCGCCGGTCGCCGGGTCGCGCAGGCGCAAGCGGTGTTTCAGCAGCACCGACAGCATCGCGGCGGCGACACCGTGGCCGGCCGCATCCGCCAGTATCAGGCCGAGGTGGCGGTCGTCGAGCAGCACGATGTCGTACAGATCCCCGCCGACGTGACGGCCGGGCCGGTACAGCGTCTCGACGTTCCAGCCGTCGAGGCGGGGCGGCTGTTGCGGCAACAGCGCCCGCTGGATGACCTCGGCGCGGGCCAGGTCCTCGCGGATCCGTTCCGATTGATCCTCCAGGATCCGGCACAGGTGGGTGAGTTGGGTGACCTGGCGCGAGAGCTGCGCGTTGCGCTGCTCGAGCTCGTGATACAGGCGTTCCCGGTCACGGCGCAGCCGGATCTGGTCGAGCGCGTTGCGCACCGCGACCCGCAGCCGGCCGACGCGCAGCGGCTTGACCAGGAAGTCGAAGGCGCCGAGCTGCAGCGCTTCTACCGCCGCGTCGAACGTATCGAGCCCGGAGAGCACGATCCAGAGCGGCCCGGGGCTGTGTTCCTGGGCCCAACGCATCAGCTCGTGTCCGTCCATTTCGGGCATCACCACGTCGGTGATCACCACGTCCACGGGTGTGTGCCGGAGGTGTCGCTGAGCGGCGACACCGTTGTCGGCTTCGAGCAGCAGACGGGGCTTCAGAGGGGCCAGGGCGATCGCGATCAGGCGGCGGATCTGGTCATCGTCGTCGACCACCAGCAACGTCGGTCCGGCGGAGGGAGCTTGGCTTCGATCCGGCATGACGATCCGCCTGAGGGGTACACCGTCCTCGACTGCGCGTAGTGTAGTCTAAGCCTCCCGTCGGGCGGTGGTATACCCGGCGCCGCGGCGACTGTCGATTTCCGCTCGCGCCGCTCGACCAGATCACGCCACGTTACGGAGGAGACAGTTCAATGGGACGCTATGTCGATGGGTTCGTGCTGCCCCTGCCGAAAAAGAACGTCGAGGCGTACCGCGAAATCGCCGATCTCGCCGGCCAGGTCTGGCGGGAGCACGGAGCGCTGGACTACGTCGAGTGCATCGCAGACGACGTGAAGCCGGGCGAGCTCACCTCGTTCCCGCAGAGCGTGGATCTGAAGGACGACGAGACGGTCGTCTTCGCGTGGATCGTCTACGAATCCCGCGAGGCGCGTGACCGCATCCTCGACGCGGTGATGAAGGATCCGCGTATGAAGATGGAGCCCGAGAACATGCCGTTCGACGCCAAGCGCATGATCTACGGTGGCTTCACCGAGCTGGTGCACCGCTGAGCGCGAGCGTCAGCGGATTCGAACGCGCTCCAGGAAGTAGTCGGGCCGGCGTCCGGCCGCATCGGTGCCGGCCGCGCGCGCCCGGCTCGTCATCGCGACGCCGTCGAGCACCAGGTTGGCTCCCCAGGTTTCGCCCTCACGCATTCGGGGCGGCGTGGTCGGCTCGTTGTCGAGGAAGGCGTGGAACGCGTCCAGGTCGCCGGGGTAGATCCGCTCCGCCACGGCCCGAACCCGGTTGTAGACCGGCAGCTCGCCGAGGCGGCCGCGGGTGCCCCAGGACACGATCGCCGCGTTGGTACCGCCGGATGCGGGCCGGCTCGTGATCGCGGTGTCTTTGTCGTAGCCGAAATGCCATTTCATCATCGCGGTCTCGAACAGCACCGCGAAGTCCTCGAAGCGGGTGGTGTACGCGTAGTACTGCACCGCGCCGTCGTTCTCGAATTCCGCGACCAGGTCCGAAGGCTGCAATGCCCGCTGCTGGGCGGTCGAATCCTCGCCGAGGAACGACACCGCGGCGAGCTGCTTCAGCAGAGTCGACTGCAGCGGCCATTCGGCCTGGAACTCCGTCGAGAGGCGCGGCTGCTGGCTCAGCGCCCCGGGCACCGTCAGGTTGCGGGCGAGCGCGCCGAGGCGCTCCGGCGGCATGAAATCCACCGCGTGGGCGAGCTCGTGATAGAGGAGATACGCCATGATCTCCTCGATCTGCTCGAGGTCGCGCGATCCGTCGGCGTTCAGGAACACCGTGAGCCGCTGGTTGTCGCGCACGTATCGCCAGGGCATCTCGAACTGCAGATCCAGGCCGAAGCCGCTGCGCGGGTCCGGCTCCGTCGATACGGTGTTGCGCTCGGCCACCGTCAGCCACAGGAACTCCGGGTCCAGGTAAATGGCGCCGGTGTCGGGATCGTAGTGGGCGGGGCGGATGTCGCTCGCGATCACGACGGCGGTGATCGAGCGGAACAGCGGCAGGACATCGTCCGGAAGCCGCCCCAGCACGGCTTCGAGGTTCGCGCCCATCCAATCGTGCGAGACGAGTGCGCGCGACATCACGTCGGCGATCGTCGGGTCGGGCGCGTCCATGCCGAGGAACGGCAGCGTCGCGAGCGTACACGAGCGCGTCGCGTCTCCGGCGTACGTGCAGTCGCGCAGCACGTCGGCATAGGGCGAGCCGGCCCGATAGGCGTGGGTCGCCACCACGTCCGTGCCGCCCGGCGGCGCCGCCGGCGGCGGGTTCTGGCCGCGACGGTCGTCCGAGCCGCCGCCGCCGCAGCCGAGCACGCTCGCGATCAGCAGCAGCGCCAACCCTGCTCGCACGCCGACGCCGGCCTCGTGCTTCACGCCCATCGTCCCCCGCTCAGTCGAGCGGAGTATCGCAACCCTTCCCCCGCGCCGGCAACGGAACGGGCGTCGAGCGCCGGGTACCGGCGCCGCGTCGAGGGGCCGCGGCGGCGCTAGCGGGCGTCGTGGAAGATCACCCCGAGCGTGATCCGCGAGCCGGACCGCACTCGGCTCACGCCGTGGCGCATCTGCACCCGGTGATGGCCCCGGGTGCCGAGCCGCGGCCGCTCCTTCACCGGTATCACCGCGGCCGCGCCGAGCGTGAGCGGGACCACCATCGGCCGTGACTGCATGCGCGGCCGCTGCTCCACGAGCACGAGCTCACCGCCGGTGAAATCCCGGCCGGGCTCGGAGAGCAGCACGATCACCTGCAGCGGGAAGTGGATCGGGCCGTACAGGTCCTGGTGCAGGCAGTTGTAGTCGTCCGCCCGGTAACGCAGCAGCAGCGGCGTCGGTCGCGTCTGACCTTCGCGGTGGCACAGCTCGGTCAGCCCGGCGAGCGACGACGGCCAGTCGGCCGGTTGCCCGAGCCGCTCCGCCCAGGTGTTCGCGATGCGCGCGAGGGGCGGGTAGAGCGCTTCGCGCAGCGCCCGCACCCCGGCCGGCAGCGGATAGGCGAAGTATCGGTAAGTCCCCTGGCCGAAATTGAAGCGCGCCATGTCCACGGTGGAGCGGAACAACGCATCGTCGTCGAAGCAGTCACGCAGCCGGCGGCACTCGCCGCCGTCGAGGAGCGGCGGCAGCGTCGCGAAGCCGTCGCGGTCGAGCGCTTCGCCCACCGCGCTCCAGTCGGCTTCGGTGAGGCGCCGCACCGACGCATTCATCGGCCGGCCCCGCCTTGGGCGGCGCTCCGGCGGGCCCGCTCCCGGGCCAGCAGCGCGCGTTTGCGCGGGACGCCCCAGCGGTAGCCGCCGATGCCGCCGTCGCCGCGCAGCACCCGATGGCACGGCACCAGCACGGCCACCCGATTCGCGCCGCACGCGGATGCGACCGCGCGTACCGCCGTGGGTTGGCCGATGCCGGCGGCGACTTCGCCGTAGCTCATCACCTCGCCCTCGGGCACCTGCATCAGGAACCGCCAGACCTTGATCTGAAACGCCGTGCCGCGCAGATCGAGCGGCAGCTCCGGCCGCGGGCCTTCGGCATCGAGGTGGGCGGCGAGCGCATCGAGCCACGCGTCGAGCTCCGCCGAACGCTCACGAGGCGAAGGCTCGAGCTCTGCCTGCGGAAACTCCGCCTCGAGCCGCGCGCGCAGCGCGGCGGGATCCTCTCCGAACTCGGCGAAGCAGACGCCGCGCTCGGTCGCCGCGAGTAACAGGTGGCCCAACGCGGTCTCCCGGACCGCGTAGGCGATCCGCTCGCCGGCGCCGCCGGCCCGGTACGCGCTCGGCGTCATGCCGATGTTGTGCGCGGCCCGGCCGTAGACCCGGCTGGTGGAGCCGAACCCGGCACCGTAGATGGCGCCGGCGACATCCTCACCCTGCTTCAGGGCGGACTTCAGCTCGCGCAGGCGCGCCGCGTCCTGGAAGGCCTTCGGTGACACCCCGAACGCCGCCTTGAAGGCGCGCTGGAAGCGCGACGGCGACAGGCCCGCCCGCGACGCGAGATCGGCGAGCGGAAGGCGTGCGCTGCTGTGTTGCTCGATGTACCGGGCGACTTCGGTCAGCGCCTCGAGCCGCGGCGCCGGCTGGTCGGGCCGGCAGCGCTTGCACGGGCGGAAGCCGGCGGCTTCGGCGGACGCGCCGTCGGCAAAGAAGCGCAGGTTCTCCGGCCGGGCGGGGCGGGCCGCGCAGGACGGTCGGCAGTAGACGCCGGTCGTGATCACGGCGTACACGAACCGGCCGTCGTAGGCGGCATCGCGGCCGCGGATCGCTTCGCGCATCTGGGTTTCGGTGATCATCGTCTCGTACCTTCGCTGAATTCAGCGTGGAGGTTAATCACCGCAAAGCAGCATCGCGCTCCGATTCCTGCCGTGCAATTCCAAGCTGCAGGAGCGTCGCTCCTGTAGGAGCGGCCTCTTGTGGGAGCGGCCTCCGGCCGCGAACTCTGATTGCCTTCGCGGCCGGAGGCCGCTCCCACAGCTGATGCGGCGGCTACAGCGGCTGGCCGCTCGCGTCGAGCTGCTGGATCGGGCCGAGCTCCAGCTCCTGCACGGCCTGACGGATCTTCTGCCAGTCGCCGATCACCACCCAGACCAGCCGGCGCGGGTGGATGTGCTGCGCCGCCGCGGAGCTCACCGCCGCCACGTCGAGCGCGCGCACCCGTTCCGGATACCGCTTCCAGTAGTCGTCGGGCAGGCCGTAGCGCACGATCTCGCTGATCGACGCGAGCACGGCGCTCTGGGTCTCCCACCGCCCGGGAAGGGTGAGCGTGTTCTGATCCTTGACCTTGTCCACCTCTTCCGGTGTCGGGGGCTCGTCGCCGGCGATGCCGAGCAGCTCCCGATGGATCTCCACCATCGACTCGGCGGTGCGGTCGGTCTGCACCGGCGCGAACACGAAGAAGGGCTGCGGTCCGCGCGCGTTCGCGATGAGACTGCGCGCGCCGTAGGACCAGTGCTTGTCCTCGCGCAGGTTCATGTTCACCCGCGCCGAGAAGCTGCCGCCGAGCACGTTGTTGGCGGCCTCCAGCGCCAGACGCGCCGGATGGTCGTAGGGCGGGACCACGTGGCCCGCGATGATGATCGACTGCTCGGAATTCGGGCGGTCTACGACGTAGACGCGCGATCCGTCCGCCGGCTGCACCGGCCCGACCGGCTTCGGCGGCACGTCGCCGCGCCGCCAGTTGCGGAAGTGCCGCTCCACCAGCGGCCGCGCTTCCGCCATCGTGATGTCGCCGGTGACGATCAGCGTGGCGTTGTTCGGCTTGAACCAGGTTCGGTGATAGCCGACCAGGTCGTTGCGGGTGATGCTGCGCACGGAATCCAGCGTGCCGGAACCGGTGAACGGCATCGCATAGGCGTGTCCCTGGCCGTAGACGAGCTGCGGGAACAGGCGCAGCGCTATGGTCTGCGGTCGGGTCATCTCCTGCTGGATCGCCGCGAGGGTCTGCTGCCGCAGCCGTTCCAGCTCGGCGGCCGGGAAGGTTGGTTCGAGCACCACGTCCGCGAACAGATCGAGCGTGGGCTCCAGGTTGGTCTTCAGCGCCGACACGTTCACGAAGGCGGTATCGAGGCCCGCGCCGAGATCGAGCCGGGCGCCGAGCCGGTCGAGGCGGGCCGCGATCTCGAGCGCATCGAGCTTCCCGGCGCCTTCGTCGAGCATGTTCATCGTGAGATTGGCGGTGCCGAGCTTCTGCCCGCCTTCGCCGACGGCATCCGCCGCGTAGCCGGCATCCACGACCAGCGACAGCTCCACCACGGGTACCGCCGGCCAGTTCGCGACCACGAGCTCCAGCCCGTTGGCGAGGGTCGCGCGCTCGAAGCTCGGAAAATCCACCTCCGGCTGCTGCCGGGGGTAGGGAATACCGCTTCGATCCACCGTCACGTTCGCCGCCTTCAGCGCCGGGAACGGGTGCACCTCGAGGGTGTAGGTTCCGTGGGCGAGCCAGCGCCGCGCGGTTTCGATCACGCTCTCGTCGTCGGCGTCGCGCAGCGTCTGCAGATGGCGCTTGTAGCCGTCCGGGGAGCCGTCGTACACCTCGCTCTCGGCGAGCAGGTCCGACTTGCCGCCGAAGCCGCCGACCCGCTCCATGCCGCGGATCACCTCGCCGAACAGCCGCGTCTTCACCCGGTCGAGCTCGCCGTCGTCGAAGCCCTCGTCGAGCAGGCGTTCGATCTCCTCGTCCATCGCCTGCTCCACCTCGTCGAGGCTCTCCCCGGGCTTCGCGCTCGCGAACACGATCAGCAGGCTGCCGAGCTCGCGGCCGAACGCGAGCACGCCGACGTCGGTGGCGATCTGCCGGTCGTAGACCAGCCGCTCGTAGAGGCGGGAGTTCTTGCCGTTGCCGAGCACGTCGGCGAACAGGCGCAGGCGGTCGAACTCGGGGCTGGTGCGCTCCGGCACGTTCCAGGTGCGGTAGATGCGCGCCTGCGGCACCCGGTCCTGGATCACCTGGCGGTGCGAATCGCTCCGCGGTGCTACCCAGGCTTCGTGGCGCTCGATCGGCGGGCCCGGCGGGATGCCGCCGAAGTAGTGCTTCACGCGCTCGAGCACGTGCTCGGCGTCGACGTCACCGGCCACCACCAGAACCGCGTTGTTGGGACCGTAATAGGTATCGAACCAGCCGTGCACGTCCTCGAGCGTCGCGGCGTTCAGATCCTCCATCGAGCCGATCACGGTGCCGTCGTAGGGGTGGCCTGCGGGATAGGTGTTCTCCTGAATCAGGTTGAACACGTCGCCGTAGGGCTGGTTCTCGCCCTGCCGCTTCTCGTTCTGCACCACGCCGCGCTGCTCGTCGAGCTTGGCCTGATCCACCGCCGCACGCATGCAGCACATGCGGTCCGATTCCATCCACAGCGCCATGTCGAGCGCCGTCTTCGGCACGTTCTGGAAGTAGTTGGTGCGGTCGGAGTTGGTCGTGCCGTTCATCTCGGTGGCGCCGACGCGGTCGAACGGCTTGAAGTAGTCGTCGTTGTAGTGCTCGGAGCCGTTGAACATCAGGTGCTCGAACAGGTGCGCGAAGCCGGTCTTGCCCGGCTTCTCGTTCTTCGCGCCGACGTGGTACCAGACGTTCACGGCGACGATGGGCGCCTTGTGATCCTCGTGAACGATCAGGGTGAGACCGTTGTCGAGCACGAACTTCTGGTAGGGGATGTCCGGGATCGGCAGGCTTTCCGCCGCGAGGCTGGCGGCGCATCCGAGCGCAGAAACGGCCAGCACCAGCCGGGTGAGCTTCATCTTCGTCTCCGGGTCTCGGCAAAGGCGGCAGAATAGCCAGCGCTCCGGTGAGGGGCAAATCGGCCGCGGCGGAGCGTCGCGGCGCAGCGCCGCGGCTCGGCGGCTGCGTTCCGGGGCGCGGCCGGTTACCCTTGCGCACCGGACGGCGGCGGCACAGGAGGCGGGGCGTTGGCGAACGGCGGGGGAATACGTGTGGCACGCAGTCTTGCGGTGCGTGCGGTGATCGAGGTTCGGTTGCGGCGCGCGCTGACGTGACCGATCTCGGCCCGGTCTGGCTGTCGCTGCAGCTCGCTGCGGTCACCACGCTGCTCCTGCTGCTGCTCGGTACGCCGCTCGCGTGGTGGCTCGCGCGCACCTCCTCGCGCCTGAAGCCGGCGGTGGAAGCGGTGACCGCGCTGCCGCTGGTGCTGCCGCCGACGGTGCTCGGCTTCTACCTGCTCATTCTGCTCAGCCCCACGGCGCCGCTCGGCAGCTTCTGGGTCAGCATCACCGGCACGAGCCTGACGTTCTCGTTCACCGGTCTGGTGGTGGCGTCGTTGCTCTATTCGCTGCCGTTCATGGTGCAGCCGCTCGAGAGCGCGTTCGAAGCGGTGGGGCGCGGTGCGGTGGAAGCGGCCGCGAGCCTCGGTGCATCGCCGCTCGATGCGTTCTTCAGCGTCGCGGTGCCGCTCGCGTCGCGCGGCTTCCTCACCGCCTGCGTGCTCACGTTCGCCCATACGATCGGCGAGTTCGGCGTGGTGCTGATGGTCGGGGGCAACATCCCGGGTCAGACGCGGGTCGTGTCGATCGCGATCTACGAGCACGTGGAGACCCTGCGCTATTTCGACGCCCACGTGCTGGCCGGCGGGCTGCTCGCGTTCTCGTTCCTGGTGCTGCTGGTCGTCTACGTGGTGAATCGCCGGTATCCGCTGCATGTCGGTTGAGCCGCTCGAGCTGCGCGTCGAGATCGACCTGCCGGCGTTCAGCCTGCGCGTGAACGAGACGCTGCCGCTCGCCGGGTTCACGGCCGTGTTCGGCCCGAGCGGCAGCGGCAAGAGCACGCTGCTGCGGGCGATCGCCGGCTTCGAGCGCCCGGTGCGCGGACGCATCGCGCTCGGCTCGGACGTCTGGCTCGACCGGGCGGCCGGCATCGATCGGCCGCCGCACCGCCGGCCGGTCGGCTTCATGTTCCAGGACGATCGCCTGTTCCCGCACCGTGACGTGGCCGGCAACCTCGCCTACGCCGCGCGGCGTAACCGAGGTGTTGGCGGCATCGGTTTCGACGCGGTGGTGGAAGCGCTCGACCTCGCGCCGCTGCTCGACCGCCGGGTGCAGGCGCTGTCCGGCGGCGAACGGCGCCGGGTCGCGCTCGGCCGCACGCTGCTGCGGGCGCCGCGGCTGCTGCTGCTCGACGAGCCGCTGACCGGTCTCGATCGGGAGCGCAAGGCCGACGTGCTCGCGTATCTGCAGTCGATCCCGAAGCGCTTCGGCCTGCCGGCGCTCTACGTGAGTCACGACATCGACGAGGTGGCGACGGTCGCGGACGACATGCTGGTGCTCGCGGAGGGGCGCGTGCAGATGCACGGTACGGCCGCCGCGGTGATGGAGCGCCTCGACCTGCAGCCGCTGACCGGGCGTTTCGAGGCCGGCGTGCTGGTCGAAGGACGGGTCACCGATCACGACCGGCGGCTGCACCTGACCCACGTCGATCTCGGCGGCGACGTGCTGACCTTGCCGCTGATCGACCGCGTGCCGGCCGGCGCGGCGGTGCGCCTGCGCATCCGCGCCCGCGATGTCGCGATCGCAACCGAGCGGCCGGTCGGGCTCAGCATCCGCAACGTACTCGCGGGGCGCGTGGAGGAAGTGCTCGAAGGGGACGAACCGGCGTTCGCCGAGGTGTGGGTGCAGCTCACCGGCGCGCGCATAAGGGCACGGCTGACCCGGGCCGCGGTGGAGGCGCTGCGCCTCGAGCCGGGTTCGTCCGTGTTCGCGCTGGTCAAGAGCGTCAGTTTCCAGAGCGCCTCGTGAAATCGATGGGTTACGATTCCACGCGAGCCCGACCGGAGCGATCCGCCGGGCCGCTGCCAACGGGGGAGACAACGCGATGCCGATCCGAACCCTGCTGATGCTGATCGCCGGCTCGTTCGGCGTGCCGCTGCACGCGGCGGCGCCCGACGCCGATCGAGCCTGGGTGCTCGGCGGCGCGAAGGTCTATCCGGCACCCGACGCCGCGCCGATCGAGGACGGCGTGGTGGTGGTCCGCGCCGGCCGGATCGCTGCCGTCGGCGGGCGGGAAGCGGTATCGATCCCGGCCGGCGCGCGTGAATCCGAGTGCGGCGGCGGGTTCGTGGTCGCCGGCTTCCAGAACAGCCACGTGCACTTTACCGGCGCGGAGTTCGCGGGGGCCGCGACCGCGCCGGCCGCGCGCCTGCAGCAGGCGCTCACGGGCATGCTCACGCAGCACGGCTTCACCACGGTGGTGGACACCGGTTCCGATCGCGACAACACGCTGGCGCTGCGTGCGCGGATCGAGCGGGGCGAACTGCTCGGCCCTCGCATCCTCACCGTCGGCAACCCGCTGTTTCCGGTCGACGGGATCCCGGCCTATCTCGCCGACTACCCGAAGGAGCTGCTGGACCGCATGCCTCAGCCGGCGACGCCCAGCGACGCCGTCGCCGTCGTCCGGGACAACCTCGAGGCGGGAGCCGACGGTACGAAGCTGTTCGTCGCGACGCCGCAGGCGGATGGCAGTATCCGGCGGATGGCCGGGCCGATCGCCCGCGGCGCGGCCGACGAGACCCACCGGCACGACAAGCTGGCGATGGCGCATCCGACCGACGTCGAGGGGATTCGCACCGCGCTCGACGCCGGCGTCGACGTTCTCGTGCACACCACGCTCGGCGTCGAGAGCGCCTGGCCCGAGCCGCTCGTTCGGCAGCTCGTCGAGCACGACGTGTCGCTCGTGCCCACGCTGAAGCTCTGGCACTACGAGCTCGACAAGGAATCGCCGCCCGACGCGATCCGGCAACGGCTCGTCGAGGCGACGTTCGCGCAGCTCCGCGGCTTCGCCGCGGCCGGCGGCCAGATCCTGTTCGGCACCGACGTCGGCTACATGTCCGATGCCGATCCCGCGGACGAGTTCGCGCTGATGGCGGACGCCGGGCTCACGCCGATGCAGATCCTCGAATCGCTCACCACCGCGCCGGCGGCGCGCTGGAACGAAAGCGACCGGCGCGGGCGGCTCGATGCCGGCCTCGCGGCGGACATCGTGGTGCTCGGCGCCGATCCGATCGCCGATCCGGCGGCGTTCGCGGAAGTGCGCTGCACGTTCCGCGACGGCGTGCGAATCGACGGGGGCGGCCGTTGAGCAGGACCTCGGGAAGGCGGTCGGGCGAGCCGGGCGCGCTGCGGCCGCTCGGCGCGTTCGTCGGGCTGGCCGTCGTGGCCGGGCTGCTCCTGGTCGCATCGGCCGCCGCCGACGGCATCCCCTGGCGGGGGTTGCTGCTCGGTGGACGGCTGCGGGAGGCGCTGGCGGGGTCCGCCGAGGTGGTCGCGGCGGTGCTGGCCATCGCCGTCACCGTGGTGGCCATCGTCGTCGAACTGGCCGCGAACCGCTACAGCCACCTGATCACCCGACTGTTCGTGCGCGAGCCGGCGAACCTGCTGGTGCTCGGACTGTTCGTGATCACGACGCTCCAGTGCCTATGGTTCGGCCCGTGGCTCGGCAGTGCCGCGGAGAGGGGCGCCAGAGGTTCGGTCGTGACGATGACGCTGGTGACCGTCTCCCTGCTGTCGCTGCTGCCGTACGTCTACTACGTGTTCAACTTCCTGTCGCCGATCAGCATCATCGACAAGATCCACGCGAACGCCGTGCGGGTGATGCGGCGGGCGCCGGGCGGCCGCGCCGCCGTGGCGCAGGAGGCCGTCTGCCGTGCGGTGGACGAGCTGCAGGACGTCGCCCGCAGCGCAGTGGTGCGCGGCGACCGCGACATCGCGATGGCGGCGGTGGACGCGCTCGCGGCGCTGATCGAGCACCAGCACGCGCTTCGGGGCGAGCTGCAGGCGGAATGGTTCGCGATCGGCGAGAACCTCGCCCGCGATCCGGACTTCGTCGCGCTGGCCGACGAGACGCTGGAGGAGATCGCGACGCACGGCGTCTGGCTCGAGACCAAGGTGCTGCGGCGGCTGGTGGCGCTGGTCGGGCAGAGCACGGGGCAGCTTCGCGACGTCGCCAACCTGATCGCGATCCAGACCCGGCGGCTCGCCGTGGGGCCGGGGCTCAGGCGGCCGGAGCTGATGACCGTCTGCGTTCGTGCGTTCAACAGCTATCTGCGCACCGCGCTGAACGCCAAGGACATGCGCACCGCGTACTACGTGCAGAACCAGTATCGGCTGGTGGCCGAAGCGCTGCTCGCGGTGCCGGACGCGGCGCGCGTCGAAGAGATCGCCGGTCACCTCGGTTACTACGGGCAGCTCGCCTACCGGGCGGGTATGCCGTTCCTGCTCGAGACCGCGGCGCACGATCTGGCGCAGCTCCTGGCGGCAGCGCTCGATCGCGACGACGCGGTGGTGGATGCGCTGCTCGATCGGCTGCTCGAGCTCGATCAGGAGGTTCGCGAGGAGGCCGAGGAGGAGAGCCTGCTCGGCGTGCGCCGGGCGCAGATCCGAACCGCGACGATGCTGCTCGCGCGCGGCCAGCACGAACGGGCGCGGCGCATCGCGCGGGATCTCGCGCCGGAGCGGCCGGAGCGCCTGCGCCGGCTGCGGCACGGGCTCGAGACCGACGAGCGGCCGCAGTACTGGGAGCTGATCGACCGGGGGATGAACTTCGCCTATCTGGCGCCGGAGCTGCGCCGGCACCTGCCGACGCTGTTCGACTGGATCGCGGCCGAGCGGCCGCGCTGATTGGCCCGGTCAGACCCAGTCGCGCAGCGCCGCGAGCACCCACAGCAGCACGCTGCCGATCAGGCCGAAGCCGGCGAGACGCTGCACGTCCGGCCAGATCGACGGCGAGTCCTGCAGCACGTCGAAGCCGGTGACGTAGACGGTCTCGCAGGCGCCGTTGCCGGTATCGGTGCGCACCACCGAGGTGCCGCGTTCGAACCCGCTGTCGTTGCGATAGCTCGCGAGGTAGCCCTCGAGGCGGATCTGATCGCCGACGCGCAGCGCCGCGATGCGCTCGCGCAGCCACGGATCGTCCGACAGCAGGTGATTGTTGGAAATCTGATCCGGGCGGAAGCGTCGCCAGGCGGCGGGGTCATGCGTCTCGAAGAAGCAGGTGAACTGACCGCTCCAGAACTCGAACGCGGAGAGGTCGGCCGTCGCGTTGTCGCCCCAGACCACGCAGACGTCGGCCACGTTCAGATGATCGTTCCAGCGCCGGTGCAGCATCCGCTCGCCGTCGTGCGTGCGGCGCGAGACCACGAGCCCGTGCAGCCGATACCGGAACAGCGGCGTGACCTCGTAGTCCACGCCGCCCTGGCTGACCCGGAACGGCGGCTGTTCGATCGGCGTCTGCTCGGGCTCCCGGCCGAGCGCGGGCAGCGGCGTCACCCCGTCCGCCAGCACGTCGGCGTTCCAGCAGGCCACCGGCAACAGCAGCAGGCTGGCGAGCATCGTCCATTTGAGCAAGGTCGCGAGCATCGGCCCCGGAGCCTCGTTTTTTCTGAAGCATAGACCCGGGTGCGGCGATATATTATAACGTTGCGCCCAGCCGCCCCGTGTGCACGAGGTCGACTTGAATCGGTCGGAGGATCGCTACCGCAAATGGGATCTGGCAGGTCTCGCGCTGTCCGCGGTCTGCCTGGTGCATTGCCTGGCGTTACCGATTGCGCTGGTCGCGGCTCCTTCGCTCGCGGTGTGGCTCGGGGAGACCGAGACCACGGTGCACTGGTTCCTGTTCGTGCTGGCGGCGGGGATCTCCGGCGCGGCGCTGTACGCCGGCGTCCGGCGTCACGGGGTCTGGCTGGTGGTCACGGTGGGCGGCGTGGGCCTGCTCGTGATGGCGGTCGCCGCCGCGCATCTGTTCGGAACGGCACTGGAGGCGGCGCTGACGCTGGTCGGCGCGGGCATTCTGGCGTTTGCCCACGTGGTCAACCTGCGGCTGACCGCGTTGCGCTCGTTTCAGCGCTGACAATCGGCGCAGGTGCCGACCACTTCCACCGGCTCGTCGCCGGTCGCGAACGCCCGGTCGGCCGCGGAACGCCGGATCGACGATTCCACCCCGCGGTCGTCGACCTCGATCACCTGAGAGCACTTGCTGCAGACCAGCATCAGCCCCCGATGCGGCGACTCGTTGCCGCGGCAGGCGGTGAATGCGTTGAGCGTGTGCACGCGGTGCGCGAGCCCGACGCCGAGCAGGAACTCGAGCGCGCGGTAGACGGTGACCGGCGCCGCGTTCGGCCGCGTCTGCTTCAGCTCCGCGAGTAGCTCGTAGGCGCCGACGGGCCGATCGTGCCGGCAGAGCAGCGCGAACACGTCCCGCCGGATCGGCGTCAACGCGACCCGCTGCTCCGCGCAGACGGACTCGGCGTGAGCGAGCAGTTCCGCTTCATCGGACCGGCAGGATGTCTTCTGCAGCATGACGACGACCCCGTGGCGCGTGGCCGAGTATACCCTCGGCTGCGCGGCGGTGGTCAGAAGCGAAGCCGCAATCCGGCCTCCACGGTACGTCCCGGCAACGGCGCGAGATCCTTGACGTACGAGGTGTGCTGACGCTGCTCGTCGTCGGTGAGGTTCCGTCCCTGCAGGAACAGCGTCGCCTCGAGTCCATGCCCGAGCGACAGATCGGCGCCAAGAAAGGCGCGCAGATCCGCGTAGGCGTCGGTCGGCAGCTCGTGGTCGGCGACGTGACGCTGCGCGCGCACCCGGACGTGCTCGATGTTGCCGCGCACCGGACCCCACGCGGCGCGCAGCCCGAACCCGTAGCGGGTGGGCGGCAGCCGCGGCAGGTCGTCGTCGCCGGTCACGTCCACGGTGCCGGAAACGGTATCGAAGCGAGCCGACAGCTCGAGCAGGCCGCCGCGCCACTCGGCCACGGTGGCGCGCACTTCGGCATCGAGGCCGGCGAAGTGCGCATCGTCCTGGCGGTAGGCGAACACCGGCAGACCGTCGCGCACGGTGCCGGCGGGCGCCTGGTAGATGAAGTCGGCGAAGCGGTTGTAGTACGCGGTGGTATCGAGAAACCAGCGCGCCCCGGCATAGCGCAGGTTCACCGCGGCGCTGACGACGCGTTCCGGGTCGAGGTCCGGATTCCCCACCTCGAACGATCGCGTCGTCAGGTGCGGACCGAACGAGTACAACTCCTCCGCGATCGGCGCGCGCACCGCGTAGTCCGCGAGCAGTCCGAGCGACCAGGCCTCGCCGAAGGGCAGGATCAGGCCGAGCGACGCGGCGCCGGCTCCGAAGCGCTCGTGTGCGCCGGTGGAGGAATCGACCTCGACCCGTTCGAGGCGGATACCGCCTTCGAGATCGAACGCCGGAAACGACCGCTCGCCGACCCAGAACAGGCCGAGCGAGCGGGTCTCGACCGGTGCGATGAAGGCTTCCTCGCCCAGCGCCGAGAAGTCGCGGTCGGTGAGTTGCAGCCCGACCGCGCCGCGCCAGTCGCCGACGGGCCGATGCGTCAGCTCGATGCGCGCCTCCAGCGCGTCGTTGTCGAACCGGGTGGCCACGGCGTCGGCTTCGCGCTCGCGGTGGCGGTAGTCGTTCACGCCGACCCGCAGGTTCACGCTCTCGATGCCGGGGAACGGGTCGGCGAGCGCGGCTTCCAGATCGAGCCGCGTCTGCGCGAGGTCGACCCGCGGCACGTCGTCCTCGCCGTGCCCACCCCCCGCCCCCTCCGCAGGAGCGATCTCCGGATCGCGATCTCCGTGATGGCCATCCCCATGCCCGCCCGGCAACCCGTAGTCCGCCGTGAGTCGGCTGATGGCCATCCCCGCGAAGCCGCGCTCACCGATCACCGAGAACCCGGCGGCGCCCCCCCGCGACTCGAGATCGCTGCCCGGAAGCCGGCCCCGAGCGGGCTCGTGATCGTCGCCGGTCTGCGCCTCCAGCGCCCGCAGCCGTCGGGATTCGGCGAACCCGGGGATGTCGTACGGCTCCGCCTCGCGCGTGAAACCGTCGAGATGCCAGGCCAGCGCACCGCCTCCCCCGTCGAGCCGGGCGGCGGCCGTGCGGCGGTCGCCGTTGTCGCCGAGACGCCCTTCGAGGCGCCCGGACAGCGGCGCGGCCGCCTGCTCGTGGGGAATGCGGCCGGTGTGCACGTCGACCACCCCGCCGATCGCGCCGGAGCCGTACAGCAGCGTGCTCGGCCCTTTGAGCACCTCGATGCGGTCGGCGACGAACGGCTCGATGGTCACCGCGTGGTCGGCGCTGGTGACGGACGCATCGAGCGCATCGATCCGGTCCTCCATCAGCCGCACCCGTGGTCCGGACAGGCCGTGGATCACGGGTCGGCTCGCCGCCTGTCCGAAGCTGGCGGCGTGCACGCCGGGCTCCCGGCCGACCGTCTCGCCGACGCTGCTCTCGAGCTTGCGAGCGAGCTCTTCGCGCTCCAGCACCTCGGTGGAGAGCGCGAGACCCTCGGCGGAAAGCGGGTGCGAGGTGACGACGACCTGCTCGATGGGACGCGGTGCCTCGGCGGTGGCGCTGCAGGCCACGGCGATGGCGAGACAGCCGAGAGTTGCCGTAGCGGCTCGTATGGGCTTCATGGCGGTGCTCCAGTTTCGCGGGCGATCCAGGGACTCGGAACGCGCACGCACGGCGAGCGGAGTCGCCGGCGCGCGCCGGGTGGTTTCGACTGGATCAGCCGCGCGGCGGCGCGCGGGACTGGAAGTGGCGAACGGGCGCCGCTTCGAAGCGGCCGCCGTCGGGAGCGAACGTGGTGCGCAGGGAGCGCGCGGGTGGAACGACGACCTGTGCCGCATCGCAGGCGGCGGTTTCGGCCTGCGCGAACGTGCAGACGACGCAGGTGGTTCCCGGCGCATCGTCCAGGTGCTGGTGCGCGAGCGCCGCGGTCTGGCCGAACAGCAGCGCGCCGGCCCAGAGCAGCAGGGCGAGCGGTGTTCGGCGGATTCGTCGGGTCGGGCTCATCGCGGCTTCCTGGCCGGCGCGATGATACGAAGTAACATCAGGCCGCTCAACGGCCGGGCAGGGAGCCGGCGGCTACAGCATCGAGCGCCGCGTCATGTCGGGATGGAAGCGCACGTAGCCGTGGCGCTCGAGCTGCTCCACCTCGGCCGGCGCGAACGGCACCGTGCGCACGAACGGCAGCAGATCGTCCTCGTCGTAGCCGTTCCGGCGCAGCCAGGTTTCGCACATGCGCAGCTCGATGCGGTTGAACGCCTGCAGCTTCGCGGCGCGGTCGACGAGGCTCCGGTGCGCGAGGTAGTTCGCGCGGATGAAGGGCTCCGCCTCCGGCCCGTGCAGCACGATGATCACCGGGTCGCTCTGCGGCTCGTTCGCGGCGACGGAGTCCTCGAGCGCCTGGAACAGCGCCTCGAGATCGTCCTGCCCGTCGGGGGAGATCTGCAGATAGACGCGGGAGTCGAGCAGCGGTGGCCGGCCGACCGTCTCCGGCTGCGACCAGACGGCTGCCGCGGCGATCAGCGCCACCAGCCAAAGCCCCCAACGCGTCCGCGTCACGTCGTGCCCCGTGCGCCTCCCAAGGGGCCGGAATTGTAGTACCGGGCCTGTGGCGGCGGTAGCGTCGAACCGTGTGGGGGCTGGCCTCTTTTTTGTGGGGGCGTTGTGGGAGCGGCCTCCGGCCGCGAACCGATTTGCGGCCGGAGGCCGCTCCCACAGCAGCGATGCTAGACTCGCCAGTTCCCGCCGAGAAACGCCCGTTGCGGGCACGGCCATCGCTGCGAGACGAGCCCTGGATGCGTCCACTGCATTACTACCTGGCTGGCACGGGAAGCTGGTTTCTCGCCTTCGGCATGCAGGGCGTGATGTTCGCGTGGCTCGTGACCATGGTGCTGCGCGAAACACCGGAGAAGATCGGCGTCGCGCAGATGTCGCTGCTGCTCCCGGGGACGTTGCTGATCCTGATCGGCGGCAGCTACGCGGACCGCTTCGGCGCCCGGCGGGTCGCGCTGCTCGCGCAGTCGCTCGCGGCGCTGTCGCCGCTGCTGCTGCTCGCGGTGGTGGCCACGGACCGGCTGACCTTCGCCGCGATGATCGGCTACGCGGTGCTGATGGGCTGTGCGCAGGCGTTCGTGACGCCGGCGCGCGACGGGCTGCTGAGCCAGGTGGCGGAAGGCCGCGTGCAGCGGGCGGTGGTGCTGACGAGCCTGTTCCAGTTCGGGCTGCAGGTGGTCGGCTTCGTCGTCGCATCGCTCGCCGACGTCTCCGGTGCGGAGCCGATCCTGCTGATTCAGGCGCTGGTGCTGGTGGTCGGCGCGTTCGGCCTCGCCCGTATCCGCAACGAGCGCCACGGCGCGGACCTGCCGGCGGCGCCGCTGCTGCGCTCGCTGCGGGAGGGCGGGCGAACCGTGTTCTCGTCGCCGCCGATGCGCATGATCGTCGTGCAGAACGCGGCGATGGCGTTCTTCTTCATGGGCTCGTACATCGTCACGATGCCGATCCTGGTGCGCGAAGTGTACGCCGGTTCCGCCACCGAGCTCGGTCTGATGAACGCGGCGAACAGCCTGGGTCTGTTCAGCACCGTGATCCTGCTGCTGCGCTTCGGCGACGTGCGGCGCCAGGGGCGCGCGCTGCTGCTCGCGCAGGCGATCGGCGGGACCATGCTGGCCGTCGCCGCGCTGGCGCCGTCGTTCCCGGTCTATCTGCTCACGCTGTTTCTGTGGGGCGCCTGCGGCGGCATCGCGATGACGATGTCGCGCACCATCATGCAGGAGCAGGCACCGCTCACGCAGCGCAGCCGCGTGATGAGCTTCTATTCCTTCTCGTTCTTCGGCGCGGGCCCGATCGGTGCGCTGCTGAACGGCTTCCTGGTGGAGCAGGTCGGCCCGCAGGGTGCGCTGTTGATCTGCGGGGCCGCGATGCTCACCATCGCGGTGATGATCTCGGCGCTGGCGAGCCTGTGGCACCTGGACGGACAGCCGTCGGCCGTCCGGGAGGCCGATGCCGCCACGCTCGTCAACGGGGCGCGGTCGACCGACGGCAGCGGGGCCTGACGGGATGAGTCGACCCAAACGGCGCCTGGCCGTCGACATCGGCGGCACGTTCACGGACGTGGTCCTCGAAGGCCTGGACGGGGCCCTGCCGTGCACCACCAAAGTGCTGACCACCTACGACGACCCGGCAAACGGTGTGCTCGCCGGCATCCGCCAGGTGCTGGAGCAGGCCGGTGCCGCACCGGCGGAAATCGGCCTGCTGCTGCACGGCACCACGCTCGCCACCAACGCACTGATCGAGCGGCGCGGTGCCGTGACGGCGCTGCTCACCACCGAAGGGCATCGTGACGCGCTGGAGATGGCCTTCGAGAACCGCTTCGAGCAGTACGACATCCAGATCGATCGCCCGGCGCCGCTGGTGCCGCGCTGGCTGCGCCTGCCGGTGCGGGAACGGATCGGCGCCGGCGGCGCGGTGCTGCGGCCGCTGGAGCTCGGCTCGCTCGAGGCGCTGGTGCCGGTGCTGCGCGCCGAGCGCGTGGAGAGCATCGCGGTGGGCCTGCTGCACTCGTACGCGAACCCCGCGCACGAGCAGCGGGTCGCGGCGTTTCTGCGGGATGCGCTGCCGGATGTGTCGATCACCTTGTCGTCGGACGTCTGCCCGGAGATCCGTGAGTACGAGCGCCTGTCCACTGCCTGCGCGAACGCGTACGTGAAGCCGCTGATGGCCCGTTATCTTTCGAGCCTCGAGCGGCAGCTGGCCGACCTCGGCCTCGGCTGTCCGGTGCTGCTGATGACCTCCGGCGGGGGCCTCACGACGCTCGCCACCGCCGCCGAGTACCCGATCCGCCTCGTGGAGAGCGGCCCCGCGGGCGGCGCGATTCTGGCGTCTCGCGTGGCCGCCGAATGCGGGTTCGACCGGGTGCTGTCGTTCGACATGGGCGGCACCACCGCGAAGATCTGTCTGATCGACCACGGCCGGCCGCAACTCTCCCGCTCGTTCGAAGTCGACCGGGTCTACCGGTTCAAGAAGGGCAGCGGCCTGCCGGTGCGGATTCCGGTGATCGAGATGGTGGAGATCGGCGCCGGCGGCGGCTCCATCGCGAGCGTCGACAAGCTGCAGCGCATCCGGGTCGGTCCGGCGAGCGCCGGTTCCGAGCCCGGCCCCGCCTGCTACGGCCGCGGCGGCCGCGAGCCGACGGTGACCGACGCCGACGTCGTGCTCGGCCGCATCCAGCCGGAACGTTTCGCCGGCGGGCGGCTGCGGCTCGACGGTGCGGCGGCCCGGGAAGCGCTGGTGCGGCGGATCGGTGAAGTGCAAGGTCTCGGTGCGGAGCAGAGCGCCTACGGCGTCGCGCAGATCGTCGACGAGAACATGGCGGCGGCCGCGCGGGCGCATGCGACGGAGTGGGGCACCCAGGCGGCCGGCCGCACGCTGGTGGCCTACGGCGGCGCGGCGCCCCTGCACGCAGCGGAGCTCGCCGACAAGCTCCGGATCGACCGGATCGTGGTGCCGCAGGGCGCAGGGGTGGGCTCGGCGATCGGCTTTCTGCTGGCGCCGGTCAGCTACGAGGTGGTGCGCAGCCGCTACCAGCGGCTGTCCGCGTTCGATGCCGCGGCCGCGAACGAGGTGATGGCCGAGATGTACGACGAGGCGGCGGCGGTGGTGCGCGCCGCGGCACCGGAGGGCGGCTGGCGCGAGAGCCGCCGTGCGTACATGCGCTACCTCGGGCAGGGCTACGAGATCGCCGTGCCGGTGCCGCCCGGCGAGCTGACACCGGATCACGCGGCCGCGCTGCGCGACGCGTTCGACGCGGAGTACCGGCGCCTCTACGGACGGCTGATCCCGGGGCTCGACGTCGAGATCCTGAGCTGGACGCTGAGCCTGACGGCGCGCGAGCCGGCGCCGCCGTCGCCCCGGCCGCAACCGGCCACCGTCGCGGCCCGGGCGGCCGGGACCTGTCGGCTGTTCGATGCGCGTCGCAACGCACCGCGCGAGGCCGCTTGGTTCTTGCGTGAGGCGCTCGAACCGGGTCATCGGGGACAGGGGCCGGCGCTCGTGATCGAAGACCAGACGACGACGCTGGTCAGCGACGGTTTCTCGTTCCGGGTGGACGCGTGGGGTCACCTGGTGCTGGAGCGGACGGATTCATCGGAGGAACGATCGTGAACCGCGAGCGCGATCCGAAGGCCGGGCTCGCCCGGCTGGAGACCCAACTCGTCTGGAACCGGTTGCTCGCGATCGTCGAGGAGCAGGCCCAGACGCTGATGCGCACCGCGTTCTCGACGGTGGTGCGTGAAGCCGGCGACCTGTCGGCCGGCGTGTTCGATACCGAGGGGCGCATGCTCGCGCAGGCGGTCACCGGTACGCCGGGTCACGTCAACGCGATGGCGGCGTCGGTCGGCAAGTTCCTGCGCGCCCATGCGCTCGAGAGCCTGAAGCCGGGCGACGTGCTGCTGACCAACGACCCCTGGGACGGGACCGGACACCTGAACGACTTCACGGTGGTGACCCCCGTCTACCATCGCGGCCGGTGCGTCGCCTTGTTCGCGTCGACCAGCCACATCGCCGACGTCGGCGGGCGCGGCTTCGGCCCGGATGCCAACGACCTTTACGAGGAAGGCCTGCAGATCCCGATCATGCATCTGTTCCGCGAAGGCCGGCGGGACGAGACGCTGCTCCGGATCATCGCCCGCAACGTCCGCGATCCGGTGGTGGCGGAGGGCGATCTGTACTCGCTCGCCGCGTGCAACGACAGTGGCGCGGCACAGCTCGTCGAGATGCTCGACGACTTCGGTCTCGACGGGCTCGAACGGGCGGGCGGCGAGATCCTCGCGCTGTCCGAGCAGGCCATGCTCGACGAGATCGCCGCGTTGCCGCCGGGCGAATACGAGAACCGCATGCGCGTCGACGGCTACGACACGCCGATCGATCTGGTTTGCCGCCTGGTCATCGCGCGCGACGGGATCCTGGTGGATTTCGCCGGCACGTCGCCCGAGTCGCCGTACGGCATCAACGTCCCAATGCCGTACACGGAAGCCTACGCGTCGTTCGGCGTGCGCTGCGTGGTGGGCAACGACGTGCCCAACAACGCCGGTTCGCTGCGCACGATCCGGGTGACCGCGCCGGAGGGCTCGATCCTGAACGCCCGTCCGCCGCGCGCGGTATCGGCCCGTCACGCGCTCGGGCAGATGCTGCCGGACGTGATTCTCGGGTGCCTCGACCAGGTACTACCGGGGCGGGTGCCCGCGGAGGGCGCGTCGTGCATCTGGAATCCGGTGTTCCGCAGCGGCCACGCCGAGGGGCGCGGCGACGCGCACGTGCCGTTCGTGACCAACCCGATCTACAACGGCGGCACCGGGGCGCGGCCGGGCAAGGACGGGCTCTCCACCACCGCGTTCCCGTCGGGCGTACGCACCACGCCCACCGAGGTGAACGAGGTGACCACGCCGCTCGTGATCTGGCGGCGCGAGTACCGCATCGACTCCGGCGGGCCGGGCGAGCTGCGCGGCGGCCTCGGCCAGGTGATCGAGGTCGGCCACCGCGACGGTGCGCCGTTCGTGGTTTCGAAGATGTTCGACCGGGTGCAGCATCCGGCTCGAGGCCGGCAGGGCGGCGCCGCGGGCGCTCCGGGTCGGGTCTACCTGCGCGACGCGGAGGGCCGGCAAACGGTGCTCCGCGGCAAGGGCCGCGACGAGGTTCCGGGGGGGCACGTGCTGGTGATGGAAACGCCCGGGGGCGGCGGCATCGGCGATCCGTCGCGGCGGGAGCCGGAGCGGCTCGCCGAGGATCTGCGGGCCGGGCTCGTCTCGGCGCAGGCGGCGCGGGAGCGCTACGGCGCCGAGCTCTCGTAGCGGCCCGGCTGCGCGACTTCGCGCATCACCAGGATTCGAGGAACGTCTTCCGCTGCATCGGATCCAGGCGGTTGATCGCGGCGTCCTCGTAGAGCGAATCGCCGCGCACGTCGGTGGTGGAGATCTCCTCGAAGATGCCGCCGTTGCGGCTCCAGAACGCGTGCGGCATTCCCCGCTCGATCACCAGCTTGTCACCGGGCTGCAGATCGAACACCTCGCCGTCCCGCTGCACGGACAGATCGCCCCAGAGCAGTTGGAAGGTCTCTTCCTTCCGCTGGTGGCGGTGCACCGGATGGCGCTGACCGGGCAGCATCACGCCGAGCTTCTTGCAGTACTCGCGGTTCACCACGTGGACGAACACGGCGCCGACCTCGCGGAACCGCTCCATGCCGTAGTGGTGGGAGAGCTCGACCTGATCCGTCTCGCCGATTTTGATCTGGGCCTCGTACAGCATGCCCTTCGCGTCGTGCAGCGCCTCGCGCACGTCCAGCACCGGGTCGTCACTCGCACGTTCCGTCAGCGCCTCGCCGGGCGCGTAGTCGCGGGACGCGTGGAACGTGGCGCGGTAACGGCCGAACTCGCCGGAGGTGAGCTGCCCGGGCTGGCGCGGCATCGCGAAGAACACGTCGCCCGGCTCGATCGGTTGCCCGGCGCGGATCGGCCTTCTCGCGTAGACGCCGCGCTCGAGCGAACGTAGCGATTCCCGTTCTTCCTCGGTGACCTGCTTCGGCCCGCCGTCACCGCAGATCGCCCGGGCGCGGAGCGCCGCCGCCACCCAGGCATCGGTCTGCTGCGGGTTCATCGAGTACTTGTTCAGCGTGATCGTGTCCGTCGCGACCCCGACGTGGCGCTCGAGCAGATCGGCACCCTTCGCGATCGCGGCGACGACCACCTCACGGTTGTCCGGATCTTCGTGGCCCGAATAGCCGATCGGGACGCCCGGATAGCGGCTCTTCATCTTCGCGAGGAAGCTCATCTGCAGGCAGTCGTTCGGCGTCGGGTAGATGGACACGCAATGCATCAGCGCGAAGCGCACCGAGCGGTGCTGGAAGAAGCTCACCAGCTTGTCGATGTCGTGAACCGGCACACCGCCGGTGGACGCGATCACCGGCTTGCCGGTGGACGCCACCGCTTCGAGAAGCGGCCAGTCGGTGGCGCTGCAGGAGGCGATCTTGATGATCTCGACGCCGTGATCGAGGCACTTCTGCACCGATGCCTCGTCGAACGGCGTGACCACGGGCACGAGGCCAGAGCCCCGGACGTGCTCGATCAGCGTCCGGAAGTCGTCGTCCGTGAGGCGCGTGCTGAGGAAGCGCGGGATGTGGGCGACGTCGTCGCGCTCGCGATAGTCGGGATGGATGAAGGTGTCGAGATCACGGTACTGGAACTTCACCGCGCCGCGGATGCCGTGGCGCGACGCGATGTCGGCCATCGCGTCGATGATGCGGCGACCGTGGGCCACGGAGCCCTGGTGGTTGTTCGCCATCTCGAAGATGAACAAGCCGTTGAACGCGGCGTTTTGAAGAGCGTTCTGCATCGGAATTCCCTGCTTCGTCATGACCCGCGACGGGTCTCCATGCTGGCCAGTGCGACTTCCAGATCCTCCGGAGTGTCGATGTCCAGGTTCTCGTCGAGCACGTAGCCGTAGATGCGCCGACCGGTCATGGAGTGCTGCTCCAGAATCACCCGCGACCGCACCGCGTCGATGCAGGCGTTCTGCAGAAAAACCGGGGGCAGCGCCTGCCGCGGCCTGTTGTACGCTTCGTCGCCGCGGTCGACGACCGGCGTGAGCAGCCCGTCCTCGCCGCGCAGCCACATCTTGAACGGCGTCGCCGGCGCCGGCGCCACCGTGCGCACCGAGTCGAGCGTCTCGTCCGCGCGCAGGATATCCACCACCCGGTCGATGTCCGCTGGGTTCCGCGTCGGGTAGGTGGGCCGCAGGTGCACGACGATCTCCGGTTGCCACCGCTCGTGCTCCCGGAGCCAGTCGAGCGCATGGCGGAACACCACGAGATCGGTGGAGTCGTCGGCGGCGAGCTCGGCCGGGCGCAGGAACGGGGTTTCCGCGCCGTACGACCGGGCGATCTCGGCGTACTGCTCGCTGTCGGTGCTGACGATGACCCGGTCGACGCAGCGCGCCGCGTGCGCGTGCTCGATGGAATGCGCGAGCATCGGCTTGCCCGCGAACGGGCGGATGTTCTTGTGCGGCACCGACTTCGAGCCGCTGCGTGCCGGGATCAGCGCCAGCACGCCGCGCGGCGGGCGTTCCGGCTTCATTGCGGCGTCGTTCACGATTCCGGTACCCGCAGGCCGGCGCGCTCGATCGCGAACAGGTCCGGCCCCACCGGCCGAGCCCGGATGCCGTCGAATCGATGCAGCCGCTCGCGCAGCGACTGCAGCCGATTCTCCACGTCTTCGGTGGTCAGCGGCGGGAACCGGTGCCGCAGGTACGCGAGGCTGTTGCGGTGGTTCGGGCGCAGCCGGTTGAAGCGTTTCACGCCGGTGCGCACCTGGGTGACCACCCAACTGCGCAGACGGCGGAGCCGGTTCGGCCGTGCGGGGCTGCGCTCGAGGTAGCCGTCCGCTTCAAGCACGTCGACGATGCGCTCGGCGGCCAGCTTCTCCGGCTGCAGCGCAATGTGCGGCGACAGCACACGCTTACGCTCGTCGGCCGCGATGCCGCGGCTGCGGCCGCTCAGTACCTCGGCGATCGCATCGAGCGTCGCGTCCTCGGTGAAGGTCTGCACGCTCAGATTGTTCGGCAGGTGGTAGTCGTAGCAGGCAGCCTGTACAGGACGGTACGCGATTGCCGGCGTGCCGAGCAGCGCACCCTCCACCGCGGTGGTACAGCCGTTGTGCAGCAGCACGTCGCACGCCATCAGCCACGGCACCACGTTGCCGTCGTGCAGCACCTGCACGTTGTCGAGTCCGGCGGTGATCCGGCGCCACACGTCGTGATCCTCGGACGGGTGAGGGCGCAGCACCACGGTATGGTCCGGGAACGCGCGCGAGAGCTTCGGCATCAGGTCCGCGAACGCCTGGAAGATCGCCTGGACGTGGCGTTCCATGCCGAGCGCGAACTCGAGACTCATGCCGTGGCCGGTGCGGCTCACCCGGGGCTCGCCGCCGCTCCGCAGGATCAGGTTCAGCTCCTTCACGAACGCATTCACGAACGGAAAGTTCGTGTTGATCAGGATGAACCGGCCATGCCGGCGCCGCAGCTCGTCCGCCTCCGGCTGGAAGATGCCGCGCACGTCCTCGCGCAGCAGGTCGACCCGCGGGTTGCCGGTGACGTGGACGGCGGTGGACTCGCTGCGGCCCGGATAGGAGCGGAACAGCGCGGCGTCGTCTTCCCCCCACGCGAACAGATGGCGCAGCGGCCGGAACGTGCCCGGGGAGAAGCGCCAGCCGTAATACTCGGGGGAGGAGAAGCGTACGAGGCTCTCCTCGTCGGTCGCGACGATGTGATGGCCGAGTCCCTGGAGCAGGCCGGTCATCAGATCGCTGGTGAAGCGCATGCTCTTCGCGAAGAACACGCCCTGCGGCATCCGGGGGATCGCGAAATTCAGCTCCTGGCGGGAGCCCATCACCACCGGGAAGCCGCGCTCGGCGGCAACCGCCGACAGCAGCACCTTTGCGTCCAACTCGCGGACGCGGCTCTCCACCGGTACGAACAGTGTGGATGGTCTCATCAGTCCCTTAGTGTCTGCCCGCCGGGCAAATCAGTCGGTTCGGTGCCGACTGCCTCTCGGGGCGCCATTGTCTGCCGCCGTCGTTGCAGATTCCATGCCTGCTGCAGATTTCATGCCTTCGACGGGGCGCACCCCTCAATGCCCACGGGGCGCATCGGCGGCCGTCGGCAGCAGACCGGCATCCGGCCGCTCGGCCGGGGTGCGCAGGCGGCGATAGAAGGGCTCGGCGAGAGGGTCCGGACCGGCGCTGCGGGTCAGCGCGGACACCGCCGGGATCACCACCAGCGGGACGAGCGTCGTGAAGTAGGACGCCACGTCCACCTCCAGCCCGAGGAGCGTCTCGTTCACGGCCCACGCGGCGAGCCCGAGCCCGTAACCGCTGGCGATGCCCCAGAAGACGCCCGCCTCGGTGGTGGAGGGGACGTAGAACACGTAGCCGATCGCGATCGCCGGCGGGACCACCATCGCGAACCCGAGCAGCAGCCATTCGAGCACCGAGGCGGTGCCGAGGAAGTAGCCGAACACGCTGGCGATGGCCGCGGCGAGCAGACCGTAGATCACCGACGTCAAGCGGTACGCGCGCAGTTTCTGCGACGAGGAGAATCGCTCGGAGCCGGGGATCCAGTCGTTGACGAACATCGTCGAGCTGGCCAGCAGGATCGGGGCGCCGGAGGAGATCAGCGCGGCGAGCACCGCCGCGAGCGCCACGCCGCCGATCAGCGGGCCGGTGTCGAGCGCGATCTGCGTGACGCTGGCGTAGCCGGCAATGCCGGCGTCGGGGCCATAGCGGGCCAGCGCTTCCATACCGATCAAGGCGGCGAGAAACGGCATCGCCGCGGCGAGCACGCCGGCGAGCAGGAACGACGGCACGAGCATGCTCTCGTGCCGCGCCGAGCTCGAGTAGTTGACGTACACGGACGCGGCCGGGGTGTGAATCGTCGCGCTGAAGAACATCGCGATGATCGGGAACCAGCCGAGGCCGACGAAGCTCCACCAGCTCGCCGCATCGGTACCCGCCGCGGCGAGCTGCGCGTCGACGCGTTCGGCGACCTCGGCCCAGCCGCCCATCTGCGCCATACCGGCCCAGGCGACGAGCCCAAGGCCGCCGATGATCACGGCGCAGTGGATGATGTTGGTGAGCGCGGTGCCCCGGAGACCCGAGGAAGCGGTGGCGGAGATGATCACGAACGCGCCGATCAGGATCCCGGCCCACAGCGGGATCCCGGTGACGTTGCTGACGATCACGCCGATCAGCAGCGGCTCAATCACGTTCACCACCAGGTATTCGGTCTGCACGCAGAGACTCGTCAGCACCGCGCCGCGGGCACGGCCGAAGCGGCGCACGAACAGCTCGCCGATGGTGGTGAGCCCGAGGCGGCGGTAGGGCACCGCGAAGAACAAGCCGACCAACGCCAACGCGAAGAACGTGTTGATGCCGTACCAGACGTTCCAGATGCCGCTACTCATCACGTCGCCGGCGACGCCGTACGAGCCCGCGCCGCCGATGCGGGTGCCGGCGATGCCGGCGGCGATCATCCAGACGCCCATACCGCCGCTGGCGGTGGCCCAGTCGGCGGAGCTGCGGTTGCGGCGCGTGAGATAGACGCCGAGCAGCGTGACGACGGTCAGATAGGCAACGATGGTCCAGGTCGCGGCGCTCACGACGACTCCCCCTCCCGTGGCGATCGGCTCCGGTTGGCCGCGCGCGCGACCGGCGGCGATTGTAGCAGGTCGGGGGCGTGCCGAGCCGCGGGCGCCGCACGGACGCGTCGGGCCCGCTCGGGTCGTGACCTCGCGCAGGGGATCAGCGCAGCGGCGCGTGCCGGATCAGAGCCAGCCGAGCTCCCGCATCGCCCAATTGGCGTTCCAGATCTTCGTCATCTGCGCGACCTGGCCGGCGTCGTTCATCTGCAGAACGTACACGTAGTCGGTGTGGGTTTCGCGGCCGGTGGGCGGCATCGGTCCTCCCTCACCGGAGTGCTTCGCGTGGAAGGTCGCGAAGAACACGGCCGTGCGGGTTCGCTCGTCGAAGCTCGCGCTGTGCAGATCGTAGGTGGCCCCCGGAGCGATGACGGTGCCGAACTGTTTCATCCACTCGCAGTACGCTTCCACCGTGCGCACGTCCGTTAACGGATCCGCCTGCGCACTGAAGGTGGCGCCGTCAGCGACGTACTGCCGGCACCCTGACCAACCTTCGGGCGCCTCACAGGCCTGAAAGAACCCCTTCGCGCTCGCGAAAGCATCCATGGTCGTGCCCCTCGCTCCCGGGTGTGGACGATCAAACTAGACCGCGCGGGCGGCGGGAGCAATCGGGCGGCGAGGGCGGTCGGACAGGACTCCGTGCGGGCTATCCGGCGCCGCCAGCGGAGCGGTCTTCGAAGGGGCGGCAGGCGCTTGTATTTCCTACCGCATTGGGCACAATACGCTCCCCACGCGGGAATAGCTCAGTTGGTAGAGCACGACCTTGCCAAGGTCGGGGTCGCGAGTTCGAGTCTCGTTTCCCGCTCCAAATCCCCTTTATTTTCAATAGCTTAAGACGCATCTGGGTCGTGCTCTTAGAGAATTCTTAGAGAAAACTCTCTAGGCGACGGCGTAGCGCGCCCGGGCCTCCCGAATCTCCGGGTCCGGGTCGCGAATGCCGAACGGCAGTATCATCTCGACCCGAACGACCTTGCGGGCATGCCCCTTCTGATACGCCCGCGTCATGTCCGGATCGGTGTGGGCCATCAGGTCTTGCACCGCATCGACGTCGTAACCCGCCACCGCGTACAGGTACGACGAGAGCGCCCGGATCTCGTGCAGCGTAGGCATGTCCCGCTCTTCGAGGCCGGCGAAGTGGGTCGTCCTCTCGGTTGCGAGGGCTCGAGCCTTCGCGAAGGCCTTGCTCGCATACTCGGGAAGAACCTGAGCCGGATGTTCCATGCGCCCGAGCCGCATCGCGTCCGCGGCGCGCTTGGTCTTTCTGTCCGGCGTGCGGTGGATGATGAATGGGCAGCGGCCGTTCGCGAGGCTCGAGCGCCGAGCCTTGATCAATACCGCACGAACGTCGCGATGGATCGGAAAGTCGACGCTGATCGACTCGCTGCCGCGGGCGTCGCTGTCGGTCTTGCGGATCGGACTGACGATCCGGTCACCGGCGATGTCGTCGAAGCGTAGATTCACCAGGTCGACGCGTCGCAGCGCCAGATGGATACCGAGCGTCATCAACCACTGCAGCCATTCAGGGGCCGCGTCGTGGATCGCTCGAAACTGCGCCAGGGTCATTCGCGTTCGCCGCTTGGGAGGATTCGGGTCGACGTAGAGGTTGTCGACCGGATTCGCGAAAGAACCGGGATAGGCGCCTACCGAAATCGCGTACTGGAAGAATCGGGACAGCAGCGTCCGCAGCTTCGTCTGCTCGAATTGGCTGGATGAGGCGATCACCTCCCGCAGCGCCTGGGTGTCCACCAGCGACAGGCTGGTGTTGCCCAAGTGCGCGTTGAGTCGATCGCGGCGCTGCCGAAGGCGAGCGGCGGTGCTGGACTTGAGGCGATAGTCCCGGATGTATTTCTCGACGAACGCGGTGAAGGCTGGCTCGAAACGCACACCGTCGAGTCGCTCACTGGCTCGGGCGATGGCGTCGCGCCTCGACCGGTCGCGCTCGAACTGGGTATTGAGCCGATTGGCGACGTCGACGGCGTCGGCTTCCACCGTGCCGAGGTTCGCCTTCTGAGGCATCGAGGGGTTCTTGTAATAGTAGCAACCGTTCAGGGGATGTCGCTCGAGGTACTTCGGCAAGGTGCGACGGCGGCGTCTGCCCATCTTTCGATCCTCCGCTTGGATACTGTATTAATATACAGTAACAAGACGTCGGAAACAAGCTTGGGATGTGACTATTCGTTTGTAATCTTGTTAGTGAAGCGGTTGTGCGAGCGCTCCTTCAGTGACGATGCTCCACCGCCTCCACCGCCTCGAGCCCCGGAAACCGGCCGTGCGCGAACTGCGCGTGACACGCGACGCACGTCTCCAGCATTCGCGAGAAGTGGAACGCCGCCTGCTCGGCGTCGTGCTGGTGCGCGGCTTCCGCAAGCTTCAGCGCACGCGCATGCAGTGCCTGATCGAGCGCCACGAATTGCGCCGGCAACGCCTGCTCGAGCTCCCGCGCCTGCGCATCGGTGAGGGCCCGATTCATGATGTAGCTGTCGTGGATCCGCCGGGCGGTGTCGTGGACGCTTTCCCAGCCGCCGATCGGCAGGGCCGCGGCGATGGTCTGCACCCCGGCCGCGACCTCCCGCATCTCCGATCGAAGCAGCTCCCGCACATCCGGGCTCAGGTTCGGCTCAGCGGAAGAGGAGGTCTCCGGTTCCGCCGCGTCGAGCAGCGGGCCGCAAGGCAGCAGCATCGATCCGACCAGCAGAAGGTTGCGGGTCCACCGCATCGTCCGGCTCCACGGCGGGTACCGGCCGAGCATAACAGGGCGCGACAGCGCCGCGTCATGCGGCGCCGCAACGGGATCAGCTGAGTACCGCGGCGGCCAGGGTCAGGAGCCCCACCATCCCCGTGAGGACGAGCAACAGGACTCCCATGTTGTGTACGGTGTGACGGTCTTCGTCGTTGGTCAGCAAGGACATTTCGAGCCTCCTGAGGGCGTCGTCCAGACAACTCTCAAGCTAAACCTGGCTTTTCCATTTAGATAGCGATAAATTTCGGCCGTTTATATCGACATGGTCGATGAAAATGGACACAGAGCTCGCCCGCACCTTCCTCACGGTGGTCGCCTCGGGAAACTTCAGCGCCGCCGCGGCCCGGCTGTTCGTGACCCAGTCCACCGTCAGCACGCGCATCGCCGCGCTGGAGGATCAGCTCGGCTGCCGGCTGTTCGTCCGCAACAAGGGCGGTGCGGTGCTGACGCCGCAGGGGCGCTGGTTCCAGGCCCACGCCACCACGCTGGTGCGGACGGTGGAACGGGTCCGGCAGGAAATCGGGGTGCCGCGGGGCTTTGCCGCCAGCGTGACCATCGGCGGCCGGCTCGGGCTGTGGGAAAGCCTGTTGCTCGCGCTGCTGCCGCGGGTGCGGCAGGAAGCGCCGGACGTCGCGCTGCGCAGTGAGATCGGCTTCGAAGACGAGCTGATGCAGGGGCTGCTCGAGGGGCGCCTCGACATCGGCGTGATGTACGCGCCGCATCAACGCCCGGGCCTGGTGGTCGAGCCGCTGTTCGAGGAAACGCTCGTGTACGTATCTACCGTGCCGGACGCGGCCACGGTGCCGGAGGAGGGTTACGTCTACGTCGACTGGGGGCCGGAGTTCGCCGCTCGGCACAGCGCCACGTTTCCGGACTACCCCGGCGCCGCGCTCAGCGTGAACGTCGGCTGGCTCGGGCTGCAGCACATATTGGCGCACGGCGGCGCCGGCTATTTCCCGTTGCGCCTGGTCGGCGACGCGCTCGCGCGCAGCGCGCTGCACCGGCGCCGCGACGTGCCGGGCTTCACGCTGCCGGCCTACGTCGTCCATCCGACCGAGCCGGACGATCCGACCGCGAAGCTCGTCGACCTGGTCCGCAGCACCGCGCAGCAGCTCGGCGGAAGAGGCGTTGAGCGATAGCGGGAACCTTTTCTCCGCCTCGTCCATCTCTCGGGCAACTTTCGCCACAGGAGACGATGCGATGCGGCACAAGCAGTTTCATTCCGCCTTCCAGAATTCACGGAGGCGCTTCCTGCAGACCACGGCCGGAACGACGCTCTCGGCCGCCGGGGTCGCGGTGGTCTCGGGTCTGGGCCTGTCGTCTGCGCTGGCGGACGTGGGCGACGCGGACGTGCAGAAGGACATCCGCATCCTGAACACCGCCGTGGCCGCGGAGCACGAGGCGGTTGCGGCGTATCAGCTCGGCGCCGACAGCGGACTGCTCACGAAGGCGGTGGCGCCCACTGCGATCGCGTTCCAGTCGCATCACAAGCAGCACGTCGACGCGCTCGCGGGCGCCGTGCGCAAGCTCGGCGGACAGCCGGCCGAACCGAAGGCCGAGTACGCGTTTCCGGTAGACAAGCTCGAGAGCGAGCGTGACGTGCTCGAGTTCGCCGCGGGGTTGGAGCGCGGCGCGGTGAGCGCCTATGCGGGTGCCATTCCGCTCTTCGCCGACCGCACGCTGTCCGGCGCGGCCGCCAGCATCCTGGCCGACGAGGCCATGCACTGGGCGGTGCTGCGCCAGGTGCTCGGGCTCGATCCGGTACCCGGCGCGTTCTTCTCGTAGCGATGAAGGGTGCCCGCATCGGCCGCCTGCTGCTCTGGCTGCTCGCCGGCGCCGCGGGCGGTGCCTTGGCGGCGGATGCGGCCGATGAGCTGCTGGTACGCGGCGAGAACGTGTACCAGCGCTGCATCGGTTGTCATTCGCTCACCGTGCACCGCACCGGCCCGCGGCATTGCGGGCTGATCGGCCGCCGCGCCGGCACCGACCCCGGCTACCAGTACTCGCCGGCGCTGGCGGATTCGGGCATTGTCTGGAACGCGGAGAGCCTGGACCGGTTTCTCGCGGCGCCGCTCGATCGGGTACCGGGCACCACCATGGGCTTCGCCGGCATCGCCGATCCGGAGGATCGGCGCGCAGTGATCGAGTATCTGCAACACGCGAACAGGGAGTATTGCAATGGCATCGGTGGCTGAGAAGCGCGTGGCGCCGGCGGTGCCCGAGCCGCGGGACGACGGCAGCGTCGTCGCGCGGGTGCTGGCCGGCGAGGTGCAGGCGTTCGAGGTGCTGATCCGGCGCTACAACCAGCGCCTGTACCGGCTCGCACGCAGCATCGTCGGTGACGATCAGCGGGCGCTCGACGTGGTGCAGGAGGCCTACGTCAGCGCGTTCACTCATCTTGCGGCGTTCCGCGGCCCCCAGGGCTTCGCCACGTGGCTGCACGTGATCGTCCGCAATCAGGCTTACGCGATGCTGCGCGAGCAGCGGCGCGAGGCAGCCTACGAGACAGCCGTGATGGAAGGCATGCAACACGAGGATGGCGATCTGGCGCCAGGTCCGGAGCAGGCACTGTCGAGCGCGCGCCTCGGCGCGATGCTCGAGGCCGCCATCGACCGCCTGCCGCCGGCTTTTCGCGTGGTCTTCGTGCTGCGCGCGGTGGAGGGACTGAGCGTGCGCGAGACCGCCGAGGTGCTGGCCCTCAACGAAAAGACCGTGAAGACCCGCTACTTCCGCGCGAAGCGCCTGCTGCGCGAGCGTTGTCGCCGCGACCTCCAGGCCGCCGGCGCGCACGTCTACGAGTTCGCCGGCGCGCGTTGCGATGCGCTCACCGCCCGGGTGATGCGCCGCATCACCGGAGGCCCGGGCGAAGCCGCCTGACGCCATTGCAGCGGTCGGCCGGACGGTCTACTGTATGTCCGTCCAGGCCGACCCTGCCATGCTGCCGCGCACCTGGCCCGCCATCATTGCCCACGCCGACATGGATGCGTTCTACGCCGCCGTGGAGCAGCTCGACGACCCTGCGCTGCGCGGCCGTCCCGTGCTGGTCGGCCCGCGCAGCGGCCGCGGCGTGGTGCTGACCGCCAGCTACGAAGCCCGCCCGTTCGGGGTCGGCAGCGCGATGCCGATGGCGTGGGCGCTCGAACGCTGCCCGCACGCGGTGGTGGTGCCGCCGCGTTTCGACCGCTACGAAGCGGTCTCCCGGCGGCTGATGCAGGTGCTGGCGGACTTCTCGCCGAAGGTGGAAGCGATCAGCCTGGACGAGGCGTTCGTCGACATGAGCGGCGCCGAGCACCTGTTCGGGCCGCCGGAGAAGATGGCGGTTCGGCTCCGGGAAGCGATTCGCGACGCCACGGGGCTTCCGGCCTCGGTGGGCATCTCCGGCACCAAGTACGTCGCCAAGGTGGCGAGCGGCCTCGCGAAGCCCAACGGCATCCAGGTCGTGCCGCCGGGTCGGGCCGCGGAGTGGCTCGCCCCGCTGCCGGTGGAGCGGCTCTGGGGCGCCGGACCGGTCACGCAGAAGCGCCTGCAGGACGCCGGTTTCCACCGCATCGGTGACCTCACACGCGCGTCGCCGGAGCAGCTCGACGCGCTCGGCAATCTCGGCGCTCATTTCCTCGCGCTGGCCCGCGGCGAGGATCCGCGGCCGGTCGCGCGGCGCCGGGTGGCGCGCAGCATGGGCTCCGACCGCACACTGACCCGCGACATCGCCGACCGCCGCGAGATCGCCCGGCATCTCGCGCGCGCGGCCGATCGGCTCGGCCGGCGCCTGCGGCGCAAGCAATACCTCGCGCACGGCGTGCGGATCCGGCTGAAGACCACCGACTTCAAGCTGCTGTCGCGGCAGCGGCACGTGCTGCCGACGGATGCCGGCGGTGACCTGTACGCCGCCGCCCTCGAGCTGCTCGACAAGTTTCCGCACCCGGGTCCGTTCCGGCTGGTGGGGCTCGCGGCGTTCGATCTCGAGCACGTCGGCCGGCCGCTGCAGCTCGGCCTGTTCGACGACGGCGCCCGGCAGCGGCGTCTCGAAGCCGTGCTCGATGCCGTCGCGGAGCGCTTCGGCGAAGGAGCGATGCGCCGCGCGCGGGACGTGACCGGGACGCTGCTCAGCCCGGCGACCGTGAACCTCGATTTCGTCGACGAGGACGAGGTGGAGGCGCAAGCCTGACGTCCCCGGCGGGCGCTCACGCCGTGCGTGGAGCGGCTCGTCAACGGTAGAGGGCGTCCCGCCCGTGCCGCACCTCGAGCGCGATCCGATCCGCCTTGCGCAGCGAGCGCACCACCAGCGCGTACGAGCGATCCATCATCCGCTCGATTTCGCCGCGCGGAATCGAGCCGTCGAGCAGCACCGTGTTCCAGTGCGCCTTGTTCATGTGGTAACCGGGCCGCACCGCGTCGAAGATGTCGCGCAGCGCGAGGGCCTCTTCCGGATCGCACTTGAGGTTCACCTGATCCTGGCCGTGCCGCGTCATCAGCAGTGCAAAGAGGCGCCCGCGGATGCGGAACACGCGCACGTCGGGCCCGAACGGAAAGTCTTCCACCGCTTCGGGCTTGCCGGCGAGGTAGGCGCGGGCGTCGTCGTAGTTCATCGGCGTCGATTCCGTTTGGGCGAATGGTACACTCCGCCGCGATGAATGATTCGATCCCCCGACGACCGAGCTGGATCGCCCGCGCGCTCGCCCGCGTCGCGCTGGAGATCGGTGCCATCGTGCTCGGCGTGCTGCTGGCGCTCGCGGTATCCGAGTGGCAGCAGGCGGCGGACGACCGGGAGCGTCTGTCCGCCGCCCTCGGCAACGTACGTCACGAGCTGACGGAGAATCTGGCGCTGCTGCAGCGGCTGCACGCCGCGAATTCCGCGATGGTTCAGCGGCTCGAGCAGGATTACGAGCCGGCGGACGGCGACGTGCAATACGTACCGGGTGTGCAGGTGTCGGAGGCCGCCTGGCGGGCGCTCGGCAGCACGGGCCTCACCAATCTGATCGAATACCCGATGCTGCTCGAGCTGTCGCGCACGTATGCCACCATCGACGTCTATCGGCGGGCCGGCTACGCGCTGATGGACGCGAATCTGACGATGCTCGCCACCGCGTCGGCGCAGCGCCAGCGGGCGGACGATCCCGACGTGCAGCGTACCTTCGCGACCAACTTCCTCGGTCAGTTCCGCCTGTTGACGGAGATCGAGGCGGAGCTGATCCAGGCACACCACGCGGCGTTGACGGCCCTCGGTGCGGGGGTCGACCCGGAAGCCGCGCCTCCACCTGCCGAGCGGTAGCAGAATGCCGACGGCCGGTCAGCCGGGGGTTCGTCCGCGCGCTACAGTGGTCCGGACGAGGAGGTATCAGCGATGAGCGGATACGACTCACTGGTCGGGCAGGCATTCCGGCGCCGCGGCGTGCGCTGGACCATCGTGCGCTGCGAGGGTACCCGCGTGCTGGCCACCGCCGATGGGGCGGCGCCGCAGGTACTGCCGCTGGCCGAGGTGCTGGAGACGCTCGAGGTGCCGGAGATCACCATGACGGAGCTCCCGGACTCCGGCGAGCAGCGGCCGGGCGCCTGAGCGCCGACGTCAGAGCTTCCGCAGTTCCGGCGGCTCGCCGGTGCTGCCCTTCGTGACGCCGCTGACCCGGGCATCCCGGGCGGAGCTGCGCGGAAACTTCTTCGACAGCTCGGGCCCCGCGGCGGTCAGTCCACCATCCACCACCAACGCCTCGCCGGTGACGAATTCGGCGTCGTCGCTCGCCAGGAACAACGCCGCGCCGGCGATGTGCTCGCCGCGGCCGAAATCCGGCCACGGCTGCGCGTCGGCGAATCGGGCGCGGGTCTCGTCGGGCCGGCCGAGCTCGGCGAGCGGTGTCGCGATGAAGCCGGGACAGATCGCATTGACCCGGATCCGGTCGCGGGCGAGCTCCACGGCCGCGGAGCGGGTGAGGCTCAGCACCGCGGCCTTGGCGGCGGAGTAGACCAGCGGCCCGCCGTCGCCCGACAGCGCGGCGACCGAAGAGGTGTTGATGATCGAGCCGCCCTGGCCCTGCGCGCGCAGCACGCGCGCCGCGTGTTTGATGCCGAGGAACACGCCCTTCGCGAGCACGTCCATCGTGTAGTCCCAATCCGCCACCGTGGTCTCCGTCAGCGGTCCGATCGCGCCGCCCACGCCCGCGTTGTTGAACACCACGTCGAGCCGGCCGAAACGCTTCAGCGCGCGTTGCATCATCGCTTCCACGTCGGCTTCGCGGGCGACGTCGGTGCGGATGAAGTCGACCGCGTCGCGGTAGCCGGCCGCGGCCGCCTCCTCGATCGTGGCCGCGCCGGTGGCCGCGTTATAATCCGCCACCAAGACGCGGGCACCTTCCGCGAGAAACCTGAGTACGCTGGCCTTACCCATGCCACTCGCGCCGCCCGTGATCACGGCAACCTTCCCCGTCAGTCGCACCCTGTCCTCCGTTCACACTGGTAGGAGGCCGACGATACGCCAATCCGAACAAGCGGCACAGCGGGCGGAGGATCGTTCGATTCGGAGCAGCAGATGACAGAGCCGGCGGATTTCGATGTGATCGTGGTCGGCGGCGGCCACAACGGGCTCGTCTGCGCGTGCTACCTCGCGAAGGCGGGGCGCTCGGTCGTGGTGCTGGAGCGCCGCCATCTGGTCGGCGGCGCGGCGGTGACCGAAGAGTTCCATCCGGGATTCCGCAACTCGGTCGCGAGCTACACGGTCAGCCTGCTGCATCCGAAGATCATCGAGGAGCTGCGGCTCGCCGAGCACGGGCTGCGCATCGTGCTGCGGCCGCAGAGCAACTTCTTTCCGTTGTCGGAACGGGAATCGTTGTCGTTCCACCGCGACCGCGCCGCGACCCAGGCCGAGTTCGCCCGCTTTTCCGCTCGGGACGCCGAGCGGCTGCCGGGGTATCTCGCGATGCTCGACGGCGTGGTCGGATTCCTGCGCGATGAGCTGCTGCGGACGCCGCCGAACGTGGGCGGGGGCTTTCTCGACCTGGTGCGCGCCGGCGGCACGGCGCTGCGGGCCCGTCGGCTCGACATGCCACAGCGGCGCGACGTGATCGACATGTTCACCAAATCCGCCGCCCAGGTGCTGGGCGCGTGGTTCGAGACGGACCACATCAAGGCCGCTTTCGCGTTCGACGCCTTGGTAGGCAACTTCGCCGCGCCGTCGACGCCCGGTTCCGCCTACGTGCTGCTGCACCACGTGTTCGGTCAGGTGAACGGCGTGGACGGTGCCTGGGGCCATGCGATCGGCGGGATGGGCGCGATCACGGCGGCGATGCGCGCCGAGGCCGAAGCGCTCGGCGTCGAGGTGCGAACCGAAGCGGAGGTGGCCGAGGTGCTGGTGGAGGGCGGCCGCGCCGCGGGCGTCCGTCTCGCCGACGGCGGCGTGCTGCGCGGCCGCTGCGTCGCGGCCAACGTCGGGCCGAAGCGGCTGTTCCTCGGGCTGGTCGATGCCCGGCACCTCGACGGTGAGTTTCTGCGGCGCATCCGCAGCTACCGCACCGAGTCGGCCAGCTTCCGGATGAACGTCGCGCTCTCCGAGCTGCCGGATTTCACCTGCCGGCCGGGCCGGGAGGTGGGCCTGCACCACCAGGCCGGGATCATCATCGGGCCGACCATGGACTATCTCGAGCGTGCCTACCTCGATGCGCGCCGGTACGGCTTCTCGCGCGAGCCGGTGGTGGAGATGCTGATCCCCTCCACCGTGGACGACAACCTGGCGCCGCCGGGCCGGCACGTGGCGAGCCTGTTCTGTCAGCACTTCCCGTTCGAGCTGCCCGGCGGGGCGAGCTGGGACGATCGCCGTGAACAGGCGGCGGACGCCATCGTCGACGCGGTGACACGGTTCGCGCCGAACTTCCGCGACGCGATCATCGCCCGGCAGCTCCATTCGCCGCTGGACCTCGAGCGCAAGTTCGGCCTGACGGGCGGGGACATCTTCCACGGCGCGCTGTCTCTCGATCAGCTCTGGAGCAACCGGCCAGTGATGGGCTTTGCCGACTACCGCACCCCGGTGCCGGGCCTGTACCTGTGCGGCTCCGGGGCGCATCCGGGCGGCGGCGTGACCGGCATCCCGGGACACAACGCCGCCCGCGAGATCCTGCGCGACCAGCGCGTGCGCCGCTGATCCGTCCCGATCCGGGCGTCGGTTTCCTTGTCTCACCCGTCACCACCGGGCGGGCGAGACTGGTCTATGCTCCATGGTGAGAAAGTGCGAGCGGCTCGAGTGGCATGCAGCGGCTGACCCTGGGAGACATCACCTTCGGCACCGACCCGGACGGGTTGGTGCTGACGGTGCGTGGCCGTGAGGAGCCGATCACACTGTCCAAGCCGCAGGTCGAACAGCTCGAGGCGTTCCTGCGTCAGAGCGGCGCGTGCGAGCGCCGGGTCGGCTTCCGGGTGCCGGTCGCGTCCCTTCCGGATGCGATACGGGAGGGTTTCCGCGTGCAGATCCGCGTCGGCGCGCGGATCCTGCTCGCTCGATGCATCGACCTCAGCCTCACCGGCATCCAGCTCGAGGTGGCCGGCCTCACGCTGCGCCGCGGCATGGAGGTGCCGATCCGGCTGAACCTCGACGATCTCGAATGCCGCACCGTCGGCAGCGTCGTGCGCTACGAGGACGATCACCTGGCGATGCACTTCCCGCAGGCGGTCAAGAACGGTGAGCTCGATCCGCCCGCTCCGCTCCTGGCCATGTACCGCCAGCTCGAAACCGAGTACCTGCGCCTCCGTCGTGAAGAAGAAGAAGGGGAGCCGACCTTCGGCCCCGAGGGTGATTCCGCTCACGGTTGATCCGGATCAATCGTCAAACCGCCTGCCCGAGCCCGCTGCCGTTTTACTTTCGTGCGCGCATGGCGAGAATGGATCGTGCGGGTTCGCCGTAGGTGTTCAAACCGACAGACAAAGGGGGCCTCATGGGTAATACCTGGGTGGTCGTCGCGGACGGTACACGGGCCCGGTTGTTCAACCGGCACAAGAACCGCAAGCTGGAAGAATTCGATACCCTGCTTTCCCCCGAGCACCGGCTCCACGAAGGTGACCTGGTCACCGACAGGGGCGGCGGACGCTCCTTCGACGCGGGCGGCCCGGGCCGCCACGCGATGGGCAACCGGAACACCACGAAGGATCACGAGATGGCCATCTTCGCGAAGCGGGTGGCGGCTCGACTGGAGGAGGGACGCACCAGAGGTGAGCTCGAACGCCTGGTCCTGATCGCACCGCCGCGGTTCCTCGGGCAGATTCGCGCGCATCTGAGCGCCCCTGCTGCGGATCTCGTCGCATTGACCATCGACAAGGAGCTCACCACGCTGCCGGCCGATAAGCTCGAGCAGCACGTGCCCGAGTTCTTCTGAGGGAGCAGTCATGCCCCGGCACAAACACTACACCTTCCGGACCGGGGAACAGGTCCTGGAGCACGCCGTCCGCCATCTGCGGGCGACCGCGGACGCACTCGAGGCGCTCGCGAAGCGCGACAACGGCGCGCGCGTCCAGTTGCTGCTCGACAGCATCGCGCCCGAGCAGCGCCGTCTGCTCGACAACGTGGAGCGGGTCCTGGAAGAGGGCTCCGACAAGCTGCTGAACACCTATACGCAGTACACGGTGGAGATGCCGACCGAGTTCGATCCGCCGGACGAGAATTCGCTCAGCGGTATCGACGTGATCCAGTGGCTGCAGAGCCTGAACGAGCCGCTGCGCGAGATGTTCGAGGAGCTCGCGGACAACCGCGACTCCGAGGAGGCCAGCGAGGCCTATGCGGCGCTCGCGCAGCAGCTCGAGGCGCACGAGATGCGTCTGTCGAAGGAGTACCAGCGTACCGAGGATCTGTAGCGGCAACGCCCGTTACAGGAACGCGTCGACGAGGTTCTCGATCAGCGCGGCGCCCACCCAGGTGAGGGGCGGGATGATCAGGTACAGCGCGAGCCGGGTCATCACCCCGACGTCGAACGGCCACTCGGAGATCTGCATCACCTCGCGGCGGTAGGCGAGCAGTTGCGTGAGCGCGACGATGCTCTCCGGCCGTGCCGCGTCCGGCAACGGCAGCGCGGCAATGCGCGCGTTCACGTCCGCGAGCAGCTCGCGCTTCGCCGCTGCGAGCTGCCGGTGCACCGGCCAGACCGGCAGCGCCGCGATCAGCAGCATCGGGATGCCGGTGGCGATGAGCCCGGGGAGGTAGGCCGCCGGATTCATGTCGTCCTCGATCGTCATGATCGGGAACGCGGCCTGCGCACCGATCAGCGCGAGGGTCGAGATCACCGCGACGGTCGCGAACGGCCGCAGCGATATCGGATGGAACGGCTGCACCCGCACCCGTCCGGCGAGGCGGTTCAGCAGCAGCGCATTGTCCAGCAGCGCGGCGATCACGAAGGTGACGGTCGACCAGACCAGCATCGTGCCCCACGCGATCGCCGAGGTGGCGGCCGACGGGCTCCGGACGAGGAGCAGCGGATCGAGGGAGCCGAACAGCAGGAGGTTGTGGGCGAGGCCGGCCGCGATGGCGATGCCGAGCACCGTCAGCAGCCAGAGTCGCGGCTTGACGTAGATCCGGCGGCACCAGGCGGCATGCTGCTCCGCCGTCTCGTCCAGCAGTGGCCCGAGGGCGTCGACGGCCGCCGCGGTGCGCTCGCTGATGTAGCCGAAGATCGGCACGATGTACGCGATGATCACACTGAAGAACAGCGCGGGTCCCGCCGGGGACGGCGCCTGGGCGAACTCTTCGGCGGAGAAAATGCCGCACGCCCAGAACGCGGTCAGCAGCGTGACCAGCAGGATCAGGCTGACCAGCCAGCGAACGCCGGCGCGGGCCGGCCGCACCGGAAACAGTCGTCGAAGGTCGATCGAGCCGGCCGAGATCAACGCGCGGGCGCTTCCAGGTAACGGTCGCGGAGCTGCCGGCGCAGGATCTTGCCGACGTTCGACTTCGGCAGCTCGTCGACGAACTCGATCCGCCGCGGCCGCTTGTAGCCGGTGAGGTTCTCGCGGCAGAACGCCTCGAGCGCCTCGGCGGTCAGATCCGGGTCGCGCTTCACCACCAGCGCGACGACGGCCTCGCCGGTCCGCTCGTCCGGCACCCCGATCACCCCTGCCTCGAGCACACCCGGGTGGGATACGAGCACGTCCTCCACCTCGTTCGGATAGACGTTGAAGCCGGACACGAGGATCAGGTCCTTCATCCGGTCGACCAGCCGAACGTAGCCGTTCTCCGAGACGACGGCGACGTCGCCGGTGTGCAGCCACCCGTCGGGGTCGAGCACCGCTGCCGTCTCCTCCGGACGTTGCCAGTAGCCCTTCATCACCTGCGGCCCCTTGACCAGCAGCTCGCCGGGTGTGCCGGGCTCCGCCTCCGTGCCGTCGTCGGCCACGATCCGCAAGTCGGTGGACGGCACCGGCATTCCGACGGTGCCGTTGTATTCGTCGAGGTCGAGCGGATTGATGCAGACCGCCGGCGATGCTTCCGTCAGGCCGTAGGCTTCGATCAGCGTGGTGCCGGTGACCTGACGCCAGCGTTCCGCGACGCTGCGCTGGGTCGCGGTGCCGCCGGCCAGGCTGATCCGCAGGGTCGAGAAGTCGAGCTCGGCAAAGCCCGGGGTGTTCAGCAGCCCGTTGAACAGCGTGTTGACGCCGGTGATCGCGGTGAAACCGCTGCCGCGCAGCTCCTTGACGAAGCCGGGCATGTCGCGCGGATTCGTGATCAGATGGTTCAGCCCGCCGATCTTCATGAACACCAGGCAGTTCGCGGTGAGGGCGAAGATGTGGTAGAGGGGCAGCGCGGTGATCACGACTTCGCCCGATTCGCGCAGGAACGGGCGCAGCCACGCAGCCGCCTGCTCGAGGTTCGCCACCAGGTTGCGGTGGGTCAGCATCGCGCCCTTCGGGACGCCCGTCGTGCCGCCGGTGTACTGCAGGAACGCGAGATCCTCGCCGCCGATCTCGACCGGGTCGAACCGCGCGGCGGCGCCGAGCCCGAGCGCCGCCCTGAACGCCGTCGCACCCGGCAGCGAGAAGCCGGGCACCATCCGTCTGACGTGGCGCACCACGAAGCTGGTCACCCAGCGCTTGGGCGCGGGCAGCACGTCTCCCACCGTGGCGACCACCACATGGCGGACCGGCGTGCGGCCGATGCAGCGCTCGAGCACGTGGGCGAAGTTCTCGATGATCACGATCGTGGCGGCGCCGCTGTCGTTCAGCTGGTGCTCGAGCTCGTGGGGCGTGTATTGAGGGTTCACGTTCACCACCGTCAGCCCGGCCCGCAGCGCGCCGAACAGCGCGATCGGGTACGACAGCACGTTCGGCATCATCAGCGCGATGCGCTCACCCTTGCCGAGCCCGAGATGCCCCTGCAGGTAGCCGGCGAAGCAGCGGCTGTAGCGGTCGAGCTCCGCGTACGTGATGGTCTCGCCCAGGTTGCGGAAGGCGGGCCGGTCGGCGAAGCGCCGCACGCTCTCCTCGAGCACGGCGGCGAGCGACGGGAAAGCGTCGGCGTCGATCTCGGCCGGCACTCCCGGGGGGTAGCTCGAAATCCAGATGCGTTCCACGCGCTGTCGCTTCTCCGTTGCGGCAGCGCCCATGTTAGCGTGTCGCGCCGGTTCCGACGAATCGGTCCCGTCGGCGCGGCGGCCCGCCGGTGCGGCCGTCAGGCGCTCTGGCCGGCGCGTGCTTCGCGCAGCGCTCCGCCCCAGGCCACGAGCTGGTCCAGCATCGTGTTGAGGGACTTCTCGTGGCGCGCGTCCGGCTTGAACGTCTTCATGTTCTCGAAATCGGTGAACAGCGACAGCATCACCTGGGCACGCACGTCGGCGACCTGAAGCTCCGCCATCACCAGACGCAGGCTCTCCACCGCGCGCACGCCCATCGCGCTGCCGTAGGAAACGAACCCGGCCGCCTTGTTGTTCCACTCGGCATAGACGAAGTCCAGCGCGTTCTTGAGCGCGCCCGGAATGCCGTGGTTGTACTCGGCGGTGACGAACACGAACGCGTCGAACGACGCGACCACCGACGCCCAGCGCCGGGTGTGCGGGTGGGCGTATTGCCCCATCGCGGGCGGGAGCGGCTCGTCGAGCAGCGGCAGGTCGAAGTCCTTCAGGTCGAGCAGCTCGAACTCCGCGTCCGTCCGTTGCCGCGCGATCGCGTAGGCCCACTCGCCGACCGCGGCGCCGATGCGTTCGGGCCGGGTGCTGCCGATGATGATGGCGATCCTGAGCATGGCTCGAGTCTCCGATGAGGTCGGACTCGAGTCGGAGCAACGACTGTGCCGGGAGGCGTCAGGTGCTCAGGCGAGCCGGCCGGCGGAGGCCGGGCTCAGGCCGGCCGCTGGGTACCGACGATGGACACCCGCTCCCCGTGGCGGGTGTGGGGGTGGTAGTCCCAGATCGCGTGGTGCTGCGTGCAGCGGTTGTCCCAGAACGTCAGCGTGTTCGGCTGCCACTGCACCCGGCACGTCAGGCGCACCTCGGTGGCGATGAAATTGAACAGCCCCTGCAGCAGCAGACGGCTCTCCCACGGCGCGAGGCCCTTGATGTGCGACGTGAAGCCCGAGTTCACGTAGAGCACCTTGCGGCCGGTCTCGGGATGCGTGGTGATCACCGGATGCTCGTGCTTCGGATACTGCTGGCCCTCGGGCGGCGCGACACCGTAGGCGCCGAGGTAGGGCAGGGCGCCGTCGTGCACCGCGACGAGCCCGTCCAGCATGCGCTTCATCGTGTCGGACAGCAGCTCGTAGGCGAGATACATGTCCGCGAACAGCGTATCACCGCCGCCGCCCTCGGGCGTCTGCTTCATGTAGAGCATCGAACCGAGCGGCGGAATCTCGTCACAGCTCACGTCGGTGTGCCAGCCGTTGCCGGCCGTGTACTTCGACGTGGCCGTGGTCTTCACGGTGAGAATCTCCGGGTCGCCGCCGTAGCTGTGCTGCATCGGGTGCACGTGCAGGCGGCCGAACCGGCGCGCGAACGCCTTGTGCTGTTCCCGGTCGAGGTGCTGATCGCGGAACACCAGCACCTTCCAGTCGAGCCAGGCCTGATAGACCTCGCTGAACTGCTCGTTCGCGAGCGGCTTGGACAGATCGACGCCGGCCACCTCGGCGCCGATGTGCGGGGTGAGCGGCCGAACGTCGATCGTCTGATAAGCCATGACCGTCAGTCCGGGAGCCCGAGGACGCGCTTCGCGATGATGTTCGCCTGGATTTCGTCGCTGCCGCCGTAGATGGTGGTGGCCTTCGTGGCGAGCCATTCCGTGGTCGCCTCGAGCTCGCGCGGCGAGAACCCGTCCACCCCGAGACCGCGGGTGCCCATCAGCTGACGCCGCAGATCGGCACCGTTCTGCTGCAGGCGGGCGCCGACCAGCTTGAAGATCGAGGTGGCCTCGCCGGGCGTGCCCGAACGGTTCTCCTCGTTGACGCGGGCGGCGGTCAGCCGGAACGCGTGCGAACGCATGTTGAAGTCGATGATGCTCGCGCGCACGGCGGGATCGGCGATGCGGCCGTTCTCTTCGCCGACGTACTCCTTCGCGAGCCGGGCGAGCCCTTCGCTCGGCTGGCGGCGCGCACCGCCCGATAGCCCGCCGATGCCGGAGCGCTCGAACTGGAGCAGCCGTTTGCCGACCGTCCAGCCCTTGTTCAGCTCGCCGACCAGGTCCTCCTTCTTCGCGATCGCGTTGTCGAAGAACGTCTCGCAGAACGGCGAGCTGCCCGAGATCAGCCGGATCGGCCGCACGGTGACGCCCGGCTGGTCCATCGTGAGGAGCACGAAGCTGATGCCTTCGTGCTTCGGCGCGTCCGGATCGGTGCGCACCAGCGCGAACATCCAGTCGGCGGTGGCCGCGCCGGAGGTCCAGATCTTCTGCCCGTTGATCACGAAGTGGTCGCCCCGGTCTTCGGCCCGGGTACGCAACGAGGCGAGGTCCGAGCCCGCGCTCGGCTCCGAATAGCCCTGACACCACTGCACTTCGCCGCGGACGATGCGCGGCAGGTGCCGCGCTTTCTGATCCTCGGTGCCGAACTCGAGCAGCGTGGGGCCGATCATCGACAGGCCCATGCCCATCAGCGGCATGCGCGCGCGGATCGCCGCCATCTCCTCGTAGAGGACCTGCGCCTCGGCCGGGGAGAGCCCGCCGCCGCCGTACTGCTTCGGCCAGGTCGGGGCGGTGAAGCCCCGCTCGACGCAGCGCTCGAGCCAGCGCTGGACGTCCGGCTCCAGCTTGATCTTGCTGCTGCCGGTGGCGATCTGGCCGGGGCCACGCGCCCCCTCGGGGCAGTTGTCCTTCAGCCAGGCGGCCACCTCTTTGCGGAATTCGGCGAGCTCGCTCATCGGTCCTCCCTCACAGGCGATCCACCGACTTTAGCGGCATCGGCCGGCGGAATCGATAGGGTCGTGGAAGTGTGGGAGCGGCCTCCGGCCGCGAATGCCGGCCGGAGTTCGCGGCCAGAGGCCGCTCCCACAAGTTGCGCCCACAGTTCGGGCCGGTATCAGAACACCAGCCGCAGCACGCTCTCGGCGACGCAGCCCGGCTTGTCCTGACCCTTGATCTCGAGGGTCAGCTCGTTGACCACCTCGAGCATGTTGCCCTTGATCTCCACCGACTTCAGCACGCCGCTCGAGCGCACCTCGGCGTTCACGGGGACCGGTGCCGGGAAGCGGACTTTGTTCCAGCCGTAGTTGATCCCGAGCTTCAGCCCTTCGAGCGGCGGCAGGCCGATGCCCCGACCGCCCGGCAGAAAGCTCATGATGGACATCGTGAGCTGGCCGTGGGCGATGGTGGTGCCGAACGGGCCGTTCTTCGCGCGCTCCGGGTCGACGTGGATCCACTGGTGGTCCAGCGTCGCCTCCGCGAACTGGTTGATCCGCTCCTGGGTGATCCGGAACCAGTCGCTCGGCTCGGAGCGCTGGCCGATGCGCTGCTCCAGCGCGGCCTTGGCTTTCTCGAGAGCTTCGGACATCTGCTTCTCCTTTCGAGGTCGTCGGAAAATCGGAAACCGGCCCGGCGGGCCGCGGCCGATCATTCGATCATCTGGTAGGCGGCCGCGCGCAGGTCGTCGGTCATCGGCAGCGTGCCGCCGAGGTACTGCGTCATGAACACACCGGTCAGCCGCTCGCGCGGATCGACGAAGAAGTAGGTGCTGGCGGCGCCGGCCCAGCCGATCTCGCCCGCGCCCGTCAGCGACTGCGCCTGGCCGACGTCGATCATCACCCGCACGCCGAGGCCCCAGCCGTATCCGGGCAGCGGCTGCATACCGATGGTCAGCGGAAGCTGCTCCGGCGGGATGCGGTTGCTGCGCATCATCTCCAGCATCTTGCGCGACAGCAGCACCTCGCCGTCGGGCGTGCGGCCGGTCAGCAGCATCCGGGCGAAGCGGGCGTAATCGGCCAGCGTCGAGAACAGCCCGTGCCCGCCGCGCCGGAAGCCGGGGCTGTCGCACGGGTACATGTCCTCGACGTCGGCGGGCGTCAGCTCGTGCGGCCGCGGTTCGAGCGGCGCGAGCTCGCTCAGGTCGGTCACGCCGAAGATCGGCATCAGCCGGGCCCGATTCTCCTTCGGCACGTGGAATCCGGTGTCTTCCATGCCGAGCGGGCGCAGCAGGTGCTCGTCGAGCAGCTCGTCCAGCGGCCGCTCGGTGGCGCGCTCCAGCACGTGCGCGAGCACGTCGGTGGCGACGCTGTAGCGGAACTGGCTGCCCGGCTGGAACGCGAGCGGCAGCTCCGCCAGGCGGCTCATCATCTCGTCCAGCGAGCACCTGCCGTCGCTGCTGATGCGCTTCTGCTGATACGCCGGCGCCAGGTGGCAGCCGCTGATGAACTCGTAGGTGAAGCCGGCCCGGTGGGTGAGCAGGTCTTCGACGGTGATCGGCCGGGTGGCCGGCAGGAGTTGGCCGTTCGGCAGCAGCACCCGGGGCCGCGCGAAGCGGCGGTCGAACGTGGCGATCGGATCGTAGAGGCGCAGCCGCCCGCGCTCGATGAGCTGAAGCGCCAGCACCGAGACCAGCGGTTTGGTCATCGAGTAGATCCGGTAGATGGCGCGGTCCGGAATCGGCGTGCGGCGCTCGGGGTCGGCGTACCCGGTCCGGCCCTCCGCGAGCCGCTCGCCGTTGTGCTCGACCAGCCACTCGATACCGCTGTAGCTGCCTGCGGCGACGTAACGTTCTGCGATCTCGGCAATGCGGTCCTGCCGGCTCATGCGCCTCCCCCGTTTGTTCTGCGGCCGCTCGTCCGGCCGCGGCTGATCATAAGCGAGAGCGCCGGCGGGCGCGAATCGTGCCGGCCCGAGTGAATTTTCCGGACGCGCGTAAGAAATGCGGGCGCCTCGCACGTGGCGGTCGCGCGCCGTCCCACGGGTCCGCAAGGTCGCGTGATGGTGCGGCCGCGGTACGGATGTTGCACCGCAGCGTTCCCCAAGCCGTTCGACCGCGTCAGGGGGAAGCATGCAATGTGAGGTCTGCGGAAACGACTACGACCGGGCGCTCACCATCACCCTGGGCGACGAAGGGCCCCACGTGTTCGATTGCTTCGAATGCGCGATCGAGAGGCTCGCGCCGCGCTGCGCCACCTGCAGCACCCGCGTGATCGGCCACGGGCTGCAGGCCGGCAGCGACATCTACTGCTGTGCGCATTGCGCGGAAGCGGCGGGCAAGAGCGGTTTCGTCGACCGGCAATGAGCGCCCCGCGACGGCGGCCGGCCGACGTCGATTGGCAGGAGCGGCTCATCGTGAGCCGAGGAGGACGAGATGCCCATTGCCACCAAGCTGCGCGCGCTGCTCGAACAGAACGGCATCGCCTACCAGCTCGTGCCCCACGCGCCGGCGGGAACCAGCTCCGGGAAAGCGCAGGCGGCCCACGTTCCGGGCGCAAACCTCGCGAAAGGGGTGGTGATCGAGAACAGCGACCACTGCACGATGGTGGTGCTGCCGGCGACCGAGCAGATTCACCTCGGCGAGTTGCGCAGAGAGCTCGGTGATACCTACGGGCTCGCGACGGAAGACGAAGTCGAGCACATCTTCGCCGACTGCGACCGCGGCGCGGTGCCGCCGTTCGGGCAGGCGTACGGGCTCGACGTGCTGGTGGACGAGAGTCTGCTGGAGCGGGATCGGATCTATGCCGAAAGCGGTGACCGGGCGACGCTGCTCGCGATCAGCGGCGACGATTTCCGCCGGCTGATGCACGGCGCCCGCCACGGACACTACGGCCATCCGGCATGACGGCCCGCCACGGCGGCGGGTGACGGAAGCGCTGCGCGGCCTGTTCCGGCGCGCCGCCACGCAGTAGGCTTGGCCTACGAGTTCGGGGAGGCCGGCTGACGTGGCGAAGCGCAGGAAGACCATCAGCGATGCCGTTCGCGAGCTGTGCCTCGGGCTGCCGGAGGCCCGCGAAGTGCCGTCGCACGGCATGCCGGACTTCCGCGTCGGCAAGCGCACCTTCGCGACGTACACGGTGAACCACCACGGCGACGGGCGCATCGCGCTGTTGCTCAACATGCCGCCGGGCGCCCAGCAACTGTACGTGGAGGCCGAGCCGGAGCACTTCTTCGTGCCGCCGTACGTGGGCCCGCGGGGCTGGCTCGGCGTGCACCTCGACCGTGGGCTCGATTGGCGGCGCATCGGCGCGCTGGTGCGGGAGGCGTATGCGTTCTCCGCGCCGCCGGAGCTGGTGGCCCGCATGGGTCCACCGAAGGATATCGAGCCGCCGCAGGCGACCGTGGATCCCGAAGAATTCGACCCGCTGTCGGCGCCACGCGCGCAGGAAATCATCGCCGGCGTGCGGGAGCGCTGCCTGAGGCTGCCCGAGGTCACCGAGGCCGTCCAGTTCGGCAACCCCTGCTGGCGTGCCGGCAAGAAGACCTTCTGCACCGCGCACCGGTATCGCCGGCGGCTCGAGCTGCAGTTCTGGGTGGGCCCCGAGCGGCAGACGCAGCTCACGATGGACGAGCGCTACCGGATCCCGAGCTACATCGGCCACAACGGCTGGATCTCGCTGGACGCCGAGGACGGCGTGATCTGGCCGGAGGTGGGGGCGCTGATCGAGGAGAGCTACCGGCATTTCGCGTTGAAGCGCATGTTGAAGGCGCTGGAGGCGATGCATGCCTGACGCAGCGCCGGCGTTCACGCTCCGCGACGGCCACGGGGAGGAGCACACCTTCACCGGCCGCGAGCCCACCGTCGTCTGCTTCGTGAAGAAGGACTGCCCGACCTGCGAGACGGTGCTGCCGTTGCTCGGTTCGTGGCAGCGCGCATTCGGCGCGGCGCTGCCGTTTCTGGTGGTGGGCCAGAGCGGCGCCGACAACGCGTTGCTCGAGCAGAAGATGGGCGGCGGCGCGGTGCTGGACGACGCCGATCTGACGGTCTCGTTCCGCTGGGACGTCGAGATCGTGCCGACCCTGGTCGTGACGGACGCGCAGGGTGCGCGTCGGCGCACGCTGGTCGGGTTCGTGCGGGAGGAATGGCAGGCTTTCGCCGCCGATCTGGCGAGTGAGCTCCAAGTTCCCGAACCGGAGTGTCACTGGGCGGCGCTGCCCGCGTGGCAGCCCGGCTGCGGCTCCGCGTCGGCCGATCCGCTGGTGGCCGAGCGGCTGCGTGCGGCGGCCGCCAACAGCCCGCTCCGGGCGCGGCGCATCGAGATCGGCGCGCAGGACGACGAGCACGAGTTCCTGTTCGATCAGGGTCTGACGGACGGGCTGCCGGTGGTGCCGCCGACGCCGGAACGGGTGCTGCGGATGCTCTCGGGCACGGACCGCGACCCGCAGGAAGTGATCGCCGTGGTGCCGCCGAACATGGCGGAGGTCACGGTCGAGAAGGTCGCGATCAACGCGGTGATGGCCGGCTGCCGCCCGGAGTACCTGCCGGTGGTGCTCGCGGCGCTCGAGGCGGTCTGCACGGACACGTTCAACGCGCACGGGGTGATGGCCACCACGATGGGCGCGAGCCCGGTGCTGGTCGTGAACGGCCCGATCCGGCACCGCATCGGCATGAACATGAAGCTCGGCGCGCTCGGTCAGGGCAATCGCGCCAACGCGACGATCGGCCGCGCGCTGCGCCTGGTGCTGCGCAACGTCGGCGGGGCGCGCCCGGGCGGCACCGAACGGTCCACGCTCGGCAATCCGATGAAGTTCACGATGTGCTTCGCGGAGTGGGAAGAGCGCAGCCCCTGGACGCCGCTGCACGTCGAGCGGGGGTTCGCGCCGGACGATTCCGTGGTCACCGCGTTCGCGATGACCAGCGGCCCGGTGCAGCTCGTCGATCAGCAGTCGCGCAGCGCCGCGCAGCTCGCCGGCACGTTCGGGCTCTGTCTCGAGTCGGCGTTCGCGCCGAAGCTGCACTACACCACCGACGCGCTGCTGGTCGTCTGCCCGGAGCACGTCGACACGTTGCACCGCGACGGGTGGGGCAAAGCGGAGCTCCGCGCGCGGATCCAGCAGGTGACGCGCCGGCCGCTGCGCGAGCTGGTGCAGGACGAAACGTCCGGGTCGGGTGTGCCGAAGGAGGCGGCGGAGCGGATGACGGCGGAGCAGCTCGGCCGCGAGCTGCCCAAGTTCCGCCGGGAAGAAGACATTCACATCGTCGTGGCCGGCGCCGAAGCGGGCAAGTTCTCCGGCGCGTTCCACGGCTGGGCAACGGGTGAGATCGGCTCGCAGCCGGTCTCGGTGAAGATCAGGGAGGCTCGATGACGACAACGATTCTCGACCCGACGGACGAGCGCGTTCCGGTGACCCGCTCGATCACGCCGCGGCCGCAGCGCCTCGGCGGCGTCGTGGCGCTGCTCGACATCTCGAAGCCGCGCGGCAACGTGCTGCTCGACCGGCTCGCGGAGCTGCTGGCCGAGCGCGCCCCGGAGGTGACGATCAAACGCTACGCGAAGCCCACCTTCACGAAGCCGGCACCGGACGACCTGCGCCGGCGCATCGTCGAGGAGGCGGATTTCGTGGTGGAGGCACTCGCCGACTGAGGATCGTGCACCACGTGCAGTTTGCATGACACGGTGTACTTCGAGATCCACGGCCGGCCGGCGGTGAGCATCGCCTCCAGCGAGTTCGTGGATGCGGCGGAGACTCAGGCGAAGGCGCTCGGCATGACCGACGCGCGGCGGGTGTTCGTCGCGCATCCGATCCAGGACGCGACGGACGACGAGATGCGGGCGAAGGCCGAGGCCGTCGTCGATCAGGTGGTGGCCGCGCTGACTTCTCGGTGAGCGCTCCGTCGCGGGAGCCGATTACTCTCCGACCACCGGAGCCGCTCGACGAATTCCCGGCGCATGAAGGTCCGGAACGCTTCGCGCTGCGCGGTCGGCGGTGAGCATCGGCTCGACCTTTTCTCGTCTCCAATAGCTTCGGCTTTGCCCCTTTGTGTACTCGTCCGGTGGACGAACGCAGGCGCTGCGTGGTAAACAAGGAAAATAACTTGTCGTCCGCTGCTTCTGCCTGGGGGGATCGAAACGCGCATGAAAAACGCCAGAGCGGCCGCCAGCACGAGCAGGCTCGATAAGATGAATGAGAGAACTCTGCGCGATGGATCCTGCCCGAACACGTTCGAGATCCCGGCCGTGATCATCAGAGGTATGGGCACGAGCAACGCGCCGGCGAGCCTGTGGATGGTGTTCTCGGACCGAGAACGCGAAGCGCCATCGAGCAATTCGCTGTCAACGCCAGATCACGCTGACCTCGGCGAGCTCCTCGGTGAGCGCTTCGTCGAAGTAGAGCTTCACGCGCGAGCCGATCATCTCGTAATCGAGCGTGGCGCTGCGGAAGGGCTCCAGCGTGGCCGCGCCGAAGCGGATCGGGGCAACGGCGTAGAGCACGTTGTGACCCGATTTCAGCCGCTCACGGAGTGAGCGCGCCTCATCGATCGGCATCGGGAGGTCGAAGGTACCCTGTCTGATCGATTCGCCGTCGGCCGGCCGCAGCGCCAGCAGCGGTGACGACCCGAGACCCACCAGATCCCGGTTCTGCATCCCTCGGTGCAACGCGCCGGTGAACCGGCCGTTGTCGAAATCGTATTCGCCGATGGTGGCCAGCGAGACCATCACGGCATCGCGCGGCACGCTCTGCGACCATCGGAGCAGCTCGTCGAACTCGCGGCGCATGAAGGTCTGGAACGCATCGCGCTGCGCGAATTCGTCCGCCCTGGCGCCGCCCCAGCCGATGCCGATGGCCATCCCGGGCGTGGGCGGATGGCAGCGCTGCGTTCCCGGCCCGCAGAAGTAGTCGCCGTAGCTGTCGGGGCCGGTGGCGATGGCCGCAAGGGCGTGCACCAAGAGACGCGCCTGGTACTCCTCGGCCTGCTGCGGGCTGCTCCTGTCCAGCGCGCCGCCGACGTACATCGTCGAACGGTCGGTGTCGCGCAGGCGCGGTTCGAGGAGCCGGATCGCCACCAGCAGCGCATACGCGGTGCGGTGCAGGCGCATCTCTTCGAGGCGCTGCTTGTAGGCGGCAATCTGTTCGGCGCTCAGGGTGTTCCTCTTGAAACGGTCTTCCACGCCGAGCGTGTCCGCGTAACCGAAGCGCGGCTTGCCCGCATGGCTCGGTACCTTGATCGCGCGCAGCCGCGCGTTCGGCGCCTCGATCCTGAGGTGAGGACCGTACTCGTAGGCGTACACGTAGTCGCCGGGTCCCGGGGCGCCGACGGCGGAACGATCCACCGCGGCGAGCTTCGCTTCCTCGGCCGCTGCGGCCTCGGCTTCCTGCCGGACGAGGGCGACCGCCGACTCGTATTGCTGCGGGCATTGCAACGCGGCGGTAGCGGCGCCCATGTTCACGACGGTGGTGGCGGGCCGGCCCGGTTCCGGGATCGGCACCGGGTTGTCAGCGGCACGTCGACAGAGCATCGCGCACGCACGGAAGCGATGATCGGCCGCGGCCCGCGACTCGCACTCCGTGGCCATCCGCGCGAAGTCGCCGGCGGTCGCCTGGCTCGCGGGAGTGGCAACTGGCGGGGCCTTCGCAGGACCCGATGCGGCTGGCGCGGCGGCCGGTGTCGCATTCGCCGTCTGCGCACCCGCTGCGATGGCCTTGCGCAGTGCAAACGCGAGCTCGAAGCTCGGCTGCCCGCTGAAAGGCAGGCCGCTCGCGGCTTCGAATCGGGCGATGGCGAGCTGCGTCCGGCTGTCGAGCGACCCGTCGACGGGGCCGGGGTCATAGCCGAGCGTGGTGAGGTCCCGCTCGATCTGTTGGATCAGCTCGGGCGGAGCTGTCGCGGCCGCTGACGCCGACGGCACCGTCGCGGCGAACGCCAGCGGCACGAGCAGGATCCCGGCGATTCGCCTCGAGGTCTTCCCCGTGTCGATTGGCCGATGGCGAGGCGTAGTGCGCCGGCTCATCCTCCGGCGGCCTGCGATTGCTCGATGCACGACTGAACGGCGTCCTCGCTGATACCGAGCTCCTGGGCGACGGTGGACACGTCGTGCACGGTTGCGGCGGCTTCGTGCACTTCCCGCACCGCCTCGTAGCCGCCGATCCGATTCGCGAGTCGGGTACCCAGGTTCGACAGCGCCGTCCAGCGCTTCTTCTTCGCTCTCTGCTCCTGTTGCGCTGCCGCGAAGCACTCCTGCTGGAGCTGCGCCACCGTCTTCGCCGGCACGGCGGGTGCTGCTGGCACCGCCGGTGCCGTCGGTGCCGCGGGAACGGCCGGTGCCGCGGCGGGAGCCGACGGCGCGCTGGCGCCGGTCGCGAGCGCTTCGTGGATCTTGAACGCGAGCTCGAAAGACGGGGCACCGGTGAACGGCAACCCGTGGTCGGCCTCGAACTGACCGATCGCGAGACGCGTCTTGGTGCCGAGCGTCCCGTCGGCCGGGTCCGGGTCGTAGCCGAGCGTGGTGAGATCGGACTGGATCTGCCGGACCAGCTCGGGGCTCGGCGAATCCGCGTGCGCCCGGAGCGCCAGCACGGCGCTCAGAAGCGCCGTGCTCAGAACCGCGCTGAATCGCATGCTGTCCTCCCCGTTTCTTGACGTGTTATCGTACGTTCCTATGAACGGGCTTATACCACAAGCCCGGGCCTGGTGCCCAACCGCGCTCGCGCGGGACGGCCGGCTTGCGGCCGGGCGGCCGGTGCTACGGCTTGTCAGGTGTCGGAATCGGTTACACCCGGTTCCGGCGGATCACGCCCCGCTCCCCGTCTCCGGGGCGAGCGGCGCCTTGCAGACGCCGAAGTAGGTTTTCACCTCCTCCGCCGTCCACTCGAGCAGCGGTTTGCGCTCGAGGCGTTCGCACCAGGCATCGCTGCCCGGGTCCGGCGCGCACGCCGTCAGCAGCGTGATGCCCAGAACGACGACGAACCGGCCCGGCAACACCCGATTACCCGCGGATTCCGATCGCGCCGATCGGCGTATCCACCTGGATGTCGCCACGGCCGAGGAGCCCGCTGGTGAAGACGAAGATGGCCTTCAGGAACGAATAGTCCGAGGAGGTGGGCTCACTCGAGGGGTCGTACACGTATTCGTCCACGACGAGTCGGCTGTCCTCGCTGAGGGCGAACGCGGTCTCGTCGATGAAGGCGATGTTCGCGGCGCCGTCGATCCCCGTTTCGATCACATCGCCGTGAAACACCGGCGTGCCGACCCTCGCCGTCATCGATTGGCCGTCGGTGCCGGTGATGGTCACGCGGCCCTCGACCTCCTGAATCCGGCCGATCATCGCCGCCTCGCCATCGCCGAGCCGGCCTTCGGGATTCACCGCCAGGCCGTGCAGGCGCTCGATCTCTTTCTCCACGGCGATCCGTTGCCGTGCCAGGTTCAACTTGTCGTCGTGCACTTCGCTCGCCAGCTTCTCGTCGACGGTCAGGTAGGATTGGCTGATGCTGCGCTGGAGCTCCTCGCGCTCCTGGCGGTGCCGCGCCTGCAGCGCCGCCTGCTCGGCCTTCCTCCGCTGGTTGATCTCCCCCTTGCGCTTGTTCATCTCGCGAGGGTCGTCGCCCGGATTCATCGCGAGCGCCCGGAACTCGGAGTCGAACCGCTGGCGAAGACTATCCTGCTCCGTGCGCTGCCGGACCCGGAGCACGTTGTTCGCAGTGGCCGCCTTCGCCGAGATCTGCTCGTGGGCCTGGCGCTTGCCGTAGAAGTGGAAGTTGTCCACCCGGGACAGAACGGTCCGGTAGTTGTGCCTCACGGCGGCGTCGGCGCGGCGCTTCCAGCAGCCGCCGAAAGCGCTGAGCCTTGCGGCCTTGGCCGCGGGCTCGAGGCTGTCGTAGTTGTTGCCGAGCAGGTTCTCGCACGGTGTGATGTCGAAGCTGGCCGCCCCGTCGCCGGCAGCGGGCAGCGCGGCGAGGAGTGCGGTGGTGAACGCGAGCCCTCTGAGGAGGTCGGGCATCGGCGACATTGACAGATGATTTGCTCATCTTTTACCGCACTCGGCCGGGTACGTCTACCGCCTTGTCGATGGCGCTGGAGTAAGGCCCGGTGCCTCCGGCGCGGCGCTGTGCTGTAATGCCGCGCTTTCGGAGGCACGGAACTGAAGCTCACTGACGTCTACTACGGCTGGTGGCTGGTCGGGGCCGCGTTCGTCGCCCAGTTCTTCGCGATGGGCATGTTCAGCTACGTGCTCGGCCCGTTCATGGTGCCGATGATCGAGGAGCTCGGCTGGACCCGGTCGGAATACACGCTGTCGCGCTCCCTCGGGCAGTTCGTGATGGGGTTCGCCGGCTTCTTCATCGGCACCTGGGTCGACCGCTTCGGCGCCCGGCCGCTGATGGTCGTCGGCACGCTGCTGCTCGCGCTGGTGCTGGCGGCGCACAGTCAGGTGCAGACCCTGACCGGCTGGCTGATCCTGAACGGTGCGCTGCTCACGGTGGGCTGCGCACTGGTCGGCAACCTGGTCGTCAACGTGACGATGGCGAAATGGTTCGTCGAGAAGCGCGGTCAGGCGGTGGCGTGGGCCGCGATGGGTGTGTCGTTTGCCGGAGTGGTGCTGACGCCGACGGCGACCTGGCTCGCGGACGAGCTCGGCTGGCGCGGCGCCTGGGTCGTGCTCGGGGTGGTTACGCTGGTCTGTCTGCTGCCGGCGGCGCTGGTGATGCGACGGACGCCGGAGGATCACGGCTGGCATCCCGACGGCCGAAGCGCCGAGCAGGTCGCCCGCGGACTCGCGGTGCGTGCCCAGCTCGACTACGAACGTTCGCTGACCCGCGCCGAGGCGCTGCGCTCGCCGAGCTTCTACCTGCTGGTGCTCGCGTTCGGGCTGTTCACGATCAACATCGTCGTGATGCTGCTGCACACGGTGCCGTACCTGAGCGACCGCGGCTTCAGCCGCAGCGAGGCTGCCTGGGCGATCACCGTCGCCTCCATTCCGGCGATGCTGTCCAAGCCCATCTGGGGCTTCTTCATCGACCGCCTCGAGCCGCGCCCGCTGGCGGCGGCGGGGGCTGCGTTGACGGGCTTGTCGCTGCTGGCGATCGTCGGGGCGGTGGAGCTCGATGCGCTCGTGCTCATCTACGCCGCCTACGTGCTGCTCGGCATCGGCTGGGGCGGCATGATTCCGCTGCAGGAGGTGATCTGGGGGTCGTTCTTCGGCCGCCGCTACCTCGGCGCCGTGCGCAGTGCCGGGCTGCCGTTCGCGCTGCTGCTCGGCGCGGCAGCACCGCTGCTCGTCTCGTACTACCGCGACCTCACCGGCGGCTACCGCTGGGCGCTCGTGGTGGTGGCGTGCTGCAACCTCGCCTCCGGGGTGCTGCTGGCTACGCTGCCTTCGCCGCGGCGGCCGGGGATGGCAGAATGCGCCCCTGCAGCTTCCCGCGGGGGCGGGTGAGGGATGATGTCCGATGGCGGATGAGCGAACCAAGGTCACCGGCGGTTGTGCCTGTGGCCAGATCCGGTTCGGCTTCTACGAGCCGCTGGTGTTCCGAGGTGCTTGCCACTGCCGTGCCTGCCAGTACACGTCCGGCGGCGGGCCGGCCTACGTCGTCGGCGCCGTCAAGGCGCAGTTCCGGGTCACCCGCGGCCATCCCGCCGAGTTCTCCACGCTGTCGGATGCCGGGCATCTGGTGACGCGCGCGTTCTGCGCCAACTGCGGCACGCATCTGTATTCGTTCAGTGACGGCTCGCCCGGGGTCTGTACGGTCAAGGTAGGGGCGCTCGACGAGCCGTCCCGGTTCAAGCCGAAGCTGCACTTGTGGACCAGCGAAGCCCAGCCGTGGCACCTGACCCACCGCTTCACGCGTCGGTACCGCAAGGATCCGCCGATGCGGCGGAAACGCGTGCCGGCATCGGAGGAGCCGGTCGGCTAGGGGATCAGCCGTCCGTGATCCGGCGACCGACTCCGGCGCGTTTGTCGCCGGGCACCGGCCGGTACGGCAGGCCCATGTCCATGTCCCGGCGGACGTCGGTGCGCCGGTCCGGGAAATGGCGGTAGACGCAGCGGCAGTCCTGCATGCACTGGCACTCGTCGAGCGGCAGCCGGGGCGCCTCCTCGCTGAGGAAGCGGTGGCCGGCAATCCGGCGGACGGCCTCGCAGGCCTTGTCCCCGGGTTCGATGGCGATACCGTGAAACAAATTGCCTACAAGCCGGGCCGGCGGCCGTTTATCAGTCGTTCTGCGTTTGAACACGGGAATGCCCCCACTGCTATGCGCCCTCCTGCTGTCCAAAAACTTAACACGAAGGATGTTACAAATCCATTGAGCGGAGGGTATGAACCCCTACCACGCTCGGCGCGAGGTGATCGCGTTGGCGCGCTCGAAGGTCTGATTGCGCAATGCGTTGAGGCGCGCGTTCAGGTCGCGGAAGGCAGCGGGGTCGCTCTGCTCGAGCGTCCGGGCGATGACCAGGTCGGAGAAGGTGTCCTCGCCGCCGTAGCAGCCGAGGATGAAGGTGGCGCCGGACAGCCGGTTCTCGCGCACCTGCGCGAGGCCCCGCTGCAGGTACGGGATCCAGAACGGATCGCCGGATTCCTCCAGCAGCACGATGAGCTCCGAGACGCTTTCCGCGAGCTCGACGAACTGACGGCCCAGCTCCGACATCGGTTTGCCCGCCCGGGGGCCACGAGGGCCTGCCATGGTACCAGATGGCGGTGAACCGAGCGTCAGCTCGCGAGCTCCGGCCGGTTGCGGAAGTGCTCGAGCGCGCCCGGGTTCGCCAGCGCGGAGGTATTGGCGACCTCGCGGCCGTGGATCACGTCGCGTACGGCGAGCTCGACGATCTTGCCGGACAGCGTGCGCGGGATCTCCGGCACCTCGATGATCTTCGCCGGCACGTGCCGCGGGCTGACGTTGGTCTTGATCGCCTCGCGGATGCGCGCCGCGAGCGTTTCGTCGAGCCGGTGGCCGCCCCGCATCACGACGAACAGCACGACGCGCACGTCGCCTTCCCACTGCTGGCCGACGCAGATCGCTTCCTCGATCTCCTCGAACTGCTCGACCTGCGCGTAGATCTCGGCGGTGCCGATCCGCACGCCGCCGGGGTTCAGCACCGCGTCGCTGCGGCCGTGGATCACGTAACCGCCGTGCTCCGTGATCTCGGCGAAGTCGCCGTGGGCCCAGACGCCGGGAAAGCGGGCGAAGTAGGCTTCGTGGAAGCGGCGCCCGTCGGGGTCGTTCCAGAAGCCGATCGGACAAGACGGGAACGGCCGCGTGCAGACGAGCTCCCCCTTCGCGCCGCGCAGCGGCTGCCCGTCGTCGTCGAACACGTCCACCGCCATGCCGAGGCCCGCGCACTGGATCTCGCCTTCGTACACCGGCAGCAGCGGCGAGCCGAGCACGAAGCAGGAGATCAGGTCGGTGCCGCCGGAGATGGAGGCGAGGTGCACGTCGGGTTTGATCGAGCGATACACGTAGCGGAAGCTCTCCGGAGCGAGCGGTGAGCCGGTCGACAGCAGCATGCGCATCCGCTTCAGGTCGTGGGTCTCGATCGGCTTCCGGTCGGCCTTCTCCAGCGCCGACAGGTATTTCGCGCTGGCGCCGAACACGGTGATTCCTTCGCGCTCGGCCAGGGTCATCAGCGCATCGGGCCGCGGACGGAACGGCGAGCCGTCGTAGAGCACGAGCGTCGCCTCGCTCGCGAGCCCGCTGACGAGCCAGTTCCACATCATCCAGCCGCAGGTCGTGAAGAAGAACAGCGTGTCGTCCGGGCCGAGGTCGCAGTGGAGCTGGTGCTCCTTCAGGTGCTGGATCAGCGTCCCGCCGATGCCGTGCACGATGCACTTCGGCTTTCCGGTGGTGCCGGAGGAGTACATCACGTACAACGGATCGTCGAAGGCGCGCTGCTCGAACGTGAGCGCCGGCGGATCTTCCCCGGCGGTGATCGCGTCGAAGCGGACGGCGCCGGGCGGCACCGCGTCGAGCAGTGACACCCACACGGTCGTGGCGATGGAGGGTATCTGCCGGGCGACCTCCTGCATCTTCGACGTGGTGTCGATCGGCCGGCCGTTGTAGACGTAGCCGTCCGCCGCGAACAGCACCTTCGGCTCGATCTGACCGAAGCGGTCGAGCGCGCCGGGCACGCCGAAGTCGGGCGAGCAGGACGACCAGACCGCGCCGAGGCTCGCCGCGGCGAGCATCGCGATCACGGCCTCGGGCACGTTCGGGAGCCATCCCGCGACGCGGTCGCCCTGCCCGACGCCGAGCGAGCGCAGATGCGCGGCGAGCGCCGCGGTCTGGCGGTACAGATCGGCGAAGCTGAGCTCGCGGCGCTCCCCGGTCTCCAGCACCGAGATCAGCGCCGGGCGGGTATCGCGGCAGCGCAGCAGGTTCTCGGCGAAGTTGAGCCGTGCGCCGGGGAACCAGCGTGCGCCGGGAAACCGGTCCAGGTCCACGACCGGCGCGTCGGGCGGGCGCGACGCGATGATGCCGGTGAACTCCCAGACTGCCTGCCAGAACGCGGCCGGATCTTCCACCGACCAGCGGTGCAGGTCGTCGTAACGCGACAGGTCACGCCCGGTGCGCGCGCCGACGCGCTCCGCGAAACGCGCCATGCGGCTGCGGCCGGCGCAAGCGGGGTCGGGTGTCCACAGCGGCTCTGCCATCAGCGCACCAGGCGGAAGCAGTTTCTCAGCTCGCCGATGAACAGCTCCGGCTGTTCGAAGGCAGCGAAGTGTCCGCCTTTCTCCAGCTCGTTCCAGTAGATGATGTTGCGGTAACGGTTCTCGGCCCAGCGCCGCGAGCAGACGAAGATCTCCTTCGGGAAGATGCTGCAGCCGGTGGGCGCGTCGACCTCGCCGGCGCTGAACGAGCCGAAGCTCTCCCAGTACAGGCGCGCGGACGAGGCGCCGCTCGCGGTCAGCCAGTAGAGCATCACGTTGTCGAGCATCTCGTCACGGCTGAGCGCGTTCTCGGGATGGCCGTTGCAGTCGGTCCAGGCCCAGAACTTCTCGAGAATCCACGCGGCCTGGCCGATGGGCGAATCGACCAGCCCGTAGCCGAGCGTCTGCGGCCGGGTGCTCTGCTGCTTCGAGTAGCCGGAATCCCAGTCGCGGTAGTGCTGCATCCCGGCGAGCGCTTTCTTTTCGGTCTCGGTGAGGTCGTCGAGCGGCTCCGGACGTGCGGTCACCATGTTCAGGTGGATCGCGCGGCAGTGCTGCGGATCACGGATGCCGAGCGCCGTGGTCACCGCGGAGCCCCAGTCGCCGCCCTGCGCGACGTAGCTTCCGTAGCCGAGGCGCGCCATCAGCTCGGCCCAGGCATCGGCGATCTTCTCGACGCCCCAGCCGGGCGCGGTGGGCTTGCCGGAGAAGCCGTAGCCGGGCAGGGAGGGGCAGATCACGTGGAACGCATCGCCTGCGTCGCCGCCGTGCGCGGCGGGATTGCGCAGCGGCTCGATCACCTTCAGGAACTCGACGATGGAGCCGGGCCAGCCGTGGGTCATCACCAGCGGCAGCGCATCCGGCTCGGCGGCGCGCGCGTGGATGAAGTGCACGTCGAGCCCGTCGATGGTGGTGACGAACTGATCGAACGCGTTGATCGCGGCCTCGGCGCGGCGCCAGTCGTAGTCGCGCTCCCAGTACGCCTTGATCTCCCGCATGTAGTCGAGCGGCACGCCCTGGGACCAGTCGGACGGCGTCTCGCGCTCCGGGAAGCGCGTCAGCGCGAGCCGGCTGCGCAGGTCGTCGAGCTGGCTGTCGGGAATCTCGATCCGGAAGGGGCGTATGTCGCTCATTGCCGTTCCTCCTGGTCAGAGGGATGCACAGACGTGGCCGCCGTCCACCGTCACCACCGAGCCGGTCATGTACTTCGACGCGTCCGATGCGAGCAGCAGCAGCGGGCCGTCGAGGTCGTCGAACTCGCCGAACCGGCGCATCGGGATGCCCTTCATGAACTCGGGCGCGCGGTCGCTCTCGAGCAGGGTGCGGCTCACGTCGGTCAGGATGTAGCCGGGCGCCAGCGCGTTGACCCGGATCCGGTGCTTCGCCGCCTCGAGCGCCATCACCTCGGTCATCCGGGTCATCGCCGCCTTGGACACGGCGTACGGGAACTGGCCCTTGATGGTGCGTCGGTCGGTGATCGACGAGACGTTGATGATGTTGCCGCCCGGCAGGCCGTGCTTGATCACCCGCTCGGTGAACTTCTTCGCGGCGAGCCAGGCGCCCTTCAGGTTGGTGTCGAGGACGTAGTCCCAGTCGGCCTCGTCGATCATCACGTAGGTCTTCGCACCGGCCTCCACGCCGGCGTTGTTCACCAGAACGTCGACCGGGCCGAACGCGCGCTCGGCGGCATCGAAGAACGCATCGATGCTGTCGGCGCTGCGCACGTCGAGCGCGGCACCCGCGGCCTCGTAGCCGGCCGCCTTCAGCTCCTCCACCCGATCGAGCACCTTCTCGACCCGCCGCGCGCCGAGCACGACCCGCGCGCCCGCTTCGGCCAGCACACCGGCGAAATGACTGCCGAAGCCGGAAGAGGCGCCGGTGATGACCACATGCTTGCCGTCGAGCCGGAAGGACTGCATTCGGGAGCTCCTCGGTTTTTCCCGGATGCTAGTGAGGTGCCGGACAAATATCCATTGCCCGGCCGGTGGGAGCGACGCCCGAATCGTGCGGGCGGCGCCCGAACTGTGAGAGCGGCACCCGAATTGTGGGAGCGGCCCGCGAATTGTGGGAGTGGCCAGAGAATTGTGGGAGCGGCCTCCGGCCGCGAACTCTTCGACCGCAGCGTTCGCGGCTGGTACGAACCTGGACCGGACACGAGGCGTGATCACCTGAACCGGTCATGTCGCCTCGGAGGCCGGGGATTTCGACCCGATCGATCAGGCGGCGGACGACGCCGGCCTTCGGTCAGCAGCCAGGTCGCTGCCGCCGCGACTTCCCTCATCCTTGGTGCCGCGTCTCACGGGCGTCCGCTCCCCGCCGGCGCTTCCACCTCTCGAACCACACCGCCGAACGCGTCGGGGCGAGCCGCACGTGGGACGGCGGCCTCCGGTGCCGCTCGTACTAGTGGTGTCGCGCGCAGGCGGTTCTGCAGTCGATCATTCGCACGGTCACGGCCGGCTTCCGCGCTATTTGCGCCCATCCGCGAACGCAACATGGCTCGAATCAAATCGCAACCTCGCCGGGATCGAATCGCGAACATCGCCCGAATCGAATTCGCGACATCGCCCGAATCAAACCCGGGATGGTCAACGTACAGCGCTGGATCTCGACCGCCCGGAGCGCCATCGGTTGATTCGGGCCATGTTCCGTCTCGATCTGACCGACGCGGATGGCGCCGTGCGAGAACCCACGGTTACGCTGGCCGCATGCCGGCGCTGCGGTCAGACGTCGACCACGGGTTCGAAGGCTTTGATTGGGGCGATGTTGCGGGCCGTACGTGCAGCAGAACGCACGATTCATTGCCGGCCCGGCACGTCCAGGGCATCGGCATCTCCTCATCCGATGCCCCCGGTGTAACTCATGTCGCCGGTCGAGGTGTTACCTATGTGGCCGGTTCGTACCGGCCGCGAACAGAAGCCGCACGCCGCCGCGCGGCGGCTCAGAAGTCGGCAACGGCTTCCTCGTCCGCGACCACCGTCAGGGTCTGAGGTCCGATGAAGGCCAGCGTGTCGGCGACCTCCGGGTCGTCCGCGAGACCCTGGCAGGTGAATGCGACGGTGTAGTCGCCCGGCGGCACGAAGTCGATGCGATAGGTGTACGCGCCGGCAGCCCCGGCGTCCTGCGCGACGCGTCCGGTCGCGAGCGGCTCCGGGTCTCCGCCGTCGATGTCCACCGGGACCACGTCGGCGCCTTCGTACAGGTAGACCACGTTGCCGCGATCCTCCGCGAGGTCGTTGTCGCACGTCGGCGCGGTGAGCAGATCGTCGGCGACCGTGCCGACGATCGCACCGTACTCGGCGAGGTCGGTGATGCGCAGCGCCGGCCGCAGGAAGTAGCCCGGCTGGCCGGTCGGATCGGTCAGTGCCCGGCGCAGATCCCAATCGAGCATCAGCCGGGTGGTTCCGCCGGCGAGGACCGTGAAGCCGCTGACCAGGCGCACGCCCTGCTGGCTCGGCACGCGCAGCTCGATCATGCCGCCGGTGTTGTCGAGGACGTAGGAGTCGAACACGTTGTCGAAGTCGGCGTCCACGTCGAGCGCGATCCACTCGTAATTGCCGGCGGGCACCGTTTCGCCGTCGAGCAGCGGAACGCTGTCGCTGGCGGTCAGCGTCAGCAGGTCGATGTCCTTCGGCTCGGCGAACGTGAAATCGATCGGCGCACCGTCGGCCGGTTTCAGACGCATCCCGGTGATGTGCACCCAGACTTCTGCCATGTCGTCGACTGGGGCATCGGTGAGCGAAACGCTGAGAGTGCCGGTCGGAGTCACTCCGATGGGATGGTCCCCGCCGCCACCCCCGCAACCGCTCGTGATCAGGGCCGCGACGGCTGCAGTCAGAAGACTCGAACCGCTCCGCATGGCATCACTCCTTCACCCGCTCGACGACCTCGTCGAGCGGCATCTGGATGATCTCGGTCCGGCCGCCCCGGCGCCGGCTCACGCGGCAGAGCGCCGTGGCTTCGTCCACTTCCAGCACGAAGTGCATCGCGCCCTGGTAGGTGAACACCCGGCCGAGCACGATGCTGCGCCAGCTATCCACGTATTCCTGGAAGCTCAAGGACCCATCCGGCATTCGAATCCCCCGCGAGGTGACTGATCCTAGTGGTGCGGCAAGTATCCATGCCGGTCGGCGGTGGAACTTCCACCTGGATCACATTTCATTTCGGGCTGCGGGGAGACAGGGGGCGGCTGCCGTGGCCGGCGCGGTAGTCGAGAATGGTCGGAGTGAGAGGATTTGAACCTCCGGCCCCCACGTCCCGAACGTGGTGCTCTACCAAGCTGAGCTACACTCCGATCTTGCTTGGTCGACGGGCCGCGTATTCTAGGGGGGCGCCCCGTCGATCACAACCGGCCGGCGAAAATTTCCCGGCACGACCGCTCGGGGCCGGCCTCAGACCAGCATCCGTTCCCTACTGTACAGGCGCACCGCGACCCAGGTCAGCAGCGCTGCCAGCGTCCCCGTGGAGAGCACCGAGATCGCCACGTGCGACCAGACCAGCCGATCGCCCTCGATCAGGCTGTTCACCAGCGTCGCCTGGCTCAGGCTCGGCACCAGCATCAGCCACGTGTCGGGCTCGAAGCCGAGGAGCTGCGTGACGATCAGCGGCAAGGTCGGCACCAGCACCACCAGGCTGAGGTAGGTCTGGGCTTCCTTGTAGCTGCGCGCGAACGAGGCGACCACGGTGAGCAGCGCCGCGCCGAGCAGGATCAGCGGCACGGACACCGCGAACATCGCGACGCAGTCGGCGAAGCCGATGCTGAGCGACATGCCGACCCGATGCAGCGGCACGAACGGCACCGACACCGCGAGACTCACCAGGAACAGGATCGTCGAGATCGCGCTGAACACGCTGGCGGCGACGATCTTGCCGAGCACGAGCTGGGTGCGGGAGATCGGCTGCGACAGCAGCGGCTCGAGCGAGCCGTGCTCGCGCTCGCCGGCCGTCGCGTCGATCGCGAGATAGAAACCGCCCATGAAAACCACCAGCACCAGGAAGTACGGCAGCATGCTGAGCAGCGTGAGTGCGCGGGCGGCCGGCGATGCCACGTCGATCTCGGTGACCTGGATCGGCTGCAGCACCGTCGGGTCGATGCCGCGGAGCTGCACCCGCAGCACGCCGATCTTGCGCGCGTACTGATCGATCATCTGCCGGGCCCGCTCGAAGTTGCGCCGTTCGCTGCCCATGCTGGAGCTGTCGTAGATCAGCGTGACCGATACGGTCTCGCCGCTCCGGTAGCGGTCCGGGTAGGTCGGGTCGATCACCAGCACCAGCTTCTCGTCGCCGTCGCGTACCGCCTGGCGCGGGTCGTCGAGCGGCACGCGTGCGAGCTCGACGTTGAAACGGGCGAGGTGATCCATCAGCCGCGGCGCATGCTCGGCACCGACCACGGCGAGGCGGAAGGTCTCACGCGACTCCCCGAGCGCGTTGGTCAGCACGAACGACATCAGCGCGATGAACAGCGTCGGGCCGAGCAGCGGCAGCGAGAACGACGCGAACAGCGTGCGCTTGTCGCGGGCGTTGTCGCGGCATTCCTTCGCGAGCACCACGGCGAAGCCGCTCACGCCGCCGTCTCCCCCGTCACCTGCACGAAGGCTTCTTCGAGGTCGTCGCGTCCGGTGGTGCGCTTCAGCTCGGCGAGGCTGCCGGCGAAGCGCAGGCGTCCGCCGGCGATGATCACCACGTCGTCACAGAGCGTCGCCACCTCCTGCATGATGTGGCTCGAGAACACCACGCAGCGCCCCTGCGCCTTCAGCGTCTGGATGATCTCCCGCAGCGCGCGCGTCGCCATCACGTCGAGGCCGTTGGTCGGCTCGTCGAGGATCACGTTCTTCGGGTCGTGCACCAGCGCCCGCGCGAGCGCCACCTTGATGCGCTGCCCCTGGGAGAAGCCCGCCACGCGCCGGTCGGCGAACGCCGCCATGTCGAGCTGCTCGATCAGCGCCGCGATCCGCTCGTCGAGCGCGCGGCGCCGGATGCCGTGCAGCGCGCCGAAATAGGCGATGTTCTCCCGGGCGGTCAGCCGGCCGTAGAGGCCGGCTCCATGGGGCAGCACGCCGATGGCGCGGCGCACCGCCGCCGGATCCGCTGCCACCTCGTGACCGTCCACCCACGCCCGACCGGTGTCGGCGCGCAGCACCGTCGCCAGAATGCGCAGCGTCGTCGACTTGCCCGCGCCGTTCGGGCCGAGCAGCGCCGTGATGCGTCCGTCGGGCGCTTCGAGGCTCACGTCGGCAATGGCCTGCACCGCGCCGAAGCGCTTGCCGAGCCCTTCGGTGCGGATCACGGCGGCGGTCCGAGCAGATCGACGAAGAACGCATCGCTGGCGAGCCGATCCACGCAATCGGTTTCGAGCCCGTCGAGCCGGCCGGCGGCGACGAAGTCGCTGACGAGATAGGGCACGCAGCCGCGGGCGACCACGCCGTGGCCCTGGCCCGGCGCCACCAGATGGCGCGCGTTCGAGAGCCCTTCGGCGGCCTGTTCGGCGTATCGCGGCGGTGTGATCGGGTCGTACTCGCCGGACAGCAGCAGCACCGGCTTCGACGATTGCAGCGGCTCCCGGAGCGCCGGGTGCATCAGCCCGCGCGGCCAGATCTCGCAGATGGCCAGCAGCGCACGCACCTGCGTCGTTCCGAGATAGGTGTCCTCGAGCTCCGCCCAGAGCGCGTCGAGATCGCCGTAGAACGGCACGTCCTCGCTGCAGACCACGCTGTTGTGCATGCCGAAGCTGATGCTGGAGAGCAGGCTTTCTTCGATCGCGAGCGCCTGGGACGCGAGCGGCAGGTAGTTTTCCCGCTCGGCGGCTTCGTGAACGATGAGCGGGATCAGCGCCGCGGTCTCCGGCGCGTAGCTGAGGAGCCGCAGGCTCATCGCAAGCTGCGCATAGTGCAGCTCGAGCTCGCGCTTCCGTCCCGTGACCGGATGCGGAATCGTGAGCGCCACCGGCTGATCGCGCAGTTGTGCGGACAGCCGCGTGAGCTCACCGCGCAGATGCGGGAAGGCGTCCGCGCAGTAGCCCACGGCTTCGCAGCGGGCGAGGATCGCGTCCAGCGTGCGCTGCGCGTTCGGCGCCACGTCGGGCCCGAGCGCGGCGCCGAGCGGGATCACGCCGTCGATGATCAGCGTGCGGACGGCCTGCGGAAAGCGCTGCAGGTAGTGCTGGGCGACGCGCGTTCCGTAGGAGACGCCGTACAGGTTCCAGCTCTGGTAACCGAGCGCGCGGCGCACCGCTTCGAGGTCCGTGACCGCGACGCTGGTGGTGTAGAAGCGCGGGTCGGCGTCGATCGCGTCGAGGCAGGCGCGGGTACCGCGCCGCACGAGCTCGATATCGAAATCGTAGGTGGCGGTCTCGAGCGTCGGGCATTCCAGCGCCGAGGAGCGTCCGGTGCCCCGCTGATCGACGACGACGATGTCGCGGTCCCGGCGCAGCGCATCGAACGCGCCCCGCAGGTCGACGTAGAGCGACACCGAGGAGCCGCCCGGACCGCCGTTCACGATCGTCACCGCATCCGGCAGCGGCTCCGGGGTCAGCGCCGGAACGCGCGCGACGAACAGCTCGATCTGCCGTCCGTCGGGCTCCGCGGGATTCTCCGGTACGGATACGCGGGCGCACTCCGCCGCCGCGCGGCCGGTGCCGTCGCTGCCGTGCAGCTCGCAGTCTTCGAACCGAGGTTCGGCCAGCTCGGGGACGGGGAGCGAGCCGGCGGCGTCCGGATCCGCGCCCGAAGCGGAGCCGGCCACCGAGACCGCGAGCAGCAGGGGGAGTGTGACAGCCGGGAGCAGGCCGGCGGGCATTCAGCTCAGGCGCGCGGTGGAGTAGTCGGCGAGGGTCTCCAGCGCATCGCGGTAGTCGCTCACGGCCAGGCCGTCGAGGCTGGCGCGGGCGAGCTCGGCTTCCTCGCGCGCCGCCTGCTGGACGTAGTCGAGCGCCCCGCAGTTCTGGACGATCGCGCGCACCTCGTCGAGCCGCTCCACCGAGCGCGACAGCAACGCTTCCCGTACCACTTCTGCCTCGGCCGGCCGGGCGATCGCGAGTGCGCGGATCAGCGGCAGCGTGAGCTTGCCGTCGGCCAGATCATCGCCCACGTTCTTGCCCATCACGCTGCTGTCGCCGGCGTAGTCGAGGTAGTCGTCGACGAGCTGGTAGGCGAGCCCGAAGTGCAGGCCGAAGTGCTTGAGCGCCTGGATCTCGTCGGGATCGTCGCTCGCGAGCACCGCCGCGGTGTGCGCGGCGGCCTGGAACAGCAGCGCCGTCTTGCAGCGGATCACCTCGCGGTAACCGGCTTCCGACAGAGACAGGTTGCCGATGTTGGCGAGCTGCATCACCTCGCCTTCGGCGATGGTGTTGGTCGCGTCGGACAGCACCGCCATGATGTCCATGTTGTCCAGCTCGACCATGAGCTGGAACGCCCGGGAATAGAGGAAATCGCCGACCAGCACGCTCGGCGCGTTGCCCCAGGTCGCGTTGGCGGTGGCGCGCCCGCGCCGCAGGTCGGAGCGGTCGACCACGTCGTCGTGGAGCAGGGTGGCGGTGTGCAGGAACTCGATGATGGTGGCGAGCCGGACGTGATCCCGGCCCTGGTAGCCGCAGGCGCGCGCGCCGAGCAGCACCAGCAGCGGCCGCAGCCGCTTGCCGCCGCTGTCGATGATGTGCCGGCCGATCTCCTCGACCAGGCTCACTTCCGAGGTCAACTGCCGGGGAATCAGCTCGTTGACCGCCGCAAAGTCCGGAGCCACCAGCGTATAGACCGAGGCGAGCGCGTGGTGCCGGCTGGCCTCTCGGGCGGCTGCCCGGCTCACGGCTGTCTCGGCGATGGCGGGTTGTCCAGACATCCTCGGCTAACGCGTTGTAATCGAAAAAGTTTGTCCGTAGAATTACGCGCCTTCGCGCGGGCGCCCATCCGAGCCGCGGCATTGTAATACAGTCAGCGGCGCTTCAGGAGTGCGGCGAGTAAACCCAGTACCATATATAGAGCGAGTGCGGATTATGTTTGCGGTTTTCTCCAGCGGTGGCAAGCAGCACCGGGTGACGGAAGGCGAGGTGGTACGTCTCGAGCTGCTCGACGCCGACCCCGGCGACGAAGTGGTTTTCGACAAGGTACTGCTGGTGGCGGACGGCGACAACGTGTCCGTCGGCGCGCCCTACGTGCAGGGCGGCAAGGTCACCGGGCAGGTGATCGCGCACGATCGCGGCCGCAAGATCCGCATCATCAAGTTCAGGCGTCGGAAGAACTACTTGCGCCGGCAGGGTCACCGGCAGTGGTACACCGACGTGAAAATCACCGGCATCAGCGCCTGAGGAGGCACCTGCCATGGCACACAAGAAAGCAGGCGGCAGTACCCGGAACGGCCGCGATTCCGAATCCAAACGGCTGGGGCTGAAGAAGTTCGGCGGCGAGCTGGTGAAGGCGGGCAACATCATCGTCCGGCAGCGCGGCACGCGCTTCCATCCCGGCTCCAACGTCGGGCTCGGCCGCGACCACACGCTGTTCGCGACCGCGGACGGGCGCGTCAAGTTCGCGACCCGCGGCCGCAGGCCGCGCACGTACGTGAGCGTCGAGCCCGTCGAGGCCTGATCCCGAGGAGCCCCGCCGAGCGCGGGGCTTCTTCCATCCGCGCCGCTCCCACCCGTCCCGCCGCAACCCGCCCATGCAATTCATCGACGAAGCCAGCATCCGTGTCGAGGCCGGCAAAGGCGGCAACGGCTGTCTGTCGTTCCGCCGCGAGAAGTACGTGGCCAAAGGCGGCCCGGACGGCGGCGACGGCGGTGACGGCGGCGACGTGGTGCTGGTCGGCGACGATGCGCTGAACACGCTGGTGGATTTCCGCTTCCAGCCGCTCTATCGGGCGGAGCACGGTCAGCCGGGCGGCAGCCGCAACAAGACCGGCGCGCGCGGGGCGACGCTGCGGGTGCGGGTACCGGTCGGCACCTCGGTGGTGGACGAGGAAACGCTGGAGGTGCTCGGCGACGTGACCGAGCCGGGCCAGGAGCTGCTGGTCGCCCGCGGCGGCCGGCGCGGCCTCGGCAATGCCCATTTCAAGTCGAGCACCAACCGCGCGCCGCGGCGCACGACGCCGGGAGAACCCGGCGAGGTGCGCCAGCTTCGGCTGCAGCTCAAGCTGATGGCGGACGTGGGCCTGCTCGGGCTGCCGAACGCCGGCAAATCGACCTTGATCAGCACCGTGTCGGCGGCGCGGCCGAAGATCGCCGACTACCCGTTCACGACGCTCACCCCGAGCCTCGGGGTCGTGAAGCTCGACGGGGACGCGAGCCTCGTGATGGCCGACATCCCGGGCCTGATCCGCGGCGCGGCGGAAGGCGCGGGTCTGGGGGTGCAGTTCCTGCGCCACCTCGCCCGTACCCGGATCCTGCTGCACCTGGTGGAAGCGTTGCCGGCCGACGGCTCCGATCCGGTCGACAACGTCGCGGCGATCGAGGCGGAGCTCGCGGCGTACAGCGCGGCGCTGACGGAGCGGCCGATCTGGCTCGCGCTGTCGAAGGTGGACGTGATCGACGCCGCGCGCCGCGCCGAGCTGCTCGAGCGGCTGCGGGCCGCGCACCCGGGGCGGCCGCTGTTCGCGATCTCCGCGGTGACCGGCGACGGCGTCGAGGCGTTGGTGCGGGCGCTGCTCGAGGCGGTGCAGGCGCACCGTCAGGCGCTCCGGGAAGACGAGGCGCTGGCCGCGGCCGAGGCGGCGCTGGAAGCACGCATCGGCGAAGATGTGCTAAAAAGCGCGCTCGTCCGCCGCCCGCCGCGCCGCTCGGACGATGAGGACGACGACGATGACGTCGAAGTCCACTACGTCCGGTAGCGCTGGCGACGTATCGATCGAAGCTCAAGACCATCCATGACCCGCACCGAGGCCGACTACCGCGAGCAGCTCACCGGCGCCCGACGGGTGATCGTCAAGGTCGGCAGCGCGCTGCTGACGGCGCCCGGCACCGGGCTCGCGCGGGACTGGATCCGCGTCTGGTGCGCGGAGATCCACCGCCTGCTCGGCCCGGACCGGGAGATGGTGCTGGTCTCTTCCGGCGCGGTGGCGGAAGGGGTCGCTCGTCTCGGGCTGAAGCGCCGGCCGGCGACCGTGCACGGTCTGCAGGCCGCCGCGGCGGTCGGGCAGATGGGCCTGGTCGAGGCGTACGAGCAGGCGTTCGCCGCCCACGGCCGGCGCACGGCCATGGTGCTGCTGACCCACGACGATCTCGCCAACCGGCAACGCTACCTGAACGCGCGTTCGACGCTGAACACGCTGCTCGAATTCGGCGTGATCCCCGTGATCAACGAGAACGACACGGTCGCGACCGACGAGATCCGCTTCGGCGACAACGACACGCTGGCCGCGCTGGTCGCGAACCTGCTGGAGGCGGACCTGCTGATCATCCTCACCGACACCGACGGGCTGCACGAGGACGATCCGCGCCGCCATCCCGAGGCGCGGCTCGTGAGCTGGGCGGACGCGGCCGACGAGCGGCTCGACCCGATGGTCGCCGGCGTGCCCGGCGAGCTCGGCCGCGGCGGCATGATGACCAAGCTCAAGGCGGCGCGCATCGCCGCGCGCTCCGGCGCCCACACGGTGATCGCCGGCGGCCGCGAACCGGAGGTGCTGTCGCGCATCCTGCAGGGCGAGCGGGTCGGGACGCTGCTCACCGCGTCGATCCTGCCGCTCGACGCGCGCAAGCGCTGGATCGCGGGGCAGCTTCGCGCGAAGGGCGATCTGGTGCTCGACGCGGGCGCGGTAGCGGCGGTGACGAGCCGCGGAGTCAGCCTGTTACCGGTCGGGATCGTCGCCGTGCACGGGCGGTTCAGCCGGGGCGACGTGGTGCGTTGCCTGGACCCCGACGGTGAGGTGATCGGGCAGGGGCTGGTGAACTACGGCAGCGAGGAAGCGCGCCGTCTGATCGGCGCGGCGAGCTCCGAGATCGCCGAGCGCCTGGGATTCGCGCTCGAGCCGGAGCTCGTACATCGGGACAATCTGGTGGTGCTGAAGCGTGCCCTCAGGCCCGCAGGGCCTTGATCGCGGCGTTCAGGCGCGACTTGTGCCGGGCGGCCTTGTTCTTGTGCAGGATGCCCTTGTCGGCCATGCCGTCGATCACCGGGACGGCACGCTGGAACGCAGTGGTCGCCGCGTCGTAGTCGCCGCTGGCAATGGCGGCCCGAACGCGCTTGATGTAGGTACGAACCATGGAACGCTGGCTGGCATTCTGGGCGCGCCGCTTCTCCGCCTGACGTGCACGTTTCCGGGCTTGTGCGCTGTTTGCCAAAGGTCGTCTCCAGGGTCGTCGGATAGAAAGGCGCGGTAATATGCCGACGGGGGCTGAGCATGTCAACCGAATCTGAGCCCGAGCGGGACGGCGCGGCGCGCCCCGCCGAGCCCGACGCGGCTCCGCGCCGCCAGAACGTGGCGGCGCAGGGCTCGGTCGTCGCCGGAATGACGCTGCTGTCGCGCATCAGCGGATTCGTGCGCGACGTGGTGCTGTCGCACTTTCTCGGCGCCGGCGCCGTGGCGGACGCGTTCTTCGTCGCGTTCCGCATCCCCAACTTCTTCCGCCGGCTGTTCGCCGAAGGCGCGTTCAGCCAGGCCTTCATCCCCGTGCTGGCCCGCTACCAGTCGGGCGACCACGGGACGTATCGGGCGTTCGTGGCCGCGGTGGCCGGCAACCTGAGCGTCGTGGTGTGGCTGGTGGTGCTGCTCGGACTGGTCCTCGCGCCGGGCGTGGTCGCCGTGTTCGCGCCGGGTTTCTGGAACGATCCGGTGCAGTTCGCGCTGGCCTCGGACATGCTGCGGATCACGTTCCCTTACCTCGGCTTCATCTCGCTGACCGCGTTCGCCGCGGCGCTGCTGAACAGCCATCACCGCTACGCGATCCCGGCGTTCACGCCGGTGCTGCTGAACCTGTGCCTGATCGCGGCGATGCTGTTCGCCGCGGACGCGTCTCGCGAGCCGGTGTACGCGCTGGCCTGGGGCGTATTCGTCGCGGGGCTGGTACAGCTCGGTTTCCAGGTGCCGGCGATCGGCCGGCTGGGCCTGCTGGTGATGCCGCGGCCGAGCCTGACCCATCCGGGCGTGCGGCAGGTCGGCCGGCTGCTGCTGCCGGGGGTGTTCGCCGCGTCGGTGAGCCAGATCAACGTGCTGATCTCCACGATCCTCGCATCGACCCTGGTCACCGGCAGCATCTCGTGGCTCTACTACGCCGATCGGCTGCTCGAGCTGCCGATCGGTCTGGTCGCGGTGGCGCTCGGTACCGTGCTGCTGCCGAACCTCTCGCGGCTCGCGAGCGCGCGCGACGAGCGCGGTTTCGCCAGCACGCTGGAATGGGGCCTCCGGATGGGCGCGTTGCTCGGTGCACCGGCGTCGTTCGCGCTCTACGTGCTGGCGCTGCCGCTGGTCGCCGCCCTGTTCCATCACGGCGAGATGACGAAGCTCGACGCCCGGATGGCGGCGCTCGCCGTGCAGGCGTTCGCGGTGGGCCTGCTGCCGCTGGTGCTGGTGAAGGTCGTGTCGCCGGCGTACTTCGCCCGGGAAGACACCGCGACCCCGTTCCGCTACGCGGTGGCGGCGGTCACGGCCAACGTCGCGCTGAATCTCGCGCTGTTCTCCTGGTTCGGGCACGTCGGGCTCGCGCTCGCGACCTCGGTATCGGCGTGGCTGCATGCCGGGCTGCTGCTGCGCGGGCTGATGCGGCGGCCGCCGTCGGATCCGACGCGCTTCCATCCGTCCCGGGCGCTCGGGCTGACGGTGCTGCGTGCGGTGGGCGCGAGCGCGGCGATGGCGCTCGCGCTGGCGCTGCTGCTGCCGGGCGAGGTCGCGTGGCTCGAAGCAGGGCATGCCACCCGGGCGCTGTGGCTCGCGGCGGCGGTGCCGGCCGGCGCCGCCGGATACCTCGCGCTGGTCTGGCTCGCCGGCGAACGCCCCGGCAAGCTGCTGCACCGCGTATGACACCGCATTGCACCCAGGCTGTGGGAGCGGCCTCCGGCCGCGAACCCGTATAATGGCGGCCATGGAAGTCATCCTGGGCCTGCACAACCTGAAACCCCGTCACCGGGGTTGTGTGCTCACCATCGGCAGCTTCGACGGCGTGCACCGCGGGCACAAACAATTGCTCGCGCAGCTCGTCGAGAAGGGCCGCGAGCTCGACGCGCCGAGCATGCTGCTCACCTTCGAGCCGACTCCGCGCGAGTTCTTCCGCGGCGGTGTCGTGCCCGCCCGACTGACGCGGTTCCGCGAGAAGATCACGCTGCTCGCGTGCACCGACCTCGACCGCGTGCTCTGCCTGCCGTTCAACGAACGTACCGCCCGAACGCCGGCGCAGTGGGTGATCGAGGAGCTGCTGGTACGGCGCCTCGGCGTGCGTTATCTGATGGTCGGCGACGACTTCCGCTTCGGCCACGGCGCCGAGGGCGACTACGCGATGCTCCTGGAAGCCGGCGACCGCCATGGGTTCGGCGTCGGCCGGATGGAGACGCTGACGGTCCGCGGCGAGCGGGTGAGCAGCACGCGCGTGCGGGAAGCGCTCCGCAACGGCGATCTCGACCTCGCCAGGGAGCTGCTCGGGCATCCGTACTTCATGATGGGCCGGGTGGTCTACGGGCGACGTCTCGGCCGGCAGCTCGGCGTCCCGACCGCGAACATCCGGCTGCAGCGCTACCGGACGCCGATCGAGGGCGTGTTCGCGGTCACCGTGCGCGGCCTGGATCGGGAATACGAGGGCGTCGCCAACATCGGCGTGCGGCCGACCGTCGACGGCAAGGAGCCGCTGCTTGAGGTGCACCTGTTCGACTTCAGCGGCGACATCTATGGCGCGCTGCTGACGGTCGAGTTCAAGCACAAGATCCGCGACGAGCGGGCGTTCGACGGCCTCGACGCGCTCAAGGCGCAGATCGAGCGGGACATCGCCGCCAGCCGGGAATGGTTCGCGCATGCTTAAGTGGCTGGGCCTGGCCGGGCTGGTGGTGGTGCTCGATCAGGCGGTCAAGCGCTGGGTGACCATCGCGCTGGCGCCGGGCGAGGAGGTTCCGGTGTTGCCGTTCCTGTCGTGGGTGCGTTGGCACAACCCCGGTGCGGCGTTCTCGATCCTGAGCGACGCCGCCGGCTGGCAGCGCTGGTTCTTCGTCGCGCTGGCGGTGGTGTTCGTCGCGTTCATCCTGTACGAGCTGCGCCGGCTGCCGCGCGAGCAGCAGGCGATGGGCTGGGTCTACGGCCTGATCGCCGGCGGCGCCGTCGGCAATCTGATCGACCGGGTGCAGCACGGCTACGTGGTGGACTTCGTGCTGGTGCACTGGCAGTCGTACTACTTCCCGGCCTTCAATGTGGCTGATTCCGCGCTCAGCGTCGGCGCCGTGCTCTGGATCGGCGTGATGTTGTTCGAGTACCGGCGCGAACGCAGGAGCCCATCCGCACCATGAGCTCGAGCACCGCCCTCGCCATCGGTCCCGATACCCGCGTGACGCTGCACTTCGCGCTGCTGCTCGAGACCGGTGAGGAGATCGACACCACGCGGCGCGGCAAGCCGGCGACCTTCGAGGTCGGCGACGGCAACCTGCTGCCCGGCTTCGAGCAGGCGCTGTTCGGGATGCAGGCGGGCGACGACGCCCAGATCGAGCTCGATCCCGAACGGGCCTTCGGCCCCCATCGGCCCGAAAACGTGCAGCTCATCGACCGCGACCGCTTCGAGGGCGTTCCCCTCGAGCCCGGCGTCGTGGTCGCCTTCGAGGCCTCCGGCGGTCAGCTCCCCGGCGTGGTGCGCCGGGTCTTCGACCGCACCGTCGAGGTCGACTTCAATCATCCGCTCGCCGGCCGGCGCATCGTCTTCGACGTTTCTATACTTCGAGTGGAACGGGCGACTCCCCGTCCGTAGGAGCGGTCTCCAGACCGCGATCCTCGTTGTGGGAGCGGCCTCCGGCCGCGAATGCCTCTCGTGGGAGCGGCCTCCGGCCGCGAACGCACCGCTCGTCGCTCGACCGACACCGCTCGTCGGCGCCGCGTGGGCGCCGCGGCGCCCGAGCCTCTAGGCTCGCAACACTCATCATTGGGACTGGGGCATGCGTAACGCCGGCTTCACGCTGATCGAGCTCATGATCGCGGTGGCGATCCTCGCCATCGTCGCGGCGGTGGCGCTGCCGCTGTACAACCAGTACAGCCAGCGCACCTATCGGGCCGAGGCCCAGGCCGACCTGCTGAACTGCGCGCAGGGCCTCGAGCGCTATGCGGCGCAGAACTTCAGCTACACCGGCGCAGCGCTGGCGGACGTCTGTCAGCCCCGCTCCGAGGCGCAGAACCGCTACGACGTCGAGATAACGGTTCTGGAGGACGACCGCTTCACGCTGACCGCGACCCCCGTCGGCGGCGGTGTGATGGATGGCGACGGTTTCCTCACCTACGACAGCGCCGGCGTGCGCGGTTGGGACCGCAACGACAGCGGCGCCATCGACGCGGACGAGGACGATTGGGAGGAATAGTCCGGGCCGGTGGACCGCTCGTCCGGACAAACGCGGCCATTCGTCGGCTGATGCCTCCCCTCGAAACCCCCGATCCATATAGTCCAGCCTGCAACGAAACCGGCCCGAGCGGATGTGGGAGCGGCCTCCGGCCGCGAACGGGCCGAACCGGATGCAACAACATGCAGCACGAGCCGAAAACAAGGGGATTCACCATCGTCGAGCTGATGGTGACCCTCGCCGTCGCGGCGATCCTGATGGGGTTCGCGGTGCCGGCGTTCAACGACTTCGTTCGTCAGCGCACGATGACGTCGGCTGCCAACGATCTCGTGCTCGCGGTCACTTTCGCCCGCAGCGAGGCGATCCGCCGCGGCGGGCTGGTGAGCGTTCAGGCCTACGACGACGAGAACGACAACGAGTGGGGCCTGGGCTACTGCGTCGTGGTCGGTGATGAGGACTGCGAAGACGCAGACGAAGAGGACGTGCTGCGGCGCTTCGCGCCTATCGGCGACGGATTCACGTTCGATGCGACAGCCGGAAGACCCACCACGGGCCGCCTCACGTTCAACGGCCGCGGCATGTTGACACCGTTGCCCGGTGTGGCCGGCCGAATCGAGCTCTGCAGCACGGACGAGAGTGTCTCACGCGGCCGCCGGATCATGCTGAGCGTCATCGGTCAGCCCGATGTTCAGGATCACGAGGAATGCCATGCGTAGCGATTCGCATCGCGCACGATCTGTTTCGTCCGCGCGGCAGCAAAGGGGCTTCTCCATGATCGAGCTGCTCGTGGCGGTACTCGTGATGGGGATCGGCGTGCTCGGCGTGGCGGCGCTGCAAATGGTCAGCCTGCAGAACAACCGGCTGGCGCTCGAGCGCGGGGAAGCGGTGCATCTCGCTTACGACGTGATGGACCGTCTGCGCGCGAACCCCGGCGCCGACTATCAGATCGGCTTCGGCGACGGTCCTCCCGATGCCCCGGACTGTCTGGGTGGCGGCGCCAACTGCTCGCCCGACCAGATGCGCGATTTCGATCTCGCGAGCTGGAAGTGTCTGCTGGGCGACCATCGTGACGAAGCCGTGTGCGCCGAGCTGCGAGGTGCAGGCGTCATTCCGGACCTCGACCCGCCGCCGGGCCTCCCGGGCGGCGACGGGGCCATAGAGAACAACGGCGGTGTGATCACCGTCACGGTTCGCTGGATGGCCAACGACGGCCAGCAGCAGACCGTCGTGATCGACAGCCAGGGGTGAGGGCCGCGCGCATGACGATTCACGAAGGGATCAGGGGCTCACGCTCACGGTCGAGCGGCTTCTCGCTGGTCGAGCTGCTGCTCGCGCTGGCGCTGGGCTTGGTGGTGGTCACCGGCATCGTCCAGCTCTTCGTCGGTAACTCGCAGACGTACAACATCCTGAACGGCCAGGCTCGGCTGCAGGAGAGCGCTCGTTTCGCGCTCGAGCTCATTTCGCAAGCCGCCCGCTCCGCGGGGTATTTCGGCTGCGCGCCGGAGCGGAACAAGGTGGTCAAGGGGCTGGTGGCCAACTGGGAGCAGCTGCCCGAGTTCGACATCACCCGGATCATCCAGGGCCACGACGACGTAGACGGCGCCTGGAATCCATCGTGGATTCCCCACACCGGGGGTACGGCGATGGTTCCGGGCAACGCGATCGAGCTGGATGACGTAGTCGAGGGCACCGACGTCGTGGTGTTTCGCGGCATCCAGTCGCCGGGATGGCGGCTGCTCGAGGTACTGCAGCCCGATGGCGAGCCGAAGATCGCGGCGCCGGGCGGCAACGCCGGCATTCAGCCGAACGATGTGGTGATGCTGGCCGATTGCGAGCAGGGGGCGGTCTTCCGCGTGTCGAACGTAGTCGTCATTGGAGACGAAGCAAGGCTCGAGTACGACACGACGACCTCGACCACCGACCCGTACGCCAATTTCCATCAGGTCCAGACGCCGGCGGGGGTGGTGCCCTTCACGCTCTCGATCACAAGCCGCTCCTACGGCCCCGACGCCACCGTCGGCTTGCTGGAGAGCACCTATTTCTACGTTGCCCAAAGTGAGGTCGGCGAGGACGCTGCGGGCAACCCGGTGCGGTCCCTCTGGCAGAAGGTCGGCAATCAGCCGCCGGTGGAGCTGGTCCAGGGCATCGAGGATCTGCAGATCCTCTACGGCGTGGACAGAACGCTGAACAACGACGTGCCGAACGCGAATGCCTATGTGCCGTTCGACGAGCTGCCGGATCCCGACGACCCGAGCTCCGTCGTTTCCCTTCGGGTGACCGTTGTCGCCAACAGCGTCGACCCGGTGACCAACGACGGACAGCCGCTGCGGCGCGCGTTCAGCAAAACCATTCTGCTCAGGAACGCAAATCCGGAGGCGTGATGAGGAGCATTCGGTTCATTCGCTCCATGCCGACCCGCAACCGCGGGGTGGCGCTGTTCATCAGTCTGGTGCTGCTGCTGATTCTGACGATCGCCGGGGTATCGGCGGTGCAGACGACCTCGCTGGAGACGCGCATGGCGCGCAACGAGCAGGACACGCTGCTGGCATTTCAGGCGGCCGAGTCGGCACTGCGCGACGGTGAGGCGTTCATCGAAACGCTGGTCAGTACCTCAGGCTTCAGCGCCGGCGGGAACAACGGTCTCTGGACCGTGGCCGATTTCGGCGACCCGGAGCCCTGGGAAGAACCCGACGTCTGGACCGACGGCCGCAGCCGGCCCGCCGACACCGAAGTGGGCGACGTCGTGGCCGAGCAGCCGCGCTATCTGGTCGAGCACGTGGCCACGGTGATCCAGGAAGAGAACGCCCACCAGATCGAAGATCCGTACGCCGGCACCGCTTCCGACCGCGTCGAGATATTCCGCGTCACCGCACGCGGCGTCGGCGGCACCGGGCGAGCACAAGTGCTGCTGCAGAGCACGTACGGCCGAATTCTCAACTGAATCCTCATATGCCTGCTTTGGGTATCCGGAGGGTGTGCGCATGAGTCGTAAACCTAACAACAACGTGAAGGCGGCGCTCGCATTCGTGATAGCACTGCTCGCGGGCCCGGTGCTCGCTGCAGTGCCTGTCGCCGTTCCGGATACCTATGACGTTCAGGAGGACCAGCCGCTGACGGTTGGAGCACCGGGCGTGCTCGACAACGATTCGGACCCAGACGGCGACCTCTTGACCGCGGACTTGGTCTCGGACGTATCGAACGGAACGCTGACCCTGAACGCGGACGGCAGCTTCAGCTACTCGCCGGATGGGAACTTCGAAGGCACGGACAGCTTCACGTATGAGGCCCGTGACGGAGAGGGACCGAGCAACACCGTCACAGTCACGATCACGGTCCATCCGGTCAACGATGCTCCCGCAGCCGCCGATGACAACTACCTGGTCGATGAGGATCAGACGCTGTCTGTGGCCTCGCCGGGTGTTCTCGACAACGACACCGACGCGGATGGCGACGGGCTCACGGCGGTCCTGGTCTCCGACGTAGCGAATGGAACGCTAACGCTGAACCCCGACGGCAGCTTCACCTATACGCCGGATGGCAATTTCGAAGGCACGGACGGCTTCACATACGCGGCGCACGACGGGGATGGTCCCAGCAACACTGCCACCGTCACCATCACGGTCAATCCGATCAACGATGCCCCGGTAGCCGCCGACGACAGCTATCCGGTCGACGAGGATCAGACGCTGTCTGTGTCCGCGCCGGGTGTTCTGGACAACGACACGGACGTAGACGGCGACGAACTCACGGCAGTCCTGGTCTCCGACGTATCGAACGGAACGCTGACGCTGAACACGGACGGCAGCTTCACCTATACGCCGGATGGAAACTTCGAAGGCACCGACAGCTTCACGTACGAGGCGCAGGACGGAGACGGTCCTAGCAACACCGCCACTGTCACGATTACGGTCAATCCGCTCAACGATGCCCCTGTAGGCACAGACGACAACTATTCCGTCGACGAGGATGAGACGCTGTCTGTGGCTGCGCCCGGTCTGCTGGGTAACGACACGGACGTGGATGGCGACGGGCTCACGGCGGTCCTGGTCTCGGACGTATCGAACGGAACGCTGACGCTGAACGCGGATGGCAGCTTCACCTACGTGCCGGACGCTGATTTCGACGAGGTGGACAGCTTCACG
>DASVDC010000127.1:0-75915 GCA_036381275.1 Pseudomonadales bacterium | reverse complement strand
CCGTGGTGGTCCGCGCTCAGCTCGCGATCAGCGCCGCGATGCTGCCGATGGTCGGGCTGATCACCGGCTCGGCGCCGTGGAGCAGCCTGCCGGCGAATCTCGTCGCGGGGCCGGTGATCAGCCTGCTGGTGGTCCCGGCGGTGCTGCTCGGCGCGGCGCTGCTGCCGGTGGCGGCGACCCTGGCCGCCTGGGCGCTGCAGACCGCGGACTGGATCGTCGGGATCATGCTGCGCTGGCTCGACTGGCTGGCAATGCTGCCGTCTCCGCCTCCGACGGGCAGCACCGTCGCGCTGGTGCTGGCGCAGGCGGCCGCGGTCTGCGGGCTGCTCGGGCCGCCCCGCGGGCATCGGCTGCCGCTGCTGCTGGCGCTGGTCCTGCCGTTCGCGCCGCCCGCGGCCGGCATCGCCCACGGCGAGTATCGGGTGACGGCACTCGACGTCGGGCAGGGCTCCGCGGCGCTGATCGACACCGGCGGCCGCCGCCTGCTCTACGACGCCGGCCCCGGCTTCGCGAGCGGCTTCGAGACCGGCAGCGCCGTGGTGGTTCCGAGCGTCGGGGCCACCGGCCGGGCGCGGCTCGATGCGCTGGTGCTGAGTCATTGGGACCTCGATCACGTCGGCGGCGCCGGACCGGTGCTCGAGCGGCTCCGGCCGCGGCAGGTCTTCGGCCCCGCGCCGCCGCCCGATCCGCAACTCGCCGCGGCGGTCGAGCGGCTGGGCGGACTGCGGCGCTGCGACGGGCAGCACTGGCGGTGGGACGGCGTCACGTTCCGCCTGCTGCAGGTGGAACGGCCGGCCAACGCGGTGGACAACGACAGCTCCTGCATCCTGCTGGTCGACGACGGCCGCCACCGGACGCTGCTCGCCGGCGACATCGGCGCCGCGGTGGAAGGCCGGCTGCTGCACGTGCTGCTCGCCGCGGGCGCTCTGCCGGTCCGGGTGCTGTTCGCGCCTCACCACGGCAGCCGCACGTCGTCGTCGCCGGCCCTGGTGCGGGTGCTCCGGCCGCGCCTCGTGCTGGTCGAAGCCGGTCGCGGCAATCGCTTCGGGCATCCCCACCCGGACGTGGTGCGACGCTACCGCGGCGTGGGCGCCGAGGTGCACCAGACCGGGCGCGAGGGCGCGCTCTCGTGGCGCAGCGCCGCGCCGGACCGGCTGGTTCGCTGGCGGCTCGACCGCGCGCCCTACTGGCGCTCCCGCGATTGCGGCGACGGCTGCTCGAGCCGCTGAATCATCTCGCGCAGCGCCCGGATCAGATCGTCCTGCTCCTCGCTGGTGAGAAAGCTGCCGATCTCGAGCTCCTGATCCCGACAGCGCACCGCAATGCGCCGCCGGTACCACCGGTGATCGGCAGGGTGTACCAGAAAGCGGGTGAAGTAGCGCTGGAACCGGCGCCGCAGCCACGGCCGGCGGATGCCGCGTTCGACCAGCAGGAACTCGGGAGAGAACGTGAGGACCTCCTGAACGTAGGTCCGCCGGACGCAGCAGTACAGACCCGCGAGCACCGCGGCGCCCTGCAGCATCGCGAACGGCAGCACCGTCCACGCGCCCCGCACCGCGAGGATCGCGCCGATGGTGCCGGACACCGCGAGCAGCGTGCCGGCCAGGCAGAGGTTGGCGCGCCAGGTCCAGGAGCGATTCGGCCGCAGAACGATGCGGCCTCCGGCGGAGGACGCATCGAACTGGCAGTCGATCACGGCCGCGGATCCTCCTTCATCAAGCGCTTCAGCGCCTCTTCCGCGAGCTCGCGGATCTGCTCGGACGCGAACGTGGCTTCCTCGACGTCGCGGCGCCGGTCGGTCCAGCGGGCGTTGCGGTAGCGGCTGCCTTCCGCGAGGCGGCAACCCTCAGCGGCGGTGCGCGCCTCGACGAATACGTCGAGCACGGCGGCTTCCGGCAGCTCAGCGTGCCCCACGGAGTTCATGGCAGCGATCTGCCCGAACTCGCGCAGCTCGACCCCGAACTCCACCTTCAGAAAGCGCTTCGCCGAATCGCGCCAGTCTTCGCCGACGCGCAGGAACGTCGCAGGAAAGGTCCACTTGCCGTGCTGCTGAGCGAGCAGGATGGCGCCGCGATCGTTGATCGCAAGCACGTTCAGGTGCACCTGAAAGTAGTCGCGGCCGATCGCGAGCTCGGTGCGAAGCTGCTCGACGCTCTGCCAGAGATGACGGCCGACGACATTGACGAATTCGAGCGCGAGCCCGTCCTCCTCGGCCCGTTTGACCTCCATTTCCACGGTGGGGGTGGGCTGGGTCTCGACGCCGAGCGTGTTCTGAACGGTGACCTTCACCTTCGCGCCCGGTTTGATCCGGGGGTTGTCCACGTAGACGTAGACCCCACCCTCGGAGACGTCGCGGGCGATACAGCGCAGCGCGCCCACGGCCGGGTGCTTCAGCTCCACCAGCAGCGGTAGCTGTACCCGCGGATAACGTCTCTGCTCCATGAACACCCGGTTGAAATCGGCGCCGCAACCCACATTGTATCAGCAGACTTCGAACGGAAAAGCAACATGCGTCTGGACAAAATGACGAGCCGTTTGCAGAACGCGCTCAGCGACGCGCAGTCGCTCGCCCTCGGGCGCGACCACAGCGCGGTCGAAGCGCTGCACCTGCTCAGCGTGCTGGTGGAGCAGCGCGATGCGTCGGTGCTGCCGATGCTGATCCGCGCGGGTGCCAAGCCGGAGGCGCTGCGCACCCGGATCCAGCGCGCGCTGGAGGATCTGCCGCGGCTCAAGAATCCCACCGGCGAGATCGGCATGGGCCAGAGCCTGGCCAAAGTGCTGAACATGGCCGACCGCCGGGCGCAGAAGGCGGGGGACACCTACATCAGCACCGAGCAGGTGCTGCTCGGCATGTTCGCCGATTCCGCCACCGCTCGCGTGTTGCAGGAAGCGGGTGTCAACCAAAGTGCCCTCGAGCAGGTCGTCGAAGTCACCCGGAGCGGCGAAACGGTCACGGATCCGCATGCGGAAGAGCATCGTCAGGCGCTGGAGAAATACACGATCGACCTGACCGAGCGGGCCGAGCAGGGCAAGCTCGACCCGGTAATCGGCCGCGACGACGAAATTCGCCGCACGATCCAGGTGCTGCAGCGGCGTACCAAGAACAACCCGGTGCTGATCGGTGAGGCCGGCGTCGGCAAGACCGCGATCGTCGAGGGGCTCGCGCAGCGCATCCTGAACGGCGAGGTTCCGGAAGGCCTCAAGCACAAGCGGATCCTGGCGCTCGACATGGGCGCGCTGATCGCCGGCGCGAAGTTCCGCGGTGAGTTCGAGGAGCGCCTGAAGGCGGTCCTGAACGAGCTGTCGAAGCACGAAGGCGACATCATCCTGTTCATCGACGAGATCCACACGATGGTCGGCGCCGGCAAGGCCGAGGGCGCGATGGACGCCGGCAACATGCTGAAGCCGGCGCTCGCGCGCGGCGAGCTGCACTGCGTCGGCGCGACCACGCTGGACGAGTACCGCCAGCACATCGAAAAGGACGCGGCCCTCGAACGGCGCTTCCAGAAAGTGTTCGTCGACGAGCCGAGCGTCGAAGACACGATCGCGATCCTGCGCGGGCTGAAGGAGCGCTACGAGCTGCACCACGGGGTCGACATCACCGACCCGGCCATCGTCGCCGCGGCGCGGCTGTCGCACCGCTACATCACCGACCGGCAGCTTCCTGACAAGGCGATCGACCTGATCGACGAGGCGGCGAGCCGCATCCGCATGGAGATGGACTCGAAACCCGAGGAGATGGACCGGCTCGAGCGGCGGATGATTCAGCAGAAGATCGAAGCGGAAGCGCTGCGCCACGAGACCGACGAGGCGAGCAAGAAGCGGCTCGCGGACCTCGAGGAGTCCATCGCCGAGCTCGAGAAGGAGTACGCCGATCTCGAGGAGATCTGGAAGGCGGAGAAGGCGACGCTCCGGGGCGCGCAGGAGATCAAGGAAGAGCTGGATGCGGCCCGGCTCGAGTTCGAGGCGGCCCGCCGTGCCGGCGACCTGACCCGGATGTCGGAGCTGCAGTACGGGCGGATCCCCGAGCTCGAGAAGCAGCTCGCCCAGGCGAGCGCCGACGGCGCGTCGGCGCCGCGCAAGCTCCTGCGCAACAGCGTGACCGAGGAGGAGATCGCCGACGTGGTCTCGAAGTGGACCGGCATCCCGATCTCGAAGCTGCTCGAAGGCGAGAAGGAGAAGCTGCTCCGGCTCGAGGAGGAGCTGCACAAGCGCGTGGTGGGTCAGGAGGAAGCGGTACGGGCGGTGGCCGAAGCGGTGCGGCGTTCCCGCGCGGGGCTCGCCGATCCTAACCGGCCGAACGGCTCGTTCATGTTCCTCGGCCCGACCGGGGTCGGCAAGACCGAGCTGTGCCGGGCGCTCGCCGAGGTGCTGTTCGACAGCGAGGACGCGATGATCCGCATCGACATGTCGGAGTACATGGAGAAGCACTCCGTGTCCCGACTGATCGGCGCGCCGCCGGGCTACGTCGGCTACGAGGAAGGCGGGCAGCTCACCGAGCGCGTGCGGCGCCGGCCGTATTCGCTGGTCCTGCTCGACGAGATCGAAAAGGCGCACCCGGATGTGTTCAACATCCTGTTGCAGGTGCTCGACGACGGCCGCCTGACGGACGGGCATGGGCGCACGGTCGACTTCCGCAACACCGTGCTGGTGATGACCTCGAACCTCGGCTCCGACGTGATCCAGCGTCTCGCGGAGGAAGGCCGCTTCGAGATGATCCGTACGACCGTGATGGGCGTGGTCAGCCAGCACTTCCGCCCGGAGTTCATCAACCGGATCGACGACATCGTGGTTTTCCAGCCGCTGTCGCGTGCGCAGGTGCGGGAGATCGCCGGCATCCAGTTCCGGGTGCTGGAGCGGCGCCTGGAAGATCAGGACATCCGGCTGACGCTGTCCGACGACGCCGTCGAGGCCCTGGTACAGGAAGGCTACGATCCGGTGTACGGCGCCCGCCCGCTGAAGCGGGTGATCCAGCGGCGGATCGAGAACCCGCTCGCTTCGCGGCTGCTCGCCGGGGAGTTCGGGCCGGGCGACACGATCCACATCCGCTTCCGGGAAGGCGCGTTCACGTTCGAACGGCGGTGAACCCTGCCGCCGGGCTTGTATATCCATACAGTATCGGGTAGCATTCCGGCCATGAACCGCACCCTGCCACTGTTCCACGATCTGGAACCGGACGGCGGGCGAAGTCAGACCCGCGAGACCCCGGAAGCCGGCGCGTCCGTGCCGGCTTCCGCGCGCGCGGATGGCGGCGCGGGGCCGCGCGACGCGGCGGCGGCCGCGCGGGATCGGCATCTGCGGGCGGCCTGGCGGCTTTCCCGGAGGATGAAGAAGTTCCGCGAAGGTTCGCCGGAGCAGACGCGTGCCGGGCTCGAGATCTGCCGGCATCTGCAGGCGCTGCTGAAGCAGGATTCGGCCGCCTGAACGGCGCGGGTGAAGGCCGGCTCCCGCCGGGTGGATCGTGGTCGATTGCTCGGCGGCCTTGACGAGCATCACGGGCGGCCGCTAGAAGTTTCCTTTTCGATCGGTGAATCTTGGCTGCTTTGCGTGATGGCTGCGGTTAGCATGCGCCGACGGCCGAAGCGTTCTCCGTCTCCGCCGGCCGCAGCCGGCCGACCGAGCAGCACGAATCAGGAAAGGACTTCATGATCAAGAAATGTCTGTTCCCGGTGGCGGGTTACGGCACCCGCTTCCTGCCGGCCACCAAGGCCATGCCCAAGGAAATCCTGCCGATTCTCGACAAGCCGCTGGTGCAGTACGGCGTCGAGGAAGCCCTCGAGGCCGGGCTCACCGACATCGGCTTCGTGACCGGCCGCGGCAAGCGCGCGATCGAAGATCACTTCGACACCAACTACGAGCTCGAACATCAGATCGCCGGAACCGGCAAGGAGAAGGCGCTCGAAGGCATCCGCGCGCTGATCGAGCAGTGCACGTTCTCGTACACCCGCCAGGTGTCGATGCGCGGCCTCGGCGATGCGATCCTCACCGGGCGCACGCTGATCGGCGACAATCCGTTCGGCGTGGTGCTCGCCGACGACCTCTGCTTCGGTACCCGCTCCGGCGTGCTGCACCAGATGGTCAGCCTGTTCAAACAGTTCCGCTGCAGCATCGTCGCGATCATGGAGGTGCCGCCGGATCAGGTCGGCAGCTACGGTGTCATCGCTGGCGATGCGATCAGCGACCGCCTGTACCGGGTCACCGACATGGTGGAGAAGCCGGCGCCGGACCAGGCACCGAGCAACCTCGCGATCATCGGCCGCTACATACTCACGCCCGACATCTTCGACATCCTCGAGAGCACGCCGCCGGGCAAGGGCGGCGAGCTGCAGATCACCGACGCGCTGCTCCGGCAGGCGAACGAGGGTTGTGTGATCGCATACAAGTTCGAGGGCCGGCGCTTCGACTGCGGCTCGGTGGCCGGTTACGTCGAGGCCACCAACTACTGCTACAAGCTGCGCGGGCTCGAATGACGGCAGTGGCGCACCAGGCGCTGCGCATCGCGCTCGAGCGGGTGCGGGCACGGCCGTGGGAAGCGCTGGTGCTGAGCGAGCCGCAGCCGGTCGAGTCGCTGCCGACGCCGGCGCTCCTGATCGACGCCGACGCGTTCGAGCGCAACCTCGCGCGGATGGCCGCGTTCCTCGGCGAGCGCGGCAAGGGGCAGCGCCCGCACGCGAAGACCCACAAATGCCCGCTGATCGCCCGGCGTCAGCTCGACGCCGGAGCCGTGGGCATCTGCACCGCCAAGGTCGGCGAAGCGGCCGTGATGATCAACGCGGGCATCGATCGCGTGCTGATCACCTCGCCAGTGACGGACGCGGATCGGGCGCGGCTGCTGGTCGAGCTGGCGTGTTCGGCCGCCGGGTTGCAGGTGGTCGTCGACAGCCGGCTCGGCTTCGAGCGGCTGCGCGCCGCGGCCGATCCGGCGGCGCCGCTCGGCGTGCTGGTGGACGTGGACGTGGCGATGGGCCGCACCGGCAACCGGCACCTCGATCAGATCGTCGCGCTGGCCGATTCCATCGCCGCGACCGAGGGCCTGCGCTTCGACGGGCTGCAGCACTACGCGGGACATCTGATGCACGTCGAAGGCCACGAGCGCCGCCGCGAGAAATCGCTGGCGCTCTGGGAATCGGTGGCCGTGATCGTCCGGGCGCTCGAGGACCGCGGCCTGCCCCCGGCGGTGGTGACCGGGGGCGGAACCGGTACCTACGACATCGACTGCGACGTGCCCGTGGTGACCGACCTGCAGGTCGGCAGCTACCTGTTCATGGACCAGGAGTACCGCCTGATCGGCGGGCGCTCCGGGCCGGCGTTCGACGACTTCGAGGTGGCGCTCACGGTCGCGGCCACCGCGATCAGTCAGCCGCGCGAAGGGACCATCACCGTCGACGCGGGCTTCAAGGCGTTCGCCTCGGATACCGTCCGCCCGGTGCCGCTCGACCTGCCCGACACCGAGTACCGGTTCGCCGGTGACGAGCACGGGGTGCTCCTGCTCGGCGCACCCACTCAGGAACCGCTGCTCGGGACGGTGCAGCGGTTCGTCACGCCACATTGCGATCCCACCGTTAACCTCTACGATTGGTATTGGATATGCCGCGATGGCCTGGCGAGGGAGCTGTGGCCGATCGCGGCCCGTGGCTGTTCCTGGTAGGGGGGTATACGGAGCAATGCTGGAGATCATTCAGGCCGGGGGTTGGCTGATGGCGCCGATTCTGCTCGGCAGCGTCATCGCCTTGGCGATCAGCGCGGAACGCCTCTGGACGCTGCAGCGTTCGCGCATCACGCCGAAGAACCTGCTGGCACAGGTGTGGAATGCCCTGAAGAACAACGAGATGGACGCGCAGCGGCTGCGTGACCTGCGCGCGTCGAGCCCGCTCGGTCAGGTGCTGGCGGCGGGCATCGCGAATGCCCGACGCGGCCGCGAGGTGATGAAGGAAGCGATGGAGGAGGTCGCCTCTCAGGTGAGCCACGATCTGGAGCGCTACCTCACCTCGCTCGGCATCATCGCCTCGATCTCGCCGCTGCTCGGGCTGCTCGGTACGGTGGTCGGGATGATCCAGGTGTTCACCGCGCTGATGCTGGAAGGCACCGGCAACGCCAACGTGCTGGCCGGCGGGATCTCGCAGGCGCTGATCACCACCGCGGCCGGATTGTCGGTGGCGATACCGGCGATCATCTTCCACCGCTTCTTCCTGCGGCGCGTGGACGAGCTGGTCGTGACCATGGAGCAGGAGGCCGTCAAGCTGGTGGAAATCATGCAGGACGGCGTCGACCACGAGCCCCGCCTGTGAAGTTTCGTCGCAGCCGTACCGTCGAGGCCGGGGTCGACCTGACGCCGCTGATCGACGTGGTGTTCCTGTTGCTGATCTTTTTCATGGTATCCACCACGTTCATCCGCGAAACTCAGCTCAAGATCGATCTTCCCGAGGCGAGCGGCGAGCTGCAGGAGATCGAGGACGACGTCGTCGAAATCACCGTCGACAGCCGGGGTGATTACGCCGTGAACGGACACCTGCTGGTGAACAACCAGATGGACACGTTGCTTCGGGCGCTGCGCGAACAGCTCAGTGAGCGCAAGCCCGACACCCGGGTGATCATCACCGCGGATGCCCGGGCCGAGCACCAGCACGTGGTGCGGGCTATGGACGCCGCGGGACGCGTGGGACTCACCCGCATCAGCATCACGACCCGACAGCCGGAAGACGAAGAGTAGCGAACGATGTCCGCCACCGGCGCTCCGCAGCGGGCCAGGGTCGCTCCGGCCGGCCCGACGGCGGCCACCGGCGACCGCGCGAGCGACTGGCGCACGTACCGGCGTCTGCTCGGCTACGTGCGGCCGTACTGGCCGTTGTTCGTGCTGTCGGTGGTCGGATTCTTCGTCGGCAGCGGCGCCGAGGCGTTCTTCGTGAAGCTGTTCGGCGACCTGATCGACACCTGGGATCAGACGGCGGCCCACGCCGCCTACCGCATTCCGCTGCTGATGCTCGGCGCGGTGCTGGTGCGGGCCGTGGGGGAGGTCGCCGGCGAGCTGCTGCTCAGTCAGATCTCGTTCAGTGTGGTGCACAACGTGCGCACGCAGCTCTTCGACCAGCTTCTGAAGATGCCGAGCGCGTATTTCGACGCGAGCTCCCACGGCCACCTGGTGTCACGCATCACCTACAACGTCACGCAGCTTCGCGACACCGGCACGGACGCGCTCAAGTCATTGGTGCAGGACGGCGGCAAGGTGCTCGTCTACGTCGGCTACATGCTGTTCCTCAGCTGGAAGCTGACCCTGATCTTCGCGGCCACGGCGCCGCTGGTCGCGCTGGTCGTGGCGTACGCGAGCCGGCGCTTCCGGCGCATCAGCCAGCGCATCCAGAGCTCGATGGGCGACGTCACCCACGTCACGTCGGAAGCCGTGACCGGTTATCGGGTGGTGCGCATCTTCGGCGGTGAGGACTACGAACAGCAGCGCTTCCACCGCTCGAGCCACTACAACCGCCGCCAGAACCTGAAGATGGTGGCGACCAAGGTCACCAGCACGCAGGTGATCCAGATCTTCGTGGTGGCGGCGCTGGCGCTGCTCATCGCGATGCTGTTCCGGCCGGAGATCAGCCGCGATCTCAGCACCGGGCAGATCGTCACGTTCCTCGGGCTCGCCGGCATGCTCGCCAATCCGATCCGCAAGCTCTCGGAGGTGAACGCGCGGCTGCAGCGCGGGCTGGCGGCGGCGGAGGACATCTTCGGGCAGATGGATCAGGCGCCCGAGGTGGATCAGGGCACCGTCGACGTCGACCGGGTGGAGGGGCGGATCGAGTTCCGCGGCGTGTGCTTTTCGTACGGTGAAGATGCGCGGTCGGCGGAGCGCTCCGGCGCCGACGCGACGTCGCACGATCGTTCCGCCGATGCGCCCGGGACGGTGCTGCGGGACATCACCTTCACGATCGAGCCGGGGCAGACCGTGGCGCTGGTCGGCCGCTCCGGCAGCGGCAAGTCGACGCTGGCGAGCCTGATTCCGCGCTTCTACGAGCCCACGGCCGGTGAGATCCTGCTCGACGGCCGGCCGCTCTCGAGCTACACGCTCGCGAGCCTGCGCCGGCAGATCGCGCTGGTGACGCAGCAGGTCACGCTGTTCAACGACACCATCGAGCGCAACATCGCCTACGGTGCGCTCGAGAACGCCGATCCGCAGGCGATCCGCGAGGCGGTGCGGCGCGCACACGCGGACGTGTTCGTCGACGAGTTGCCGAACGGGCTCCAGACCGTCGTCGGTGACGACGGCGTGCTGCTGTCCGGCGGCCAGCGACAGCGGGTCGCGATCGCGCGGGCGCTGCTGAAGGACGCGCCGGTGCTGATCCTGGACGAAGCGACGTCCGCGCTCGATGCGGAGTCCGAGCGGCACATCCAGGCCGCGCTCGAGGAGGTGATGCGCGGCCGCTCGACGCTGGTGATCGCGCACCGGCTCTCGACCATCGAGCGCGCCGACCTGATCCTGGTGATGGAGGACGGCCGGATCGTCGAATCGGGCACGCACCGGGAACTGCTCGAGCGCGGCGGCACCTACGCGGCGCTGTATGCCGCGCAATTCAAGGAACCCCCGACGCGCACGCCCAACGAGACGGCTCCGCCGCGCCGGCGGAGGCTGCCGGCGGCCATTCCGCCGGCCCGGCCGCCGTCGCGGCTGCTGCGCGCCTGGTACGAGGACTCGACCTGGATCCGGCCGCTCGCCCCGCTGTCGTGGCTGTTCCGCCGCCAGGCCGAGCGGCGGCGGATGTCCTACCTGACCGGCGAGCGGGCGCCGTGGCGCGCGCCGGTTCCGGTGGTGGTGGTGGGGAACATCGCGGTCGGCGGCACCGGCAAGACGCCGCTCGTGATCTGGCTCGCGCAGTGGCTCAGGGCCCGCGGCTTCAGCCCCGGAATCGTCTCGCGCGGCTACGGCGGGTGGGGCGGTGATGCACCGGTCAGCGTGCCGCCCGATGCCGACCCGGAGCGGGTCGGTGATGAGCCGCCGCTGCTCGCCGCCCGCAGCGGCGTACCGGTGGTGGTGTGCGCGGACCGGGTGGCCGCGGTGCAGCACCTGCTCGCCACGCACGCGTGCAATCTGGTGCTCGCCGACGACGGGCTGCAGCATTACGCGCTCGCGCGCGACGTCGAGCTCGCCGTCGTCGATGGCCAGCGCGGGCTCGGCAACGGCCGTTGTCTGCCGGCCGGGCCGCTCCGCGAGCCGCCCGAGCGTCTCCACGAGGTCGACCTGGTGGTGGTGAACGGCGAGAACGCGGCCGAGATCTGGCCGGACGCGGTGACGATGCGGGTGGTGCCGCGTACCTTCGTACGGGTCCTGACCGGCGAGCGGTTGGACGTGGAATCGTTCGTTGCGCGCCACGACGAGGTGCACGCGGTGGCCGGCATCGGCAACCCCGGGCGCTTCGCCGAGACGCTGGCGGAGCTCGGGCTGCGCCCGATCCTGCACGCGTATCCGGATCATCACCGATTCGACGGGGGGGAGGTGCTGTTCGACGACGACCGGCCGGTGGTCTGCACCGAGAAGGACGCGGTGAAGCTGCGTCGGCTCGAGACGCTTCCGGGCGACTGCTGGTATCTCGAGATCGACGTGGTGCTGTCGGAGGAGGCCGAGGCGCGTCTCGCCGACGTGCTGCGCAACCACGGCATACTGAAGACATGAGCATGGACTTCCGCGTGGTGATTCCGGCGCGCTATGCGTCGTCCCGGCTACCGGGCAAGCCGCTGGCCGACATCGGCGGCGTGCCGATGGTGGTGCGGGTGGCGCGTCAGGCGGAGCGATCCGGCGCCCGTGAGGTGGTCGTGGCCACCGACGACGCGCGGGTGGGCGACGCCGTGGCCGCCGCCGGTCACGCGGTGCGGATGACCCGTCCGGACCACGCCTCGGGTTCCGACCGCGTGATGGAGGTGGCCGAGGCGTGCGGCTGGCCCGACGACGCGGTGGTGGTGAACGTGCAGGGCGACGAGCCGCTCGTACCGCCGGCGGCGATCGTTCAGGTCGCGGAGCTACTGCTCGGCGACCCGGGTACCGGCGTCGCGACGCTGTGCGAGCCCATCGCCGATGCCGAGCGGCTGTTCGATCCGAACGTCGTCAAGGTGGTGATCGGCGGCGACGGCTTCGCACGCTACTTCTCGCGCGCGCCGATCCCGTGGGCGCGCGACGCGTTCGGCGCCGCGGCTGCGCGCTCCGGCACACTGCCGGCGGACGGGGTCTGGTATCGGCACATCGGGCTGTACGCCTACCGGGTGGCGGCGCTCCGCCGCTTCGTCGCGCTGCCGTCGGGCCGGCTCGAGCGCCTGGAAGCGCTCGAGCAGCTGCGTCTGCTCGAGCACGGCATCGACATCCGGGTCGCCGTGACGCGGCAGCCGGTACCCGGCGGCGTCGACACGGCCGCCGACCTCGAGCGGGTACGCGAGGCGATCGCCGGTGGCTGAGCCGTATCGCTACCTGCCCGGCTTCCTGGCCCCGGACGAGGCCACGGCGCTGTTCGAGCGGCTGCGCCGGGAGGCGCCGTGGCAGCAGGAGTGGCTGACGCTGTACGGGCGTCGGATCGCGGTGCCGCGGCTGATCGCCTGGTGTGGCGACGCCGGGCTGAACTACCGCTACTCGGGTACCGACCATCCCTGCACCGGCTGGCTCGCGGCGCTCGAGCCGCTGCGCCGGCGTCTCGCGGACGCCCTCGGCGTCGACAGCAACATGGTGCTGCTGAACCGCTACCGCGACGGCAGCGACTGCATCGGCTGGCACAGCGACGACGAGCGCGGGCTGGCCGACCGGATCGTCTCGGTGAGCCTCGGCGCCCGGCGGCGGTTCCTGCTGCGGACCGAGGCGGGCCGCCGCGCATCGCTCCCCCTCGATCTCGAACACGGGTCGGTGCTGCTGATGGACGGGCGCCTGCGCCACGCGCTGCCGCGCACGCGCCGCCCGGTGGGGGAGCGCATCAACCTGACGTTCCGGCGGCTCGAGGCGGTGGCGGCGTGAACGCCGGATCGCTCCGGGAGGCGAACACCCTCGGGGTGCCGAGCGTCGCCGAGCGGCTGGTCGTGGTCCGGCGCGAAGCAGAGCTGCTCGCGCTGGTCGATGCCGTTGGCCGCGGCGGCGCCTCACGGCTGACCGTGCTCGGCGGCGGCAGCAACGTCGTGCTGCGCCGCCGCGTGCCCGGTACCGTGTGCCTGATACGCACGCGGGGCGTGCGCATCGAGCCGGGCACGGGTGACGTGCTGGTGACCGCGGCGGCCGGCGAACGCTGGCACGATCTGGTTCGCTACACGCTGGGTCAGGGCCTCGCGGGGCTCGAGAACCTCGCGCTGATTCCCGGCTCGGTCGGCGCCGCGCCGATTCAGAACATCGGCGCGTACGGCGTCGAGCTGGCGGAGCGGTTCGTGCGGCTGCGGGCGCTCGACACCGCCAGCGGACGAATCCACGTGCTGCACGGCCGCGACTGCGACTTCGGCTATCGCGACAGCGTGTTCAAGCGCGCCGAAGCCGCGTCGTTGGTGATTCTGGACGTGACCCTGTGCCTCCCGCGCCGCGCGGAGCCGGTGACGAGCTATCCGGACGTCGCGCTCGAGCTCGAGCGGCTCGGCCGGACTCGGCCGCAACCGTGGGACGTCGCGGAAGCCGTGATCCGGATCCGCCGGCGCAAGCTCCCCGATCCGCGCCGGATCGGCAACGTGGGCAGCTTCTTCAAGAACCCGGTGGTGACCGTGCAGGAGGCAGCGCACGTGGCAGCGCGGCTGCCGGCGCTCAACCGCTACCCGGCGGCAGGCGATCGGGTGAAGCTGTCCGCGGCGCAGCTCATCGATGCCGCCGGGTGGAAGGGTGCACGGCTCGGCCCGGCCGCCGTCTGGCGGCGCCAGCCGCTGGTGCTGGTGAACACCGGCGGCGCCACCGCGGCGGACGTGCTGACGCTCGCCGACGCGATCCGCCGCGACGTGGCGGATCGCTTCGACGTCGCGCTCGAGCTCGAGCCGCGGGTGATCGGCGAGGACGACTGACGCCGTCCCGGCCGATCGCTCGGGCCCGTCTCAGGACGAAGAGTCGCCGGTCTTCGGCAGGATGCCCTGCGCTTTCAGCTCGGCCTCCCGCTGCCGCCGGCGCACCTCGCGCGGATCGTTGTAGGCCCGGCGCGGCCGGCGCGGCTCTTCCGCCGCGGGTTCGGCCGCGGCGGCCGGCTCGGCCGGCTTCGCTTCGGCAGTGGCGGCGACCGGCGGCGGCGCGCTATCCGCCTCCGGCGGTTGCGGCAGCTCGGCCGCGGCCTCGCACGCCTCGGCGACGGATTCCGCGCGTGGCGCCTCGTCTACGGCCGGCCGGCCGGAATCGAGATCCTGCGGCTCGGGAAGCCGCCCCGGCTGCTCGGTCGGAATCCGCGCCTCGGTTCCCGCGACACCGGCGGCCAGGTCGGGGCGCTCCATCACCGTGGGCACCGGCGCCTCCGCAGCCGCCGGCTCGGCGGGCGGGGTCGGCGCGGCGGCCGGCTGGAGTCCGGCGCTGGCCACCACCGAAGCCGCCGTCGGCTCAGCGGCGGACGCATCCCGGTCCGCTACGGCAGCCGGTGCCGGACGCGGCGGCTGCGGCTTGCTGTCGTCGAGCGAAGCGCGGTCGCGCTTCGGCATGCGCTTGCTCGCTGCCAGCGCCTCCGGCGACGGCCGGCGCTCCTCGAGCGGGATGATCTCGGCCTGCTGAGACGGCAGCGCGTCGGGCGCCTCGGCGCCGGACCCGCCGCGTCCCCGCCGGCGCCGTCGAGAACGGCCGCTGCCGGTGCCTTCGCGGCCGTTGTGCTCGTGGTCGAGCTCCGCCGCGTTCACGTCCGTCGGCTGGGCCGGAGCGGCGCCGGTGTCCGCCTCGCCGTTGCGGCGCCGGCGGCGCGGCTCGTCCCGACGGCCCTCCGGGCGCCCTTCGCCGCGGCGGCCGTTGCCGCTCTGCGCCTCGCCGCGGGGCTCGGTACGCGCTTCCAGTGCCGCGGCCTCGTCGCGGCGCTGCTCGGTGCTCCGCGACCGCGAGCGACGGCGGCGCCGGCCGCCATCGCGGCTTTCACCGCCGGCGGCGCCGGCCTCCTCGGCAGGACGGCTGCCGGCACGGCTGCTGCTCGATCGCGCCTCCGCGGCGGCCGCCGGTTCCGGCCGGCCCGGGGCCGCCGCCTCGCCCGCAGCCGCCGGGGCGAGCCGCGGCCCGGAGCCGAACAGCGTGTGGGCGATGCGCTGGAACAGACTCGGCTTCTCGATCAGCACCGGCGTCGGTTCCGGCGCGGCAGGCGGCGTGGCCTCCGGTCGCGGCATCGGCCGTCGCGGCGCGATCGCCTGCACTGCGGCCTGCCGACGCACCGTCGGGGGCGCTTCCGCCGGCAGCATGTACTCCACCGGCTGGGCACCGGCCTCGATCAGCTCGTAGCTCGGCGCGACCAGCTCTTCGGCCACCTGGTCGTCGCGGATCCGCTGCACCTCGTACTGCGGCGTCTCCATGTTCACGTTCGGCACGATCACGAGCCGGCAGCCGGTGCGCTGCTCGATCTGTTGCACCTCCCTGCGCTTCTCGTTCAGCAGGTACGTGGCGACGTTGAGCGGCACCAGCGCGCGCACCGCGGAGCTTCGCTCCTTCAGCGCCTCTTCCTCCATCACCCGCAGGATCGCGAGCGCGAGCGAGCGGGTGTCGCGGATCCGACCCTGGCCGCTGCAGCGCGGACAGACTTCGCTGGTCAGCTCCTCGAGCGACGGCCGCAGCCGCTGCCGGGACATTTCCAGCAGGCCGAAGCGCGAGATCCGGCCGACCTGGACGCGGGCGCGGTCGGCCTCGAGCGCCTCGCGCATCTTGTTCTCCACCGCGCGCTGGTTCTTCGCACTGGCCATGTCGATGAAGTCGATCACGATCAGGCCGCCCACGTCGCGCAGCCTGAGCTGCCGGGCGATCTCCTCGGCCGCCTCGAGATTGGTGTTGAGCGCGGTTTCCTCGATGTCGGCGCCCTTGGTCGCGCGCGCGGAGTTGATGTCGATGGAGACCAGCGCCTCGGTCGGATCGATCACGAGGCTCCCGCCGGAGGGCAGGCGCACGCTGTGCTGGAACGCCATCTCGATCTGGCTCTCGATCTGGTAGCGCGAGAACAGCGGGATCGGGTCGGAGTAGAACTTCACCTTGTCGGCGTAGCCCGGCATCACCTGCTCGATGAAGGTCCTGGCCTGCTCGTAGGCTTCGCGGCCGTCGATCAGCACCTCGCCGATGTCCTTGCGCAGGTTGTCGCGGATCGCCCGGACGATGACGTTGTTCTCCTGATAGATCAGCGAGGGCGCCTTTTCCTCGGCATTGGCCTTCTGGATCGCCTCCCAGAGCTGCATCAGCCAGTCGAGGTCCCACTGCAGCTCCTCGGCGCTGCGGCCGACCCCGGCGGTGCGGACGATCACGCCCATGCCCGGGGGAATCTCGAGCTTGCTCAGCGCATCGCGCAGCTCGTCGCGGTCCTCACCCTCGATGCGGCGCGAGATGCCGCCGGCGCGGGGGTTGTTCGGCATCAGCACGAGGTAGCGGCCGGCCAGGCTGATGAACGTGGTCAGTGCGGCGCCCTTGGTACCGCGCTCCTCCTTGTCGACCTGAACCAGCACCTCCTGGCCTTCGGACACCACGTCCTGGATCATCAGCCGCCCGCCGTTGCCGTTCGGCTGGCCGGAGGCGTTCTTGTCCTTGAAGTATTCGCGGGCGATTTCCTTGAGCGGCAGGAAACCGTGGCGATCGGAGCCGAAATCGACGAACGCGGCCTCGAGGCTCGGTTCGACGCGCGTGATGCGCGCTTTGTAGATGCTGGCCTTCTTCTGCTCCCGGCCGCGGTTCTCGATGTCGAGGTCGTAGAGTTTCTGTCCATCCACGAGCGCGACCCGGACCTCTTCGGGGTGGGTCGCGTTGATCAACATGCGCTTCATACGATCGTATCCCTCAGTTTGGGCGCCTCGAGGCGCCGTGAGCGCCGCTGGCGCCCGTTACACGGAGGGCGAATCGGAGCGGAACGAAGAGCGGACCGCGCGCGGTGAGCCGGGAACGGCTCAGCCGCCCGACCGGCAGGTCCGGCGGACGCGCGATCCGGAACGCGTGCCGGTGGCCGGTGTGCAGTCCGGCGTCACGTTCGGCACGGGCCCGTGGTTCTGCAGGTCGTCAACCTCATCGGATCGGGTAGTCCTTCAGCCTCTGGGGCTTCTCGATCGTGTCTACCGAATGCGGCCTGCGCTGCCGTAGGAGTCCGTTCGACCGGGCAGAAGTCGATGAAGTCGAGAGCCGGGGCGGCCGGTGCGACCGGCGGCGCGGGCGGCCTCGGGAACTTCTGCCGTGGTGTGTTCTGGTCCTGCGTATCGATGCTCTTCGTCGCTGCCAAGGGCGGGACGCACAGCCGGCGCCGTCGTTGGATTCGAGGCCGTCTCCGCAACCGGCGGAGCGCCGTGGATCCCGTTTGCAATTCGCCTTACCGTTGGCTTAACTGAGCCACCCTCGATGGTCGTTCGGGTGGCTCGCCGCTTCTGCACGCGGCGAGGGAAGCGCGTTCGCGACTCGGCGGGCTGCGCTTCCGGCGGCACGTGCTTCTCTCTCCTGTCGCCCGCGGCCAGGTGAATCGACGAAGGCCGCCGGGCGTCACCCGCGGCGTTTCCCGATGGAACGAGCGCGGCGGGGGATTCTCCGGCCGAACGGGCCAGGAAAATCCAGGCCGATACTAACAGTACTGGGTAAGTGCTTCAAACCCCTCAAAAAACTTTTCTTTCTTCCGATCGAGCGGACGCTCGTGCCCCCCGCGGAGCCTATCGCAGTGACTGACGGTGATCGCGGATCGGCTTCGGGCTCGGCGCGGCGTGTGATCGTGCAGGCCGAAGACGGCCAGCGTATCGACAATTTCCTGCTGCGCGAGCTGAAGGGCCTGCCGCGAAGCCGCATCTACCGGCTGCTGCGCAAGGGGGAGGTGCGGGTGAACGGGCGGCGGGTGAAGCCGACCCATCGACTCGCCGCCGGCGACGAGGTACGCATCCCGCCGGTCCGCGGGCTGGGGCCGGAACGCTCGGCGGCCGACGCGGTGATCGGGGCCGGGGTGCTCGACGCGGTGGCGCGGGCCGTGATCCACGAAGACGAACGGCTCCTGGTGCTGAACAAACCCGCGGGCCTGCCGGTGCACGGCGGCAGCGGCCTCGCGTACGGCGCGATCGAAGCGCTCCGGCGCCTGCGGCCCGGGCTCGAGCTCGGGCTCGCGCACCGGCTGGACCGGGACACCTCCGGCTGCCTGCTGGTCGCGAAGTCGCGCCCGATGCTGCTCGAGCTGCACCGGGCGCTGCGCGAGCAGACGGTCGGGAAGCGCTACCGGCTGATCGTGTTCGGAACCTGGCGGAGGCGCACCCGCACCGTGCGTCTGCCGCTCGCCCGCTACCTGACGCCGTCCGGCGAGCGTCGGGTGCGGGTGACGGCCGACGGCAAGCCGAGCCGCACCGACTTCGCGGTGCTGGAGGTCGGTTCCGGCGCCACGCTGCTCGAGGCGCGCCTGCACACCGGGCGTACCCATCAGATCCGGGTGCACGCCAGCGCCACGGGCCATCCGGTGGTGGGCGATCAGAAGTATTCGACCCCGGAGCAGCAGAGGGCAGCCGAGGCGCTCGGCATTCATCGGCTCTGTCTGCACGCCGAGGAGCTGGTGCTCGAGCTCGACGGGCGTCGGCGCCGCTTCGAGGCACCGCTGCCGGCGGATTTCGTGGCCGCCTGGCAGCGCTTCGCGGTCACTCCGCCGCCGGCACCGCCGTGAGCGGGTCGAGCCCGGCCAGGCGCAGCATCCGGCACAGCTCGATCAGCGGCAGACCAATCAGGGCGCTCGGGTCGGTGCCCTCCAGGCGCTCGAACAGCGCGATGCCGAGCCCCTCGGACTTGAACGCACCGGCGCAGTCGAGTGGTCGCTCGCGGGCCACGTAATGCTCGATCTCCGCCGCGGACAGCGGCCGGAACACGACCGCCGTCGGCACCACCGCGAGCTCGAGGCTGCCGTCGGCGGCGTCGTGCAGGCAGAGCGACGTCAGGAACGTGACCGTCTGGCCGGAGAGCCGGGTGAGCTGGGCCACGGCGCGCTCCGGGGAACCCGGCTTGCCGAGCACCTCGCCCGCGCAGACCGCCACCTGGTCGGAGCCGATGATCAGCGCCTGCGGAAACCGCGCGGCCACGGCCAGCGCCTTGTCACGCGCGAGGCGCCGGACCAGCGCATCCGGGTCTTCGTTCGGACGGCGTTGCTCGTCGACCTCGGGCGCGTGGGTCCGGAACGGCAATCCGAGCCGGGTCAGCAGCTCCGCCCGGTAGCGCGACGACGACGCCAGCACCAGCTCTCTCACGATTCCTCCGCGACCGGGCGAGCCGCCGGACGGGGCCGTCGGCGCCGGAAAAACACCATTGAATATCGATGGTTAGGCGACATCCGTGGCATCGATTGTGCTTTACACGGCACCATCGGATACCTATGATGGCGCGCGCCATGAAATCCCGCCCCGACGAGCGTCTGCCTTACCTGGAACTGGCGAGGCAGGGTGCCCGGCTCGAGCGCGTGGTGCAAGCGAACGACCTGGAACGGCTCGCCGCCATCGCCCCCGGAACGGGCGACCTGCGCGCCGACATGGACTTCCACCTCGACGACCACGGGCGGCCGTGGGTCACCGGATCGGTCGAGCTGACGCTCACCGCCACCTGTCAGCGCTGCCTCGAGCAGTTCGACACGGCGATGCAGCGCCGTTTCGCGCTGTGCATCGTGGCGGATCCGGACCTGGCGAGCGCGCTCGGGAACGAGGTGGACGTGCTGGATGCGCAGGGTGATGCCGTGACGGTGGCCGACGTGGTGGAGGACGAGCTGATCCTCGCGCTCCCCGAGCGGCTCTGCACCGAGAGCCCGTGCCCGTACGCACCGGCCCTCGAGTACCCGGCGCCGGAGGAGGTCGAGGCGTCCGACGACAACCCGTTTCGCGTGCTCTCGGTGCTGAAGCACCAGTGAAGCGCAAGTGATACATCGGAGCGGATTCGCCGTGGTTCGTTGACGATCGCGGCAAGGCCGCTCCACGGAAACCATACTGGAGGCCACCAATGGCTGTTCAACAGAACAGGAAATCCCGCTCCCGGCGCGACATGCGCCGGTCGCACGATGCGCTGGCGAAGCCGGCGCTGTCCATCGAACCCACCTCCGGCGAGACCCACCGGCGCCATCACGTCAGCGCGGACGGGTACTACCGGGGCCGCAAGGTCATCGAAAGCCGCGACTAGGGACCCCACCCGCGTCCACCGTGTCGCCGCGCCCTCGAATTGCCGTGGACGCCATGGGCGGTGACGCCGGACCGGCGGTCACCGTCCCGGCGGCACGGGCGATGGCGGGACGCGCCGACCTGATCCTGGTGGGCGATCCGGAACGCATCGCCGAGTGGCTGCCAGGCGAGGTGCCGGGCCTTCGGATCCATCCGGCACGGGAGGCGTTGACCCCGGCGGATTCGCTCGCGGATGCGCTGCGGCGCAAGCCCGATTCGTCGATGCGCCAGGCGCTGCTGCGAGTCGCGGCCGGGGAGGCCGACGCGGTCGTGAGCGGCGGCGACACGGCGGCGCTGATGGGGCTCGCCCGGTCGCTCGTCACGATGGTCCCCGGCATCGAGCGGCCGGCAATCTGCAAGGACCTGCAAGGCGTATCCGGCCCGTTCTGGATGCTGGACCTCGGCGCCAATCTCGATTGCACGGCGGAGCAGCTCCGCCAGTTCGCGCTGATGGGCAACACGCTGGCGCGGCACGTCGGCGGGATCGCCGAGCCGCGCGTGGCACTGCTCAACATCGGTACCGAGGCGGGCAAAGGGCCCGCGGTGATCGGTGAGGCGGCGCGGCTGTTCGAAGCCGATCCGTCGATCCGCTACGTCGGCTACGTCGAGGGCAACGTGCTCTTCAGCAACGCCGCGGATGTCGTGGTGGCCGACGGCTTCGCCGGCAACATCGCGCTGAAGGCCATCGAAGGCGCGGCCTACATGGCGGGGCATCTGCTGCATCGCTGGCTCGAGGACCTCGGGCCGCTGGAACAGGCGGGTCTCGCGCTCGCACGCGGCAAGCTGCGAAGTTTGCGTCACGCGCTGAATCCGCAGCGCTATAATGGCGCAAGCTTCGTCGGACTGTCCGGCGTGGTGGTGAAGAGCCATGGCTCTGCAGACGTCGAGGGATTCCAGAGCGCCATCGAAGAGGCCATTCTGGAAGTGGAAGGGCGCATCCCCGGGCACCTGGCCGCCGAGTTCCACTGACCGCAGCGGTCGTGCGACCGACGTCTGCCGTTCCGGGCTGCGACGAGGCGCCAGCCGAGGCGCCGCAACGTTTCAAGGAGGTGTGGATGTCCCTCGGCTTCGTTTTTCCCGGTCAGGGCTCGCAGGCCGTCGGCATGCTGGCGGACGTGGCGGCGGAGTATCCCGCGATACGCGAGCACTACGAGGCGGCCGGTGAAGCCATATCCCAACCGCTCTGGCGGATCGTCACCGAAGGACCCGAAGAGGCCCTGGTGCGCACCGAGATCACCCAGCCGGCGCTGCTGACCGCGAGCGTCGCGCTCTGGTCCATCTGGCAGACGAGCGGCGGCGAGCGCCCCGCGTGCCTCGCCGGACACAGCCTCGGCGAATACTCGGCGCTGGTCTGTGCCGACGCGATCGATTTCGCGGATGCGGTACGCCTGGTGCACCGGCGCGGGCAACTGATGCAGAACGCGGTGCCAGAGGGCCAGGGCGCGATGGCCGCCATCCTCGGCCTCGAGGACGCGGATGTGGAAGCCGCCTGCCGCGAGGTGGACGGTGTGGTGTCGGCGGCGAACTACAACGCGCCCGGTCAGGTGGTGATCGCCGGCGCGGCGGCCGCGGTGGAAGCCGCCGCCGAGCGCTGCCGGGAGCGCGGTGCGCGGCGCGCGCAGCTCCTGCCCGTGAGTGCTCCATTCCATTGCGAGCTGATGCGCCCGGCCCAGGAAGCGTTCGCGGCGGACCTCGCCGCGGTGCGGCTCCGCGAGCCGCAGATCCCGATCGTTCAGAACGTCGACGCCGCCGTCGCATCGAACGTGGACGAGCTGCGCCGACGGCTGCTCGAGCAGGTGTCGAGCCCGGTGCTCTGGACCGCCTGCGTTCGGGTGATGGTCGAGCGGGGCGTCGACCGGATCGTCGAGTGCGGTGCCGGCCGCGTGCTCGCCGGGCTGATCAAGCGGATCGACAAGTCGGTGAGCGTGACCGGCCTCGGTTCGCTCGAGGGGCTGCGCGAAGCTCTGGGAGGGCAGGGCTGAGATGGCGGCCAACGAAATGATTAAGGGGCGTGTCGCACTCGTAACCGGCGCCTCCCGCGGCATCGGCCGCGCAATCGCCGAGCGGCTCGCGGCGGACGGCTTCCACGTCGCCGGCACCGCCACGTCGCAGGCCGGTGCCGACGCGATCGGGGAGGCGCTCGGCGCATCGGGTCAGGGCCTGGTGCTGCGCGTGGACGACGAGGCTTCGGTCGCGAGCGCGTTCGAGACGCTGGAGGCGACCTGCGGGATGCCGCTGGTCGTGGTGAACAACGCCGGCATCACCCGCGACAACCTGCTGCTGCGCATGAAGGCGGAGGAGTGGAACGACGTCGTGCTGGCGAACCTCGGCGGCCTCTACCGCGTCATCAAGCCCGCGCTGCGCGCGATGATGAAGGCGCGCTGGGGCCGTATCGTCAACATCAGCTCCGTGGTCGCCAGCATGGGCAACCCGGGGCAGTGCAACTATGCGGCGAGCAAGGCCGGTATCGAGGGTTTCACGCGCTCGCTCGCCCACGAGGTCGCGAGCCGGGGCATCACCGTCAATGCGGTCGCGCCGGGTTTCATCGAAACCGACATGACAGGCGAGCTCACGGAGGAACAGGTGAGCGCGATGCTGGCGCGGATTCCGGTCGGACGGATGGGTACCGGCGCGGAGGTGGCGCACGCCGTTGCGTACCTCGTCAGTGACCAGGCGGGGTACGTGACAGGTGCTACGCTGCACGTGAACGGCGGCATGTACATGACGTGAAGCCGCCGCTGCGGGAGGACGATACGGAAGACGATCCAACGGCGCGTGAGAGGCACGAATTTTCCGCCGCTCCGGCCTTGCGAAAGCGGCGCCGGGCGACCTTGACCCGAGCCCTCCAGAAGGGCAAGAAACGCACGAAAAACAGGGGGTTACTCGGCTTGGAGCGGTATGTGGTTTGCTTGAACTGGGTACGCGCCATCTATAGAATGCGCGTCGCCCTGCACCCGGGAACCTGATTGGGAGATAATCGCGGCATGAGCAGCGTAGAAGAACGCGTTAAGAAACTCATATGTGAGCAACTCGGTGTCAAAGAAGACGAAGTGAAGGACGACGCGTCCTTCGTGGAGGACCTGGGCGCTGACTCTCTGGATACCGTCGAGCTGGTGATGGCACTCGAAGAGGAATTCGAGACCGAGATCCCGGACGAAGAAGCCGAGAAGATCACCACCGTCAAAGAGGCCATCGATTACATTCTGGCCCACCAATAACACTGGCCCATCGATAACAAAGGACAGATTCCGCTGACCATGCTGGAGGCCGCACCCTCGTCGCCGGTGCGGCTTCTTGCTTTTGGGCGGCTTTTGCTGCGGACTAGCGCAGTGGGCACGACGTGGAGCCGACGAGATGAGTAAACGACGGGTTGTGGTGACCGGCTTGGGCATGCTTTCGCCCATCGGCAACGACGTCGAGACGAGCTGGAAGAACGCGCTGGCCGGCAAGAGCGGCGCCCGCCCGATCCAGAGCTTCGACGCGAGTGGCTATTCCGTCCGGATCTCCGCGCCCGTGGTCGATTTCGATCCCGAGCCGTATCTCGATCGCAAAGACCTGCGGCGCATGGACAATTTCATCCAGTACGGAATGGTAGCGGGCATTCAGGCCATCCAGGATGCCGGGCTGCCGGGTCATCCGGCGGACGCCGACCGCTACGGGCTCGCGATCGGCTCGGGCATCGGCGGCATCAACACCATCGAAGAAACCCACAGCACGCTGCTCAACAAGGGCCCCAACAGGGTGTCGCCTTTCTTCGTGCCGGCCAGCGTGATCAACATGATCTCGGGATATCTCTCGATCCGCTACGGCTACAAGGGGCCGAACATCGCGGTGGTGACCGCCTGCACGACGGGCACGCACAACATCGGCATCGGCATGCGCATGATCCAGCACGGTGACGCCGACGTGATGGTGGTGGGCGGCGCCGAGCAGGCGACGTCCCCGATCACCGTGGCCGCGTTCGCGTCGATGAAGGCGCTCTCCACCCGCAACGACGAGCCGGAGCGCGCGAGCCGCCCGTGGGACAAGGACCGCGACGGCTTCCTGCTCGGCGACGGCGCCGGCGTGCTGGTGCTCGAGGAGTACGAGCGTGCGAAGGCGCGCGGCGCGAAGATCTACTGCGAGGTGGCAGGCTTCGGGCTGAGCGGCGACGCCTACCACTTCACCGGTCCGACGGAGGACGGCGAGGGGTCCGCGTCGTCGATGCGCCGCGCGCTCCAGGATGCCGGCATGGGCCCCGACGACATCGACTACATCAACGCGCACGCCACCTCGACGCCGCTCGGCGACGTCTCCGAGACCAAGGGCATCAAGCGCATCTTCGGCAACGACACCAAGGTCGCGGTGAACTCGAGCAAGTCGATGATCGGGCACCTGCTCGGTGCCGCGGGCTCGGTGGAGGCGATCTTCACGATCCTGTCGATCCGGGACCAGGTGCTGCATCCGACGATCAACCTGGACGAGCCGGGGGAGGGGTGCGATCTGGACTACGTACCGCATACGGCGCGGGATGCTCGGATTCGGGCGGCGCTCTCCAACTCGTTCGGGTTCGGGGGGACCAACGGGACTCTGCTGTTCAAGAAAATCTGACCGTTTCGGCGTTAGAGCAGCAGTTCTCGTCGAGCGTGTGTCGCCCGGTGGCGGGAACGCCCTCGGCGGCGCACGCTCGGCCGCTCCGCGGTTCCCTCGTCGGCCGGAGTTGCCCCGCAAAAAGCGCGGGTCAATCCGGCCTCCTCGGCCTCGCTCAGATGCGCCGCCGAGGGCATTCTCGCCACCGGGCGACACACATTCCACGGCCTGCGTCTCTACCACCGTAGTGGTGCGATGTCCTTGCACACCGCCTCCCGCTCGTCCTCCCGAAAGCCTTGGTGGTGGTTTGCGGGGCCCTTGTGGGAGCGGCCTCCGGCCGCGAATCTGGGGTTAAACTGAGTGGGATGGCAGGCGAAGGAATGGCTGGCCGGTCGTTGTGAGGGTCTGGAGGAAAGCGCTGCTCGGGCTGGGGCTGGTCGCCGTGGTGGCGATCGGCGCGGCAGCGGTGTGGGCGGCGCACTGGCGCGGGGCGCCGCTGCCGGTGACGGATCGGGCGGTGGTGGTGCTGGAGCCGGGGGAGCCGTTCCGGCGTTTCGCGGAGCGGCTGCACGAGCGCGGGCTGGTGGAGCATCCGCGGTTGCTCACCTGGTTCGCGCGGCTGACCGGAGATGCGCGCCGGGTGCAGGCGGGGGAGTACGAGATCACCGGTAGCGATACCCCGGCCAGCCTGGTTGCGCGGCTGGTCGCGGGCGACGTGATCACCTACCGGGTCAAGATCGTCGAAGGGTGGACGATCATGCAGGCGCTGGAGATGATCGCCGCACACCCGGCCCTCGAGCACACGCTCGGGCACGCGACGGTGCACACGCTGCTCGACGAGCTCGGGCTGGCGGGCGGGCACGCCGAGGGACTGTTCTACCCCGACACGTATCAGTTCGTGCGCGGCGACAGCGATGCGGACATCCTGCGCCGCGCGTACGCGCGGATGGACGCGGTCCTGGCCGAGGCGTGGAAGGAGCGGGACAGCGGATTGCCCTACGAATCCCCCTACGAGGTGCTGATCGCGGCGTCGCTGATCGAGAAGGAGACCGGCCGCGAAGACGAGCGGGCGATGATCAGTCAGGTGTTCGCGCTGCGCCTGCTGCGCGGCATGCGCCTGCAGACGGATCCGAGCGTGATCTACGGCCTCGGTGAGCAATTCGACGGCAACCTGCGCCGCGGCGACCTGCGCCGCGCGAACGCGTACAACACCTACCTGAACCGCGGGCTGCCGCCGACGCCGATCGCGCTGCCCGGCCGCGACTCGATCCGGGCGGCCGTGCACCCGGCGGACGGCGAGTACCTGTACTTCGTCAGCCGCGGTGACGGCTCGAGCCACTTCTCGGTGAGCTTCGAGGAGCACGAAGCGGCGGTGCGGCGCTATCAGCTCGGTCTCGGCGGTCCCGATGGCTGAGCGCGGACGGTTCGTCACGCTGGAAGGCGGCGAGGGCGTGGGCAAGTCCACGAACCTCGCGTTCGTCGCCGAGCGGCTGCGGGCGGCCGGCCACGAGGTGGTGACCACGCGCGAGCCGGGCGGCACGCCGCTCGCGGAAGCGATCCGCGCTTTGCTGCTCGAGGTACGCGACGAGCCGATGGACCCGCTCACCGAGCTGCTGCTGGTGTTCGCCGCCCGGACCCAGCACCTCCAGCGGGTGGTGCGGCCGGCGCTCGGGCGCGGCGCGTGGGTCGTCTGCGACCGCTTCACGGACGCGACGTACGCGTACCAGGGCGGCGGGCGCGGCCTCGACCCGAAAGTGATCGCGTCGCTGGAGGCGCTGGTGCAGCAGGGTCTGCAGCCGGACCTGACGGTGTATCTGGACATGCGGCCGCAGGCCGCGGCGCGGCGGCTGGAAGGACGCGACAAGGACCGCATCGAGCACGAGCAGCAGGCGTTCTTCGAGCGGGTCCGGGCCGTCTATCTCGATCGCGCCAGGCGCGATCCACAGCGCTTCCGGGTGATCGACGCCGACCGGCCCCTCGCCGACGTGCAGCGGGATCTCGCCGCGGTGCTGGACGGGCTCGGCGGAGGGTCGCCGTGACGAGCGCACTGCCCTGGCACCGGCCGCTGGTGGAGAGCCTGGAGACGTGCCTGCGCGCGAATCGGCTGCCGCATGCGGTGCTGCTGGCCGGTCCGGAGGGCTGGGGCGAGCGGCACCTCGCCAACTGGCTCGCGCTCGCGATCCTCGGCCTCGACGGCGCCGCCGACGCTTCGACCGTGGCCCATCCGGATCTGCGCTGGCTCGAGCCGGAGTCGTCGATGATCAAGGTCGACGAGGTCCGCGAGCTCGTGAGCTTCGCGCAGGGCACGCCCCAGGCCGGCGCCCGCAAGGTGGCCGTGCTCGCGAAGGCGCACTTTCTGAACCAGAGCTCGGCGAACGCATTGCTGAAGACCCTCGAGGAACCGCCGCCGGGAACGCACCTCGTGCTCGCGAGCGCGCATCCCGGGGGGCTGCTACCCACCATCCGCAGCCGCTGCCAGACGTTCGTGATCCGGCCGGACGCCGACGCCGCGCGGGCGTGGCTCGCGGCGCAGTTTCCCGGCGTCGACCTCGACCGGGCGTGGTTCGAGCACGGCGGCGCGCCGATCGCGGTGCAGACCGCGCTCGAGCGCGGCGAGGAGCCGCTCGATGCGCTGCTCGAGCAATGGCTCGAGGAAGGCGCGAGCCGCACCGCCGTCGAGACCCTGCTCGCCGCGGATCTCGCGGACGCGCTCGGCCGCTGGTACCGCTACCTGCTCGCGCTGGCCGGAGGGCAGTGGCGGCCGGCGAGGCTGGGCGCGGTTTCCCGCCGCGCGCTGATGGCGTTCGCCGACGAGCTGTCGTGGGTGCGCCGGCAGCTCGCGACGTCGAACAGCACCAACGAACGGCTGATGGCGGAGCGCCTGCTCGCGCGCTGGCGGACGCTGCCGGCCGGGGATGTCAGTCTGTGACCCGTGTCACAAACCGTGGATTGACACTGCGACGGGTGGACGGGAACATTCACGCCGCACACGTGTCTTCGCGTCGAACAGGACCTTCGCGCCCGATGAGCCGTTCCCGATGAGTGCCAATCCGAAACGCGCCGCCCGCAACGGCATCCTCTCGCTTGCGATCAAGGACAAGGCCGTGCTGTACGCGGCCTATATGCCGTTCATCCGCAACGGCGGGCTGTTCATCCCCACCAAGAAGGAGTACGAGCTCGGCGACGAGGTCTTCATGCTGCTGAACCTGATGGACGAGGCGGAGAAGATCCCGGTGGCCGGCAGGGTGGTCTGGGTGACGCCGAAGGGCGCCCAGAGCGCGCGCGCCGCGGGCATCGGCGTGCAGTTCAACGATCAGGACGACGTCGCGCGGACCAAGATCGAGACCTATCTGGCGGGCGCGCTGCAGTCCGACCGGCACACCCACACGATGTGAGCCGGTCCGTCCGCGTCTCTTGCTCGTCGATTCCCACTGCCATCTGAATTATCTCGAGGACCCCGAGCGACGGCTCGCCGACGCGCGCCGGCGCGGCGTCACGGCATTTCTCTGCATCGGCGTCGACGAGTCGGGGATCGGCGACGTGCTCGCGCTGGCGGAGCGGCACGACGACGTCTGGGCGACGGTGGGCCAGCACCCGGAGGCGGCCGCCGCCGATCCGGGCTGGATCCTCGAGCGGCTGGGACATCCGCGGGTGGTCGCGATGGGCGAGATGGGGCTCGACTACTTTCACGAAACCGATGACGCGGCACGCCGTCGCCAGCGCGAGCGTTTCGCCTGGCAGCTCGGGGCGGCCGGCGAGCGGCGACTGCCGGTGGTGATCCACACCCGCGCCGCGGAAGCCGACACGCTGGATCTGCTGCGCGCGCACCGCGACGTGACCGGCGTGCTGCACTGCTTCACCGAGTCCTGGGAGATGGCCGCCGCGGCGCTCGAGCTCGGCTACTACGTGTCGATATCGGGCATCGTCACGTTCAGGAACGCCGGCAACGTGCGCGAGGTGGCGCGGCGGGTTCCCGCCGACCGGCTGCTGGTGGAGACCGACAGTCCCTGGCTCGCGCCGGTTCCGCACCGCGGCAAGCCCAACGAGCCGGCCTACGTGGCGGATACAGCGGCGTTTCTCGCCGAGCTGCGCGGGGTGACGCCGGATGCGCTGGCGGAGACGACGACCGCGAACTTCCGCCGCCTGTTCAGCGTGTGAGCCCCCTGTGGGAGCGGCCTCCGGCCGCGAATCCGGGGCTTCCACAGCCGTGCGGATTAGCGGCCGGAGGCCGCTCCCACATGAGCCGGATCAGCGGAATTCTTCCTCGTAGAGGCGGTAGCGGGTCTCGGTCATACCCATCGCCCGATAGGTGGCCATCGCGCCGACGTTCTCGCGCTCGACGTACAGCCGCAGGCCGCAGGCCTCTCGGTCGCGCCGTGCCCGTTCGCGTACGTGCGCGTGCAGCGCGCGGTACACGCCGCGCCGGCGCTCGGACGGCACCACGTAGACGCTCTGGATCCACCAGAACCGCCCGTTGCGCCAGTCGCTCCACTCGTAGGTCACCATCAGCGTACCGACCGCGGCGCCGGCGCGCTCGGCGATCAGGTAGAACCCCTCGTCCGGGTGGTCGATCAGATATCGAACGCCGCGCTCCAGCACCTGCGTGTCGAGGCCCTTGTCTTCACTCTCCGCCGCCATCGCGCGGTTGAACTCGACCAGGTATGCCACGTCGGCGGTGGTGACGGAGCGGATCACGAGATCGTTCACAGGTGTCTCCCGAAGAAGTCCAGCAGCAGCTCGAAGCGGTGGATCGAGACGTCGCGTTCCTGCAGCGCGTGCTTCGACCCGGGGTAGGCCATCATCTCGAACTTACGCCCCCGTGCCTGTAGTGCACGGATCAGCTTGGTCGTGTGGGTGAACAGCACGTTGTCGTCGGCCATGCCGTGGATCAGCAGCAGCGGGCGCGCCGGCCCGTCGAGGTGGCTCAGCACGTCGCTGTCCCGATAGCCGGCCGGGTTCGCCACCGGCGTCTCCAGGTAGCGTTCGGTGTAGTGGGTATCGTACAGCCGCCAGTCGGTCACCGGCGCGACCGCCACGCCGGCGCGGAACACGTCGGGCCGCTGCAGCAGGCACATCAGCGTCATGTAGCCGCCGTAGCTGTGGCCGAACACGCCGATCCGCGCCCCGTCCACCCACGGCAGGTCCGCGAGGAATCGGGCGCCGGTCACCTGATCCCGCACTTCCACTTGGCCGAGCCGGCGATGGATCGGCGCCTCGAACGCGCGATCGCGGTTGCCGGTGCCGCGGTTGTCGAGCTCGAGCACGGCGTAGCCCTGGCCGGCCAGGAGCTGCAGCAGCAGCGGGGGCCATTCGTTGCGGACCCGCTGAACACCGGGACCGCCGTAGACGTAGACGATCGCCGGATGCCCGCCGGCCGGTGCCGGCGCGGGCGGCCGGGTGAGCCGGTAGTGCAGCGTCTGCCCGTCCTCGGCCCGCAGCGTGCCGAGCTCGGGCGTCACGTGCCCGGGCAGGTAGGGGTGGTAGGGGTGCGAGTCGTCGATCGGATGTTCCACCAGCACCCGTCGCGGCGCCGCGGTGCCCTCGTCGAGCGCGAGCAGCTCGAGACGCCCCGGTGTGTGCAGGCTCGTCACGCGGTCGAGCGCGCGGCGGCCGTCGTCGCTGACGGTGACCTCGTGCCAGCCCGGCTCGACGGTCAGGCGCCGCGGGGTGCTCGCGCCGTCGAGACGCACTTCGTAGAGATGCTGCTCGGTCGGCGTCTCGAACCAGCCGCTGACGAGCGCGCGCACGGAGTCGGCCCGATGCACGCGATTGATCCGGCCCTCGCCCCCGGTGAGCGGCCGGAGCTCCCCATGCTCGAACAGGTACAGGTGACTGTGGCCGTCGCGCTCGGAGGTCCAGAGAAAGCGCGGCGCGTCGTCCGCTTCCCCCACGGCGAGCAGGTTGTCGTGCAGATTCACCCAGGTCTGCGCGGTTTCGCGGACGCAGCACTCGCCGTCGCCGCTGACCGGGTCGAACAGCCACAGCTCGAGGCACTTCTGGTCACGGCTCTGGCGCTGCACCGCGAGCCGTCCGCCGAGCCAGGCGACCCGCGCGAGGTAGTCGTCCTGCTCCTGCCGATAGGGAATCTCGCGCATCGTGCCCGAGGCGAGCTCGAGCACCAGCAGCCGCACGTCGGCGTTCGCCGCGCCGGCGTACGGGTAGCGCTGCGGCACCGCGGTGACCGTCTCGGCCTCGATCTCGAAGCGCAGCGACTCGGCCACCGGGCTCTCGTCGACGCGGGTGAACGCTAGCCAGCGCCCGTCCGGCGACCACCAGTAGCCGTCGAAGCGGTGCATCTCCTCCTGCGCGATGAAGTCGGCGATGCCGTTCGTGACGATGCCGCCGCCGTCCGCGGTCAGTGGTGTCTCCCGGCCGGTGGCGAGCGAGAGGTGGTACAGATTGCCGTCTCGTACGTAGCTGAGCGCCGCACCGTCCGGTGAGAAGCGGATGTCGGTCTGCCGGGTGCCCGGCGGCGTGACGGCCCGCAGCTCGCCGGCCGTCGCCGGCTCGGCGCTCGGCAGATCGAGCAGGAACGCAGTCCCGTTCACCGGCATCAGCAGGCGTGTCCCGTCTGGGCTGAAGCGGAACGCCGTGATGCCGCTCGCGAACTGGCGGCGGCGCTCGCGCTCGGCCTTCTCGGCTTCGGTGGCCGGGCCGCTGCCGGCGTCGGCGAGACGCCGGCCGTCGACCCACGCCTCGTGACGGCCGGTGGTGAGATCGACCCGCCACAGGTCGAGCCGTTCCCGGTCGTCGTCGGCGCCGCGCAGGTACGCGACGTAGCGGCCGTCGGGCGTGAGCTGCGGGCTCTGCGGCAGCCCCGGGAACAGCGGCGGGTCGCTGAACAGCCGCCGTACGGTCAGCTCAACCATGCAGCTCGGCGGCGCGGGCGAACGCCTCCCGGGTGAGGTTGCGCGTGCCGGACTCGGTCACCACCACGTTGTCCTCGATGCGGATCCCGCCGCACGGGGAGAGGGCCTCGATGCGCGACCAGTCGACCTCTCGTGCGAGCGGCGACTGCCTGAGCTCGTCGAGCAGCATCGGAATGAAATAGAGCCCCGGCTCGATCGTGAACACCTGGCGCGCCTCGACCGGGCGTGTCAGCCGCAGCGCCGGGTACTGCTCCGGCGGCGGACGCAGCCCACCGTCGGGCGAGGCCTGATGGCCGCCGACGTCGTGGGTCTGCAGCCCGATCAGGTGACCGACGCCGTGCGGCAGGAACGTGCGGGTGAGCCCCGATTCGAACGCCGCCTCGGCGCTGCAGCGCACCAGAGCGTGCTCGGCGAGCAGCGCCGCCACCGCCCGATGCGCTTCCTCGTGCACGTCGGTGTAGTCGATACCCGGCCGGATGCGTTCGATCAGCCCACGCTGCGCCGCGTCCATGCCCGCGACGAGCGCGGCGAACGCGCCGGCCGCCGGGCTCGCGTAGGTGCGGGTCACGTCGGCCGCATAGCCGGCGTGCGATGCGCCCGCATCGATCAGGAAGCTGAGCAGCGGCTCGGGCGGACGCCGTTCGTAGTGCTGGTAGTGCAGCACGCCGGCGTGCCGATTCTGCGCGACGATGTTGTGGTACGGCAGCTCCTCCGGCGTCTGACCCGCCGCTTCGAGGTAGCGAAGCTGCGTGTGGAACTCACTGAGCCCCGCCTCGAACGCCGCGCGCGCGGCGAGGTGTCCCGCCGCAGCGCGTTCGTTGGCCGTCGCCATGCAGGCGATCTCGAAATCGGTCTTGTACGCGCGCTGATAGTGCAGGAGGTTCAGCAGCAGCGGCGGATTCGGCGTCACCGCGCCGACGTCGTCCGGCGGCTGCTCGCCGACGAAGGCGAGCCGGTTGCTGGTGAGCGCCGCGGCGACGGCACGGTTCAGACCGTCGAGATCCGTATGGACCGCGACATCGAAATGCGCGTGTGCCCACTCCGGGACGCTCGGCGGCTGATGCCAGTAGTCGCGGGGCTGGTAGAACAAGAGCCGCGGGCGTTCGCCGGGACGGATCACCAGCGCCGAATGCGCGCAATCGGCGTCGGGGAACCACTGGGCGAAATGCGGGTTCGGCCGGAACGGCACCGGCAGATCGTCGAGGAAATACTCGCGCGGCGCGCCGGCGGCGACCACCGCCGCATCGAAGCCGGCTTGCTCGAGCGCCGCCTGCCAGCGCTCGCTCAGTACCTCGAGGTGCTCGGCATACTTCTCCATCACGAACGATCCTGCTGGTGTCGGGGCGGTCGGCGAGCCGAAGCACCGCGACCGGGTTCCGGCCAGTGTACTCACCTCGGCGAGCCGATCGGAATCCCTCGCGCTTGCGGCTGCCGGCGGCGTTCGTGTTAGATTGCCGGGCTGATCACGAAGAGGGAGTGTGCATGGGAGCTTTCGCCTACGTGGCCCCGACCCGGCTCGACGAGGCGCTCACGGTGCTGTCGGAGCATGCGAGTCAGGGGCGCCGGGCCCAGGTGATGGCCGGGGGAACCGATCTGCTGGTGCAGATGCGCAGCGTCGACCGCGAGCCGAGGACCATCGTCGACATCAAGAAACTCGCCGAGACCAACCGGCTCGATCTGGCGAGCGACCCGATCTTCATCGGCGCCGCGATCCCGAGTGCGGTGCTGAACGAGAACGCCGACTTCGTCGCGCTGCTGCCCGGTCTCGCCGAAGCCGCCGACCTGATCGGCTCGACGCAGATCCAGGGGCGGGCAACCCTCGGCGGCAACCTCTGCAACGCCTCGCCCGCCGGAGACACCATTCCGGCGATGATCGCGGTGGGTGCGGTGTGCGTGATTGCCGGCCGCGGCGGCACGCGGCGGCTGCCGGTCGAGGATTTCGTCACCGGCGTCGGTACCAAGGCGCTCCGGCCCGACGAGCTGCTGCTCGGCCTCGAGGTGCCGAAGCCTGCACCGCGTTCGGGCGATGCGTATCTGCGGTTCATTCCGCGCACCGAGATGGACATCGCCGTGGCCGGTTGCGGGGTCAGCGTCACGCTGGACGACAGCGGCACCTGCACCGCGGCCCGGGTCGGCATCGGTGCGGTGGCGCCGCGCGCGCTGCTGGTGCCGGCGGCCGCCGAGGCGCTGATCGGCAGCAAGCTCGACGACGCCGCGTTGGCTGCCGCCGGCCGGGCGTGTTCCGAGGCGTCTTCGCCGATCACGGACAAACGCGGCACCGCCGACTACCGGCGCAAGGTGGTGGGCGTGCTGTGCCGGCGCGCCGGTGCGATCGCGCGCGACCGCGCCCGCGGCAACTGACTTTCGAGGAGAGCCGATGACCAAGCTACACGTGACCACCTCGATCAACGGCGAAGAGGTGGATTTTCTCTGCGAGCCGCAGCAGACACTGCTCGAGGTGCTGCGCGAGACCCTCGGCCGCACGGGCACCAAGGAAGGCTGCGCCACCGGCGACTGCGGTGCCTGCAGCGTGCTGATCAACGACCGGCTGGTTTGCTCGTGCCTGGTACTGGCGGCGGAAGCCCAAGGTCAGCAGGTGACCACGGTCGAAGGCATCGCGTCGGAGGAAGGCCTGCACCCGATTCAGCAGAAGTTCCTCGAGCACGCCGCGCTGCAGTGCGGCGTCTGCACGCCGGGACTGGTGATCGCGGCCAAGGCGCTGCTCGACCGCGATCCCGACCCCGACGAGACCACCATTCGCTACTGGCTGGCGGGGAACCTGTGCCGGTGCACCGGCTACGACAAGATCATCCGCGCCGTACAGGACGCGGCGAAGACGTTGGCGCACCCGGCCTGACGATGTGGGAGCGGCCTGCGCCTGCGATTCTGGCCCGGTTTCCGATCGACAAAAATTTAGAGAGGTTCGAGTAAAATGGCGGAAGCGGTTGATTTCAAAGTAATCGGAACCTCACCCGTTCGCCCGGATGGGGTCGACAAGGTCACCGGCCGGGCTCAGTACGGGGCGGACCTGAACCTGCCCGGCATGATCTACGGCCGGGTGCTGCGCAGCCCCCATGCCCACGCTCGGATCAAGCGCATCGACACGAGCCGGGCCGAGGCGATCCCCGGCGTCTACGCCGTCATCTGCGGCCGCGACTTCCCGAGGGGGCAGAGCGGCGAGATCGGCGGTGAAGGCGGCGGCGACGTCGCGGACCTCGCGAAGAACGTGATGGCGCGGGACAAGGTGCTCTACCACGGCCATGCCGTGGCCGCGGTGGCCGCGCGCAGCCCGCGCATCGCCGAGGAAGCCCTCGCGGCGATCGAGGTCGAGTACGAGGTGTTGCCGCCGGTACTGACGCTCGAGCAGGCGATGCGTCCGGACGCGCCGTTGCTCGACGAGCACCTCTACACGAAGAACCTGCCCGAGAAGCCGGACAAGCCGAGCAACATCGCCGCGGTGATGCAACTCGCGCGCGGCAACGTCGACGAAGGCTTCGCCCAGGCGGACGTGATCGTCGAAGGCGAATACAAGATCCCGATGGCCCACCAGGGCTACATCGAGCCGCACGCGTGCGTCGCGAACACCAACGAGGCCGGTCAGTCCACGGTCTGGTGCTGCACCCAGGGCCACTTCGAGTTCCGCGCGATGACCGCCAAGGTGCTCGAGATGAACGTCGCCGACCTGAAGTTCATCCCGTCGGAGATCGGCGGCGGATTCGGCGGCAAGACGGTGATCTACCTCGAGCCGCTCGCGGTGCTGCTGTCGCGCAAGTCGCGCCGGCCGGTGAAGATGACGATGAGCCGCGAAGAAGTGTTCCGCGCGACCGGCCCGACCTCGGGTACCTGGATCAAGATCAAGGTCGGGGCGAAGAAGGACGGCACGATGACAGCCGCGAGCGCTTGGATGGCGTACGAGGCCGGCGCGTTCCCCGGCGCACCGATGGGCCCCGGAGCGATGTCGATCTTCGCGCCGTACAACCTGCCGAACTTCAAGGTCGAGGCGTTCGACGTGCTGGTGAACAAGCCGAAGGTCGCCGCCTACCGGGCGCCCGGCGCGCCGCAGTCGATGCACGCGATGGAGTGCGCGGTCGACGAGCTCGCCCGCAAGCTCGGCATGGACCCGATCGACCTGCGCCTGAAGAACGCGGCCGACGAGGGCACGCAGGCGCCCTACGGGCCGAAGTTCCCGCCGATCGGCCTGAAGGCGTGTCTCGAAGCCGCCAAGCGCCATCCGAACTACACCCGCCCGAAGCCGCCGGGCGCCGGCCGAGGCGTCGCCGTCGGCTTCTGGTTCAACGTCGGCATGCAGTCGAGCGCCGAGGTGCACATCAACGAGAACGGCACGGTGACGGTGGTCGAGGGCAATCCGGACATCGGCGGCTCCCGGGCCAGCATGTGCCTGATGGCGGCCGAGACGCTCGGCGTGCCGTACCAGAACGTCCGCGCACTGATCGGCGACACCGAGAGCACCGGCTTCTCCAACGTCACCGGCGGCAGCCGCACCACGTTCGCGACGGGTATGGCGGTGGTGAAGGCGTGCGAGGACATCATCGCGCAGTGCAAGGCGCGGGCCGCCGCGACCTGGGGCCTCGACGAGAGCCAGGTGGAGTGGCAGGACGGCCACGCGGTGCCGGCGCCCGGCGTGAACGCCGACGTGAAGCCGCTGTCATTGGCCGACATCGCCGCGAACGCGGCGCGCACCGGCGGGCCGCTGCTCGGCCGCGCGTCGCTGAACGCGCAGGGCGCCGGTGCGTCGTTCTCGGTGAACTTCGGCGACTTCGCCGTCGACCGCGACACCGGCAAGGTGGACGTGCTGTCGTTCACCGCGATCCAGGACGCCGGCCGCGCGATCCACAAGGCGTACGTGGAGGGTCAGATGCAGGGCGGCGCGGCGCAGGGCCTCGGCTGGGCGCTGAACGAGGAGTACATCTACGACGAAAACGGCGTGATGCAGAACGCCGGCTTCCTCGACTACCGGATCCCCGTGGCCTCGGATCTGCCGATGATCGACACCGAGATCATCGAGGTGCCGAACCCGAGCCACCCGTACGGCGTGCGGGGCGTCGGCGAGACCCCCATCGTGGCGCCGCTCGCGGTGGCCAGCAACGCGGTGCGCGATGCGCTGGGCATCCGCATCAACGAGCTGCCGCTGTCGCCGCCGCGGATCCTGGCGGCCATCGAGGCGGCGGAGGCCGGCGCGCGTTGAGGTGACCGCCCGATGGTGCGTGTGGTGTTTCCGAACCATCTGCTGAGTCACACCGGCGGCGAGCGCGAGGTCGAAGTGGCGGCGCGCAACGTCCGGGAGCTGCTGGAAGCGCTGGAACGGCGCTTCCCCGGCTCCCGCGACGCGCTTCGCAAGAGCGCCGTGGCCATCGACGGTCAGATCTACCAGGACGCCTTCCTCGAGCCGCTCGAGCCGGGTGCCGAGGTGTTCTTCATGCAGCGGATCGAGGGGGGCTGACCGCGCAGCCGTGCTTGCTGTGGGAGCGGCAGCATCGATGTGGGAGCGGCAGCATCGATGTGGGGCGGCCTCCGGCCGCGAATCTCCGGAATTCGCGGCCGGAGGCCGCTCCCACAGGAGGCGCTCCCGCAGGATTGGCTCAGTCGAGGTCGGCGCGCCAGCTCATCAGGTGGAAGCGCTCCCGCCCGTCGAAGCCGAGGGCCTCGTACAGGCGCCGCGCCCGGACGTTGTCTCGCGCGACCTCGAGATGCAACGCGCCGATGCCGAGTGCCGCGCACTGCTGCTGGACCAGCTCGAGAACCGCGCGACCGATGCCGCGACCGCGCGCGGCCTCCTCGATGAACAGCTCGTCGAGGAACGCATCGCGCCCGGCGAACTCGATGCTGTAGCCGAAGCAGAGGGCCGCATACCCGACCGTGCGGCCGGCGCTGCGGACCAGCCAGATACGGCCGAAGCTCGAATCCGGCGCGAGCAGCGGCCCGAGTGCCCGGCGGCGCTGCGCATCGGTCAACTCGACCTCCTCGAACGCGTGGTAGGCGCGTACCAGCGGCAGCAGCGCCGCCTCGTCGGCGGGGCCGGCCACGACCAGTTCCGGCTTCGGCGTCATCGTCGCCGATCCGTGCGTCGGCCGGTCAGCGCGAGGCGCATCACCGGGCGATCGGGCCTGCGCCGCGCGACTTCCACGAAACCGGCCTCGTCATACATCGACTTGACGCCGAACCACAGCGAATCGTCCCGGCCCGGAGCGCCGCGGTCCACCGGATAGGCTTCCAGCGTGCGCACGCCGCGCTGGCGCGCGAAGTCGATCGCGCTGGCGCGCGAAGTCGATCGCGCCGCGCAGCAGCTCGCCCGCGACGCCCTGACGCCGATGCTCCGCCGGCACGACGAAGCAGATGATCGACCAGACCGGTTCGTCGTCCACCGGTTTCATCACGGGCGAGTGCTGCAGCTTGGCGAAGTCCTCGCGCGGACCGAGCGACACCCACCCGACCGGCACGCCGCCGCGGTAGCCGACCAGTCCCGGCGGCGGATCGCGCCGGGTCAGCCGCCGTAGCTGGTCCCGGTACATCTGCGCTTGGGTCTGCCCGGCCGGCGGCTCCGCGCCTTTGCCGCGGTGCCGGTAGAACATGCACCAGCAGCCTCTCGCCACGCTGCAGCCCCGCGCGCCGAACACCGCATCCACGTCGGACCAGCGCCCGGCGGTGGCGGGCAACACCTCGAGTCGGCTCATCGCGGCGGCTCCTGCCAGTAGAACGGGTGCAGACGCGCATCACCGGTCACCGTCTCGGCCAGCGTACCGCCCTGATAGATGCGCCCGTTCAGCACCACGAACGCGACGTCGTCGCTGCGGCGGATGTCCTCGAGCGGATTGCCGTCGACGATCAGCAGGTCGGCGAGCTTGCCGGGCTCGACCGAGCCGATGTCCCGATCCATGCCGAGGTAGCGGGCCGGATTGATGGTCGCGGCCTCGAGCGCCTGCAGCGGCGACATGCCGCCCAGCACGAAGCCCCAGATTTCCCAGTGCGCGGCCAGGCCCTCGCGCTGGCCGTGCGCGCCGATGTTGACCAGTACCCCGCGCTCGAGCAGACGCTTCGCATTGGCGGCGGAATCGAGGAACGCCTGGTAGTCGGTGTCCGGCGCCATCTGGCGGCGCACCGCGCGCGGCCGCAGCACGTCCGGCGGCACGAACCGGGAGAGAATCGGGTGCTTCCAGACTTCGCTCTGCTGATAGAACCAGTCTTCCCCGCGTATACCGCCGTAAGTCACCACCAGCGTCGGCGTATAACCCACGCCGGTTGCCGGCCAGAACTGCAGCACGTCGTCGTAGAAGCGCTCGCCGGGCAGGTTGTGCTCGAGTCCGGTGTTGCCGTCGGCGATCATGTTCATGTCCATGTGGTAGAGCGATGCGCCTTCGGTCACGGACATCAGACCCGCCTCCCGGGCGGCAGTGACCACCATCTGGCGCTGCTCGCGGCGCGGCTGGTTGTAGTTCTTCACCGCGATCGCGCCTTGGGCCTTCAGCCGGCGTACGTGATCGCGGGCGTCGTCCAGCTCGTCGATGCGGACGTAGCCTTCGGCGCGCGCCCCGTAGAGGACCTCGCCGGTCGAGAACAGGCGCGGCGCGGTGATGAGACCGGCCCGCTGATACTCGGCGGCGGCGAAGATCTCGCTCGCCGCGTTCGAGGGGTCGTGAACCGTGGTGACCCCGAACGCCAGGTGCGCGAGCGCGAGCCAGTTCTGCTGCGGTACCAGGTCGTCGACGCCCTGCTCGCCGTGGGCGTGCACGTCGATCAGCCCGGGCAGCACGGTGCGCCCGTGCAGGTCCAGGCGCTTCGCTTCCGCCGGGATCGGCACGCGGTCGGCGGGGCCGACGGCCTCGATCCGGTTGTCCCGGATCACGATCGTGCCCGCGTCGATCACCCGGCGGTCCTCGTCCATCGTGACGATCCGGGCGCCGGTCAGCGCCACCACGCCGCTCGGCTTCGCCGCCGGCCGGGTGATGCTCAGGTTCGCGACCAGGGTGCCGCGGAGCCGAGCCTCGGCGGGATCGCTGTCGTCCTCCGACTCGGCGTCGTCGCCGGGTTGCTCCGCGGCGCGCTCGAACAGCTCGGGCAGATCGGCCCGGTACAGCTCGGGACCGAGGGTCCAGGTGAGCGTGTCGCCGTCGGCCCAGCGGAGGAACTCGGCGCCCGCGCTGCTGACCCGCCGCGTCGGCAGCGCGTCGGATTCGGGCGACAGCTCGAGCTCGCCGCCGGGCGGCATCGGCAGCACGAACGCCTGGTAGTCGTCGCGGAACGCGAGCCAGCGGCCGCTCGGCGACACTTCGATCTCGTCGGCGAAGTGCGAGCGCGCGTGCACGCGCCGGTCGGCGCCGTTCAGGTCGACGCTGACCAGCGTGTGCGCCGGCTCGTCTTCCCGGGGCGGCGCCGCATCCTCGACGTAGTAGATGCGCGCGCCGGCGGGACCGAAATGGGGATACCGGCCGCTGTCGGTCAGCCGCACCATCTCGCCGCCGTCGGCCGGCATCCGATACAGGCCCGGTTCCAATGACCAGTCCGGCGACACCAGATAGCCGCCCTCGGCCCGCTCGAACACCAGCGTGCGGCCGTCGGGGCTGAAGCGCGGACGGCGGTAGTGGCCCGGCACGGCCGAGACCTTGCGCGATGCGCCGCCCGTGCCGGCGACCACGTGCAGCTCGCCGAGACCGGCGTCGGTCCAGCGCACGAACACGATCTGCCGGCCGTCGCGGGACCACGCCGGGTAGAGCTCGAACGCGTGCTGCCGGTCGCGGGTGAGCCGGCGCGGAGCCGCGTCGTCCTCGAGTGACTTCAGCCACAGGCGGCCGAACGCTTCGTAGACCGCCCGGCGGCCGTCGGGCGAGACCGCGGCGAAACGCACCATCTTCGCGTCGACCCGCTCCGGCGCGACCTCCACCGGGAAGCGCGGCGGGCGCACCGCCTCGCGTTCGTCCGCGACGTGGAACGGGATGGTCCGCACCGCGCCGGACGCGAGGGCGATGCGGCGGATCTCGCCGCCGGCCCAGAACACCAGCGCCGAGCTGTCGGGCAGCCAGGCGAAGTTCGGATACAGGCCCTGCACGCCCCAGGTCTCCTGCATGTCGCGGTCGAGGTCGCGGTACAGCAGGCGCTCCTCGCCGGAGCGCAGATCCTTCACGAACAGCGCGGTGTCGAACGACGTCTCGGTGCGGTCGCGGCGCACGAACGCGATCCAGCGGCCGTCCGGCGACGGCGTCGGCCGCACCGCGCCGCCGGGGCCGGTCACCACCGGCTCGATCTCGCCCGATGCGAGCTCGAGGCGGCGGATCTGGAAGATCTCGCCGTTGCTGTCCTGGGCGTACTCGAACGTGTTGCCCGGGGTGCTGTTCTGGGTGAAGTAGAGGTAGCGCCCGTCCGGTGAGAACGCCGGCTCGCCGAGCTCCTTCTGGTAGTCCTTGTTCGGCCGCTCGACCAGCCGCACGCCTTCGCCGCCGCCGGTGGTCGCGTACAGCCAGATCTCGCCGGTGCCGAGCGAACGCCGGGTGGTGAAGTGCTTCTTGGCGGCCAGATAGCGGCCGCTCGGATGCCAGACGGCGTTGTTCAGCAGCCGGAAGTTCTCGTCCGTGACCTGCCGCGGGTTGCCGCCGTCGGCGTCGATGGTCCAGATGTTGTCGCCGCCGGAGCGGTCGGAGGTGAACGCGATGCGCCGACCGTCCGGTGAGAAGCGCGGCTGGATGTCCCAGGCCATTCCGGAAGTGAGCGGGCGCGCTTCGCCGCCGTCGATCGGGAGCACGTAGAGGTCGCCCAGCAGATCGAACACGATCCGGCGGCCGTCCGGGCTGACGTCGAGGCTGATCCAGGTGCCGGTGCGCACGTCGATCGGAACGCGGTGGATCTCGCCGGGCGGCCGGTCGACGTCCCATTCGGCAGCGTCGTCTTCCGCCGCGAAGGCGGACAGACCCAGCGTGAGCAACACGGCGGCGGTCAGGCTTCGTGCCATGGCAGCTCCCGGGACGCAGGAGCGGCAAGCCTAACGGGCGGGCTGGAACGAAGGCAACGACCGACCCTTATGCAGGTTCTTGTGGGAGCGGCCTGCGGCCGCGAATTCCGTGAGCCATTCGCGGCCGGAGGCCGCTCCCACAGAGTCAGGACTACGGAAGCTCCAGGCCGGTGATCCGACCCAGATCCTCGATGGCCTGCTCCTCGCTGACCACCTTGATGGTGTGCATGCCGAGCGCCTTCGCGGGTTTCAGGTTGATGCCGAGGTCGTCCAGGAACACGGTCGTCCACGGCGCCACGTCGAGCCGCTCGCAGGCGATCCGGTAGATGCGCGGATCGGGTTTGCGGATCCCCTCGACGCTCGATTCCACGACCACGTCGAACAGCCCCATCACCTCCGCGATGCGCGCGGCACGCTCGCCGTCCGCGGCCATCCCGGGGCCGTGGCCGCTCTTCACGTTGTTGGTGATGCAGCCGACCCGGAAGTGCTGCTTGCAGCGCTTCAGCACCTCGACCATGCGCGGACGCAGGTCGCCGGAGAGCAGCGCGATCACGTCGCGGCCGGGTACCCGGTGACCGGCGGCTTCGGCTTCACGGGCGAACAGTGTATCGAACTCGTCGAGGGTGACGCGGCTCGATTCGAACTGCGCCCAGGCGTTCGTGTCCGGGTTGGTGGCGTTGATGGTGCGGATGAAGTCACGCGGCAGGCCGCGCTCCGCCTCGTACCGGTTGAAGGCTTCGAACGGGCTCGTGGTGAGCACGCCGCCGAAATCCCACAGCACCGCTTCGATCATCTCGAGATTCCTGGTCCTCAGAAGGTGAAGTAGCCGCCGTCGATCAGGAACGTGTCGGCGGTGTGGTAGGCACTGGCGTCGCTCATGATGTAGACGGCGATACCGGCGAAATCTTCGGGCTGGCCCCAACGCCGCACCGGAATGCGCTTCATCACGTTGTCGACGAACTTCGGGTTCGCGAACGAGCCGGCCGTCATCGTGGTTTCGACCCAGCCCGGCAGGATCGTGTGCGCCGTCACGCCGTAGCGGGCGTACTCGATCGCGAGCGCCCTGATCATCGAGACGAGCCCGCCCTTGGTGGCGGCGTAGTGCTCCCCCCGCGGCTGCCCGGAGACCGCCGCCAGGCTCGCGGTGCCGACCAGGCGGCCACCGGGATCGCCGCGGCCGGCCCGCTCGCGCATGTGGCGGGCGGCGTGCTTGAAGGTGTGGAACACGCCGTCGAGGTTCACGGCCAGCACCTGCCGCCATTCCTCCGCGGTCATCTCGTCGAAGGCCGTGCCGCGGCCGCCGATGCCGGCGTTGGCGAAGCAGCCGTCCACGCGGCCGTGGTAGGCCAGCGTCTCCTCGAAGCAGCGCGCCACCTCGGCCTCGTTGGTCACGTCGCAGCGCAGCGCGCTGACCCGGGTACCGTACGCCTCGAGCTTCGCCAGCGCGTCGGCGTTCTTGTCGGGGTTCGTGCCCCAGATGCTGACTTCGGCCCCGGCCTGGGCCAACCCTTCGGCCATACCGAGTCCGATACCGCCGTTGCCGCCGGTGATCACCGCCACCTTGCCGGACAGGTCGAAGGGCTTGAAGGCCATACTGCTGCTCCGTGATCGTGCTCGCGAAGCCGGCGAGTTTACCGGCTGTCCGTCGTGCTGTCCCGCGCCGGCCGGGTGGCGTGGCGATCGTCCGGCCAACCTGAGACCATCTCCCGGACACCAGTCACGGGAGGCAGCTCATGTCCATCGACGTCATCAACCCCGCCGGCAGCGAGATGCTGTACGAGCGCTTCCACTTCTCGCAGGCGGTCCGCCACGGCGGCCTGCTGCTGTGCTCGGGCCAGCTCGGTACCGGCGGAGACGGTCGGGTTCCGGCCGACCCGGCCGAAGATTTCCGCAATGCCTGGCGCTCGGTCGGCCGCGTGCTCGAATCCGCGGGCCTCGGCTACCGGGACATCGTCGAGTACACGACCTTTCACGTCGGATTGCGTGAGCACCTCGAAACGTTCATGGCCGTGCGCGACGAGTTCCTCGAGGCCCCGTGGCCGGCCTGGACGGCCATCGGCGTGAGCGAGCTCGCGGTACCCGGCGCGCGGGTCGAGATCCGGGTCACTGCGGCGACGCGCTGAGGCGCGAGCGGCCGCCGGTCAGCGGCGGTCGAACGCGATGTGCAACCGCTCGAGGCCGCGCAGGATCATCGAGGGATGATGCCGGAAGTCGTTGCGCTCCGGCATGTAGCGCAGATTGCGCGTTCGGGCGAGCAGCGCATCGAACGTCTGCAGGAGCTCCTCGCGGGCGAGGTTGGCGCCGATGCAGTGATGGATTCCGGCGCCGAACGCGAGATGCGTGCCGGCATTGGCGCGCTCGAGATCCAGCGTGTCGGGCTCCGGGTACTGACTCGGATCGCGGTTCGCGGCGGCGAAGCGCAGCATGATCCGGGAGCCGGCCGGAAGGGTGACGCCGTCGACGACCACGTCCTTGCGCGCGATCCGGAACAGCCCCTGTACCGGCGCTTCGAGCCGCAGCAGCTCGTTGACGAAGGTTCGAAGCGCCCGCTCGTCCCTGTGCTGCTCGAGCCGGCGCCGCTGCTCCGGATGGTCGATCAGCAGCTGAACCCCGGCGGCGATCGCGTTCGTCGTGGTCTCGTTGCCGGCCACCAGGAACTGCTGGGTCAGCGACAGCATCTCGGCCATCGAGAAGCCGTTGCCGCGATCGTCCTTCGCGGTGGCGAGCGCGCTCAGCAGATCGTCCCGAGGCTTCCGGCGGCGCGCTTCCAGCTCGGCCGCGACGAATTGCTGGAATTCCTTCACCAGGCGCGTGCATTCGATCAGCCGCTCGTCGCTCACCATCATGCCAAGCGGCTCGACGGACGCGTCCGACCAGATCTTGATCTGCGGTGCCAGTGTGCGCGCCAGCCCGAGCATGTCGGCGATCACCGTGACCGGAATCGGCACGGCGAGCTCCGCGACGGCATCGCATTCCCCCCGCTCGATGAACCCGTCGATGGTCTCGTCGACGATCTCGCGGATCGCGCCCTTCAGCTCTTCGATACGGCGCGGCCGGAACGGCTCGTCCACCATCTTCCGGATGCGGGTGTGCGCCGGAGGATCGTTGGTGACGAGCGTGTCGACCGGCGGATAGCTCGAGCGGCGCATCTCCACCACCTCCGGCGGCGGCGGGCGCAGCGAGTCCATCGTCTGGCTGCCGACGCTCGAGAAGGAGTCGGTGTCGCGCAGGATCCTGCGCATCAGCTCGTAGGTGGAGCAGACGTAGAAGCCGAGGCGCGGATCGAAGTGGATCGGACGGCGCTGCAGCGCATGGTGGTACGGCGTCGGATCTTCCTGAACGTCGCGATCCTGCAACGACTTCCGCTCGAGCAGCTCCTCCCAGGCTCTGTTCGGATGCTCTGTCATGGTGAAGCCGCTCGGCACGTCCAGGGGTGCCGCAGGAGTTTGCCAAAACCGAAGAAACAGTCAACACTGTCGGAAATCGCGACGATCCGTTCCGGAGGGAGTGGAGGATGAAACTCGCCGACGCCCGCGCCGAGCTCGAGCGCAAGACGCCGCGTTCGCGCGCGATCGCCCGCGAGCGAGCCGAGATCCTGAACTCGGGCCTCGCCGCCAACCTCGAGATGCCGCACCCGATCTTCATCCATCGCGGGGAGGGCGCGTACGTCTACGATGCGGACGGCAACCGCTACCTGGACACGTCCGTGGGTTTCGGTCTGCACATGCTCGGTCACCGTCATCCGGTGATCGAGCAGGCGATCAAGGACCGCACGGAGCTCGGCTGGATGTTCGGCATCCACACGACGGCACAGATGAAGCTGGCCGAGCTGCTGCACGAGGCGAGTCCTTGTGCGGAGCGGGTGGTGTTCTGCAACACCGGCTCGGAGGCGACGATGTACGCGATTCGGGCCGCCCGCGCGTTCTCCGGGCGGGAGAAGATCGCGTTCTTCGACGGCTTCTATCACGGCGCGCACGACTACGGCATGTGGACGACGGATCCGGCGAGCCCGCGGCACGCGCCGCGGAAGCAGCCGATGGGCCACGGGATTCCGCGGGCGCTGGCCGATCTGGTCACGCTGTTGCCGTACCGTGATGCGGCGGCATTCGACCTGATCCGGGCACAGGCCGACGAGCTGGCGCTGGTGCTCGTCGAGGGCGTGCAGAGCTCGAACCCGCAACCGGGCGCCGGGGAGTTCCTGCGCGAGCTCGCCGAGGTCTGCCGGAAGGCCGGGGTGTTGTTCGGGATCGACGAGGTGATCACCGGGTTCCGCCTCGCATACGGCGGTGCCCAGGAGCGCTTCGGCGTCGTGCCGGACCTCGCCACGTACGGCAAAGTGCTCGGCGGCGGGCTGCCGGTGGGTGCGATCGCCGGGCGCGCGGATCTGATGAACGTGTTCACCGGGCTCGGCGCGGAGCGGGGCATCTTCTCCGGCGGCACGTTCTCCGGCAATCCGCTGACGATGGAAGCGGGCGCCGCGGCCGTCGGGTACCTGAAGGCGCATCCGGACATCTACCGGAATCTCGAAGCGGCGGGCGACCGGCTCGCCGGCGCAGTGAACGGGTTCTGCGAAGCGCGGCAGATCCCGGCCCAGCTCAAGCACGTCGGCAGCATGTTCCACATGTTCTTCCAGCGCGAGCCCGTGAACAGCATGCGCGACGTGATCGCCCGCAGCTCCCGCGCGGAAAAGGCGTTCTACCTGCATGCGCTGAACCGCGGCGTACTGGTTCCGGGGACGCAGCGCGCGTTCCTCTCCGCCGCGCACGGCGCTGCCGAGATGGACATGTTGATCGAGGTCTTTCAGGCGTCGCTCGCCGACGTTCAGGACGAGGGGCTGTTCGAGTAACGGCGCTGTGCCGCCGCACGTCGCGTGCCCTGACCTGCGGTTTCTGCTAGCTTCCCGGGCAACGTTCAGCAGACCGGGGGTGCCATGGATCTGGAAGGTGGTGTCGCCATCGTCACCGGTTCGTCGTCCGGGGTCGGGGCCGCGACGGCACGGCAGCTCGCCGAAAAGGGCTGTCACGTGGTGATCAACTACGCCCACAACGAGGCGGGCGCACGCGAGACCCAGAAGGCCTGCGAGGCGTTCGGTGTCGAGACGGTGGTGGTGCAGGCGGACGTCGCGAACGACGCCGACTGCCGGCGCCTCGCCGCGGCCGCGGAAGAGCGCTGGGGGCGGATCGATGCGCTGGTGAACAACGCCGGCACCACGAAGTTCTGCGACCACGCCGACCTCGAGGGCCTGTCGGCGGAGGATTTCCAGCGCATCTACGCGGTCAACACCGTCGGCGCCTATCAGATGGTGCGCGCGGTGGTGCCGGCGATGCGCCGCGGCGGCCGCGGCGCGGTAGTGAACGTCGCGTCCATCGCCGGCGTGATGGGCGTCGGCAGCTCGATCGCGTATGCCGCGTCGAAAGGGGCGATGATCACGCTCGGGCTGTCGCTCGCGCGCGTGCTCGGTCCGGAGATCCGGGTGAACACCGTCTGCCCGGGGTTCATCCAGGGTGAGTGGCTGGAGCAGGGCCTGGGCAAGGAGGCTTACGCCCGTACCAAGGCATACCTCGAGCAGAGCACGCCGCTCAAGCTCACGACCACGCCGGACACCATCGCGGAGGTGATCGTCTGGTTCCTCACCGGGGCCGGCGTGGTCACCGGCGAGACGCTGCTGCTCGACGGCGGGCACCACCTGATGCAGATGCCGATGGCAAGGCGGTAGCGAATCGCTGTGCGAGCGGCCTCCGGCCCCGAACGCTCCGCAATTCGCGGCCGGAGGCCGCTCCCACAACTACAAGGGGTTCGTGCGCTTGTCCGCGTGACGTACGTCCTTGCCTCTGACGAGGTAGACGACGTATTCGCTGATGTTCTTCGCGTGATCGCCGATCCGCTCGAGCGCCCGCGCGGCCCAGATCACGTTCATCGCGCGGTCGATGCCGGCGGCATCGGTACGCATCGCGCTGCCCCGGTCGCGCAGGATCGCGGCGTAGCCCTGATCGATGGCGTCGTCGGAGCGGATGCACTCGAGCGCGCCGTCCGCGTCGAGCCGCGCGAACGCATCGAGGCTGCACGCGACCATCTGCTCGGTCAGCCCCACGAGCGAGCGGAAGTCGGCGTATTGATCGGCCGGGTATTCCATGCCGGACATCGCCTGGGCCATCCGCGCGATACGGCAGGCTTCGTCGCCTATGCGTTCGAGATCGGTGCTCGCCTTCATCACCGCGATCAGCGTGCGCAGGTCACGGGCGGTGGGCTGGCGTCGCGCGATGATGTGGGTGCACTGCTCGTCCAGATCGAGCTCGATCTGGTTCACCCGGGCGTCGTTGGCCCGCACCTTCTCGGCCAGCTCTGCGTCGTGGTCGATGAGCGCCTTGGCCGCGTCGTGGAGCTGCTGCTCGACGAGACCACCCATTTCCATCAACAGGTTCCGAGCCGCGTCGAGCTCAGCGTCGTACTGCTCGGATATGTGGGGATTGCTCATGATGCCCCCTCGGGTCGTCAGCCGTACCGGCCGGTGATGTAGTCTTCGGTTCTCTGCTGCCTGGGGTTCGTGAACACGTTGCCCGTGCGGTCGAACTCTATCAGCTCCCCCAGATACAGGAACGCCGTGTGATCCGACACCCGCGCCGCCTGCTGCATGTTGTGGGTGACGATCACGATGGTGTAGTTGGACTTCAACTGGTGGATGAGTTCCTCGATCTTCAACGTCGAAATCGGATCCAGCGCCGACGCCGGCTCGTCGAGCAGCAGCACGGAGGGCTGAATCGCCACCGCCCGAGCGATCACCAGGCGCTGCTGCTGGCCGCCGGAAAGCCCGAGCGCCGATTCCTTCAGCCGATCCTTCACCTCGTCCCAGAGCGCGGCGCTGCGCAGCGCCCACTCGACGCGCTCGTCCAGCTCCGACTTCGGCGGCTTCCGCTCCAGGCGCAGCCCGTAGGCGACGTTGTCGTAGATCGACTTCGGGAACGGATTCGGCCGCTGGAACACCATGCCGACCCGGCGGCGAAGCTGGGCCACGTCCACGTCCCGGGCGTAGATGTCCTGCCCCTCCAGCAGGATCCGGCCTTCCACGCGGACGCCGTCGATCAGATCGTTCATCCGGTTGAAGCAGCGCAGCAGCGTCGACTTACCGCAGCCGGACGGGCCGATGAACGCGGTGACCTGGCGGCGCGGGATGCTCAGCGTGATGTTCTTCAGCGCCCGCGTTTCGCCGTAGTACAGCGACAGGTTCTCGACCTCGATGGCGGCGTCGCTGCTGCCGTCCTGGCGCGCGGCGGGTTGGGGTGTAGGTCTGGCCATGGCTCCGTCGTTGCTCGTCACGAGATTGTGGGAGCGGCCTCCGGCCGCGAACTTTCCTCCCGCGGATTCGCGGCCGGAGGCCGCTCCCACAGGTGAATTCTCAGCCTTCCACGCCACGATAGCGGTTCTCCAGGCGGTTGCGCAGCATGATGGCCGTCAGGTTCAGCACGATGATCAGCACCACCAGCAGCAGCGCGGTCGCGAACACAAGCGGACGGGCCGCCTCGACGTTCGGGCTCTGGAAGCCGACGTCGTAGATGTGGAACCCGAGGTGCATGAATTTCCGTTCCAGGTGCACGTACGGAAAGTTTCCGTCCACCGGCAACGCCGGCGCGAGCTTCACCACGCCGACCAGCATCAGCGGCGCCACCTCGCCGGCCGCACGGGCGACGGCCAGGATCACACCGGTCAGGATCGACGGGCTCGCCACCGGCAGCACCACCTTGAACAGCGTCTCGGCCTTGGTCGCGCCGAGCGCGAGACTTCCTTCGCGCAGCGAGCGCGGAATCCGGGTGAGCCCTTCCTCGGTGGAGACGATCACGACCGGCACGGTCAGGAGCGCCAGCGTCAGCGAGGCCCAGAGCAGCCCCGGGGTGCCGAACGTGGGGGAGGGCAGTGCCTCGGCGAAGAACAGCGCGTCGATGCTGCCGCCGAGAAAGTAGACGAAGAAGCCGAGTCCGAACACGCCGTAGACGATCGACGGCACGCCGGCGAGGTTGTTCACCGCGATGCGGATCAGCCGCACGAACGGACCCTGGCGTGCGTACTCGCGCAGGTACACGGCGGCGATGACGCCGAACGGGGTTACCATCAGACTCATCAGCAGCACCATCATCACGGTGCCGAAGATCGCCGGGTAGACGCCGCCTTCGGTGTTCGCTTCCCGCGGCGGCTCGGAGAGGAACAGCCAGAGGCTCCGGAAGTAGTGACCGACGCGATCCAGCGTGCCCATCGCGTTCGGCTGCCAGACGCGTACGATCTCGCCGAGGCCGATCGTGACCTGCCGACCGTCCGCGAGCTCCAGGCGGATGCTGTCGCGGCCGAGCTGGTCGCGCAGCGCGCGCAGCTCGGCTTCCGCGACCCGATAGTCCGCCCGCAGCTCCGCCTCCGCCGCATCGAGCTCCGCCATCGCGGCCGGGTCCGGCGCGGCGTCGGCATCCGTCAGCTCGAGCGCGCGGCGGTCGAGGCGCAGCCGCTCGAGCCGGTAGTTGATGTCGTACAGCCGGCCCTGCTCGAGCGCGTGGATGCGTTCGCGCAGCTCGTCCGCGCGGGCGAGCCGCCGCTCGAGCTCCTCGAGCGCCGCCGAGCCGCTCGCTACCGGCCGTTCGCCCTCGTGCACCGAATGCAGGAACCCGTACGCGTTGCCCCACTCGGCGCGCTCGAGCACGAGCGCATCCGGCGGATGGCTGAGCGCCTCGACCTGGTGCGCCACCACCCAGCGGAAGTCCGGCGGCGCCTCGCGGCGGTTGCCGCTGCGGACGAGCCAGCGTTCCACCTCCACCGCGTCGGCCGGCACGGAGGCGGCCGCCGACGGATCCGCTTCGAGGAACTGGCCGATCGGCAGCGTTTCCCGTCCGGCGATCTCACCGAGCACCGTCCGCGTGCTGCCGGTGTTGTCCTGATAACGGATCAGCGCGACGGAATCCGGCCAGAAATGGCCGAAGCCGCGCGCGCCGATCAGCAGCAGGAGGCCGATCACCGCGGCGATGCTGATCGACACCGCCGCGGCGGTGAACCAGATCCAGGGATCGCCGGAGCGGACCCAGGCTACGAAGCCGGTACGGTGCTGCTGCAGCCGCATCACAGGTTTCCGTAGCGTTTCCGCAGCCGCTGGCGTACCAGCTCGGCCGCGGTGTTGAACACGAACGTCAGCATGAACAGCACCAGCGCGGTCAGGAACAGGATCCGGTAGTGGGTGCTGCCGACCTCGGACTCGGGCATCTCCACTGCGATGTTCGCCGCGAACGTGCGCATGCCCTCGAAGATGTTCATGTCCATCACCGGCGTGTTGCCGGTGGCCATCAGCACGATCATCGTCTCGCCGACGGCGCGGCCGAGCCCGATCATCACCGCCGAGAAGATGCCGGGGCTCGCGGTGAGCACCACCACGCGGGTCAGCGTCTGCCAGCGCGTTGCGCCGAGCGCGAGTGAGCCGTTGATCAGGTGGGTCGGCACGCCGTAGACGGCATCCTCGGCGATCGAGAAGATGGTCGGGATCACCGCGAGACCCATCGCGAGGCCGACCACCAGCGCATTGCGCTGATCGTAGTCGAGCCCCAGGTGCTCGCGGATCCAGGTCTGGGTGTTGCCGCCGAACACCGTCAGCTCGAGCCACGGGCCGATCGCGAACGCGATCCAGATCGTCAGCACGATCAGCGGCACCGCGATCAGCGCGTACCACCCGTCGAAGCGGCGGGTCAGCCGGTCCGGCAGTCGGCTCCACAGCCACGCGAAGAGCATCGTCAGCGCCGGCATCACCACCAGCACGCTCAGCACCGCAGCGAGGTTCGCTTCGATCAGCGGGGCGAGCCACAGTCCGGCGAGGAAACCGAGAACCACCGTCGGGAGGGCGGCCATCACCTCGATTCCGGGCTTGACCAGCCGGCGCATCGCCGGGGCCATGAAATACGCCGTGTACAGTGCACCGAGGATCGCCACCGGCACCGCGAAGAACAGCGCATAGAACGCGCCCTTCAGCGTGCCGAAGAGCAGCGGCGTCAGCGAGAACTTGGCCTCGTAGTCGGTGCTCGCGGCCGACGACTGCCAGCTGTACACCGGCTCCGGATAGCCCTCGTACCAGACCTTCGACCAGAGCGTCGACCACGAGATCTCCGGATGGTCGTTCCGCAGGCGGTAGCTCTGCACGTGCCCGTCGGCGCTCGCCGTCAGCAGGAGGTCCGCGCGCGGTGAGATGCTGACCGCGTCGACCGCGGTCCCGGTCATTCGATGAGTCGCGAGGTGTCGCTCCGACGTCGAATAGAACAGGTGCAGGCGGCCGCCGTCGTCGATGGCCGCGAAACCCTTCCGTCGCTGCTCCGGGATCAGCCGGGTGACCGGCGCGTCGGTCTCGAAGCGACGCACCGGCTCGAGCCGCTCGCCGAACGCGCTGCGCACCATGAACCACTGCGTGATGCCGCCGGCGGCGTCGGCGACCAGCAGTGAATGGCGACCGAGCAGCGGGGCCACGTCGCGGATCGCCGTGCCTTCGGGCGTCAGGCGGCCGTGGTAGTGATCCTCCGGCGCGGTCGGTCGGGCGAGGTCGAGCACCCTGAGCGCGCCGTTTGCGCCGACCAGGTACAGCCAGCGGCCGCGCGCGCCGAAGTGCAGGTGATCGAAATCGCGGCGGAGCGTCACCCGCCCGTGGCGCGGGAGATCGAGCGCATAGTCGGGTTCGACGTTCCGGAACCGGTGAATCGTCAACGTGCGGCCGGTGACGGCGGCGATCAGCAGCTCCCTGCCGGACAACCAGACGTCGAACAGCTCGGCCGGGCCGACGTCGATCCAGCTCTCCTCGAACGCGAACTCCAGGCGCGGCGTGATCTCGCGGTCCTCGCCGCGAAACGAGACCGGATAGCTCGCCTGGACGAAGCCGAGGTTGCCGTCGGTGTCGAGCAGCGCGTACAGCCCGCCGCTGTCGGAGACCGGTTTCGCCTGAGCGATCGGCCGGCCGAGGTCGACGCGCTCCCGGATCCGGCCGTCGGCGAGGTCGAAGAACAGCGCCTCGCCGGCGGCGCTGATGCGCAGGCCGATCTCTTCGCTGTCGTTCGCCTCGATCAGCAACGCCTCGGCGGGCTCGAGGCGGTACGAAGCCCCGGTGTCGATGTCGGCGCCGCGGAATACGGGCACCACCACCCAGAGCAGGTAGAGGAAGATCAGCGTGATCGCGGCGATCACCGCCGCGCCGCCGAGCGCCACCACGCGGGCGGTGAGCGCGTTGACCACACGCCGGCGGCGCGCGACCTGCGCCTTCGGTGCGTCGGCCGTGGCGGTGCGGCTCATCGCGACACCCCGCTCACGGCTCGAGCTTGCCGAGCTCGCGTTCGACCAGCCGGGCCGGAAGGGGCACGTAGCCGTCCTTGCTGACGATTTCCTGGCCGGTCCGCGACAGCACCAGCTTCAGGAACTCGCGCTGCAGCGGCGGCAGCGGCGACCCAGGGCGCTTGTTCACGTAGATGTACAGGTAGCGCGACAGCGGATAGTCGCCGGACGCCGCGTTCTCCGGCGTGGCGGGCACCGGCGGCACGTCCTCGTACTCGGCGAGCGGTACGGCCCGCACGCCGGAGGTCACGTAGCCGATGCCCGAGTAGCCGATGCCGTTCAGCGACGAGGAGACCGCCTGCACCACCGAAGCCGATCCGGGCTGCTCGTTGACGTTGTTCTTGAAATCACCCGAGCACAGCGCCACCTCCTTGAAGTAGCCGTAGGTGCCGGAGACCGAATTGCGTCCGTAGAGCTGCAGGCGCCGATCGGTCCAGCTCCCGGTCAGGCCGAGCTGGCCCCAGGTCTCGATGCCGACGTCGTGGCCGCAGCGTCGGGTCACCGAGAAGATCGCGTCGAGCTGCGGAATCGTCAGCGACTCCAGCGGATTGTCCTTGTGCACGTAGACGGCCAGCGCGTCGATGGCGACGCGGATCGCGGTGGGTTTGTAGCCGTGCCGGTTTTCGAACGCCTCGATCTCCATGTCCTTCATCGCGCGGCTCATCGGCCCGAAGTTCGCGGTGCCTTCGGTGAGCGCCGGCGGTGCCGTCGAGGAGCCGGCCGCCTGCACCTGGATCGTGACGTTCGGGTACTGGCGCTTGAACTCCTCGGTCCAGAGCGTCATCAGGTTGGCGAGCGTGTCGGAGCCCATGCTGGACAGGGTGCCCGACACGCCGCCGACCCGCTGATACTCGGGGAGCGCTTCCTCGGCCTGCGCCGTCGAACCGGCGCCGACCAGCAGCAACAGGCACGAAGCCATCAGTTTGCTCGATCGTCTCATGGTGCTTCCTGGGGAGTGGGAGAGGTCCTTCGCACGGCATGCGCCGGAAAATCGCAGAAGAACGTGCTGCCGCGGCCGAGCTCGCTCTCGACCTGCAGCGCGCTGCCGTGGCGCTTCAGCACGTGCTTGACGATGGCGAGGCCGAGGCCGGTGCCGCCGCGCACCCGGGAGCGGGCGAGATCCACCCGGTAGAACCGCTCGGTGATGCGCTGCAGATGCTCGGGCGCGATGCCGATCCCCTGATCGCGTACCGCCAGCCGGGCGCCGGCTCCGCGCGCCGCCCAGGTGATCGTCACATCGCCGCCGTCCGGGCTGTAGCGGACTGCGTTGGTCAGCATGTTGAGAATCGCGCTGTAGAGCTCGTTCTCCACACCGAGGAGCTGCTGCGTGCGGTCGCACTCGCATTCGAACCGGTGCTTGCCGCCGCTCAGCACGCGCGCTTCGCCGATGCAGCCGCGGATCACCGCACAGACATCCACCGGCGTGAGCGACTCCGGATCCGGCTGCGGGCTCGACTCCAGGCGCGACAACAGCAGCAGGTCGTCGACCAGCGCGCGCATCCGGCGGGTCGGCGACTCGAGCTTGCCGAGGAGCTCGCGCAGTGTCGCCGCGTCGAGCGCCTCGGAGCTCATGGTCTCGAGGTAGCCGACCACCACGGTCAGCGGTGTGCGCAGCTCGTGCGAGACGTTGGCGACGAAGTCCTGGCGCATCGTGAGCAAGCGATTGAGCTGCGTGACGTCCCGGACGAGCACCAGCGCGCGGCGCGAATCGATCGGGATCCGGCGCGCCTCCAGCCGGCGATCGTCGTCGAACGGCGAGGCGAATTCGACCAGATCCTCGGTGTGCTGCCCGCGCACCAGCGAGACGAACTCCGGATGCCGCACCAGCGCGGCCAGGTTGGCTCCGCGATCGGAGTGTTTCAGCCTGAGGAACGCGCCGGCCGCCCGGTTGAAGTCTTCGATGGCGCCGACGCGGTCGACGATGACCGCGGCGTCCGGCAGCGCGTCGGTGATCACCTTCAGCGTGCGCAGGCGCTCGAGCGCCCGGGCCGTGCGCCCGCGCGACTCGCGGAGCCGCCGGTACAGGTGATCGGAGAGCCGCTGCCAGGTCTCGAGCCGGTTGCGCGGCCGGGTCAGCGGACGCCGCGCCCAGGCGACGAACGTCGACAGCTCCCGGTGCTGGAGCACCACCCACACCAGCACCGCGAGCAGCAGCATCGCGGTCCACGCGCCGGTGATCGCACCGAGCAGCAGCGCAGCGAGCGCGAGCGCGCCGATGATCAGCCAGTCCTGCCGGGACGGCATCATCGTTCCGGCTGCAGGTAGCGGTAGCCGACGCCGCGCACGGTCTGGATCACGTGCTGCAGCCCGGACGGAGTCAACGCCTTGCGCAGGCGAAGGATGTGCACGTCCACCGTACGCTCCTCGACGTAGACGCTGCGGCCCCAGACCCGGTCCAGCAGTTGCGCGCGGGCGAACGCGCGCCCCGGATGGGTCATGAAGTGCTCGAGCAGCCGGAACTCGGTCGGGCCGAGCGACACCGGCCGGCCGTGCGCCGTCACTTCGTGCGCCAGCAGGTCGAGATGCAGCGGGCCGTGCTCGATCACGCCGGCGTCGGGGCTGCCGGCGCGGCGAAGCAGCGCCTTGACCCGGGCGATCAGCTCCCGCGGCGAGAACGGCTTCGTGACGTGATCGTCCACGCCGGAGTCGAAGCTCTTCAGCTTGTCGATCTCCTCACCCTTCGCGGTGAGCATGATCAGCGGCAGGTGGCTGGTGTGCTCGTCGCGGCGGATCCGCCGGGCGAGATCGACTCCGCTCATCCCGGGCAGCATCCAGTCGACGATGAGCAGGCTCGGCAGCACGCCGTCCAGATGCCGCAGCGCTTCCTCCGCGCTGCCGCACTCCAGAACCTGGAAGCCGGCGCGGCCGAGCGAGAAGGCCAGCATGTCGCGGATCTCCACTTCGTCCTCGACCAGCAGGATGGTGTTGGCGGTCACCTCTGGCGCGCGCGTGTCGACTGCATCGGCGGTATTAGAGCGGAACCGTATGACGGTTTCATGACGGAGGCCGCCGAGTCATGTTTCAGAAGGCGAACTGCACGCGGGTCGAGAACACGGTAGCGTCGTCGTCCTCGCCCCGGCCGACCACGCCGTCGCTCGACACCCGGATCACGTTGGCCATCAGCTTGACGTGCCGGATCGGGTACCAGTTGGCACCGAGCAGCAGGCCGTCCACCTTCTGATCGGGCCGGCCGTCGACGTCGAAGCGGATCCGGTCGATCTTCGCGACCAGCTCGACGGCGCCGCGCCGCCCGCTCGGCTCGATCATGTCCGGTACCCCCTCGTCCCGCTTGTAGCCGCGGCTCTCACCGGTGACCGTCCAGGTCGCCTGCAGATACCAATCGTCGACACGGCCGTCAGGGCCGCCGTCCGCTCCGGGCATGTCGCGGCGGAACGCCTCGGCCTGCACCGAGAACCGGCCGTCGATGTACAGGGCCTCGAGCCCGAGCTGGCGATCCTCGGCGATTTGCAGCGTGGCGGAGTCGAGCTCGCCGCCGCCCTCTGCGACGTCGAGCTCGAAGCCGGCCGCGTCGAGCGGCTGGTCGAGGTTCCGGTCGGTGTAGGCCGCGCCGAGGTGCAGCACCCGTGCGCCGCTCAGGATCGGGGTGCCGAACAGGCGGCCCGTGACGGCGAACCGGTCGCCGCCGTCCTCGCGCTCCGGGTTGCCCTCCGGGTTGAAGACACCGGCGGCCCAGCCGAGCGGGCCGACCCGGCCGGACAGCAACACGCCGAAATGCGGCTGGCCGTCGGCGTCGGTGGCCTCGGTGAACCAGTTGCGCTCGATGGTCGAGATGGCGTTGGAGCTGGTCAGCTCCTCGAGGCCGAACGGCTCCTTGGTGCGGCCGACGAAGACGTCGGCCCACGACCAGCCGCGGTACTCGATGCCCGCGGTATGCACTTCGGCGCCGTCGTGCACGTCCACGTCGAACTGCAGACTCACGTCCGGGTGCACGTCCGCGGAAAGCTCGATGCGCGCCCGACGCAGGTACGCATCGAAGCGCCGCTCGCCGTCGTGGTCGCGATTCAGCGCGCCGTCGAAGCTGTCGGCGTCCCACATGACCCGCCCGCCGAGCCGGAAGCGGTAATCGCCGCTCTGCACGCTGAGCCCGTCATCGAGTCGCACCTCCGCCGCCCGGGCCGCGGCCGTCACGAGCCCCATGACGAACAGCACGCCGCCGGTGCGGTATCGGAACGCGATCATCCTGTTCTCCTCGCTTCGAGGGCCACGGGCAGCGCGGCCGGTTGGCGGCGCATCTTCGGCAGCGAATGTTACAGTTCGGTGACAACGTGATGCATTGACGGGCCTTCCATGACACCCGTGTCGCTGCGCAGAGAGCTCGGTCTGGCAGGTGCCGTGCTGCTCGGGCTCGGATCGATCCTCGGCACCGGCGTGTTCGTGAGCCTCGGCATCGCGGCCGGAATCGCCGGCGGCGGAGTCGTGCCCGCGCTCGTGCTCGCCGCGGGGCTCGCCTCGTGCAACGCGCTGTCGAGCGCGCGTCTCGCGGCGGCCTACCCGGTCAGCGGCGGCACCTACGAGTACGGGCATGCGCTGCTGAATCCCTCGCTCGGTTTCGCGGCCGGCTGGCTGTTTCTCTGCGCGAAGATCGCGTCGGCCGCCACGGCGGCCATCGGCGTGGTCGGCTACGCGTGCCGCCTGGTCGGCGTCGAGCCGGGCGGCTGGCTCGGTCCGCTGGCAGCCGCGGTGGCGCTCGGCACCACACTGCTGGTGCTGGGCGGACTGCGCCGCAGCAGCGCGGCCAACGCCGCGATCGTCGGCGTAACGCTGCTCGCGCTCGGCGCATTCGCGGTGGCGGGTCTGGTGCTCCGCCCCGGGGGCGCCGGCGCGACGTCGCGCGGCATCGCGGCTCTGCATCCCGACGCTGCCGGCGCGTTCTTCCATGCCACTGCGCTGATGTTCGTCGCCTATACGGGTTATGCCCGCATCGCGACGCTCGGTGAGGAGGTCCGCGCGCCGGCGCGAACCATCCCCCGGGCGATCGTGTTGACGCTGATCGTCAGCGCGGCACTGTACGTTCTGGTCGCGCTGGCGGCGCTCGGCGCCGTCGACGGGACCGTTCTGGCGGCCGCCGCGGCGTCCGGGGCGGTGCCGCTCGAGGCGGCGGCCGCCGCGTTGGGTCTGCCCGGGTTGACCGAGCTGGTGGCGCTCGGCGCCGTCACCGCGATGCTCGGCGTGCTGCTCAATCTGCTGCTGGGCTTGTCCCGCGTCGCGCTGGCGATGGGGCGCCGCGGCGATCTGCCGCCGCGGCTCGCGCGCGTCAGCGGGCGCGGCAGCCCCTCCATCGCGGTCGTGGCCGTCGGCACGATCGTGGCCCTGGTGGCCGCGTTCGGGGCGGTCGAGCTCACCTGGAGCTTCAGCGCGCTGACGGTGCTGATCTACTACGGGATCACGAACGCCGCGGCACTGCGGTTGCCGGGGGCGCGCGATGGCCGTTGGGTTCCCTGGGCCGGTCTCGGGGGTTGCGCGTTCCTGATCCTGTTTCTGCCCCCGGGGGTATGGCTGCTGGGTGGTGCGCTCATCGGCGTCGGCTTCGCCTGGCGTCGGCTCGCCCAGCGCCTCTGGCGCGGGAGCGCCGCGGCGGCTGGGCCCGACCCGTCCTCCGCGCCGCGACGGATAGAGGGTTAACAACTACGGTCGATCTCCAACATAATGCGGCCCCGAACCGATCGCGGGTCCTGCTGCCGGGCTCGAACCCGCAACGTCAGGAGGTCAGTCAAATGGGGGAGAAGGTTCAACTTCGCTCGGTGGACGGATTCGCGGTGGGCGCCTACCGCGCGGACCCATCGGGCACACCGAAGGGCGCCGTGGTGGTGATCCAGGAGATCTTCGGAGTCAACGATCACATCCGTGAGGTCGCCGACGGCTACGCGCGCGACGGCTACGTGGCCCTTGCGCCGCAGATCTTCGACCGAATAGAACGCGACATCGAGCTCGGCTACGAGCAAGCCGACCTGACCCGCGGCATCGAGCTGGCGTTTCAGCGGCTGGACCACCGGCTCGCGCTCCAGGACGTGCACGCGGCGGTGGACGCGGCGGCCGCGCACGGCCGCGTCGGCGTGGTCGGCTACTGTTTCGGCGGGCTGTTGACCTGGCGCGCAGCGTGCGAGCTGGACGGGGTCGCGGCCGCGGTCGCGTACTACGGCGGCGGTATCGCGCGGGAAACGAACCGGCAGCCACGCTGTCCCGTGATGATGCATTTCGGAGAAAAGGATGCCCACATTCCGATGACCGACGTGGACAGTATCAAGAGCGCGCACCCGAACGTACGCGTTTTCGTTTATCCGGCCGACCACGGCTTCAACTGCGACCACCGGGCCAGCTACCACCGCGAAAGCGCCGGCTTGGCAAGAGAGCGAACGCTCGAGTTCTTCGCCGAACACCTGGGATGAGGCGCAAATTCCGCGGTGCGAGGCGACCATCGGCCTCTGCCGGCCCGCCCGGTTGCCAAGCTTGACTTCGAACAGGTGTTTGTTGATCCTTCGAACCCACGGAAAGGGGCGGGGCACCAAGGGTGTGTTGTGCAAACACGCCCCCCGCTGTGTTGGCTGTATCACTGGGCGATCGCTCGGGGGAGGCAGCCGCCAATTAGAACACCGACACTTAAGAACGAGCCTGGCCTCACCAGCCCTTCACCGAAGTGAATCCGCAAGCAGGTTTCGAGGCGCGAACAGGTGGGCGCGATTCCGGTGAAGGCACGTTAAATAAACCCGTAGGACGTCGTATGAACAGACATTTCATCAAAGGGCTTTCAGCAGCGGTGCTGTTGACGTTGGGAAGCCTGGCGGCCGGGGGCGCCGTCGCGGCGACGCTCAATGACATCTATCAAGTCGCCGAACGGATCAACCAGCAGGCCAGGCAGAATCAGGCGAGGGTGGACGCGTTGACCGAGGAGACGCGTCAGCTTCTCACGGATTACAAAACGGTGCTGAAGGAGATCGAGGGTCTGCGGGTTTACAACGGGCAACTCGAGCGCCAGATCCAGAGTCAGGAGCGCGAGATGCAGCAGATCTCGCGGTCGATCGACGAGGTGACCGTGATCGAGCGCCAGATCACGCCGCTGATGTTGCGCATGATCGACGGGCTCGAGCAGTTCGTCGAGCTCGATCTGCCGTTCCTGCTCGAAGAGCGGCGCCGGCGGGTCGAGACGCTGCGTGACATGATGGACCGCGCCGACGTGGCCGTGTCGGAAAAGTTCAGCCAGATCCTGCAGGCCTACCAGATCGAGAACGAGTACGGCCGCACGATGGAAACCTACAGCGACACCATCCCCATCGACGGCCAGCCGCGGCGGGTCGACGTGCTGAAGGTCGGCCGGGTGATCCTCGTCTATCAGAGCCCCGACGGTGAGTTGACCGGGTTCTACAACCCCATCAGCAAGCAATGGGAGGAGCTCGACGATTCCTTCCACTCGCAGGTTCGTAACGGCATCCGTATGGCCAATCAGCAACTGTCGGTCGATCTGCTGACGTTGCCGGTACGGGGTCCCGAGCCAGTCCCGGGGCCGCAGCAGAATCGGGCGATCACCCAGACAGGACAAGGTTCGGAGGCCGGAGAATGAGCGAGCGCACGATGAAGTCAACGATGTCGGGCCTGTTCGGCGGCTTGTTTCTCGCCGGCCTGGTTGCCGCCGCACCGGCCTTTGCCCAGGACGCACCGGCCCAGCCGCCGGCCGAGCAGCCTGGCGATCAGCTCGGTGCCGACCTCCGGGTCAACGAGGCGGCGAGCCTGGACGAGCTGCTGCGCAACGTTCAGGAGCGCCAGGTGGTGGAGTCCCGCGCGCTGCAGGAACGCCTCGCGCGCTTCCAGCGGGAGCGCAATCAGCAGCAGCAGCTTCTCCAGCAGGCACGCCAGGAACGTACTCGGGAAGAGCAGCGTTCGGAGCGGCTCGAGACGACGTTCGAGGAGAACGAAATCCGCATCGGCAACCTGCAGGAGCAGCTGGACAACCGTCTCGGCTCGCTGCGTGAGCTGTTCGGGGTGCTTCAGCAGGTTGCCGGTGATACGCGGGGGTTGTTCAGCGGCTCCGTGGTTTCGGCGCAGTACCCGGGTCGTGGCGACTGGCTCGGCGAGTTCGCCGCGCGGATGGGTACCGCGAGCAGCCTGGCGACCATCGAGGAGATGGAGCGGCTCTGGTTCGAATTGCAGCGCGAGATGACCGAGTCCGGCAAGGTCGTGAAGTTCCCTGGCACGGTCGTTCTGAACAACGGCGAGCGGCTCGACACCGACGTCGTTCGGGTCGGGTCGTTCAACCTCATCGCCGGCGACCGCTACATCAAATACGAAGGCGGCACGCTGAACGAGCTCGGCCGTCAGCCGGCCGGGCGTTACACCTCCACGGCGGAAGACCTCGCCGAAGCGGCGCCGGACGAGATCGTCGGCTTTGCGATCGATCCGACGCGCGGCTCACTGCTCGATCTGCTGATTCAGGGCGCGACCCTCGGCGAGCGTGTGGGCACGCCGTTCGGCGGAATCCGCGCCGGCGAGTGCTATCTGCCGTTCTGTGACGGCGAAGGCTCGTACGTCGGCTCGGTGATCATCCTGCTCGGCATCTTCGGCATCATCCTGGGCGTCTGGAAGTTGATCCAGCTCAGCGTCATGTACCGCAAAGTGCAGGCGCAGAAGCAATCCTCGACGCCGGACCTCGACAACCCGCTCGGCCGCGTACTGAACACCTACCACGAAAACCGCGACACGGACGTCGAGACGCTGGAACTGAAGCTCGGCGAGGCGATTCTCGCGGAGACTCCGAAGGTGACCAGCAACATCAACCTGATCCAGGTGATCTCGGTGGTCGCGCCGCTGCTCGGTCTGCTCGGTACGGTGACCGGGATGATCGTGACCTTCCAGGCGATCACGCTGTTCGGCGCGGGCGACCCGCAGACCATGGCGAGCGGTATCGCGCAGGCGCTGATGACCACGGTCGAAGGGCTGGTGGTGGCGATCCCGATGACGCTGCTGCATGCGATCGTCGCGCAGCGCAGCCGCGGCGTGATCCACGTGCTCGAGGAGCAGAGCGCAGGTCTGATTGCCGAACACGCCGAGCGTTCCGGTCAGGCGCTGGGTTGATCCCGGCAGAGGCGGCACTGAAACCATGGATGACATCTATCTCAGGTTCATCATGTTCATGGAGGCCGGCGGCAACGTCCTCTGGGCGATCGCTGCCGTCACCTTCCTGATGTGGGCGATGCTGTTCGAGCGCCTGCTGTACTTCCAGACCGACCACAAGAAGATGGTTCGGGAGGCGGCGGAGCGATGGGAGGGCCGGCCGGAGCGGCGCTCGTGGAGCGCCCACCAGATCCGCGAAGCGATCATCTCGGAAGCGAACGACCGCATCGTCGGTACGCTGCCGCTGATCCAGACTTGCGTGGCGCTGTGTCCGTTGCTCGGCCTGTTGGGTACGGTGACCGGCATGGTGGCGGTGTTCGACGCGATGGCCTCCCAGGGCGGCAACGCCCGGTCGATGGCGGCGGGGGTGTCCATGGCCACGATCCCGACGATGGCGGGGATGGTGGCCGCGTTGTCGGGGACGCTCGGCGCCACGCTCCTGAAACGCAGAGTCGACTACGAGATCGAATTGTTTCAGGATCACCTGACCATGGATCATTGACGGGGCGCCAACCGGCGCCGCCCGGAGGACGAGATGAGAGGCAGCAGTAACGCGCGGGTTCCTCGCGGCGATGACAGCTCGGACATCAACCTCACGCCCATGCTGGACGTGGTGTTCATCATGCTGATCTTCTTCATCGTGACCGCGACCTTCATCAAGGACCCGGGCATCGACGTGTTCCGTCCGACAGCCGAAACCGGGGTCGAGAAGCCGACGGTCAGCGTGCTCGTCGCAATCGGCCCGAACGGCGAGATCTGGATCGACAGGAAACAGGTCGAAGAGGGCGGGGTGCGCGCTGCGATCGAGCGCATCCACGCCGAGAACCCGGCCGGCGGCCTGGTTGTCCAAGCGGATAAAGCAGCCAAGTATTCGAAGGTGAAGGCCGTGCTCGAGGCGGCGCGTGCCGCCGGGATCGAGCAGGTGGCGGTTTCGACCGTGGAATAGAGGGGTCCTGCCATGCTGGCGCGAGTGATATTCGGAATAGTCCTGGGTGTGGCGACCACATTCGTACTGTTCCTGGTGATGGAGATCCTGATCCACAGCGACCAGGCGGCCATCGAGGACAAGGTGCAGGGCCGCATCGTCGATTTCGTGCGGATCCCCGAGCAGAACCAGATCGAGACGAAGACGCGTAAGCCGAAGCCGCCGCCGCCCCCGGAGGAGCCGCCGCCGGACATGCCGCAGACGACGTTCGAGACCAGCGACGTCTCCGTCGGTGTCGACATCGGCGCCGTCAAGACCAACGTGGACCTGAACGTCGGCGGCGTGGGCGGTTTCAGCAGCGACGGCGACTATCTGCCGATCGTGAAGGTGGCCCCGGTGTACCCCCGGCGAGCGCAGACGCGCGGCATCGAGGGTCACGTGCTGCTCGAGTTCACCGTCACGAAGACCGGTGCGGTGGTCGATCCGGTGGTGATCGAATCGGAGCCGCCGGGTATCTTCGACCGTGCTGCCATCCAGGCGGCGCTCAAGTTCAAGTACAAGCCGAAGGTCGTCAACGGTGAGCCGATCGACGTGGCCGGCGTACGTAACCTGATCACCTTCGAGCTGGAGGAGTAGGCCGCCGGCTCGGCGAAGGACTCAAGAAGATGTTCAAGCGAATCGTTTGCCTCACCTGCGCGCTGGCCGTCTATCTCGGTACGCCGCTCCTGCACGAGCTCGACGTGCGCGGCACTGCCGCGTTCGCCGCCGAAGACGGCGAGAAGCCCAAGCCGGAAACGCGGCGTATTCCGGCGATGAGCGAGGCCACCTACAAGAAGCTGTCGGAGGCCCAGGAACTGGTGGAGGCGAAGGATTTCGCCGGCGCCAAGCAAGTGCTCAACGACATGCTGAAGCGCCGTGACCGGATGAACGGCAACGAAGTCGGCCAGGTGTTCAACATGCTGGGCTTCGTGTACTTCTCCGAGGAGAAGTACGGGGAGGCGATCAACGCGTACAAGGAGGTCCTCGCGCAGGGCGAGAACATTCCGGAAGGCCTCGAGGTGCAGACGCTCTACACGCTCGCGCAGCTCTCGTTCGTGAACGAGAACTACCAGCAGGCGCTCGACTACATGCGCCAGTGGCAGCAACGTGCGGACAATCCCGGGCCCGATCCGCACATCTTCATGGGTCAGGTCTACTACCAGATGGAGAACTTCCCGGCCGCCACCGAGCAGATCGAGCGCGGTATCGCCCTCGCGAAGGAGCGCCAGATCCCGGTCAAGGAGCAGTGGCTCGCGCTGCTGAACTTCCTCTACTACGAGCAGGAGAAGTGGCCGAAAGTGCTCGAGACGCTCGAGACGCTGGTGACGCGCTTCCCGAAGCGTCAGTACTGGGTGCAGCTCGCCGGCATCCATGCGCAGCTCGGCAACGAGAAGGAGTCGCTGTGGACGTACGAGGCCGCCGACGTCGGCGGCTATCTGACGGAGCAGGGCGATCTGACCAACTACGCCGGGACGTTGATGCAGGCGAGCCAGTACTGGCGCGCGGCCCGGGTGCTCGAGCGCGGCATCCAGGAGAAGATCATCGAGCGGACCGACGAGACGCTGCTGCAGCTCGGGCAGGCCTGGCAGCTCGCGCAGGAAACGAAGAAGGCGATCCCGGTGCTCGAGGAGGCCGCGAAGCTGTCCGACGAAGGCACCATCTACGAGCGGCTCGCGAGCCTGTATCTCGACAGTGACAACAACGAAGCGTGCGTCAAGGCCGCCGACGGCGCGCTCGACAAGGGTGGCTTGCGCCAGGAACAGACCGTCTTTCTGGTCAAGGGCATGTGCCTGTCCAACATGGGTGAGCGCAACCAGGCGCGCGAGGCGTTCGTCGAGTGCCGCACGATCGCGCGGCGCGAGGACGACGATTCGAACCGCCGGATCTGCCAGCAGTGGATCACCTACCTCGACAACGAGGAGAAGCGCGAGCAGGAGCTCCAGCGGGCTGCCGCGCAGCTCTGACGCGCGCCGGGCGGTGTTCACCGGGATCGTTCAGGGCCTTTGCCCGGTTCGGAGGGTCAGCGACGAGCCGGGTCTGAGGCGCCTCACGATCGATCTCGGGGAGCACGCCGTCGGGCTCGAGCCCGGCGCCTCGGTGGCGGTGAACGGAACCTGCCTGACCGTCACCGCGGTGGCCGACGGGCTCGCCGACTTCGACGTGATTCGGGAAACCCTCGAGCGCACCAACCTCGGCGACCTCCGGGTCGGCAGCCTGGTCAACGTGGAGCGCTCGTTCCGCGTCGGCGACGAGATCGGCGGACACATCGTGTCCGGTCACGTGACCGACGTCGCGGTAGTGGGGCGGGTCGAGCAGGGCGCCAACGAGCGCAACGTCTACCTGCAGGTGCCGGCGGCGTTGATGAAGTTCCTGTCCTACAAGGGTTTCGTCGCGCTCGACGGCGCCAGCCTGACGATCTCGCACGTCGACCCGGCGCGCAGCGAGATCGGCGTCAGCCTGATTCCGGAAACCATCGCCCGCACCACGCTCGGCCGCGTGGTCGCCGGTGACCGGGTGAACCTCGAAGTGGACGCACAGACCCGGACGATCGTCGAGACGGTGGAGCGGGTGCTGGCGGAGCGGGGGCACGGCGCTGTGGGAGCGGCCTCCGGCCGCGAACGCGGCTGATCCACAACCTCGGATTCGCGGCCGGAGGCCGCTCCCACAGCAGCTTTAGCCTCAGACCCCCTGCCGCTGGATCTGCCGCAGGTTGCCGATCACGGCCTGCAGCGCCCGGTCGAACACCTGCGAGTCGTTCAGCACCACGAGCTTGTCGTCCTGCAGCTCGCGCGCGAGCTCCATGCGGGTCTTCTCCGCCACTTTCATGCCGCGGCGGTTGACGAACACGTAACGATCGCCGGGCCGCACGATGGTGGCGAGCTTGCAGCGTAGCACCGACTCGCCTTCCTGGTGGATCTCGACCCAGGTGCCCTCCGTGAGGCGGTTGATCTTCTCGACGAAGGCGGGCGCCGGCGCTTCGCCCTGATAGCTGTCGGTGACCTCGTGCGGCGCCGCCAGCACGATTTCCTCCATCTCCGGAAACGCGTCGACGGAGCGCGGCACGTCGTCGTCCTCGAGGAACATCCGGTCGTTGCGGCTGACCTCGGCGATCTGCTCGCCGATCACCGTGCACCAGTGGTCCTGGTCGGAGTCGGGCAACTGGATCAGCGCCATCCCGGCGCGCAGCCGGTCGAGCAGCGCATCGGCGAGGGCATCGCGGCGCTCGATCTGATCCATGTCGTCGAGCGGCTGCAGCGCCCACAACAGGTCGTCGAGGACGCTGATCAACGCTTCCCAGGCGGCCGAGGTCTGACCTTCCCGGAGCGTCACGTACACCATCACGCGGCTCCAGACGTCGGACAGGAAGCGGCCGAGCTCGCGCGGCAGGCGCAGCCCGCAGGCCTTCTGATTGATGACCTTCTGCACGTCTTCCTTCGCCGCAAGGGTACGCGCCCGGCCGGATTCCTTCTCCTTGACGCGCTGCTCCATGCGGGCGTTCCGCACGGTGTCCTGGGCGCGGAACTCGCGCAGCTCTTCGAGCAGGTCCTGAAAGATCTGCGGGTTGTCGCGGAAGCCGTTCAGCACCCGGATGACGATGGACTCGATCTTGTCGTAGACCACGTCGCGCTTGAGCTCGGCGGCGGAGCTCCAGCCGATACCGGCGCTCGACAGCTCGTTCAAGAGCTGGCGGGCCGGGTGCGCGGAGCTGTCGAAGAAGCTCTTGTCCAGGATCGCCAGCTTCACGATCGGAATCTGCAGCCGGCCGATCAGCGCCTTCATCGGGATCGCCAGGTTGCGGTCGTTCAGGATGTAGTCGAACAGCAGGCCGATGAAGTTGACCACGTCCTCGTCGGCGCGGCCGAGGTGATTCATCGCCTGGCCGGTCACGTCCGGTGCGCGGGTCACCACGAGATGGCGCAGGTCGACGCGGGGCGGCAGGTGCTCGATGTCGAGCCGCTCGCCGCCGGTCTCCACCTGAACCTCGTCCAGCAGGTCGATCAGCACCGGCGTGCCGATTATTGCGCCGCCGGCCGGAACCTCGTCACCGGGCGGGCGGAGGCCGGCGAGCAGTGACTGGATCGTACTGAAACCCCCGCCGTAGCCGCTGCCGGCGGCATCGGCGGCACCCAGCAGGCCGCCGTGCCCGCCGCCGTATCCACCGGCTCCGGGCGCGCCGGCGTATTCCCCGCCAGCGTTACCGGCAGCCGGACCGCCGCCGACACCGAACCCGCCGGGGCCGGCCGCGTTGGCGCCGGGGGGCTGCCCCGGTCGGCGCGCCGCCGCGGCTGGATTACGTCCGCGGCCGAGCGTGCGGCGCAGGTCCTGCAGAACGCCGGCTTCGATCAGCATCCGGTTGGCCGCGTCGTACACCGGCCCCATGCGCTGCATCACCAGGCGCTCGAACAGCTTCAGCAGGATGATGCGAATCTTGATGTCGAGGTCGAGGCACTCGATCGCACGCGCGAATGCCTCGCCGACCATCTGCGGGCCGAGCGGATTTCGCCGCTCGTTGATGCTGCTGTGGCGCGACAGGTGATCGAAGCGCTTGGTGAGCTCCATGATCGGCAGCGAGAACTGGCTGGTGATCTTCGAGACGATGCCGCTGATCGCGACGGAGATTTCCAGATCGTCGTTCTCCACCAGACCGATCTCGTCGGCCTCCACCTGGTCGATGGAATCGGGGAGCGCGTCTTCCGAGAACGCCCGGTCGAAACCCTCGCTCAGCTCCTCACCGAAACGCTTTTCGACCTCCCCGCGGTGCAGGCGGATCTGCCGCATCGAATCGAAGTAGAGGTTGTGATCGGCGTTGCTCTGCGAGCGGTCCGCCATCTCGAACAGTGCATCGTCCGTGCCGTTCAGCAGGTCCTTCACCAGCGCGGCGAGCTGCTTTCGCGCCTGCTGGCGCACGCTGCCGACGATCGGCGGGAGCGCGGAGGACGGTTTGCGGCCGGACTGCAGCGAGACGACCTTCGGGTTGGACACGAGAGTGGACTCCCGAAACTGCCACGGATGTATCGGGAATTACAGCAGTTTCAGGGAGATGTAACCGAGAGGAGGGCGGCGTGATCCGGGTGAACCGGATCACGTTTTCTCGGTGAATCAGGGAGTGTTGGCGGTGGCGTGGTATTCACGCCAATCGAGGATGTCGGTGGCCGCTCCGGACTTGAGTTGAACACCGACGAGCCACACCGGACTGCCGTCCAGACCCGGCTCGCCGGGGCGGGTCCAGCGCACCTCGCCCGACAGGAAGAACTTGCCCGGACGGGTCGAGATGTCGACCCACAGATCGAGCAGAGCGCCGACCGGCAGCGGCTGCGTGGTTGCGAACTGAATGCCGCCGACGGACATGTTGATGGCCGTGCAGGAGAGCGTCGTCCCGACCAGCTCCGGTTCGTCCGCGGACAACACCACTTGCGTGAAGAGCCGGTCGTCGCTCTCGAGGCGCGGGTGCATGCGTTTGTCGAGGCTGCGCTGCCGACTGCGCACGCGAACCGTTGCGAAATCGATGATGTTGTCCGTCATGGATCACTGACTCCGGTAGACGCCGGTGTTGCGCGGGTAAAGCCAGAAGCGTGCCACTGCATGAGGGAATGATGATAACCCTCTGATATCGAAAGAGATGTAGTTGAAATGTTGCTGGTCGGACAAGGCGGCGAGGGGTGATGGAACGGGGCCAAGTGACGCGCCGCGTCAGCCCGGAGTGACGCGTTCGAACACCCCCGGATATAATCCGTTCCGTGACCAGCCGAACGCCGTTTCCGGAGCTCCTTGCGCGACGATGGATCGACGGCGACACGCTGTTGTGCGTCGGGCTCGATCCGGACCGGAATCAACTGCCCCCCGCGCTGGCCGGTCGCAGCGATGCGCTGTTCCGATTCTGCGCCGACGTGGTCGACGCGACGGCCGATCTGGTCTGCGCGTTCAAGCCGCAGATCGCGTATTTCGCCGCGCAGCGCGCCGAGGATCAGCTCGAGCGCCTGATCGCTTACATTCACCAGTGCCATCCCCAGGTGCCGGTGCTGCTCGATGCGAAACGCGGCGACATCGGCTCGACGGCCCGGCTGTACGCCCGCGAAGTGTTCGAGCGCTACGACGCGGACGCGGTGACGGTGAACCCCTACCTCGGCCGTGAGAGCCTGGAGCCGTACCTCGACTACGCCGACCGCGGCGTGTTCCTGCTCTGCCGTACGAGCAACCCCGAAAGCGGCTGGTTGCAGGAGTATCCGGCGGAGCGGCCGATCTACCTGCGGGTGGCCGAGGCGGCCATGGAGTGGAACCGTCACGGCAACCTGATGCTGGTGGTCGGGGCCACGCAACCGGCCCAGCTCGAACGTGTCCGGCGGGTGGTGGGCGAGATGCCGCTGCTCGTCCCCGGCATCGGCGCCCAGGGCGGTGATCTCGGCGCGGTGCTGGCCGCGGGGCTCGACCGTCATGGGCACGGCCTGCTGATCAATTCGTCCCGGAGCATCCTGTACGCCGGATCGGGCGACGGCTTCGCCGACGCGGCCCGGGCCGCGGCCTCGGCGCTCGCGAGCGAGATCCGCCGGGTGCGCGACGGGGCGCGGGTGAGCGGCGTGGCGTCGCATCGGGCGGGGTGATCGTTCGCGGGCGGAGCCGGACGGGTAGTCGCCGCTCCCGCAGGGCAGGGCAGAGGGATTCGCGGCCGGAGGCCGCTCCCACAGGGTTTGTGGTTTTTCTCAGGGGTATGGCATGGCGCTTGCTCGACTCGGGTATGGCCATCCCCCGACCCGCCGACCGCCGACCCACCGTCGCCCAGCACCACGACGTGCAGCGCCTCGCGACCTGGCTCGACGACGCGTTCACGATTCCGGGCACCCGCTTCCGGGTCGGCTGGGACAGCATCGTCGGTCTGGTTCCGGGCGCCGGCGATCTGCTCACCACGCTGCCGGCGCTGTGGATCGTGATGCGCGCGCTCGACCTCGGCGTACCGAAGGTGGTCGCGGCGCGGATGGTGCTCAACATCCTGATCGACAACCTGATCGGCGCCATCCCGATCCTCGGTGATCTGTTCGACGCCGTCTGGAAGGCGAACCGCCGCAACGTGGAGCTGCTCGACCGCTACTACCGCGATCCGCAGATCACGCGCCGGCGCTCCACCGCGAGCCTGGCCGGGACACTGCTGGTGCTGGCCGCGGTCGCGGTGGTCGTGGTGGTGGTGCCGATCCTCGTGCTGGTGTGGCTGGTGCGGGCGCTCGGCGCCGGGAGTGCTTGAAGGGTCGGAAGCCGTCTAAACGGCTCGCACCGGGGTGAGCGGCACGAAGATCGTGAACGTGGTGCCGCTGCTGGAGGTGCGCACGTCGATGCTGCCGCCCAGCTCGGCGACCAGCCGGTGGACGATGTGCAGACCGAGGCCGGAGTGGCTGCCGCCCTTCGTGGTCTGCTTCGGTTCCGCGAGCCGGTCGAGCACGTCGGGCGGCAGACCGGGGCCGGTGTCCCGCACCTCGAGCACCGCACCCTCGCGTCCTTCCCGGTAGATGCCGCCCGTGGCGGCGACCGTCACGCTGGCGCCGTTCGCCGCTTCGATCGCGTTGCGCACCAGGTTGTTCAGGATCTGCATCAGCCGTTGGCCATCGGAGCGCACCACGAGCCGATCGTCCGGCAACGCCGCGCTCACGTCCACGCCGTGGTCACGGGCATAACCCGCGTGCAGTTCCACCACGTGGGCGGCGAGCTCGCTCAGATCGACCTCGTCGAGCTCGGCCTGCGCCTCGGGCCGCTCGGCTTCCCGCGGCACCTCGCGAATCTGCGCGATGATGTCGCTGGCGCGCCTCAGCTCCGCACTGATCAAACGGAGCTGGTCCACCACCTGCGGCTCATGGCCGAGCTTCAGTTCCAGGATGTGCAGATAGTTGTTGACGATGCTGAGCGGGTTGTAGGCCTCGTGCACCAGCTCGCGCAGCCGTTTCTCCTCGAGCTGGCGGAACCGCGCCATACCCTCGCTGTCCGCCGAGGCGCGGGTTCCGGACGCCGCCAGGCGCTTGACCAGCTCCTGGGCGTACAGGGCCATCGCCGTCTCGTGATCGACGTCTTCGTCCACCGGGAAGACCAGCACGCCGGTCACGGTGCCGGCGATGGAATCCACCAGCGGCATGCAGACGCCGCGCGTCACGCCGAGCCGCCTGAGCACCTGACGGTCCGCCACCGACTGGTCCGTCCGGTCGTACAGTTCGAGGCGTTCGCCGCCGCGCGCGCTGCGCGCGATGGTGCTCGATTGCGAGCCGAGCCCGATGTCGGGGCCGCCGCCGCCGAGCCGGACGAGGCGCTGCTGCGCTTCGTTGGTGAGGAACAGCTCCGGAATGCAGCCGAACAGCCGGCGGGCGACCAGCGTGTGCGCTTCGAGCAGCGCGTCCGGGGCGTGCGCGGCGTCCGCCGGGAACAGCCGCCCGAGCATCGAGATCTGCAGCCGCAGCCACAGCCGCTCGCCGTAATCGACTTCGTCGCCGTCCTGAAGCCCCAGGCGCTCGAGCAGCTCCGCGGCCTGACGCTCGGCGGTGGCGAGCAGGAGCTGGTAACGCTCCGGCTCGATGCCGAGCAGCGCGTGCGCCGTCTGCTGCGAATCGAGCGGCTCGGACACGTCCAGCGCCTCGACGACCGCGAACAGCCGGTGCATCAGGGAGGCATCCTCGAGCAGCTCCGGGCGAGCGCCGCGGAACGCGAGCAGCTCGCAGAGCACCGGGTCCTGGGGCAGGCTGACCCCGGAGGCCGCCAGCAGCACCCGCCAGCGCAGCGCGACCGGGTCGGGCAGACCGAGCTCGATCGCGAGCAGCTCCGCCGCGAGGCTCGTGTTCAGCACCGATTGCCACTGATCGAAGCTGAGCCGGACGCTGCCGGACACCGTCAGAACGGCGAGCGCCTGCGACAGCGCCAGGTCGCGGAACCGCTCCGGCGGCATCGCGGCGACCGCGTCGATGAACGCCGCGGGCTCAGCCGGGCACTGCAGCACCTGCAGCCAGCGACAGAGCAGATCGGCGTCGGTGCCGACCAGCAGCGCCAGCTCGGTCGGATCGAGCGGCTCGCGGCTCGCCGTCTCGAGGTATCGATCGATTACCGCCTCAGGGGTCAACAACGGTCTCCTGGCTGATCTACCCGAACCGGCCGCTCACGGCGGCGCGGCGGCTCAGCTCGATGTCGGGACCGCGATTCCCTGTGCAGCTACCCGGACCTCCTCGGGGTGTGCGCATTGCACCGCCCCGGTGAGACACGCTCGGCATTCTACTGGCCGCCGGATGGCTGCTCGTCGTCAAGATGTAACGTCAGAGCACGCAGATATAAATCAATTCAGTGAGTTACGAGACATCTGAGGAATGCGTCAAAGATTCGACGCGGCGCGGCGACAGCGGCGGGGACATTCCGGCACAATGGGGGAGCGGCCTCTGGCCGCGAAGCGCATCGTCTGAAGACCCCGATTCGCGGCCGGAGGCCGCTCCCACAGGAAGCCGGAGGCCGCTCCCCACAGGAACAGGAAGGGGTGGCCGTCAGCCGCCGCCGGCGTCGCGGATCAGGTTGCGGGCGATGATGGTCTGCTGGATCTGGCTGGTGCCTTCGTAGATCCGGAACAGCCGCACGTCGCGATAGAAGCGCGACACCGGATACTCCTCCATGTAGCCGGCACCGCCGTGGATCTGTACCGCCCGGTCCGCGACCCGGCCGACCATCTCGGTCGCGAACAGCTTGCAGCACGACGCCAGCGTGGTCACGTTCTCGCCGGCGTCGCGGCGCCGCGCGGCGTCCATCACCATGCACTCCGCGGCGTACGCCTCCGCCTTGCTGTCCGCGAGCATGGCCTGAATGAGCTGGAACTGGGCGATCGGCTGGCCGAACTGGTGCCGGCCGGTCGCGAACGACAGGCTCTCGGCGATCAGCCGCTTCGCGCAGCCCACCGCGAGTGCGCTGATGTGGAGCCGCCCCCGATCGAGGGTCTTCATCGCGGTGGCGAAGCCCTTGTTCAGCTTCTCGGGCCCGCCGATGATCGCGCTCGCCGGCACCCGGCAGTCGTCGAACATGACGTCGCACACGTGCGCGCCCTGCTGGCCCATCTTCCGGTTCGGCTTGCCGAGCGTGATGCCTGGCGCGTCGGCGTCCACCAGAAACGCCGTCACGCCGCGCGCACCGGGTTCGTTCGGATCGGTGCGCGCGAACACGGTGAAGAGCTGCGCGTGCGGCGCGTTGGTGATGTAGCGCTTCACGCCGTTCAGCACGAAGTCGTCGCCGTCGCGGCGCGCGGTGGTCTTTACGGCGCCGGAGTCGGAGCCGACGTCCGGCTCCGTCAGCGCGAACGAGCCGATGATCTCGCCGCTCGCCATCTTCGGCAGATAGTGCGCCTTCTGCTCCTCGGTACCGTCCATCACCAGGCCCTGGGAGCCGATGCCGTTGTTGGTGCCGATCACCGAGCGGAACGCGGGCGAAGTGTGGCCGAGCACCTGCACGGCCAGGCACTCTTCCTCGGTGTTGAGGCCGAGCCCGCCGTATTCCTCGGGAATGGTCATGCCGAACAGGCCGAGCGCCTTCATCTCCTCGACCACGTCCGGCGGGATCCGGTCCTGCTCGGCGACCTGCGCTTCGAGCGGAATCAGCCGGTCCTGAACGAAGCGTTCGAGGGTCGCGAGGAGTTGCTTCAGCGTGTCGGCGTCGAGGGCCATGCAGTCCATCCGGGCGTGGCGGGAGCGGGAGTATACAGAAATTGCGCGAGGCCCTGGTTCCGATTAGCCTCTGCGCCTCGCGAGCCAGGAACCCGCCCATGAGCGACCGCCAACCCTTCGTCTGGGACGACCCGTTTCTGCTGGAAGAGCAGCTCACCGACGAGGAGCGGATGGTCCGCGACACCGCGCACAGCTACGCCCAGGAGAAGCTGATGCCGCGCGTGCTGACGGCGAACCGCGAAGAGCGCTTCGACCGAGAGATCATGAACGAGATGGGCGCGCTCGGGATGCTCGGCGCGACGCTGCCGGCGAAGTACGGCTGCTCGGAGACCAACTACGTCTCCTACGGTCTGATGGCCCGTGAGGTGGAGCGGGTCGACTCGGGCTACCGTTCTGCTATGAGCGTGCAGTCGTCGCTGGTGATGCACCCGATCCACGCGTACGGCACCGAGGCGCAGCGCGAGAAGTACCTGCCGAAGCTCGCGACCGGCGAGTGGGTCGGCTGCTTCGGCCTGACCGAACCCGACCACGGCTCGGATCCGGGCGGCATGGTCACCCGCGCGAAGAAGGTGGACGGCGGCTACGTGCTGAACGGCGCGAAGATGTGGATCACCAACTCCCCGATCGCCGATCTGGCGGTGGTCTGGGCGAAGCTCGACGACGTGATCCGCGGGTTCATCGTCGAGCGCGGCTTCGACGGCTTCAGCACGCCGAAGATCGAAGGCAAGATGAGCCTGCGCGCGTCGATCACCGGTGAGATCGTGCTCGACGACGTGTTCGTGCCCGAGGAGAACCTGCTGCCGAACGCGAAGGGGCTTGCCGGTCCGTTCGGCTGCCTGAACCGCGCCCGCTACGGCATCGCCTGGGGCTCGATGGGCGCGGCCGAGTTCTGCTGGCACGCCGCGCGTAGCTACACGCTCGAGCGCCAGCAGTTCGGCCGGCCGCTCGCGGCGAACCAGCTCATCCAGAAGAAGCTCGCCGACATGCAGACCGAGATCGCGCTCGGCCTGCAGGGGTGCCTGCGGATGGGGCGGCTGCTCGACGCCGGCAAGCTGCCGGTGGAAGTGATTTCGCTGATGAAGCGCAACAACTGCGGCAAGGCTCTCGACATCGCGCGCATGGCGCGCGACATGCACGGCGGCAACGGCATCGCCGACGAGTTCCACGTGATCCGACATGTGATGAACCTCGAGACGGTGAACACCTACGAGGGCACCCACGACATCCACGCGCTGATCCTCGGCCGGGCGCAGACCGGGCTGCAGGCGTTCACGGGGTAGGGGAGCGGGGAACAGCCCGCTGTGGAGCGGCCTCCGCTCCCTGTGGGAGCGGCCTCCGGCCGCGAATCCAGGGATGAACCCGCAGCCCGTAGCGGGGCGTCGGCAATCTAGTCACTGACAAACCTGATATCAGGTTCTTATCGGAATCTGGAAGTTTCCTGAAACGTTTGCGGGAAACGAGCCTTGGCCGTTGTCCTAGCGGCGCGCAATTTCTATTTTTCCCCGTCCCACAAGACCACTCACGCCGAAGGGGACGCCATGATCAGACTGCTGCTGGTGGACGACCACCGACTGTTCCGCGTTGGGCTTCGCAAGATGCTCCAGGAGCTGAAGGGCATACAGATCATCGGTGAGGCCGAGGACGGGGAAACGGCCGTGCGCCTGGCACGTGAAGAGCGGCCGAACGTGGTGCTGATGGATCTGATCATGCCGGGCATCGGCGGCCTGGAGGCCATCCGTCGGATCGTGCGTCTCGAGCTCGACATTCACGTCGTCGCCTTGTCGGCTTGTGAGAATTCACCGTTTCCGCTCCAGGCGCTGCGCGCCGGCGCGACCGGGTACGTCACCAAGGGTGCCAAGGCCGAAGAGCTCGGCACCGCGATCAAGCGGGCGTTCGTGGGCAAGCGGTACCTGAGCGCCGACGTGGCGCAGGACCTCGCGGTCAGCAGCTTCGAGGAGGACGCCGCCGCGCCGTTCGATCAGCTCTCACACCGGGAGATGCAGATCATGATGATGGTCGTCAACTGTCATCGGGTGAACGACATCTCCTCGAGCCTGCACCTCTCGCCGAAGACCGTGAACAGCTACCGCTACCGGATCTTCGAGAAGCTGAACGTGAAGAGCGACGTCGAGCTCGCGCTGCTTGCGGTGCGCC
>DASVDC010000126.1:0-62079 GCA_036381275.1 Pseudomonadales bacterium | reverse complement strand
ACCGCGCGCCCGGCGGCCGGGTTCACGACCAGCGACAGCATCGCGTACGGAAGTCCCCGCTCTCGCGCGAGCGCCGCTTCGGGCATGCCGGTCATGCCGACCAGATCGCAGCCGTCCCGGGCCATGCGCTCGATCTCGGCGGCGGTCTCGAAGCGCGGGCCCTGGGTGCAGCCGTAGACGCCGCGCGGCACCACGTCGACGCCGGCCCGGCCGGCGGCATCGATCAGCCGCAGCCGCAGCGCCCCGTCCAGCGGCTCGGCGAAGTCCGCGTGGATCGGCTCGTCATCTCCCGAGAACGTGTGCTCCCGCCCCCAGGTGTAGTCGATGATCTGATCGGGTACGTACAGCCGCCCCGCCTGCGCATCTCCCGAGATGCCGCCGACGGTATTCAGCGCCAGCACGCCCTCGACCTCCAGCGCGGCGAGGACATCGACGTTCGCGCGGTAGTTGATCCGATGCGGCGCGATCCGGCGCGGACGACCGTGGCGCGGCAGGAAGATCACCTCGGTATCCGCGATCCGGCCGCGCGACAAGCCTCCGGACGGTTCACCGTAGCGGCTCGGCGGCGGCGGCAACGCAGCGAATCCGTCCACCAGAGGCAGCGGCCCGGAGCCGCCGATCACGGCCCAGCTCATCGGCGCGGCTCCGGCGCGGCCGACTCCGGCGCGGGCGACTCCAGATCCGGCGGCAGCGCATAGATCGCGGGGAGGTTTCGCCAGTAGCCCTTGAAGTCCATGCCGCAGCCGAACAGGTACCGGTCCGGGCACTCGAGCGCCACGTAGTCGGCCTCCACGGGACGCGCCTCTTCGATCTGCTTGGCCACCAGCACCGCGCAGAGCACGGTCCCCGCCCCCGCTTCCCGCACCCAGCGCACCAGCTCCGCCAGGGTCTCACCGCGATCCAGCACGTCGTCGACGAGCAGCACGGTGCGCTCACGAATCGGGTAGTCGGGCCGCGCATGCCAGACGAGGCGCCCGCCGGTGGTGGCGTCGCGATAGCGGCCGACGTGCAGGTAGCCGACCTCGAGCGGAAACGCGAGGCGCGGCAGCAGCGCGCCGGCGAACGGCAGCGCGCCGTGCATCACCGTGAGCAGCAGCGGATTCGCGTCGGCCAGATCGAGCGCGAGGCGGACCGCCAGGCGGTCGACCGCCATGGAGACCTGCTCCGCACTCGCCACCAGCTCACCGCGGGCGCGGGCCGCCAGCACCTCCGGGGGCACTCCGCCCGGTCGACCACGGCTACTGCGCTTCGCTGCCACGGCGCCTCTCAGAAGTAACGGGTGAGCTCGAGCTGAATGAAGTCGTCCTGCTGCAGGAAACCGCTCTTGCTGTCACCGTCCAGGAGCTCGGCGAGCGCGGCGGCGCCGGTGAGCGGCTCGGTACCGGCGAAGACCCGTGCCTCGAGCACCGCGAGCCACGACGGGCCCAGGCGCCGGTTCGCCTCGAGGGTGACCACGTACTCGTCGGTCTCGACGTCCCAGATCACGCCGGCGAGGGCGGTCGTGTCGGCGGCATCGTTCAGGCGCCAGCGGCCGCCGAGCGCCAGGTCGTGCTCGAACAAGGTGTCGAACGCGGCTTCGTCGCGCTGGTCGTACATGTACTCGACCACCAGACCGAGATCGGTGCGTGAGCCGAGCACGCCCACCAGCGTCCGCTCGAAGCCGGCGGTGAACGCGTGATAGCGGTCACCGTGCCCGCTGCGGCGAAGCGCTTCGAGCTTCCAGGCCCAATCGCCGACGAGGAGCTGCGCATCGAGCCCCGTCTGGTCGATCACGTGGTACTCGGGAATCAACACCGCTTCGCCGCCGCTCAGGTCCAGCGCGAACTGCGGATCCCGGCCGGTGCCGGAGAAGTGGTAGACGCCGACGCTGAGCGGCCCCAGGTAATGAGACCAGCGGATCACGCCGTCGACGCGGCCGCGGCCGGCGCCGGATTCGTAGCGGGCCCGGTCCGTGTCGACCTCGACCGGCGTCCGCAGACGCCCGTCCGGCCCCGGAAAGGTGCGCTCGCGGAAGCCGCTCATCGCGATCAGATCCACCGTGCCCCAGGAGCGCAGCAGCGAGAGCTGCACCATCGGCTGGCCGAGCTTGTCCTCGCCGTCGATGTTCTCCACCAGGTCGGTCTGATTCACGATGTCGATCAGGTGGTTGAACTCGGTGACCCCCCAGAAGAGCTGCCGCGCGCCGACGTGCAGCTCCCAGCCGTCGCCGACCCGGGTCCAGAACAGCTCGCGCAGATCGGCGTGGGTTCGCTCCCGGTCGTCCTGGTCGATGCGCACGAACGGCGTCACCGTGAGGCTCTGACGGCCGTCGTCCCAGGCGCGGTGGTACTCGAGCCGCAGGCTCACGGAGGGCTGAAAACGGTCCTGCCCGTCCAGCCCGCGTTCGGCGTAGCTGCGCGTCTGCAGGCCGACGTCGAGGTAGGTTTCCGAGCGCGCGGCCGCATCGTCCTCGCGCGATTCGGGCGGGGCGGCCGCGGCCACCGGCCCCGGCTCCGCCGTTCGGGCCGACCCCGTCGTGACGACGGCGGCCGCGGGCGCCGCCGCGGCCGCCGGCGCCCGCGCGGACGAGGTCAGCGTATCGGGTTCGTCGAAACGGCCGCGCACCACCCAGAAGCTGAGCCCCCGCTCGGCGGCCACCGCTTCCACCGCGCGCCGCTCTTCGGCTCCGAGCGGCGCGGTGCGGACCCGGTACCAGACGCCGTCGTCACGGTAGACGCGCTCGCTGCGGATCTCCCGGCCGAGGCCGTGCTCGAGCTCCGCCGCCCAGCGCCGCGCGTTCTCTTCGCTGCGGAAGCTGCCGAACACGAGCTGCTCGCCTTCGACGGTCTCGGCCGGCGCGGCCGCCGACAACGCGAGCGCGAGCAGCGCGGCCGCCGCGGATCCGGCCCGTGTCACCGCGCCCTCATCAGCGCATTGGTGGAGAAGTCGCGCTCGGCGTCGAGCCCGGTCGCGAACCGGTAGTCCTTCCAGAGCAGCTCGGTGGTCTTGCCGGTCTGCAGGTTCTCCATGAACATCCGGTGTGCCTTCCAGTAGCGGTCTTCGTAGAGCCGGTAGCCGTCGGAGGTCAGCACCTTCAGCGGCCGGCCGTGCCGGTCGAAGTAGTCGATCCGCTCGACCCGCAGCGTCGGCTCGTGCAGCAGCACCTCCTGGCGCGAGTAGCCCGAGAACTCGTCGTGCGGCACCCGCTCGATGCGCAGGCAGTCGGCCTCGCCGCACCGCTCGCTGCCCATCAGCCGGTAGGAGAACTTCTCCACGTCGTCGAGGGCGAGGTCCTCGTAGGCGAACTCGCTGCCGAGAAACGGGCCGGAGCGGTTGCGCGAGGCGATCTTCTTGACGCGGCTCATCGACGGCAGGTAGAGCCATTGATCGTCCGGACCCTGCAGATGGCTGTGGCTCAGGAGCGCGGTGCCGCGGATCGGCTTCGGCGTGTCGAACACCACCAGCAGCCGGTCGCCGTCGCGCTCCATCTCGACCTGGCTGATGGACAGCTCGCGCCGCGATTCGGTCCCGCGGCGGTCGCGCAGGATCATCTCGAGCTCCACCTGCAGGTCGCCGTACCCGGATTCGCGGCTGTCCTTCGCGCGGAAGATCGTGAGCCCCTGCTCCTCCGGGGTCATGCCGCTCAGGTCCGGCAACGGCGCCTCGCCCGGCGGGGCGTCCGCACTCGCCGCGGCGGCGGCGATCAGGCCCACCGCCAGCGCCAGGTTCCGCAGACACACGCGCGCCCATCCCCCGGCCGCCGCCCGGCCAGCCCACCCATCGAGTACCACCAGAAAGAACCCCTTGCCCAAGACGGGCCAAAACGACCGCCTGCACGGATGTTAGGCACCAATCCGGGGCTGTGCAAACGGACCCGGTCACTGTATGGAGTTTCAGCCCGTTACTGTATAGACTGACAGGCCACTGTATGGACGATCAGGCACGCCCGATGGAGACACTCACTCCCCGCCAGGCCCAAGTGCTCGAGCTGATCCGCCGGCACATCGAAGAGACCGGCTACCCGCCCACCCGGGCGGACATCGCCCGCGCGCTCGGCTTCCGCTCTCCGAACGCGGCCGAAGAGCACCTGAAGGCGCTGGCGCGCAAGGGTGCCATCGAGATGATTCCCGGCACCTCGCGCGGCATCCGCCTGCCGGAGCCTCCGGGGCTCCCGGTGGTCGGCCGCGTCGCCGCCGGCAATCCGATCCTGGCGCAGGAGAACATCGAAGACCATGTGGACATCCCCGGCGGCTTCTTCCGCCCCCGCGCCGACTTCCTGCTGCGCGTACGCGGCGACAGCATGCAGGGCGCCGGGATCCTCGACGGAGATCTGCTGGCCGTGCACAAGACGCCCGAAGCCGCCAACGGCCAGATCGTCGTCGCCCGCGTCGACGACGAGGTCACCGTCAAGCGCCTGCAGCGCACCCGCCAGCGCCACCGCATCCTGCTGCTCCCGGAGAACCCCGACTACGAACCGATCGAAGTCGACCTCACCGACCGTCCCTTCCACATCGAGGGCCTCGGCGTAGGCGTCATCCGCCGCGGCACGCAATAGAAACTGAGCACCTACGACGCCGGGGAGACCGCCCACCACGGCAGCGACGATGAGGCGGAGGCGTTCGGAAGATGGGGTGACGCCGAGCGAGCCGCGCGATTAGTGAACGACCGGCGGCGACTCGTCGTCGTCGGAAAACTCCTCCGCCTCGTCCGGCTCGGCCTCCAGGAATTCGGTCGCCGCGTCGATCATGGCTTCCGCCACGCTAACGAGGTCCTTACCCAGCATGTCGCGCACCTCGCCGGAAAAACGGATGCGGACCAGCGGCTCGCTCTGCGAGCCCGGCTCCGTATCGGCCTCCCGTAATACCACGTCGCCGTTCGCGAGCTCGGTGATTTCCAGTAGCGTGCTCATTGGCTCCTCTGCGTGACCGGACGCCCGATGGCGTCCGGTGCGGTCACCTGTCCGGCCCCGTCTTGCGGCGGCCGGCCGCCGACTTCGCGCGGCTCGCGCCCCTGGCCTGGCCGCGGCCGGTGCGGCGGGCCTTCGCACCCGACGCCCGCCGCCCCCCGCCGCCGACCTTCGACCCGTCGTCGCTGGCCGCGCGACCCTCGGCTATCCAGCGCCCGTCCCGATAGACGGCGCGCCAACCCGTGGCCTTCCCGTTCTCCTCCGACTGTACATATTGCATCTTTTCCTTGCGAGAGTATCGCACCACGGCCGGACGCCCTTCCGGATCCGTCTCCGGTGCCTCGAGCAGGTAGCGCAGCTTCGGATCGAGCTCGTTGGCGTGCGGTTTCAGCTCCCGGACCAGCGGAGCACGCGTTTCCCGGTTCTTCGGAAACTGACTGGCTGCAAGAAAGATACCCGAGGCCCCGTCGCGCAGCAGGTAATAGTCGTCCACCGTCTCGCAGCGCAGCTCCGGCATCGGCACCGGATCGGCCTTCGGCGGTGCCGGCTCGCCGCTGCGCAGGAGCTTGCGGGTATTGCGGCATTCCGGGTTGGTGCAGCCGAAATACTTGCCGAAGCGTCCCGACTTGAGCTGCATGTCGGACCCGCACTTCTCGCATTCGATCACCGGGCCTTCGTAGCCCTTGATGCGGAACTGGCCGGTCTCCACCTCGTAGCCGGGGCAGTCCGGATTGTTGCCGCAGATGTGCAGCTTGCGGTTCTCGTCGATCAGGTAGCTGTCCATCGCGGCACCGCACTTCGGGCAGCGGTGCTTCGCGCGCAGCAGGCGCGATTCGCCCTCGCCGTCCTCGTCCACGTCCACCGCCTCGTCGCCCGGAATCAGGTTCACGGTGTGGGTGCAGCGTTCCTTCGGCGGCAGGTTGTAGCCGGAGCAGCCGAGGAACACCCCGGTGCTGGCGTTGCGCACCTGCATGTGGCGGCCGCAGCGCTCGCAGACGATGTCGGTGTCGGTGGGCTCGTTCGCGCGCATGCCGCGCTGCGGATGCTGAGCCTCCTCGAGGCGCGTGCTGAAATCGCTGTAGAACTCGTTCAGCACCCGGCGCCACTCGAGCTCGCCCTCCGCGATCCGGTCGAGCTCCTGCTCGAGCTCGGCGGTGAAGCCGTAGTCCATCAGGTTCTTGAACTGCTCCATCAGCCGGTCGGTGACCAGCTCGCCGATCTTCTCGGCGTGGAAGCGCCGGTTGCGCAGCGTCACGTAACCGCGTTCCTGGATCGTCGAGATGATCGCCGCGTAGGTGGACGGCCGGCCGATGCCGCGCTTCTCGAGCTCCCGCACCAGGCTCGCCTCGGAATAGCGCGGCGGCGGCTTCGTGAAGTGCTGAATCGGCTCGACGCCCACCAGGTTCAGCGTCTCACCCACCTGGTAGTCGGGCAGCGGCCGATCCTCGTCCCGGGCATCGCCCTCGGCGGCGAGCTCCCCCTGGCCGCGGTCGCGCCGGTCCACCAGCGCGACCCGGGTGTAGCCGTCGAACTTCAGGATCCGGCCGCGGATGCGCAGCTCGAACTCGCCCGCTTCCACCGTCACGGTGGTGCTCAGGTACTCGGCCGGCGGCATCTGGCAGCGCAGGAACTGCGCCCAGATCAGCCGGTACAGGCGCACGGCATCCTCGTCGACGCCGCTCAGCATCTCCGGCCGGGTGGCGACGTTCGACGGCCGGATCGCCTCGTGCGCCTCCTGGGCCTGCGCCTTGCTCGCGTAGCTCTGCGGCTTCTCCGGCAGGTACGGCGCGCCGAACTGCTTGCCGATGTAGTCCCGGCACGCGCTCACCGCCTCGCTGGAGAGGTTGGTCGAGTCGGTGCGCATGTAGGTGATGTAGCCCGACTCGTAGAGCCGCTGTGCCAGCGTCATGGTCTTCTTCACGCTGAAGCCGAGCCAGGTGCTCGCGGCCTGCTGCAAGGTCGAGGTGATGAACGGCGCCTGGGGGCGGCTGCGGGTCGGCCGGTCCTCGCGGTTCTTCACCGTGAAGGTGCGCTGCCGGAGCCGCGCCATCGCTTCGTGCGCGGTCTCGGCGTCGCCCGGGCGGAAGTTCTCGCCGCGGTCCTTGACGACCTGGAAGCGCCGCGGCTCTTCGCCGGTGCCGGTGCGGATCAGGTCCGCCCAGCCCTCCCAGTACTCCTCCGGCACGAACGCGCGGATCTCGCGCTCGCGCTCCACCACGAGCCGAACGGCCACCGACTGGACCCGGCCCGCCGACAGCCCCCGGGCCACCTTCGACCAGAGCAGCGGCGACAGCTCGAAGCCCACCACCCGGTCGAGGAACCGGCGCGCCTGCTGCGCGTTGACCCGGTTCATGTTGAGTTCGCCCGGGTTCGCGAACGCCTCCTGGATCGCCTTGCGGGTGATCTCGTTGAACACCACCCGCCGGTAGCGCGACGGATCGCCGCCGATGGTCTCGCGCAGGTGCCAGGCGATCGCCTCGCCTTCGCGGTCGAGGTCGGTGGCGAGATAGATCGCATCGGCGTTGGCGGCGAGCCGCGAGAGCTCCTCGACCACCTTCTCCTTGCCCGGCAACACCTCGTACTCGGCTTCCCAACCGGCCTCCGGGTCCACTCCCATCCGCTTGATCAGCCGCTCGCGCGCCCGGCGCTTCTGATGCTCGGCCTTCTCCTCCGCGGAGAGCTTGCGCGTCTCGGCCGCCTGCTTGGCGCGGGCTTTCGGGTCGGCGGCACGGCCCCCCACCGGGAGGTCACGGATGTGCCCGACGCTGGATTTCACGATGAAATCCTTCCCGAGATAACGGTTGATGGTCTTCGCCTTCGCGGGCGATTCGACGATGACGAGGGAACGGGCCATGAAACTCCAGGGGGTAAATTCCGCGCCGTTATAAGGCCAGCCCGAAAGCAGTGTCAAATGCCGCCCGCGCTGGATTCGGCCTCCAGCCGCTGCTCGAGGTCGGTGAGCGACTCGGCCGCCCGCGCGAGCCGATCGGCCAGCTCGTCCACCCGCTCCGGCGTGGTGCCGGGGCCTTCGAGCCAGTAACCGGCCACCGCGTGCGTGTCGACCTCCAGCGCCGGCACGTCCTGCGGGAGCGCTTCGAGGGTCGGCGTCAACGCCGCGAGCATCGCGTCGAGGCGCGGATCCTCCGGCCGCCGGCCGGGCTCGAAGCCCCAGCCGGGCACCGCCGCGGTGCCCTCGGCGCGACGCAGCAGCCGCGCCGGCGGCAGGAGCCGCAGCCGCGTCGCGAGCGGCATCAGATACGCAGCGCATTCACGGCTCGTGTCGAGCGGCCGTCCGCCCGCGGTGACTCGGTCTTCCGGCGCGACGTCGATTCCGGGCAGGCGGCGCATCTCGACCCGCATGCCACGCTGATAGGCGCGCTGGCGCAGCCGCCCGATGCGCCGCTCGCGCCGGCTCGGCATCAGCCAGAAGATCGGCCCGAACGCGACGACCAGGATCACGACGATGACCACCCAGACCATGCTCCGCTCCTCCGTCCGATGGCTGTGCAATGACCGCGCTGCGAGGGCGTTTGCCGGGGCCGGACCGTTGCGCCGCCGTCGTGTTGTCGGGTGTAGGGATTGTGTGTATCGTCGCCGCAATCGACTCCGGGGAGCAACATGGGTGACTATCGCCGCATCCTTCTCGCCGTGGATCTGACCGAGGAGTCGAACATCGTCGCGCAGCGGGCGCAGATGTTGGCTCGCGCGTTCGGCGGCGAACTACACTTGGTACATGTGATCGAACCGCTGTCCCTCGCTTATGGCGGGGACATCCCCATGGACCTCTCCACCGTGCAGGATCAGATCCACGAACAGGCCAAATCGCACCTGGCCGAGTTCGCCGCCACGTTGAACGTGCCGGCTGCTCGCCAACACCTGATCTTCGGGCGTCCCGAGAGCGAGATCCAACGCACCGCGCAGGCGATCAACGCGGACGTGATCGTGGTCGGTAGCCACGGCCGGCACGGGCTCGCGCTGCTGCTCGGCTCCACCGCGAACGGCGTGCTGCACGGTGCGCGCTGCGACGTGCTCGCGGTACGGGTCGGTCAGGACGAGCAGGCGCCGTCCTGAGCCGGACGTGAACACCAGCCGGACCGTCCCGACCGACGCAACGCCCCCTGCCCTTCGGCGGCTCGCGATCGCGCTGCTCGTGCTCGCGCCGTGCCTCGCGATCGCGTCGCCGCTCAGCCTCTATCAGCAACGGCAGGCGTACCGCCAGGCGCTCGATCACCTGACCGCGGGACGGACCGAGGCGTTCCAGCAAGCGCGGCGGGCGCTCGACGACTACGCGCTGGCGCCCTATCTCGACTACTACCGGGTGAAGACACGGCTCGCCTCGATCAGCGACGAGGAGATGCACGCATTCCTCGAGCGTCACGCCGAGTTGCCGGTGACGCCGCTCCTGCACCGGAGCTGGCTCGTCCACCTCGGCGCGCGCGGGCAATGGCAGCGGATGCTCGCGAACTACCAGCCGTCCGCCGACCCGGAGCTGCGCTGCTACCATCTGCGCGCGCTGCTGGCCACCGGCCGGCGGAACGAAGCGCTCGCCGAGGTGGGCGAGCTCTGGACGGTGCCGGTCTCGCAGCCGAAGGCGTGTGACCCGCTGTTCGACGCCTGGATCGCCGCGGGCAACCCCGACGAGGAGCGTGCGTGGGAACGCCTGCAGCTCGCGCTCGCCGCCGGCGAACGCCGGCTCGGCCGCTATCTGCTGCGCTTCTTCGACGGCGAGCTAGAGCCCTGGGCCCAGGCGCTGTATCAGGTACATCTGGAACCCGAGCGTCTGGTACGACCGGGCGTGCATGCCAACGACTCGGCTGAGGCGCGCATCGTGATCGCCCACGGCCTGAAGCGCCTGGCGGCGCGTGATCCGGCCGCGGCGGCGCTGGCCTGGCAGCGCTACCAGGACACCCACGCGTTCCCGGCGGAGCTCGCCCAATCGCTCACCGAGACGATTCTGCTCGCCCAGGCGCGTGAGGGCCGGTTCCCGGTCCATCGCCCGATCGGTCTGTCGGGCGACTTCTTCGAGGGCATGGCCATGGCGGCCGTGCAGGCCGAGCGTTGGCAGGACGTGCTGTTCTACATCGAGCAACTGCCCGAGGCGCGCCGCCGCGAGCTCGGCTGGCAGTACTGGCTGGCGCGCGCGCTCGAGCGCACCGGGCTCGGCAGCGACCGGGCGCAGCGCATCTACGAGGCGATCTGCAGCGAGCGCCACTACTACGGATTCCTCGCTGCCGCCAGGCTCGGCCGCGAGATCAACCTGAACCCTGCGCGCGCCGCGTTCGAGGCCGAGCAGATCGAGGCGCTGCAGCGGATGCCGGCGGTGAGCCGCGCGCTCGAGCTGTACGCGGTGGGCGATCTGACCAACGCGCGGCGCGAGTGGATCGCGCTGCTGCCGCGGCTCACGCCCGAGCAGCAGCTGCATGCGGCGCGGCTCGCGCAGGAGGCCGGCTGGATCACCCAGAGCATCGTCACCGCCAATCTCGCCGACCTGCGCGATCATCTGGAGCTGCGCTTTCCGCTCGCCTACGCCGAGCTGTTCCAGCAGGCGAGCAAGGCCACCGCGGTGCCGCGGCCGTTCCTGCTCGCGATCGCCCGGCAGGAGAGCGCGTTCGATCCGAACGCCCGCTCGTCGGCCAATGCCCGCGGGCTGATGCAGCTCATGCACCCCACCGCGACCCGGGTCGCCGAGCGCCTCGGCATCGGCGCGCCGTCGGTCACCGACCTCTACGATCCGCTCACCAGCGTGAAGCTCGGCGGACACCACCTGGCCGTTCTGCTCGACCGCTACGACCGGCGCCGCGCGCTCGCGGCCGCCGCGTACAACGCCGGCGAGCACCGGGTCGATCGCTGGCTGCGCGAGCGGGCCGACCGGGCCATGGACGTCTGGATCGAGAGCATCCCGTTCCGGGAGACCCGCGACTACGTGAAGAACGTGCTGGCGTTCACCCAGGTCTACGGCCGATTGCTCGGCGAGGACCTCCCGATGCTCGATCCGCAGGAGCTCGCGCTCGACTAGCCGACTCGTCTCCGCGGTAGACTCGCCGGATGATCGACATCGGCGTCAATCTGTTGCACGCGCAGTTCGCGGCCGACCGCCCCGAGGTGCTGGAGCGGGCCTGGCGGGCGGGGCTCCGCCACATCGTGATCACCGGTACCGATCTCGAGACCAGCGCCGCCGCCGCGGACTTCGTCGGCTCCGCGGGCGACGAGCGCCTCAGCGCGACCGCCGGCATTCACCCTCACGACGCCAAGGACGCTCCGCCCGGGTGGGAAGCCGCGCTGCGCCGGCTCGCCGCGCGCCCGGAGGTGGTCGCGATCGGTGAGACCGGGCTCGACTTCAACCGCGACTTCTCGCCGCGGCCGGTGCAGGAGCGGCTGCTGCGCGGACAGCTCGCGCTCGCGGCGGAGCTCGGCCTCCCGGCGTTCGTGCACGATCGCGAGGCCGGCGAGCGGGTCGCTGCGTGCCTGCGCGAATGCGCCGACTTCGACGCCGGTGTGGTGGTGCACTGCTTCACCGGCAGCGCCGCGGATCTTACGCGTTACCTCGAGCTCGGCTGCTGGATCGGCATCACCGGCTGGGTCTGCGACCGACACCGCGGCGAAGAGCTGCGGCGCCTCGTGCCGACGATTCCGCTCGACCGCCTGATGGTCGAGACCGACGCACCGTTCCTGCGGCCGCACAACGCGCCGCGCGATCGGCACGGGCGGCGCAACGAACCGGCTCTGCTGCCGTACGTGATCCGACAGATCGCAGAGCTCTACGGAACGGACGAACGGCAGATCGCCGAGACCACCGCGGCGAACGCGCGGCGCTTCTTCCGCCTGAGCTGACCGTCGGCGGGCTCCGTCACTGCAGCAGTCCGGCCACTTCCGCGGGCCCGAACGGCCAGTCGAGCTCGCGCCCCGCGCAGACCAGCACCGGCACGCGCGCGCCGTAGCGCTCGAGCAGCGCATCGTCCCGGGCGACGTCGACCACGCGCAGAGTCGCGCCGCGCAGTTCTGGCATACTGAGCAGCAGATCGAGCGCGCGTTCGCACAGCGAGCAGTGCTCGGTGGAGAGCAGCGTCAGCGCACGGCTCGTGGCCGGCGCATCCGATGGTGAGTCGTCCATGTCGTTCATGCCCACTGTGCGCTTCGCCGATCCGGACACCGCCGCGCGGTACCCGCTGCCCGTGCGCGGCACCGCCGACTGGCAACCCGACGGGGACGGCTGGCGCGTGTCGCTGCGCCTGCCCCCGCTCCCGACCGGGTCGCTGTTGCTGCCGAGCTTAGCACTGCGCGGCGCGCCGCCGGGTGATCCCGGTGGGCCGCACCGGCACCAGTGGACGCTGCGCGCGGGCGACGGCGCGTGGGCGCTGCAGGAGGTTCCGGCGCGGCCCGGCACCGTCACGGACCGCACCGGCGACGTGGTCAGCACGCACATCGACTGTTATCACGTTCACAAGCCGGTCGACGACCCGGTGCTGAGCGTACGGGTGGACGCGCCGGCACCGCCGACCCGCTACCTGCTCGCGGTGTCGGCCCGGGTGGTGACCATCGCCGAGCCGCCGCGGCCGGCGCGACGTGCGGCGCTCCACCGTACGCCGCGCCCGCGCAGCCAGCTCACCGCACCCGAGCCGATCGCCCGCCGGATCTGCTCGCCCACCTGCGTATCGATGGTGCTGGACCTCTGGCAGCGTCCCCACGACTGGCTCGGCCTCGCCGAAGAGTGTTACGACCCGGCCACGAACATGTTCGGCGTCTGGCCGCTCGCGCTGGCCGCCGCCGCGCGGCGCGGCAGCCTCGGCGCAGTGGAGGCGTTCGACGACTGGCAGGCACCCCTCGCGGTGCTGGACGCGGGCGTGCCGCTCGTGACCAGCATCCGCTTCTTCGCCGGCGAGCTGCCCGGCGCACCCCTCGGCGAAACCGGCGGGCACCTCGTAGTGCTCTACGGCGCGGGACCGGAGCGCGTGCAGGTGTGCGACCCCGCCGCGGCGGACGGCGAAGTCGCGCGCGAGTACCCGGCCGATGCGTTCAGCCGGGCCTGGCTTCGTCACCGCGGCGCGGCGTATATTCTGCCCCCATGAAGTACTTCCTGCGCTTTCTGCTGCTGACCATCGGCTTCGCGCTGACCACCGCAGGGCTGATGTTCTGGCACGCGCAGGAATTCAGCTTCGCCGGCGTCTGGCCGACGGACGAAGGGTTGCACCTGCACCCGCTGCACCTGCTGGTCGTCGGGCTGGCGATGATTCCGCCGGCCCTCTGGGAGATCTTCCTGCTCGAGCATCGCGAGCGTCGGGGGTCGTGACGCCGTGCGCCGGGAGCCGCAACGGTGAGCGCCCAGATCGAACCGTCACCCCAGGAGCACCGGGTCTACCTGCGCCCGGTGAGCCGGCGCGATCGCCAGGAATTCCTCGCGCTGATGCAGCAGAGCCGCCAGCTCCACGATCCGTGGATCCAGCCGCCGCTGTCGAGCCTCGGCTTTCACAACTATCTGGCGCGCACGCACCGTGACGATCACGAGGGGCTCCTGGTGTGCCGGCGCGACGGCGACGCGATCGTCGGCGTGATCAACCTGAACAACATCGTACGCGGCTCGTTCCTGTCCGCCTCCCTCGGCTACTACGTGGGCGCACCGTATGCGCGGCAGGGCTACATGACCGAGGGGCTCGAGCTGGTGAAGCGCCATGCGTTCCGCGAGCTCGGCCTGCACCGCCTGGAGGCGAACATCCAGCCGGACAACACCCCGTCCATCGCGCTGGTCAAGCGCTGCGGATTCACCTACGAAGGCCTGTCGCCGGCGTTCCTGTACATCGCCGGCGCATGGCGTGACCACGAGCGCTGGGCCGTTTACGATCCTCGCCCCACGCTGCACCCGGAACCGTGAATCCCACTGCCGTGAACCCGCCGACATTGAACGTCGCCGTGCTGATGGGCGGCCCTTCCGCCGAGGCGGAGGTCTCGCGCGTCTCCGCCCGCGAGGTGGCGGCCGGACTCGAACGGGCCGGCCACCGGGCGAGCCGGATCGAGCTCGACCGCGACTGCGCGCGAGCGCTGCTCGATCTGGCACCGGACGTGGTGTTTCCGGCGCTGCACGGGCCGCCGGGCGAAGACGGCACCGTGCAGGGATTCGTCGAGATCCTCGGCCTGCCGTGCGTCGGCAGCGGCGTGCACGGCAGCGCCGTCGCGATGGACAAGAGCCTGGCCAAGGCGATGTTCCGCCGCGCCGGATTGCCCGTGGCCGAAGAGCTGGTGATCGGACCGGACGAGGATCTCGAAGCGGCCGCGGCGCGCGTGCTCGAGACGATGGGCGATCGGGTGGTGATCAAGCCGCTGCGCCAGGGCTCGGCGCTCGGCACCACGCGGCTGCCGAACGGCGGCGACGTGCTCGACGGCCTGGCCGAGGGGCTCCGCTACGGCCACGGCGTGCTGGTGGAGCCGTTCGTGCTCGGCCGCGAGATCACCGTCGGGGTGCTCGACCTGCACGGCGAAACGCCGGTGGCGACTCCGGCGATCGAGATCCGCACCGCGCTGGACGAGTGGTACGACTACGAGAACCGCTATACGCCCGGCAAGAGCGAGCACGTGGTTCCGGCGCGGCTGCCCGCGCCGGTGCTCGCTGAGCTGCAGCGCATCGCGCTGACCGCGCACCGGGTGCTCGGGCTGCGGGACCTGTCGCGGGCCGATTTCCTGGTCACCGACAGCGACGGCATCGTGCTGCTGGAGGTGAACACGCTGCCCGGGATGACCCCGACCAGTCTGTTTCCGGACGGCGCGGCCGCGATGGGCATCGACTTTCCGACGCTGGTGGACCGGCTGGTTCGCAGCGCGCTCGCGCGCGGCGTGCGACCGGACTGATCACCCTGCTTCCTGTAGGAGCGGTCTCCAGACCGCGAATCCCCGGCGATTCGCCGCCGGAGGCCGCTCCAACAAATGTTCGAACGCTACAGGTCGTAGCCGCGCTCGTTGTGGCTGACGAGGTCGAGCCCTTCGACCTCGTCCTCGGCGCTCACGCGGTTGCCCACCAGCCGATCCGTGATCAGCAGGATCAGCGCCGTCACCACCGCGGTGTACACGAGCGTCGCCGCCGCGCCGACCGCCTGCACGCCGAGCTGGCTGCCGATGTCGATGTCCTGCTGCCCGCTGAAGATGCCGAGCGCGTTGCTTGCGAACACGCCGGTCAACACCGTGCCGAGCACCCCGCCGACGCCGTGCACCGGGAACACGTCGAGGGAGTCGTCGATCCTGAGCCGCCGCTTCAGGAAGTTGGTCGCGAGAAAGCACAGAATGCCCGCCGCGATACCGATCAGCAGCGCGCCGGCGGGCCCGACGTAGCCGGATGCCGGCGTGATGGTGCCGAGACCGGCCACCATCCCGGTCACCGCGCCGAGCGCGCTCGGCTTGCCGTAGCGCAGCCACTCCGCGACCAGCCAGGTGAACGCGCCGGCCGACGCGGAGACGTGGGTGACGAAGATCGCCATCGCCGCGTCACCGTTCGCGGCGAGCGCGCTGCCGCCGTTGAAGCCGAACCAGCCGACCCAGAGCATGCCCGCGCCGGCCACCGTGATGGTCATGTTGTGCGGCTTCATCGGTGTCTCCGGAAAGCCGCGGCGGCTGCCGACCATCAGCGCCGCGACCAGCGCAGCGGTTCCCGCGGTGATGTGCACGACCGTGCCGCCCGCGAAATCCAGGAGCCCCATCGCGCCGAGCCAGCCGCCGCCCCACACCCAGTGACAGATCGGCACGTACACCAGCAGTAACCACAAGCCGCTGAACGCGAGCACCGCGGGGAAGCGCATCCGTTCCGCGAAGCCGCCCACCACCAGGGCCGGGGTGATCACCGCGAAGGTGAGCTGGAACACGGCGAACGCGAGCTCCGGAATCGCGCCGTTCATCGCGTCCTCGCCGATGCCGGCGAACAGCACCTTGCCGAGCCCGCCGATCAGCGCGTTGCCCTCCGCGAACGCCAGGCTGTAGCCGGCCACGAGCCAGAGCAGCGACACCAGGCAGGTCACCACGAAGCACTGCACCAGAACGCTCAGCACGTTGCGGCTGCGCACGAGTCCGCCGTAGAACAGCGACAGACCGGGTATCGTCATGAACAGTACCAGAGCCGTCGACGTGAGCACCCACGCGGTGTCCCCGTTCGACAGCGGCTCCGCCGCGATCGCCGCCGGCGCCACCAGCGCCAGTGCCAGTGCCAGGTAAGCGCGCTTCATGTTCCCCCTCCTGATGACAAGCGCCCGAACGGAAACGTACGACAGCGCACCCGAGCGCAACCGATACCCGGGCCGACGCTGCAGTTACAGGGCGGCCAGCTCCCGAATCAATGCAGGGCCGCGGTAGATGAAGCCGGTATAGATCTGCAGCAGATCGGCGCCGCCGCAGAGCAGAGCCCGTCCTCCTCCGGCGTCCATGATACCGCCGACGCCGACGATGGGCACCGGGGAATGCAGCGCGGCGCGCAGGCGCCTGACGGTGTCGACCGCGAGCGGGTGCAGCGGCGCGCCCGAGAGGCCGCCGGCCTCCGCCGCCCGCGGATCGTCCGCGAGACCTGGCCGGGTGATCGTGGTGTTGGTGGCGATGATCCCGTCGATCTCGAGACGCTCCACCGTGCGGGCGATGATCTCGATGTCCGCCTCGGCCAGATCCGGCGCGATCTTCACCAGCACGGGCACGCGGCGGCGATGCCGATCCGCCGCGCGCGCCTGCGCTTCCTTGATCTGCTCGAGCAGCGGCGCGAGCGCCGCCTGCGACTGCAGCGTCCGCAAACCCGGCGTGTTGGGCGACGACAGGTTCAGCGTCAGGTAGTCCGCGTACGGAAACACGGCCTCGATGCAGCGGCGGTAGTCGTCGGCGGCGCGCTCGAGCGGGGTGTCCCTGTTCTTGCCGACGTTCACGCCGAGGCGCGTATCCCCCAGGCGGCCGCGGCGGCGCAGCCGCTCGAGCCGCGCGACCATCGCATCGACGCCGAGGTTGTTGAAGCCCATGCGGTTGATCAGCGCATGCGCTTCCGGCAACCGGAACAGGCGCGGGCGGGGATTGCCCGGCTGTGCGCGCGGCGTCACGGTGCCGACCTCGACGAAGCCGAACCCCAGCCGCGCGAGCCCCTCGACCGCCCGGGCATCCTTGTCGAGGCCGGCGGCGAGCCCTACGGGGTTGCGGAACGTCAGCCCCATCAACTCCCGCGGCGTGCCCTGTAATGGTGCAATCCGGCCCGGCAGCCGTCCGTACAGCGCGAGGGCTGCGAGCGCGAGCTCGTGGCTCCTCTCCGGTTCCAGCGTGAACAGCAGCGTGCGGGCGGCGGCGTACATGGCGCGCGCATTCTACCTGCTCGTCGTACGAGCGGCCCGACCGTTGTGGGAGCGGCGGCTACCCGCCCGGCTCCGGCCGCGAATGCTCCCGCTTCGCGGCTAGAGCCGCCGGATGCCGGTCAGCCGGTCGTCGCCGTCGACCTCGAGCGCGAAGCGGCCGTGCACGCCGGCGCGGGTCACGAACGGACGCAGCGCCGCCGCCGGAAACCGTACCCGGCGCCCGTATTCGTCACGCGCCACCACCGCGCTGGCCGCGCCGCGGTAGTAGCGCAGCAGCTCGTCCGCGGGGATGCAGAGCTCGACCACGTAGCGGCGCATGAAACTCCCGGAGCCCTCCGGCCATCCAACTGTCCAATGAAGGTTAGCCCAGCGTCCTCCGGGCTCGCCGGCTCGCGGTGGGTGTAATTCGGGGTGCGAAGGCTACAATACCGGACTTTTCGACCGGATGACCGGATCGGCGATGGAAGCAGCATACAGCGCACAGCAGCACAAGGTCCGCGACGTCACCCGCTGGCTGACGCAGCGGATCATCGGCCAGGAAACGCTGCTGCAGCGGCTGATGATGGCGCTGCTCTGCGGCGGCCACCTCCTCGTCGAGGGCGCACCCGGGCTCGCCAAGACCCGCGCGGTGAAGGAGCTCGCCAACGCCGTCGAGGGCGACTTTCATCGCATCCAGTTCACGCCGGACCTGCTGCCGAGCGACATCACCGGCACCGAGGTGTTCCGCCCGGAGGACGGCAGCTTCAAGTTCCAGCCGGGACCGGTGTTCCACAATCTGCTGCTCGCCGACGAGGTGAACCGGGCACCGGCCAAAGTGCAGTCGGCGCTGCTCGAGGCGATGGCCGAGCACCAGGTCAGCGTCGGCCGGCGCACGTTCCCGTTGCCCGACCTGTTTCTGGTGATGGCCACGCAGAATCCGATCGAGCAGGAAGGCACCTATCCGCTGCCGGAGGCCCAGCTCGACCGCTTCCTGCTGCACGTGCGGGTCGGCTATCCGGACGTCGACGCCGAGACCCGCATCCTGCACCTGGTGCGGGCCGAAGCCGGCAGCCGGGAGCAGCGGCCGCCGGCGCCGCACCGGCTGACCCAGGAAGACGTGTTCGCGGCCCGGCGGGAGATTCTCGACATCTTCATGGCCGATACGGTCGAGCGCTACATCGTCGAGCTGGTGATGGCCACCCGGGAGCCGCGCGGCGAGCTCACGGGGCTCCTCGAGTTCGGCGCGAGCCCGCGCGGCACCATCGCACTGGATCAATGCTCCCGCGCGCTCGCGTGGCTCGAAGGGCGCGACTTCGTGAGCCCGGACGACGTTCAGGCGGTCGCGCACGACGTGCTGCGGCACCGGCTGATCCTCACGTTCGACGCCGAGGCGCAGGGCGTTACCACCGACCGGGTGGTGGACCTGCTGCTCGATCAGGTGCCCGTGCCGTGACGGCGTGCCGGTGACCCAGCCGCATCTGCGCGGCGCCTACGTCGAGCTGGCCGATCTGCTGGCGCTGCGCTTCCGCCCGATCGGCGAGCCGCGGGTGGCGCCCGCGGTAGTCAGCGCCCGCGGCGGCACGCGGCTGTCCCGCCAGCGCGGCCGCGGCATCGACTTCTCCGAGGTGCGCCCGTACCAGCCCGGGGACGACGTGCGGACCATCGATTGGCGCGTCACCGCGCGCAAGAACGTGGTGCACACCAAGGTGTTCCGCGAAGAGCGCGAGCGGCTGACGCTGGTGGTGGTCGACCAGACCCAGTCCATGTTCTTCGGCAGCCGCGAGCGCCTCAAATCGGTCGCCGCGGCGGAATACGCCGGGCTCGCGGCGTGGCGCGCGATCAGCCACAACGACCGGGTCGGCGGCGTGATCATCGGCAACGACGCGCTCGCGATCCACAAGCCCTACCGCAACATCAAGCCGCTGGCGCGCTTTCTCGGCGACCTGGCGCGATTCAACCGGGCGCTGGCGCCGGGCCAGCCCACGCCCGGACCGGCGCGCCTCGCGGAAGCGCTGCTGCGGGTCCGCCGGCTCGCGCGCAGCCGCTACCGCATCTACTTCGTCAGCGACTTCCAGCCGATGGGCGAGCACTGGCGGGAGACGTTCCGTGCCCTCGCCCGGCACAATGAGGTGGTGGCGATTCGGGTATACGATCCGCTGGAACGGGATTTGCCCCCCGCCGATCGGTACACGGTGACGGACGGGCGGGAGCGCTGGCAGTTCGACGCCGGCGACCGGCGCTTCCGGGAGCGCTACCGGCAGCGTTTCGACCGCGCCGTGCGCGAGTTCGAGACCCTGTGCCGGAACAATCGCGTGCTGATGGCGTCCCTATCCACCACCGACGACGTGCAGCAGGCGGTCGGCTGGCTCTGAACCAACCCGAACGGCGGCGCAGCAGATCAGGACATCGATGGCGGCGGACCAGCTCCAACAGCTTCGCGACATCCACCTGCCGCCGGCACCCGGCTGGTGGCCGCCGGCACCCGGCTGGTGGTTGCTCGCGGTGCTCGTGCTGGCGGCGCTGGTCTGGCTCGGCTGGCGACTCAGCGCGGCCGAGCGCCGGCGGCGGCCGATCCGCCGGGCGCGGCGGCTGTACGACGACCTGTACCGCCGTTACCGGCAGGGCGAGCTCGGCGCCCGCGAATACCTGAACGAGTGCAACGCGCTGATCAAGCGCGCGCTGATCCACGGGCTCGGTGAGCAGGAAGCACGCCGCGCGACCGGCCAGGCCTGGCTTTCGTTGCTCGACCGCCACCTCGGCGAGCCGGCGTTCACCAGCGGGCCCGGTCGGCTGCTCGGCGATGCCCGATTCCGTGCCCGCTTCACCGCCGACGCGGACGCCGTGCACCCGCTGGTGGAACGGCTGCTCCACCGGCTGACGCCGTCGGGAGCGCGCCGATGATCGAGCTGATCTGGCCCTACGCGCTGCTGCTCGCTCCGCTGCCGCTCCTGGTGCGCTGGCTCTGGCCGCCCCGCGCCCATCAGCAGGCCGCGCTGACCGTCCCGGACGTGGCTCAGTTCAAGCCCGACGAACCGGGCACCGGACTGCAGGTGGGCGGCCGCTGGCCGTGGCGGCTGATCGTGCTGTGGCTGATCTGGGCGTCGCTGGTGCTCGCGGCCGCGCGCCCGCAGTGGACCGGCGATCCGGTGACGCTGCCCACCACCGGCCGCGACCTGATGCTGGCGGTCGACATCTCCGGCAGCATGGGCACCGAGGACATGCAGCTCGGCAACCGTCTGGTGAACCGCCTGGCGGTGGTGAAGAGCGTGGTCGGCGATTTCATCGAGCGCCGCCGCGGCGACCGGGTCGGTCTGATCCTGTTCGGTACCAATGCGTATCTGCAGGCCCCGCTCACGTTCGACCTCGCCAGCGTGGAGCGGCTGCTCACCGAAGCCCCCGTGGGCATCGCCGGCGGAAAGACGGCGATCGGCGACGCGATCGGCCTCGCGGTGAAGCGTCTGCGGCAACGGCCGCAGGGCAACCGGGTGCTGATCCTGCTCACCGACGGCGCCAACAACGTCGGCGAGGTGGCGCCGGACAAGGCCGCGGAGCTCGCGACCGTCGAAGGCATCCGCATCTACACCGTCGGGGTCGGGTCCGAAGCGATGCCGATGCCGAGCATCTTCGGGGTGTTCTCCTCCGGGGTGATCAACCCGTCGGCCGACCTCGACGAGGAAACCCTGCAGTACATCGCCGACATCACCAACGGCCGCTACTTCCGCGCCGAGAACACCGAGCAGCTCGTCGAGATCTACGATCTGATCGACGCGATGGAGCCGATCGAGCAGGAGGCGGAGACGTTCCGCCCGATCGCGGCGCTGTACTACTGGCCGCTCGGCTTCGCCTGGCTGCTGGCGAGCGCGCTGATGGCGACGGACCTCGGGTGGCGCCGTGTTTGACGCGCTCGGCGATCTGCACTTCATCCGGCCGCTCTGGCTGCTCGCGCTGGTGCCGGCGGCGCTGCTCGCCTGGTACTGGGCGCGGCGCCGGGCCGCCGACAGCCATTGGGAGAGCGCCATCGAGCCGGCGCTGCTCGACGTGCTGCTCGAGCCCGGCGCGCGGCGCCGCTCGCGCCACGTCCCGTGGCTCGCCGCGCTCGGGCTGTCGCTGGCGGCGCTCGGGCTCGCAGGACCGACCTGGGAGCGGCTGCCGCAGCCGGTGGAGCGCAAGACCGACGCGCTGATCATCCTGTTCGATCTGTCGCTGTCGATGTTCGCCGAGGACGTGCCGCCGTCGCGCCTGGTGCGGGCCCGCCAGAAGATCGCCGACGTGCTGCGGCGCCGCGACGAAGGCTTCACCGCGCTGGTCGCCTATGCGGGCGATGCCCACGCGGTGGTGCCGCTCACCGACGACACCCGCACCATCGAGAACCTGCTGCCGGCACTGCGCCCGGACATGATGCCGGTGCTCGGCAGCGACCTCGGCGACGCGCTCGACGTGGCGCGGCTGCTGTTCGAGAACGCCAACGTGCGCCAGGGCCGGATCCTGGTGGTGACCGACGGCGTCGAAGACGTCAGCGCCGCCACCGAGCGGCGCAGCGAACGGTTTCCGATCTCGATTCTCGGGATCGGCACCGAGTCCGGCGGGCAGATCCCGCTCGACTTCGTGAATCAGCCGGGTCAGGTGCTGCGCACCCAGCAGGGCGAGCCGATCGTCGCCCGGCTCGATTCCGCGCGCCTCGAGCAGATCGCCGATCTGACGTATGGCCGCTATCATCCGCTCACGTTGTCCGACGACGACATCGAGCACCTGCTCGGCACCGCCCTGCCGGGCGCCGACGACACCACGGAGGTGGAGCGGGAATTCGACACCTGGGTCGACATGGGTTACTGGGTGCTGCTCCTGATCGTTCCGCTCGCGCTGCTCGGGTTCCGGCGCGGCGCGCTCGCGGTGCTGCCGATCCTGCTCGTGCCGCTGCCGGCGGACGCCGGGATCTGGGACGACCTCTGGCAGCGACGCGATCAGCAGGCCTACCAGGCGCTGCGGGAGGGTGAGCCGGAAACCGCGGCGGCGCTGTTCGACAGCGAAGACTGGCGAGCGGCGGCGCTGTACCGCAGCGGCGAGTACGCGGCGGCCGCGGCCAGCTACCGGCGCCAGCCGTCGATCACCGCCCTCTACAACCTCGGCAATTCGCTCGCGCTGCAGCAGGACTTCAAGGGTGCGATCGCCGCCTACGAGCGCGTGCTCGAGCGCGACCCCGACCATACGGACGCGCGCTTCAACAAGGAGCTGCTCGAGAACCTGCAGCGCCAGCAGGAGCAGCAGCAGAACGCGACCAACGAGCAACAGCGCGGCGACTCACCCGACGGCGAGAGCGAGGGGCAACCCGACCGGGGCGACCCCGGTAACCCTGAGCAGAACCCCGGGCAGAACCCGTCCGGCGAGCCGCCGCCGGAGCAGAACGAGACGCCGGAGTCGGCCCGGGCCGCCCAGCAGGGCGACGGCCGGGGCGACGAGCAGCAGAGCGTGAGCCGGGACGAACGGCGCGACGCGCTCGAGCAGTGGCTCCGGCGCGTGCCGGACGACCCGGGCGGCCTGCTGCGCCGTAAGTTCCAGTACGAGACCAACCTGCGGCTGCGCCGCGGCGACTACCGCAGCCAGGAAACGGACCAGATCTGGTGAGGCGGATGCGCGCGATCCTGCTGCTGCTCGGCCTGGCGGCCCTCGCCGGCCCGGCGGCCGCGGCCATCGACGCGAGCGTCGAGCCGCGCGTGATCGACGAGTTGGACACCGCGCGGCTGACGATTCGGGTCACCGGCACCAGCGAGCCGCGGCGCCTCGACCTCGACGTCCTCGAGCAGGACTTCGAGGTGCTGACCACCCAGACCGCGAGCCAGTACCGGTCCGTCAACGGCCAGGTGCAGACCTGGGTCGAGTACCAGGTGATGCTGCGTCCGAAGCACTCGGGCCAGCTGACGATCCCGCCGATCAGTGTCGGCGGCGAGGCGACGGAGCCGCTCACGCTCGAGGTACGCGGAATCGACGAGGCGGTACGCCGCGACATCGAGCGGATGGTTTTCTTCGAGAGCGAGCTGACGCGCAACCCCGTCTACGTGCAGGCCCAGACGGTGCTGATCCGGCGTCTGTACTACGCGAGCGGCGCGCAGATCTACAGCGATCTGCCCGGCACGCCCGAGATCCCCGACGCGGTGGTGATGCCGCTCGGCGAGACCGCCTCCAGCACCGAGATCCGCGACGGCGAGCGTTACGGCGTGATCGAGCAGCGCTTCGCGATCTTTCCCGAGCGAAGCGGCGAGCTCGAGATCCCGGTCACCGCGATCACCAGCAGCGTCCGGGTTCAATCCGGCGGCCGGACCCGGCGCTCGGGGGTACGCATCGCCACCGAGCCGATGACGCTCGAGGTGCGGCCGGTGCCGCCCGAGTATCCGGCCGACCAGCCCTGGCTGCCGGCGGAGGACCTCACGCTGTTCGACCGCTGGACGCCGGTGGATGCCCGCATCGAGGTCGGCGATCCGATCACCCGCACGCTGACCGCGCACGTCGAGGGCAACCTGAGCTCGGTGATCCCGCCGCTCGAGCCGGCGCTGCCGGGTGACCGTTTCCGCCGCTATCCGGAACCGCCGGAGCTGAAGGACGAGCCCGGCCGGCGCACCGTACGCGGACAGCGCGAGCAGCGCTACTCGATCATCGCGACCGCGCCGGGAACGGTGACGGTGCCGCCGACGGAGCTCGTCTGGTGGGACGTCGACGCCGAGACGGTGCGCACCGCGAGCGCGCCCGGACGCACGTTCCGGATCTCCGGCGCGCCGGCCGAGGCGCCGCCCGACCCGGTCAGCGCGGCTGCACCGGCACCCTCCGAGGCGCGCGCCACGGAGCAACGCGATGCGCCGCCCGTCGAGGTGGACGTACGCGAGGATCAGGTGCCGTGGCCGGGCCCGGAGCGGCGGCGCACGCTGTGGCTCGGAGTGCTCGGCCTCGCGCTGCTCGCCGGGGCGCTGATCCTGGGGTCCCGGTATTGGCCGATGCACGCACGGCCGAGCCGCCGCCGCGCCTGGCGGGCGCTGCGCGATGCGAGCCGCGGCGGCGAGCCCGACGCGATCCATCACGCGCTCCTCGAGTACCTGCGCGTCCACTATCGCGCGCCGGTTCCCGAAGCCGTGCGGCGCTTCCGGCTGGACGGCCACGGCGACGTGCTCGACGCGCTGAACGCGAGCCGTTACCGGCCCGTCGGCGGTCCGGCCGTGCCGGCCGAGCAGGTGCTCGCCGCGGTGCGGGCGCTGCGGCGGGCCCGGCGGCGCGCACACCCGGACCCGCTGCCGGCTCTGTACGACTGAACGCGCGCGGCAGGCACCGCGTCAGGCGAGGCTCTTCTCGACCACCTCGTAGAGATCCTTCGACAGCCGCTCTTCCCCGGCGAGCCGCTCCAGCACCTGGCGCATCGCCGGGCCGCGCCCGCCGGCGAACCGCCGCCAGCGCGTCAGCGGCGTCGCGAGATTCGCCGCCATCGACGGGTTGCGCGCATCCACCGCGCGCACGACGTCGCCGAGCAGCCGATAGCCGGCGCCGTCGGCCGCGTGGAAGCGGCGGTGGTTCTGACGCGAGAAGGCGCCGTACAGCGCGCGCAGCTTGTTCGGGTTCAGTGCATCGAACGCCGGGTGCCCGGCGAGCGCGCGCACCGCCGCGGCGTCGTACAGCGGGCTCGCCGCCTGCAGCGAGAACCAGACGTTGACCACCAGCGCCTCGTGCTGCCAGCGCCCGTAGAAATCGGCCAGCAGCCGCTCCCGGACGGCCGGATCGAGCGCCGGGTGCTGGCAGATCTGACCGAGCGCCGCCTGCCGGTCGGTCAGGTTGTCGGCGCGGCCATAGTGCTCCACGAGGAGCGCCTCGGCCGCGGGGCCGTCCAGCACCGGCGCGAGCAGCGCCAGCGCCGCGTGCTTCAGGCTCCGCCGCGCCATCGCCGGCGCGGCCGGATCGAACGGGCCGGCGGGTGCGTTGGCTTCGTAGAGCCGCTGGAGCCGTTCGCGCCAGCGGCGGCCGAGCGTCAGGCGCAGCGCGTCCCGGGCGTCGCAGACGCGGTCCACGTCGACCACCTCGAACTGCTGGAAGAGGTAGGTCTCGTCCGGCAGCGTGAGCATGTTCGCGAGCATGAAGCGGCTCTCGGGATCGTCCCCGAGCGCGAGCGCGCGTTCGATCAGCTCGCCGAACAGCGCCACGAGCGCCTCGTCGGGCGCCGCGTCGGCGCTCGCCGCCAGGCGCCGGACCTCGTCGACCAGCAGGGTCTGCAGCGCATCCCAGCGCGCGAAGCCGTCCGAGTCGTGCACCGCGAGGAACGCCAGATCCTCGGCCGGGCGCGGGTAGTCGACGCGCACCGGCGCGGAGAAGCCGCGCAGGAAGCTGACCCGTGGACGCTCGGCCGACCCCCGCACGGTCAGCTTCGCCTGCGCCGAGCGCAAATGCAGCAGGAGGCTCTGGCCAGACGGCGTCCGGCGGCTCTCCACCGGATCGCTCGCGTCGACCTCGAGGGTGTCCGGATCGAGATCGTTGCCCTGCGCATCGAGCAGCCCGAGCAGCACCGGCACGTGGAACGGCGCCTTCACCGGCTGGCCCGGCGTCGGCGGGCAACGCTGGGTCACGGTCAGCTCGAGGACGCCGCCGTCGAAGCGCTCCGCCACCTCGAGCACCGGCGTGCCGGCCTGCTCGTACCAGCGCTGGAACTGGTCGAGATCGATGCCGCCGGCTTCGGCCATCGCGGCGCGGAAGTCGTCGGTGGTGACCGCCTGGCCGTCGTGGCGCTCGAAATACAGATCGCAACCGGCACGGAACTTCTCCGGCCCGAGCAGCGTGTGCAGCATGCGCACGACCTCGGCCCCCTTCTCGTAGACGGTCGGGGTGTAGAAGTTCGAGATCTCGATGTACGAATCCGGCCGCACCGGGTGCGCCAGCGGCCCCGCGTCTTCGGCGAACTGCACCGAGCGCAGCCGCACCACGTCCTCGATGCGCTTCACGGTGCGCGAGTTCATGTCCGAGGAGAACTCGGCGTCGCGGAACACGGTGAAGCCTTCCTTCAGGCTGAGCTGGAACCAGTCGCGGCAGGTGACCCGGTTGCCCGACCAGTTGTGGAAGTACTCGTGCGCCACCACCGCCTCGACCCGCTGGTAGGCGGCGTCGGTGGCGGTGTCGGGCGACGCGAGCACGCAGGACGTGTTGAAGATGTTGAGTCCCTTGTTCTCCATCGCGCCCATGTTGAAGTCTTCCACGGCGACGATCATGAACACGTCGAGATCGTATTCGCGCCCGTAGACCTCTTCGTCCCAGCGCATCGCCCGCTTCAGCACGTCCATCGCGTAGTGGCATTGGCCGATGTTGTGCGGCTCGGAGTGGATGCGGAGCACCACTTCGCGGCCCGACATCGTCACGAAGCGGTCCTCGAGCAGCGCGAGGTCGCCGGCCACCAGCGCGAACAGATAGCTCGGCTTCGGGAACGGGTCGTGCCAGGTGACCGCGCGCCGTCCGCCGCCGAGGTCCCGCTCGCCGATGCAGTTGCCGTTCGAGAGCAGCACCGGGTAGCGCTGCCCGTCGGCGATGATCGTGGTGGTGAACTTCGCCAGCACGTCGGGCCGATCGAGGTAATAGGTGATCCGGCGGAACCCCTCGGCCTCGCACTGCGTGCAGTACAGGCCGCCGGACTTGTAGAGCCCCTCGAGCGCGGTGTTCTGCTCCGGGCGGATGCGGGTGACGATACGGAGCGCCGCCTCGTCCGGCACGTCGAACAGGGTCAGCGACTCGTCATCGAGCCGGTACTGGTTGCTGCCGAGCGGCGTGCCGTCGAGCGTCACCGAAACGAGCTCGAGCGCTTCGCCGTCGAGCCGCAGCGGCGCGTCCGGCGCCGCCTCCGGGGTGCGCCGCAAACGCAACGTGCTGGTCACCTCGGTGACCGCTTCGCGAATGTCGAACGTTAAGTGCGTTTCGAGGATCTGAAATTCAGGTGGTTGATAATCCTTGAGAAAGATCGGCTGAGGGTTGGGCTCTTTCATTCCGGAAACAACTCCATCTGCGGGATCCGGACTTCTGCCGCCAGATCCTCGGGCGCCAGCTCGGCCGTCCGAGCGAGGCGGATGTGAAAACCGTTGTGGCGGCGCACGTTCAGCACGCCGTGGTCGAACAGCAGGTACTGCCCTTTGACGCCGAGCAGCACGCCGCGCAGCCGCGGCTCGCGCTGCAGCTCGAGCTGAACGGGTCCGCGCCGATGCCCGCGCGGATAGCGCAGCACCGGGTACGAGAGCTGCTCGATCGGCTCGTCGTCGAGCCATTCGACGCCGGCGGGCAGCTCGTGCGGCTCCGGCCGCAGACGCACGCGCAGCGCCGCGAGATCCACCGGCGGTGCATCGCGAGTGACCAGCGCGCGCCAGTCGGTCCGGTCGCCGATCCGGCGCGCCAACGCCTCCTCCAGCACGCCGGCCAGATGCCGCGTCGGCGCGCGTGCCACCACCACACCCTGGCTCGCGCCCTGATCGAGCCAGCGGCCGACGGCGCAGTCGCCGCCGGTGATCCCGACCTTCGGGCCGCTCGAGTTGGCCAGGTAGACCCGATGCGGGCGCATGCAGAACGCTTCGCCCCAGTCGGGCTCCCGGCAGGTGCCCTGCGCGTAATGGCAGCGCGCCGGGCTCACCACGCACAGATCGCAACGGGCGAGGCGCTTGAAGCAGGTGTAGCAATGGCCGTCGGCGTAGCTGCGGCGGGTCACGGACCCGCACGCCGAACAGATGATCCGTCCATCATGTTCGAGCTGTATGTCCTCACCGACCAAGGCATTCAAAGGTTCGAGCAGTTCCTCATCATCGGCCTCGCGGGCGACCACCAGCGTCGCCTCGGCCGGGTCGCCCCGCGCGAAGCGCAGCGGCCGCAGGATGCCGTCGATCACGCCCGCCTCCGGCTGCCGCGCAGCACCCCGAGCGCGATCCCCGTCAGGAAGCCCGCCCAGTGCGCCGCGTTCGCGACGTAGAGGCCTAACGGCTCGGTGACCCCGGTGCTGAACAGCACCAGAAACACCACCAGCCCGACGGCGATACCGGGCGGGAGCTGCCAGGCCGGCTCTTCCGGCACGAGCCGGCGCATCGCGATCACGAAGCCGAGCAACCCGTACGCCACGCCGGAGAGCCCGCCGAACAGCGGGCTGTCGCCGAGCGCATACTGGGTGAGGTTGCTCGCCACGGCGAGCGCCAGCACCAGCAGCCAGAACCCGCCGGCGCCGAGGGCCCGTTCCACGCGCCGGCCGAGCTCGATCACCACCGCGCAGTTGAACGCGAGGTGCAGTATCGAGAAATGCAGCAGGGTCGGCGTCACCCAGCGCCAGACCTCGAGCTCGGCCAGAAGCGCGAGCAGCGACGGCACGTCCGGCCGGCGCAGGTCGATGATGGTGAGCCACCCCGCCACTTCCGGGAACCCGCTGACCAGAAAAACGACCACTGCGAGCGCGATCAGCGCGGTGAGCCCCGGATAGCGGGTGAGCGCGCGCCGCCACGCCGGCACGCCGGACACCGGCACCGGGCGCGCCACCGTCCGCGGTTCCAGGCGCAGCCGGCCGCTCTTCCAGGCCTGATAGGCTTCCCGAACCGGTCCCGACAGCGCCGCGTCCGCGACCTCGAGCACCTGCACGCCGCGCTCCTCGTACACCCGATGCCGCACCCGCTGCTGCCGCAGATAGCCGGAGAACAGCGACAGATCCTCGTCGAGGGTGGTCTCGATCACACGCATGAAGGAATTCGGTCGCGGTAGTACACTTCGAGAAGCGCATCATGCCCTCGGCGCGATGCGCGGTCACGTTCCGGTAATCAGACACGACGATGCAAGCCGTAGACGACGAAGTGCTGGGACAGGTCTGTCGGTGGCTCGAAGCCGGCGAGGCGTGCTGGCTCGCGACGGTACTGCAGACGTGGGGATCCTCACCGCGCCCGGTGGGGTCGCTGTTCGCCTGCAACGGCGCCGGCCGGATCGTCGGCTCGCTGTCCGGCGGCTGCGTCGAAGACGATCTGCTCGAGAAGCTGACCCGGGGCGAGCTCGCACGCGAACACCCGCAGTTCTTCCGTTACGGCATCACCGCCGAGGAGACCGAAAAGTTCGGCCTGCCCTGCGGCGGGTCGCTGCACATCGCGATCGAGCCGCTGCATCCGGACGATGCCACCCGCGGGCATTTCGATCACCTGCGCGAGCGGCTCGAGGCCCGACGCTGGGCGGAGCGTCGGGTGACCCTCGGCCCCGGCGGCGAGCGCACCGTGCGCGACGTCGAGGCGTACCAGCCGCTCGTCTGGGACGATGCCTCGCAGACGCTCGTGCACACCTATGGACCGCGCCATCAGCTCTTCATCATCGGCGCCGGCATGGTGTCGAAGTACCTGGCCGAGCTCGCGCTGAAGCTCGACTATCAGGTCAGCGTCTGCGATCCCCGGGAGCACCTGCTCGAGGATTTCGGCATCCCCGGGGTGCGCCTGATCAACGACATGCCGGACGACGCGGTGCGCCGGCACGCGAGCGATCCTTCGTCGGCGATCGTCGCGCTCACCCACGACCCGCGCATCGACGACATGGGCCTGATGGAGGCGCTCTACACCGACGCGTTCTACATCGGCGCGATGGGCTCGAGCCGCAGCTCGGCGAAGCGCCGCGAGCGCCTGAAGGCCCTCGACGTGGACGAGGCGGCGCTCGCGCGGCTGCACGCGCCCATCGGGCTGCCGATCGGCAGCAAGACGCCGCCCGAGATCGCGATCGCGATCATGGCCGAGATCATCGCGGTGCGCGGCAATGCCGCGGCCGCGGCCCGCGAGCAACTCGCCGCCGTATCGGCCGGCTGAGCCGTGGCCGGCGGGGCCGTCCTGCTCGCGGCCGGCTTCGGCCGCCGCTTCGGGAGTGACAAGCGCCGCCACGTGCTCCCCGACGGTACCCCTCTGCTGCTCGCGAGCCTGCGCCTGTACCGGGCGGCATTCGACGACGTGCTCGTGGTGCTGCGCCCCGAAGACGACGATCTCGCCGAAGCGGTGACGAAAGACGCGGCCGCCGGACCGGGGTCGGTGCGCATCGTGCGCTGCCGGGACGCGCACCGCGGCATGGGCCACTCGCTCGCCTGCGGCGCGCGCGCGGCGGCCGGCTGGGAATATCTCTTCGTCGCGCTGGCCGACATGGCCTGGATCCGGCCCGATACGCTCGGGCGTCTGCGCGAAACCATGGCCGCCGCGCCTGCCGAGGCCGTGCTGCAGCCGGTGCACCATGGCCGGCCCGGACACCCGGTCGGGTTCGGCGCCGCCCATTTCCCGCGGCTGACCGCTCTCACCGGTGACGAAGGGGCACGCTCGGTGGTGCGCGCGGCCGGCCCGGCGCTGATTCTCCTCGAAGTCGACGACCCGGGGGTGCTCGAGGACCTGGACGTGCCGAAGGAGAGCGGAGGGTGAAGAACGTCTACGTCGTGACCCATCCCGAGTCCGTACATCACCTCGAGGGTCGGGTCGGCGGCTGGTACGACACCGGCCTCACCGAGCGCGGCCGGGAGCACGCCCGGCGCCTCGCGGCACGGCTCGTCCGCGAGCTCGACGGCCGACGGCCGCGCCTGGTCTCGTCGGATCTGGAGCGCGCCCGGCAGACGGCCGAGATCATCGCGGACGAGCTTGCGTGCCCCGTCGATCTCACCGCCGATCTGCGCGAGCTCAGCTACGGCGTCGCCGAGGGCCGGCCGCAGAGCTGGCTCGACGAGCGGTTCGTTCCGGCGCCCGACCACGATCGTCTCGACCACCGCAGCATCGAGGGCGGCGAGACCAAGCGAGAGTTCGTCACGCGCGTGTATCGGGCGGTGGATCGCATCGTCGAGTCACCGGTCACCGATCACGTGATCGTCACGCACGGCTTCGCGCTGACCTTCGTGATCGCGCGCTGGATCGGCCTGCGCGCGGACGACGCCGGCTACGTGAACTTCCGCTCGAGCTCCGGGGGCTTGACCCATCTGCAGGAGGACGACTACTTCCGCAATCGCGCGGTTCGCTTCCTGAACGATACCCGCCATCTCGAGGCGGACGCCGCCGCCGGCTGAGGGGTCGGGCTCAGCGCGCCGCGCCGTCGGTGTTCCGGCGGCCGCCCAGCCGGCTCGCCCAGTCGAGCTTGCTGCGGCAGGAGTCGTAGAAGCTGTGGTCCACCGGATAGATCAGGCGCAGCGGCGTCTGGTACTTGCGGATGATCACCTCGCCGCCGATGCGCAGCGGGAAGTCGACCTGCGAATCGCAGCTCACGTTGCCCTCGGCCGTGCCGTGGGGACCCATCACGATGCGCAGCTCCGACTGCCCGCGCACCACCAGCGGCCGGGACGTGAGCGTGTGCGGGAACATCGGCACGATCACGATCGCATCGAGCGACGGGTGCATGATCGGTCCGCCGGCGGACAGCGCGTACGCGGTGGAGCCCGTGGGCGATGCGACGATCAGCCCGTCGGAACGCTGATCGTAGACGAACTGGTCGTCGACCCAGAGCGAGAACTCCATCATCCGCGCCATCGCGCCGACGTTCACCACCACGTCGTTCAGCGCCGGTGAGCGGCCGGTTTCCTCGCCGTCGTGGTAGACGCGGGCGTCGAGCAGAAAGTGGTCCTCGGAGGTGTAGCTGCCGGAGAGCACGGCCGGCAGACGGGTGTCGATCTGGTCCGGCGCGATGTCGGCGAGGAAGCCGAGCCCGCCCCGGTTCACCCCGACCACCGGCACGCCGAACTGGGCGAGGTCGCGGGCGACGCTGAGGAGGCTCCCGTCGCCGCCGACCACCACGATCAGATCGCAGCCGCGGCCGAGGTCCAGCCGCTCGGCCACCTCGCCCCGGAACCCCGGCAGCGCCGCCGCCGTGGCATCTTCCACCACCACGCGCGCGCCGAGCCGCACCAGGCAGTCGTACACGGCCTGCACGCTGTCCAGGATGTCCGGGCTGTCGCGCCGGGCGATCAGTCCGATGTTCTCGAACACGTTGGCCATGCTCCGCACCGTCCCCGCAAAACCCCGCGACAGTACCCGAGCACGGCGCATGGCGACAATCCTCGCGGAGCGCGCCTCGGGGAGCGCGCCGGCGGCTATGGCAATTCGGGCGTCACGAAACTACCCTGCAACCCGGCACGTCCAATGGACACGCAATCGAGGAGGTGTCATGGACACCGCAGCAGTCGATCCACGTTATACCGAAGCCATCGATCGCGCGCGCCAGGCGAACGGTGACGCCAACGGCAGCGACGGCAGCCACCCGATCTGGGCGCTGATGCGCGAAGAGGCCGCGGTGAAGGCGGCCCAGGAGCCGATCCTCGGCAGCTACTTCCACGCGACGATCCTGAATCACAAGACGTTCGCCGCGGCGCTGTCGTTCCGGCTGGCGAGCAAGTTCGACAACCCGATGCTGCCGACGATGCTGATCCGCGACGTGATCACCGAGGCGCTCGAGAGCGACCCCGGCATCCTGAACGCGGCGGCGCTCGACATCATCGCCTCGTTCGAGCGCGATCCCGCCTGCGAGGACGTCTCGACGCCGTTCCTGTTCTTCAAGGGCTTTCACGCGCTGCAGGCCCACCGCATCGCGCACTGGCTGTGGCACCGCGACCGGCGCACGCTGGCGCGCTTCTTCCAGAACCAGATCAGCGTGACGCTCGGCGTCGACATCCATCCGGCGGCGCGGATCGGTTCCGGCATCATGCTCGATCACGCCACCGGCGTCGTGGTCGGCGAGACCGCGGTGATCGAGGACGACGTGTCGATGCTGCACTCCGTGACGCTCGGCGGCACCGGCAAGGAGAGCGGCGACCGGCACCCGAAGATCCGGCGCGGGGTGCTGTTGTCGGCGGGGTGCAAGATCATCGGCAACATCGAGGTCGGCGCCGGCGCCAAGGTGGGCGCGGGCAGCGTGGTGCTCGAAGACGTGCCGCCGAACACCACGGTGGCCGGTGTGCCGGCGAAGATCGTCGGCCGCTGCACCGGCAAGCTCGCCGCCCACGAGATGGATCACTCGCTCGGCTGAAGCCGCTGCCGCGCCGCACGAGGAAACCCTTGCATGGCCGAGCCCAAGTGCCCCGACTGCGGCGTCCAGGGAATCGAGCACATCGTCTCCCGCGACAGCGCCGAACGCGCCCGGAACGGCCAGCCGTGGTTCGTGGTGGTGCACTGCGCCGGCTGCGGCCACGTCTACGACGTGCTGGCCAAGCACGTGTTCAGTCAGCCGGTCCCGCCGCGGCTCAAGCTGCCCGATGGCGATTGACGCGGTGTTCAGGTCTCGGCGAGGCGCGTCCGCGCACGCTCGATGAGCTGCAGCATCACCTCGCGCGGCTGGGCACCGGGGATCGCGAACTTGCCGGCCAGCACGAAGAATGGCACGCCGGTGACTCCCACGGCGTCGGCGAGCGACAGCTCCGCGCGCACCTTGTCCACCTCGTCGTGCCCGGCCAGCATCTCGCGGGCGCCGTCGGCATCGAGCCCGGCGTCCGCTGCCGCGGCGACGAGCTCGCTCGGGTCACCCACGTCGCGGCCGTCGCGGAAGTGGTAGCGGAACAGCACTTCCGCCAGCTCGTGCTGGCGCCCGCTCGGCTCCGCCCACGACAGCAGCCGGTGCGCCCGGAACGTGTTCGGCGCGGTGCGGATCGCCGCGACGTCGAGCTCGAGCCCTTCCGCTTCGGCCTCGGCCTGAACCCGTCTGTAGATCGCCCGCGGGTCCGCATCGGCACCGAACCGCGCGCGCAGGAACGCATCGCGCGGCACGCCTTCCTCCGGAAGCTGCGGATAGAGCTGGTACGGCCGCCAGGTGACCTGCAGGTCGCGGCCGGCCTCCGTGTTCAGAATGCCGTCGAGGCGGCGCTTGCCGATGTAGCACCAGGGGCACACGACGTCGGAGAAGATCTCGATCTGCATCGGCCTGGCCCTGCGGAGGCGATGCGGCAATGATAAGCCCAAGCGGCTGCGTCTGCGGAGCGCCATGAATCGGCACGAGCGCTTGTACACGCCCACCGGAGTCGCCATCGGCGCGCTGCTCGGCACGCTGGCCGGTGCCGCCGCGCTGCTGTGGCTGAATTACCGCGCGCTCGGCTACCCGCAGCTCGCGAATCGGGTGGCCGCCGCGACGCTCACCGTGTACCTGCTGATCGTGCTGATCGCCTCGCTCCTTCCGCACGAGCTCTGGCTCGGCGCGCTGTTCGTGCTGCTGCAGGCCGGACTCGCTCAGCAGGCCGCCGAGCGTCTGCAGGGCGCCGCGATCCGCTATTACCTCGCGCGCGGCGTGGGTGCCCAGCCGCTGGCGAGTGCCGCCGCCGTCGGACTGCTCGCCGGACTGTCGGTGATGCTGGCGCTGATGATGGTGATTCGCGTGCTCGGAGCGGCCGGCACGGACGCGGTGCTCCTGCGCGTGTGACGGTCAGACGTCGCCGCGCAGGAGCTGCTGCAGGCGGCGGCTGCGTTCCTGCTCGTGGCGCAGCGCCGCCTTCAGCTTCTGGATCTCTTCCCGACAGCTCTTGATCTGCTCGAGGTAGGCCTGCTGCTGGCGCGCCAGCTCATCGCGCAGGCGCGCCGTCACCTCGCCGACCCGCTCGGCCTCGCCCGCCGCGGCGGGCCGGCTGGCGCGGCCGTGACCGCCGAACGCGGCCGCGAGCTTCTCCTCCATCGCCTGCACGCGGGCCTGGATCTTCGCCTGGACCTGGGCGCGCAGCTTCGGCAGCGCGAGCGAGCCATTCGGCAAGCCATTCGCTGCCTGGTCGAGGTGCACCGGAGGCGCCTGCACCTCGGCGGCCGGGTGAGCCAGCCCGGTCTGCTGACGGGCGCCGCCGAGCCGGGCGACGGCCTCGGTCTGGCGCACCGCCGGCAACGGCTTCAGCCCCAGCCGGTTACGCCAGACCGCCTTCTGCAGCAGCATCGCCGGATGCGACTGCTTGTCGCCGGCCGGCTCCCACATGTTGATCGCGTGCCAGGGAACCGGGCACTGGCTGCGGGAAGCCATCCGGATCGCGCCGCGGCCGAGGTCCGGGCCCGGACCCGCGTGCTCCGCCATGTACTCGAGAGGCAGGTTGAACGCCGGATCGAGGTAGCCTTCGGCGTTGACCTTGAACAGGAAGAACACCGCCGCCTCGACCGCGAGCCCCGCGCCGACCTGCGCGTAGGCCGCCTTCACCGTCTGGTCCGCGTGGCTGTTCAGCGTCCCCTTCTGACCGAGCAGGCCGCTGAACTGCCCATAGCGCATCTCGAGATCGATCTTCGATCCCGCGGCGTCGAACAGGACCACGAGTTCCTGATAGACCTGCCGGCTGGCCATGACACTCCTCATCAAAGCGCTGTCGATTTCACCGGCCCCATCGCTCGACGGCGCCAGGCCCGGACGGGCAGGGCCGCGGGAAGCGCCGGAGCCGGCGTGCGGCCGATCAATTGAAGCAGAGGCGAATCTTCCGTGCCGGGACCCGGTTCACACCGCCGGCGTGATCACTGTTCGTAGGCGTCCACCCAATCCGGCACGTCATCGGCTGATTCGTCGTCGGCCAGCACCCAGCGCTCTTCAGCCAGTTCTTCAGAAAACTCTTCCAATTCCATGAATTGCCTCGATTTCCCTATCTTTCATGCTCAGCGCACGCGCGGTGCGCCGGCCGTCAGACGGCCGTTCCACCTTCGAGAAAACGGGCGATGTCCCCGTAGTGGAACGCCATCCGGCCGCTGCGCGGCTCGCCGCCCGACCGCTGCGTCGTCCGGTCCTCACGCTCAGCGTAGACGAGCGCATCGCCGGACAGCCGCCGCACGTCGACGATCCGATAGCGGCCGTCGGCCAGTGAGAAGATCTTCCCGACCAGATCGTTCATGGGTTCTCACCTCGAATCCTCATGCAGGCAGCTTAACGGCCCGGCATGACGGGCTCATGACGATCTTTGTACGGGCTCCTCCCGCGGTTTGTTCGCCGGTTGTGTGCCCGGCGAAACCCTGGCGGGGTTCGCGAGAAGGTGGCCGATCGCACCAATTCGGTACAAGCATCACCCTTACGGATCAACGGCTTGCGGATGGCATTGAAGCTGCATCCGCCGTTGCCGGAAGATTCCTGCGGCCTCGCCGCTCGTCGATGGATGGAGGTGTACTCGCTGATGCTGCGCAAGCTCGTACTGCTCGCTGCGGGTGGGGCGCTCACCGTGCTCGGTCTCGTCGGGCTGGTGCTGCCGCTGATGCCCGGGCTGCTGTTGCTCGCCGCCGCAGCCGCCTGCTTCTCGCTCGCGTCGCCCGGCTTCCGTTACGGCCTCGAGCGCCGCCTCTCGACGCACCCTCGCGGCCGTCGCGCGCTCGCGCGCTGGCGCTCGGCGCGCCATCTGCCCCTGACCGCCCGAATGCGGCTGGCGTTCTGGCTCACGCTGCAGACCCTGGTGCCGGAGCGGCGCCGGTAGGCTCGAGATGCGTATCCTGATCTGCGGCACCCTGGCCTACGACGACATCGGCGCGTTCGATACGCCGCTCGGGCCGGAGAGCCGCAATGTGAAACTGCACCGTCTCGACCGGGGCTTCGGCGGCTGCGCGATGAACATTGCATTCAATCTCGCCGGGCTCGGTCACCAACCGGTTCCGTTCGTCTACGCCGGCGACGACTACTCGGGCGCGTACGCCCGGCACGTCGCTGCGTCCGGCATCTCCGAGACCGGCATCTTCCGCGTTTCCGGCACGCCTTCGGCGCGGGGGATCGTCCTCACCGGCAGCGACGGCGCCCAGTTCACCGCGTTCTACCCGGGTCCGTCGGGCGTCGAGCGCTGGGCGGACGATCTGGACGCGGTGCTCTCGGAAGGTCCCTTCGATGCCGCGGTGCTGGCCCCGGATCTGCCGGAGAAGACCCTCGGCTGCGCCGAACGCGTCGCATCGCTGCCGCTGGTGCTCTGGTGCCCCGGCCAGTACGCGGAGCTGCTCGAGCGCCCCCAGATCGAATCGATGCTCGGCCGGATCCGAATGCTCGTGGTGAACCGGCACGAATGGAACGCGCTCGGCCGCCACGTACCGGGGGAGCGGGTGCTCCGCCACCGGCTGCAGGTGGTGATCACCGACGGACCCGGTCCGGCCGAGCTGCTGCCGGGCGGAACCCTCGTGCCGGTACCGCCCGTTCCGGCGGAGCAGGTGGTGGATCCGACGGGTTGCGGCGATGCGTTCGTGGCGGCGCTGCTCGCGGCGCTGCTCGACGGGTCGCCCCTCCCGCAGGCTGTGGCCGCCGGGCACCGGCTCGCCGCCGGCTGCCTCGCGAGCCGCGGCGCGCAGGCGCATCGGGTGAGCCGGGGCGCGCACCGTCACGACGTCGGAGGCTTCTGCCCCGACACGTGAGCCCCTTCACAGAATTGCATAATAACTTGTTGATATCTTGACGGACGTTTGCTACCTTGCGCGCTGGTTTCGCCCTGCCGCGAAACATCGGACTGCAGCCGGGGGAAGAGGCCGAGCAGCGCGGTGAGCAGCACGCCCGCGCGCAGACTTGCGAACGATCGCTGATTCCGTCTAAGGAGTTGCCCGGCCAACAACAACAAGCGGGCATTTTCGAGCCGCCTCCGGGCGGCTTTTTTGTTCCCGGGTCAATCGAGCCGCTTGCGGAACCGGGTCGTCGCGAACGCCATCACCACGACGAAGAACACGCCGAGCGGCCACAGGTCGCCGGCCAGCAGTGCGAGGTCCGCATCGCGCAGCACCACGCCGCGGACGATGCGCAGGAAATGGGTCAGCGGAAACAGCTCGCCGAGCCAGCGCGCTCCGCGCGGCATCCCGTCGAACGGGAACATGAAGCCGGACAGCAGCAGTTGCGGCAGGAAGCTGATGAACGTCATCTGAAACGCCTGGAACTGGGTCGCGGCGAGGGTCGAGATCAGCAGGCCCAGCGACAGGATCGAGACCACGAACGCTCCGGCGCCGCCGTAGAAGTCCCAGAGGCGCCCGCGCACCGGCACGTCGAACAGCAGCACGCCGATCGCCAGGATCAGCGACACCTGCAGGTAACCGATCAGCACGTAGGGCACGATCTTGCCGACCATCAGCTCGAGCCGGCCCACCGGCGTGGTGATCAGCAGCTCGAGATTGCCCCGCTCGCGCTCGCGCACGATGGCAACGGCGGTGAACAGCACCATGGTCAGCGTCAGGATCACTCCGCACAGCCCCGGCACGATGAACACCGGCGAGCGCCGTTCGGGGTTGTAGTGCGCGCGCAGCGCCAGCACCGGCTCCGGACGCGCCGCGGGCATCCCGAGCAGATCCGTCAGCCGCGCCTGCTGCAGCGCTCGCGCGGCGTTCTGCACCACCGGATCGCTGCCATCGACCAGGAGCTGGCCGATCGGCCGGCCGTCCGCCAGCCGGCGCTCGAAGTCCGGCGGCAGGTACAGGCCGACCGCGATCCGGCCCTGCGCCAGCAGCCGCTCGAGCTCCTCGGGTCCGGCGGCCCGTGCGGTGAGCTCCACGACGCCGCTCGCCTGTACCGCCGCGACCACCGCCCGCGACGCGGAGGTGCCGGCGTGATCCGCCACCGCGGCCGGCAGATCGCGCACGTCGGTGTTGATCGCGTAGCCGAACAGCAGGGTCATCACCACCGGAATGCCGACGATCAACCCGCCGCTCAGCCGGTCGCGGCGCAGGTGCCGGAACTCCTTCGCCGCGATCGCCGCGACCCGCTGCAGCGACCACATCAGCCGCTCCCGCGCCGCCGGCGGCCGGCGCCGGCCGCCGTGCCGGCCGTGGCCATCACGAACACGTCCTCGAGGTTCGCGCGGATCCGGCCCGCCCGGGCCGGGATCCCGCGCTCGTCGAGCAGTGCCTGGATGCGCTCGGCGGGCTCGGCGAGCGCCGGATCGGCCAGCACGTGCAGCCGCATCCCGAGCTGCGCGACGTGCAGCACCGCCGGCGCGTCGACGAGCGCGCGGCGGGCCGCCTGGGGATCGTCACCGGTCACCTCCACCACGGCGGCGTCGATCCGCTCCATCAGCGCCTGCGGATCGCCTTCCGCCACCAGCCGCCCCTCGTCGAGGATCGCGAGCTCGTGGCACCGCTCCGCCTCGTCCATGAAGTGCGTCGACACCAGGATCGTCGCCCCCTCGTCCACCAGCGCGAACAGGTGTTCCCAGAACGCCCGCCGGCTCTCCGGATCCACCGCGCTGGTGGGCTCGTCAAGGAACAGCAGCTCCGGGTCGTGCAGCGTCGCCGCGGCCAGCGCGAGGCGCTGCTTCTGGCCGCCGCTCAACGTGCCGGCGAGCTGGCGGGCACGATCGGTGAGGTCGAAGCGCTCGAGCTGGCGCGCGATGCGCTCGCGCAGCCGCGCGCCGCCGAGGCCGAATACCCGTCCGAGGAACGTCAGGTTCTCGCTCACCGCGAGGTCCTCGTAGAGCGAGAACTTCTGGGTCATGTAGCCGATCCGGTGGCGGAGCGCCTCGGCCTGCTCCGGCACCGCGAGGCCGAGCACCCGGGCGCTGCCGGCGCTCGGTTTCAGCAGCCCGCAGAGCATCCGGATCGTGGTGGACTTGCCCGAGCCGTTCGGGCCGAGAAAGCCGTAGATGCGCCTTCGCGCGATCGTGAGCGACAGATCATCCACCGCGACGCGGTCGCCGAACCGGCGGGTCAGCCCTCGAGCGAAGATCGCCGGCTCGGCGCTCATCGCGGCGACGCCGGAAAGCGGGCCTCCACCGGGATCCCGACCGGCAGCGCCTCCGCCTCCTCCACCAGCACCTCGGCGAGGTAGGCGAGCCGGCTGCGGTCGCGCTGGGTCAGCGCGAAGTACGGGGTGAAGGCCGCCTCGCTCGCGATCCAGCGGATCCGCCCCGGCAGCGGCGCATCCCGGCCATCCACCCGCACCTCCGCCGGATCGCCCACGTTCAGGTGCACGCGCAGCGGCTGCGGCAGATGCACCCGGGCGTAGGTCGGGCCGCGCGCCCGCAGCACCACCACCGTCTGCCCGGGTGTCGGGCGCTCGCCGAGCTCCACCGGCAAGGCTTCCACGGTGCCGTCCATCGGCGCCCGCACCGAATGACGCTCGAGCGCGATCTCGAGCTCCCGGACCCGGGCCTCCGCGCCCGCGAGCGCCTCCCGCGCGCGCTGCACCACCTCGGAGCGGGTCCCTTCCCGCAGCTCGTCCAGCGCCGCCTCGGCTTCACGCTGCCGCGCCAGCGCCTCCTGATGGAGACCTTCGAGCACGTCCAGACGGTTCTCGGAGACGAACCCCTGCTGCCGCAGCGCCCGTTCCCGGCGCAGCTCGTGACCGGTGGTGAGGACCGCGCTGCGGGCGGCGGCCAGACGCGCCTCGGCCTGCGCGATCTGCTGCGCGCGGGGCCCCGCGACCGCTTCGGCGAGCGCTGCCACGGCCTCGTCTCTCGCCGCGCGCGCCTGCGCGAGCCGCGCTTCGGCGCGCGTCGGATCCTGCACCAGCAGAACCTGCCCCGCGGTCACCTTCGCGCCCTCCTCCACCGGAATCTCGAGCACCGGCTCGGCGGACTCGGCGGCGAGCTCGATCCGATCGCGCTCGAGCGTGCCGACCGCGTACAGCGGTCCCTCCCGGGCGCAGCCCGCGAGCAGCGACGCGAGCGCGATGAGCCAGAGAGATCGCGTCGGCTTCATCGGTGCACCTCCAGACCCCGCTCGAGCAGCGACGCGGTATGCGGCGCAAAGCGCGCCACGAACTCGTCGTCGATGCGGTAATCGAGCAGACCGCCGAGCAGCGGCTCGGCAATGTACGGGAACACGCACATGCCGATCACCGACATCACGGTCAGGTGCGGGTCGAGGTCGCGCCGCAACCGGCCCGCGCGAATCTCCTCGGCGAGCTTCGGTGCGACGAGCGCGATGGCCTGCGACGCGAAGCGCTGCACGAACAGCTCGCGCAGCGGCGTATCCCGCGAGATCACCTCCTGAACGATGATGCGCGGTATCCACGGATGCGCGGTCAGCACCCCGAGATACGCCTCGACGAAGCGCCGCAGCAGCGACCCCTGACCGCTCGGCTCCGTCATCACGCCGCGCAGCGCCGCCAGAATCAGCTCCACGCCCTCGCCGAGCACCGCCTCGAGCAGCCCGTGCTTGTCCCGGAAGTAGTAGGAGACCATCGCCGGCGTGACCGCGGCGTCCTCGGCCACCTGACGCAGGCTGGTCGCGGCGAACCCGGCGGCCGCGAAACGGCGCGCCGCCGCGTCGAGCAGCCGCCGCCGGGCATCGCTGGCCGCAGGAGCGGCGGCCGGACGGCCGCGGCGTGAGCGCTTCGAGCTTCGTGCCATGGCCGCATATTAATTAAACGTTTATTTAATCACAAGTGAAGCCGCTGCAGCGGGCCGGGTGCCGGGACTACAGTGGGGACTTCCCCCGCAGCGGACCACCTGCCATGAATCGCGACTGGATCACCGGCGCTCCTCGTACGCCGCTCGGCTTCCTGCCGACGCCGCTGACCCCGCTCGACCGCCTCTCCGATCACCTCGGTGGCCCGCGCATCTGGCTCAAGCGCGACGACTGCACCGGCCTCGCCACCGGCGGCAACAAGACCCGCAAGCTCGAGTACCTGCTGGCGCACGCGGCGCTCGAGGGCGCCGACGCCGTGGTGAGTTTCGGTGCGGTGCAATCCAATCACGCTCGGCAGACCGCGGCGGCCTGCGCCGCCGTGGGGCTGCCCTGCCACCTGCTGCTCGCACGCAAGGTGCCCTGGCAGGATCCCGCCTACGAGACGTCCGGCAACGTGTTGCTGGATCGCCTGCTCGGCGCGGAGGTGACCCTGGTCGAGCCGGCCGTGTTCGCCGCGGCGCGCGATCGCCTGCTCGACGGGCTTGCCGCCCAGGGACACACGCCGTACGTGATCCCGGTGGGCGGCTCGAGCCCGGTCGGCGCGATGGGCTACGCGCGCTGCGCGCTCGAGCTGCTCGAGCAGGCCGCCGATGCCGGCTTCGCGCTGACCGACGTGCTGCACGCTTCCTCGAGCGCCGGCACCCAGGCGGGGCTGCTGGCCGGCTTCGCGGGACTCGCACAGGACGGCAGCTGCGCGCCGCCGCGCGTCCACGGGATCAACGTCTCCGAGCCAGATCCCGACACGCTACCCGCCGAGGTGCAGCGCCTCGCCGACGCGGTGCTGGTCGAGCGCGGGCTCGGCATTCGCCTGCCCGCGGACGCGGTCCGGGTGGACGACCGCTACCTGGGCGACGGCTACGGGTTGCCCAGCCGGGCGACGGTGGAAGCGATCCGGCTGCTCGCGCGCAGCGAGGGTGTGCTGCTCGATCCGGTCTATTCCGGGAAGGCCTTCGCCGCGCTGATCGACCGGGTGCGGCGCGGCGAGTTCGACGGCGTGCACGATCTGGTCTTCATCCACACCGGCGGTACCGCGACGCTCGGGGTGTACGCCGGCGCGTTCTGACGTCGGCTCAGCCGCCCTCACCCTCGACCCGCACCCGCACGACGAGCACGTCGCGGTCGACCCCGTGCAGCACCGCGTTCGCGGTGGAACCGAGCAGCAACCCGAGGCCGTGCCGGCCGTGCGTGCCGATGACAATCAGGTCCACGCCGAGCTGACCGGCCAAATCGCGGATCGCGTACGCGGGCGCACCGAGCACCACGTGCACGTCGTTCGCCGCGATGCCGTAGTCGCCTGCGAGCCCGGCGAGCAGCCGGCGCGCCTGGTCGAGCGCCTGCTCCTCGAACGAAACGGTGGTGCCGGCGAGCGGAGCCACGTCGACTCCGCCGTAGACCTGCGTGAGCGGCTTCACCACGGTCACCGCCGACAGCCGGGCACCGTGCTTGTCGGCTTCCGAGCGTGCCCGCCCGAGCACCTGCTTCGATTCCGGGGAAAGATCCACCGCGGCGAGGATGTGCTGGTAAGTCATTGAGGTTCCCCCGATTCGGCGACACCTGCAACGGAGCTTACGGTTCCCGGTCGGCGGGCGCCACTACGCGCTTGCCGAAGTGCGCGCGAGAGCAGCCGCAGCAGCAGCCGTCGAAGCTTCCGTTTGCGGGGTGTACAGCGCGGCGATTTGCGGTACCTTCGTGACGGCGAGAGGCTCGCATTCCAAAAGGAGCGCAGCAAGGTGGATCTAGACGAGATCAAAGCCGTTCTCGAACGCCGACGCGCCGAACTGGTCGAACGTCGGGAACGAATCGCCCGCCACACCCGTCACCGCGACGAGCCGCTGCCGCCCGATTTCGCCGAGCAGGCGGTGGAGCTCGAGAACGGAGAGACCCTGGTGGCGCTCGATCGAGAGGTGAACTCGGAGATCCGCGAGATCGATCAGGCTCTGCGCCGCCTGGAGGAAGGCACCTACGGTGAGTGCGCCGAATGCGGCGAGCCCATCAGCGAGCAGCGCCTGAAGGCGCTCCCGTTCGCGCGCCTCTGCATCGACTGCGCGAACAAGCAGCAGAGCTCACGCGGCCTGCGCTAGCGCGGCCGCGCTTCGCCGAGGCGCTCGAGCAGCGCGGACAGCTCGAACGGCCCCGAGGTGTCCACCCGCATGGCCCGCTCCCGCGGCGGCTCGAATCGCCGCGCCTGATCCTCGAGCACGTCGAGCCCCGCATCGGACGGATCGTCGCGCCTCGCCGCGCGTGCGCGCACGCGTTGCTCGAGCACCGGGTACGGCGCATCGCACCAGAGGATCACGCTCTGCGCACCGACCGCGTCGGCCGCGCGCAGCAATGGCGCGCGGCGCTCGGCCGTCAGGAACGTGGCATCCACGATCACCTGCTCCCCCGACTCGAGCAGGTCCTGCGCGACCTCGGCGAGCCAGCCGTACACCGCATCGCCGGTCTCGGCCGAATACAAACCCGCGCCGACAGGGGCCTCGGCCCGCTGCAACGGATCGAGACCCGCGCGCACCTTGCGCGCGACGTCGGACCGCAGCCGCACCGCCGGCAGCGCGGGCGCGAGGCGCTCGGCAACGTAGGACTTGCCGGACCCGGAAAGCCCGCACATCAGCAAGAGCCGCCCGGGCCGCCGATCGAGCACCCGGCCGGCCCATTCGGCGTAGTGCAGGAACCGCTCGCGCAGCGGCGCGACGTCGGGCCCTTCCGCCTGCTCGCTGCGCAGCGCCGCCACCTTCGCGCGGACCATCGCGCGGTAAGCGGCGTAGAACGGCAGCAGCCGCGCGCCGTCGTAGTCGCCCGAGACGTCGAGGTAGCCGTCGACGAACGCGTAGCCGAGGTCCGCCCGGTCGCGCACCAGGCAGTCCATGAACAGGAACGCCACGTCGCTCTGGGTGTCGATCCAGCGCAGATCGGCGTTGAACTCCAGGCAGTCGAACGCGGTGATACCGTCGTCCAGCAGCACCAGGTTGGACAGGTGCAGATCGCCGTGGCATTCGCGGATCCAGCCGTCCGCGAAGCGCCGCGCCAGCAGCACCTCGTGACACGCCACCCAACGCTCCGTCGACGCGCGTACCGAATCGAGCAGCGCCCGGTGCGGCGCCGTCCAGCCGAGCTGCGCGAGGTCGGTGAAGTTGTCACGCACAGGCGCCAGCACGCGCCGCTCGAGGTCACCCGGCCCCGGCTCGAGCCGGGGCAGATCCCGGTGCCGCTCGGCCAGGCGCCGGCCGAACTCGCCGAGCGCCTGCGGCGAAAGGCCCTCCGTGGCGAGCAGGCGGTCGAGCTGATTGCCGGTCGGAAACTGGCGCATCCGCACCGCCCACTCGACGATCTCGCCGGGCACTTCGCCGGAGGCGGAGCCCATCTGCAGCGCGCCGGTCGACGTGCGCACCACCGGCACCACGGCGAGGTACAGGGACGGCGCGAACTGGCGATTGCAGCGCAGCTCTTCCTCGCAGAAGTGGCGGCGCCGCTCCAGGGTCGAGAAGTCGACGAACGAGAACCGCACCGGCTTCTTCAGCTTGTACGCGTAGTCGCCCGTCAGGATCACCCAGGACACATGGGTCTCCTCCACCTCGATGCGCGCGCAGCGATGCGGGTAGGCGGACGGGCTCTCGAGACCCGCCAGGTGATCCGGTAGGCCCATGACGGCAGCATAGCCGCCGGACGCGGGGAGTTCACGGGCCCCGTCGTCGGCGCGCGGATGGTATGGTAGGCAGGATCACGGCGCTGGCTCGTCCCTTGCACAAGCGGCGCCTACGCGAGTCCATTCGCCGGCGGATGCCGGGCAGGTCGAGGTAGAAGTGACATGGAGCTGACTCCGGAGCAACTGCGGCGCCAGGCGGACGAGCGCTCGCTCGGCTTCGCTTCGACGGCCGAGCTCGATCCCGCCGGCGCATCGCTGGCCCAGGACCGTGCCGAGCACGCGCTCGACTTCGCGATGTCGATGCGCTTCGAGGGCTACAACCTGTACGCGCTCGGCGCGCCGCAGATCGGCATGCACGACTTCGTGCTGGAGCGCCTTCAGCGGCGCGCGGCGCAGGAAGAGACCCCGGCCGACTGGTGCTACCTGAACAACTTCGACGACCCGACCCGCGCGCTGATCTGCCGTCTGCCGCAGGGCATCGGCCGGCGCTTCCGCCAGGACATGGCCGAGTTCGTCAGCGCCGTGCGCCACACGCTGCCGGCGGCGCTGACCTCCGACGAGTTCCGACGGCAGTCGGCCGAGATCGGCCAGCGGCTGCAGCAGCGCCAGATGACGGACACCGCCGAGCTGCAGCAGGAAGCCGAGCGCCTGAGCCTGACCATGCTCCCCACCCCGAACGGCTTCGCGTTCGCGCCGGTGAAGGACGGCCGGGTGATGGAGCAGGAGGAGTACGCGGCACTCGACGAGGCCGAGCGCCGACGGATCAACGAAGCCATCGAGCAGATGAACGCCCGCCTGATGGAGCGGCTGCAGGAGTACCCGAAGTTCCACGAGGAGCTGGTGCGTCGCCAGCGCGAGCTCGTCCGCGAGACGGCCTCGCGGGTGCTGAGCTCCCTCGCCGCGCGGCTGCGCAGCCGCTACCACATCTATCCCGAGGCGATCCGCTTCGTGGTCGCGGCCGAGGCGGACCTTCTCGAGAACACCGACCGGATCGTGATGCTGCAGCGCGGCGAATCCGGCCTGTTGGGCGGCCCGCCCGGGGCCGGCCCGATGGGCACTCCCCAGAGCGTCAACGCGGCCGCGGATCAGTTCTTCCGCCGCTACGAGGTGAACCTGATCGTCGACAACGCCGACCTGGAAGGCGCTCCGGTGATCTACGTGAGCAACCCGAGCCTCGACAACCTGGTCGGCAAGGTGGAGCAGCGGTTCGAGTACGGGATGCTCGTGACCGACTACAACATGATCCGGCCGGGTGCGCTGCACCGGGCCAACGGCGGCTATCTGCTGCTCGACGCGCTGCGGCTCATGCAGAAGCCGTTTGCCTGGGAGGCGCTGAAGCGGGCCATCTCCGACCGGTGCGTACGGATCGAGTCGATCAGCCAGCTCCTGAACATGGCCTACTCGGTGTCCCTCGATCCGGATCCGATGCCGCTCGACGTCAAGGTGGTGCTGTTCGGCGACCGGCGCCTCTATCACCTGCTGCGCGAGTTCGACCCGGACTTCGACAACCTGTTCAAGATCGTCGCCGATTTCGACGACTACGTGCCCTGGGACGAGGAGCACCAGGGTCAGTACGCGCGCATGCTGGCGCGGCTCGTTCGGGAGTCGCGCATACGGCCTCTCAGCGCCGGCGCGGTGGCGAGCGCGCTCGAGCAGTCGAGCCGTCTGGTAGAGGATCGGCGGCGGTTGTCGGCCCGGGTGAAGGACCTGCAGGACATCCTGCGTGAAGCCGATCAACTCGCCGCCGCGGCCGGCGAAGAGCTGATCCTCGACCGGCACGTGGACGAGGTGATCCTGCGCCGCGCCTACCGGGTCGACCGGATCCGCGAGCTGGTACACGAGAGCATCACGCGCGGCGTGATCCTGGTCGCGACCCAGGGCACCCGCATCGGCCAGGTGAACGGGCTGTCGGTGGCGCAGATCGGAAAACTGATATTCGGCCAGCCGGCGCGCATCACCGCCACCGCGCGGCTCGGCGCCGGCCAGGTGATCGACATCGAGCGCGAAGCGCGGCTCGGCGGCAAGCTCCACACCAAGGCGGTGATGATCGTCTCCAACTTCATCGGCGCCCGCTACGCGCGCGAGCATCCGTTGTCGCTGCACGCGAGCCTCGTGTTCGAGCAATCCTACGGCGGCATCGAGGGCGACAGCGCGTCGATCGCCGAGGTCTGCGCGCTGATCTCCGCGATGATCCAGCGTCCGGTGCGCCAGGACATCGCGATCACGGGCTCGATGGACCAGTACGGCGCGGCCCAGGCGATCGGCGGTGTGAACCAGAAGATCGAGGGATTCTTCGACGTCTGCCGCATGCAGGGCCTGACGCGCACGCAGGGCGTGCTGATCCCTCAGAGCAACATGGACAATCTGATGCTGCGTCAGGACGTGGTCGACGCGGTGGCGGCCGGTATGTTCCACGTCTACACGATGTCCACGGTGGACGATGCGATGAGGATCCTGTTCGCCGAGCCGGGCGGCCCGCCGGCTGATCCGGCCGAGATCAACGCCGCCGTGGAGGCCCGCGTGCGCGAGCTGCACAAGCTGCACAAGGCGCTCGGCCGGGGAGATCGCGATGAGCATTGAACGGATTCGCCGCGTATTGCTCGCGCTGGACGACGCCCGCCCCGACGTGAACGTGCTGCGGGCGCTGCAGAGCCTGCTGGACCTCGACGCGCTGGAGATGACGGGCCTGTTCCTCGAAGACGAGGAACTGCTGCGTGCGGCGCTGTTGCCGTGCTTCCGTGAGATCAGCTACTCGGGCGTCGCCGCGCCGCTCGATCGCGACCGGCTGCTGCGCGACATGGCACTGCAGGCCCGCGCCGCCGAGGAGGCGTTCCGCGCGCTCGCCGAGCACCTGACCCGCGAGCACTGGCGCCTCGCGCACCGCTTTCTGGTGGCCCGCGGGCGCTTCGCCGAGGAGCTCGACCGCGCCGCCGCCGAGGCCGAATTCGTGCTGGTGACGCGACGCGCCCGCGGCGCCGGGCTGCGGCAACGGCTCGGCCACACGTTCGCGAACCTGGTGCGGCAACCGCGCCACGTACTGTTCGTCAACGAGCCGTGGGCCAGCGGCTCGTCGGTGGTCGTGGTGAACGCCGGCCGCACCGCCCTCGATCACGCCGCCCGCATCGCCGAGACTCAGGGCCTGCGCCTCGTGGTGGCCAATCCCGTCGCCGTGCCGCCGCCGGCGGCCGCACGGTTGCCGCGCGACGCCGTCGTGCGCCAGCTCACCGCCCTCGACGAACAAGCCATCGCCGACCTCTGCCTGCGCGAAGACGCCCGCCTCCTCGTCCTCCCCGAGCTCCCCGACTTCGACTGGGCCGAGCTCCTCCTCTCCCTGACCGACCGCCTCCCCTGCTCCATCCTCAAGCTCGCCGAGCCGGCCGCCCCGCCCCCCGCCTGACGGTACAGCGAAGGCCGAGTCGAGGAACGCCGATCACGCGTACGGCCAGATCGCTGGAAAGGACGCAGCCTCGAAGTGTGCGTCGCTCGGTGGCGGGCGCGCCATCGGCTGCGCATCTGAGCGAGGCCGAGGAGGCCGGATTGACCCGCGCTTTTCAGCGGGGCAACTCCGGCCGACGAGGGCACCGCGGAGCGGCCGAGCGTGCGCAGCCGATGGCGCGCCCGCCACCGAGCGACACCCGCTAGCGAGAACTGCAGCCCTGACCGGAGAGGACTCAGGAGCTAGGCGTGTCCCGGCGTTCTTCGGAATCGAGAATGCGCTGCACCGAGGCAATCAGGTTGATCGGCAACGGGAACACGATCGTCGAGCTCTTCTCTCCCGCGATCTCGGTCAACGTCTGCAGATACCGAAGCTGAATCGCCTCCCCCTGCTGGGCCAGCTGCTGCGCCGCCTCCACCAGCTTCTCCGCGGCCTGATGCTCGCCTTCCGCGTGGATGATCTTCGCGCGCCGCTCGCGCTCGGCTTCCGCCTGCTTCGCGATCGCGCGAATCATGCTCTCGTCGATGTCGACGTGCTTGATCTCGACGTTCGAGACCTTGATGCCCCACTGGTCGGTCTGCTTGTCGAGGATCTCCTGGATGTCGGCGTTCAGCTTCTCGCGCTCCGCGAGCAGCTCGTCGAGCTCGTGGCGGCCGAGCACCGAGCGCAGCGTGGTCTGGGCGAGCTGGCCCGTGGCCTCCATGAAGTTCTCCACGTTGATGATCGCCTTGTCCGCTTCCACGACGCGGAAGTAGATCACCGCGTTCACCTTGACCGACACGTTGTCGCGGGTGATGAGGTCCTGGGACGGCACGTCGAGCACGAACGTGCGCAGGTCCACCCGCACCATCTGCTGAACCACCGGAATGATCAGGATCAGGCCGGGGCCCTTGACCTTGTAGAAGCGTCCGAGCATGAAGACCACGCCGCGCTCGTACTCCCGAAGCACGCGGAACGCGCTCATCAGCAGACCCACGACGACGACGATGAGGATGGTCGAGAAGATCTCCATGCCTATTCCCCCGTAACGATGAGCGTCAACCCTTCGATGTCCACGATCCTCACCCGGTCACCCTTCTTCACCGGCGTCTGCGTGCGCGCGCGCCAGCGTTCGCCGAATGCCCAGACGAAGCCGTTGTCCGAGAAATCCTCGAGTGCCTCGCCTGTGCCGCCGATCATCCCCTGCGGACCCGTCACCACCTGCTGCTGACGGGCGCGCACCGCGGCGCCGAGCACGAACGCGGTGAGGCCCGCGGTGGCGGCCGCGAATGCACCGATCACCAGATAGGGTACCCGATAGCCGGGCATCTCGGTGTCGATCAGCATGATCGATCCGATCACGAACGCCACGGCGCCGGCCACACCGAGGATGCCCATGCTCGGCGTGAACAGCTCCGCCACCATCATCCCGATGCCGACCACGATCAGTGCAAGCCCCGCGTAGTTGACCGGCAGCATCTGCAGGCCGTAGGCGCCGAGCAGCAGGCAGACGATGCCGATCACCGACGGAAAGATCATCCCCGGGTTGTAGAACTCCAGGATCAGCCCGTAGATGCCGAAGATCAGCAGACCGTAGGCGATGGTCGGATCGGTGATGACGATCAGCAGCTTGTGCCGCCAGTCGGTCTCGACCCGACGGATCCCGGCGCCCGCCACGTCGAGCTGCACGGTCCGGTCATCGAGTGTCACCGATCGGTCGTCGATCTGCTCGAGCAGATCGTTCAGGTCGGAAGCCACCACGTCGATCACGTTGTTCGCGAGCGCCTCGGATGCGCGCAGGTTGGCACCGTAGCGCACCGTTTCCTCCGCCCACTCGACGTTGCGGCCGCGCAGCTCGGCGAGACTCTGCAGGTAGGCGACCGCGTCGTTGATCACCTTGCGGGTCATCGCGTCCGTCGACTGCTCGTCGCGGCGATCGCCCGGAGCCTCCGTGCCCTCACCCGCTTCGCCACCTTCACCGCCCTTGCCGCCGTCCGCGTCCGGCTTCTCGTCCGGACCCGGCGCTCCCGGCGTCGGCGGCGCGGGGCCGCCCATCGCCACCGGCGTGGAGGAGCCGATGTTGGTGGCCGGCGCCATCGCCGCGATGTGGCTCGCGAACGCGATGTAGGTTCCGGCGCTCGCCGCCCGCGCCCCGTTCGGCGCCACGTAGGTGACCACCGGCACGTCCGCGGCGAGGATCGCCTGGATGATCTGCCGCATGGACTTGTCGAGACCGCCGGGCGTGTCCATCCGGATCACCAGCGCGGCGGCACCCGCCTCCTCGGCGTCGTCGATCGTGCGCACGATCAGATCGGCCACCGCGGGCCCCACCGCGCCGTCGAGGTCGACCACCCAGACCTGGCTGCGCCCGCGGGGCGCTTCGGCCTCACCCGCCGCGAGCGGCAACGCGCCCAGCAGGATCAGCAGCAGCCCGGCAACCGCCCGGATCACCACCGGTCACTCCGGCACGCGGATCACGAGAACGTCGCACCGCGCTCCGTGCAGCACGCCGTTGGCGGTGGATCCGAGCACCACGCGCGCGAGCCCGCGACGCGCGTGCGAGCCGACGACGATCAGATCGGCGCCGACCCGCTCGGCTTCGGCCTGGATCTCCGACGCCGGCCGTCCGTAGCGCACACTGACCCGTTCCGGCGGGATGCCGAAGCGCGCCACCCGTTCGCGCACGCTGTCGGTGATCTCCCGGCGCAGCGCTGCTTCCATCTCCTGCACCGGCCAGTTGGCGGCGAGCATGCCGGCCGCCATGCCGCCGACGCCGTCGACCATCGGCGGGATCACCGTGACCACGTGGAAGCGCTCGTCACCTTTCGGATCGAACTCCGTCGCGGCCGTCAGCACGCGGTCGGCGTCGTCGGAAGCATCCACCGCGATGAGAATCGTCCGGTAACGGTTGGGCATGACGCCTCCTACTTTTTGCCGATTCGCACCGTCAGCACATCGCAATGGGCCTGGTGCAGCACACCGTTGGCAGTGGAGCCGAGCAACAGTCCGAGCCCGTGCTTGCCATGGGAACCCACCACGATCAGATCGGCGCCGAGTTTCTTCGCCGTCTCGACGACCTCGGTCGCCGGCGCGCCGATACTGACGTGCACGTCCTCGGCGGCCACCTTGACCCGGGCCGCCTCCGCGGCGGCTTGCGTACGCGCCTGCTGCAGCGCCTCCTGCTCGAAGCTGACGCTCGCCTGGGTGTAGGCCATCATGTCGAGACCGCCGTAGACGTGTGTCAGCGGCTTGACGGCCGTGCACACCGACAGCTTGGCCTGATGCTCGTCCGCCACCTGCCGCGCCCGGGCCAGAACCTCCCGGGCTTCCTCACTCGAATCGATCGCCGCCAGTATGTGTCGGTATGCCATGTTCGCTCCTTTCAAGCTTCTGGCCCGAAGGCCCCGCCTCGTCACTTTAAGCGGGAACCGCTCCGGCTGCCGTTTCGGGATTCCCTTAGGGCCATCATATAGAAAAGCCACCCGCTCTGGGCGATGCTCGCTGGCAGGACAACCGAACCGGCTTGAGCCGCCGAGCGGGCCGGCAGTAGCATGGCTCGAATGGCGAGAACAAAGGGGTGCCAAAGGTGTACCGGAAAGTACTTGCCGCGATCGATCTGACCACTCATTCGGCCAACGCCGTGCTGACCGATGCCCGGCGCTTTCTCGCGGACGGCGGCGAGCTCTGGGCGATTCACGTGGTCGAGCCGCAGTACATCCAGTACAGCTTCGATCCCACGTTCAAGAGCACCATCAGCCGCTCGCTCGAGCAGAGCGCGCTGGATGCGGCGGCGGCCCGCTTGGCCGAGCTCTGCGAGCCGCACGGCATCGACGCGGAACATCGCTACGTGATGATCGGCCGCGTCGCGGACAGGGTGCACGAAGTGGCCGAGGAGCACGGCTTCGATCTGATCGTGATCGGCTCACACGGACGCGAGGGCCTGCGGCGGCTGCTCGGCTCGACGGCCAACGCGGTGCTGCACGGAGCGCCCATCGATGTAGCGACGGTGAGGATCCATCGCGACGCGAGTTGACAATCCGCTGTTCGATGCCAGCTACCGGCGCCTGTTCGGCGAAGGAATTTCCGTCGACGAATGCGCCGATCCGTTCTTCGCCGCATTCTATCGGCGCTTTCTCGACGACCCCGAAATCGCCGCCTTCTTCCGCGGCACCGACATGGCGCGCCAGACGGTGATGCTGCGCAAGTCGTTCTTCCACCTGGCCGGCTTCTACGTGACCAACGCACCGAGCAGCGAGCTCGAGCGTATCGCCCGCACGCATTCCCGGCTCGGCATCAGCGCGGCGCATTACGACCGTTGGCTCGATTGCCTGATAGCGACGGTGGCGGAGTTCGATCCCGAGTGCGATGCTGCGACGGAGCTCGCCTGGCGCTGGGCCCTGGCGCCCGGGATCACGTTCATGAAACTGTACGGCTATTTCCGGCCGGAGCCGCCTGCATGAAGTTGCCGGAAACCTACACGCTGCCGCTCCCGGTGTTCGTCGCCGATGCCGGCGGCTGCATCGAGAGCGTCAACGCGGCCTTCGAGGCGCTGTTGCCGCGTCGGGAAGGCACACCGTGGTTCGACGCGTTCATCGACATCGACCGGGAGCGGTTCCATCGGGAGTGGGGCGAATTCGATCGCCGCGCCGCGCCATTGACCATCAAGGGCAAGGTGGCGAACACCGGCGGCGGCGTCCGTTACTTCGACGTGGTCTGCCAGGCGCTGGATGACGAGCAACCGGACCGGCAGCGGCTGCTCGGCATCCTGCTGGACGTCACCGAGAAGACCCTTCGCGAAGCGGAGAACCTGGCGATCCTGGAGACGGCGGTCGACGCGATCATCATGATCGACGAAGGCGGCATCGTCGAAACCTTCAACCGCGCCGCGACCGAGCTGTTCGGCTACGAGCCGGAGGAGGTCATCGGCAAATCCGTCAACATGCTGATGCCGGAGCCGCACCGCAGCCGCCACGACCAGTACATGCGCCGCTACATGGAGACCGGCGAGAAGCGCATCATCGGCATCGGCCGCGAGCTGCACGCCCAGCACCGCAGCGGCCGGCTGATTCCCATCTACCTCGCCGTGAACGAGATCCATGTCCACGGCCGGCGCCGTTTCACCGGTGTGATCCGTGACATGTCGGAGCAGCAGGCGACCCGCGAGGCGCTCGCCGAGCAGCGCGAGCGCCTCGCCCACGTCGGCCGCCTGTCGACCATGGGCGAGATGACCGCGAGCATCGCCCACGAGATCAACCAGCCGCTCACCGCGATCTCGATGTACGCGCAGTCGAGCCTGAAGCTGATCCAGCGCGGCGACTACGATCCCGCGAAGCTCGCGGCCGCGCTCGAAAAGCTGAACACGCAGAGCCTGCGCGCCGGCGCGATCATCGAACGCATCCAGCGTTTCGCGCGCGCGCAGGAGAGCAAGCGCGAGCTGCTGGACCTGAACCTGCTGCTGAAGGAACTGGTGAAGCTCGCCGAGGGCGATGCGCGCATCCACGACGTCACCATCACCTTCGACCTGGCCGACAACCTGCCGATGGTGTACTGCGACGCGATCCAGATTCAGCAGGTGGCGTTGAACCTGATCCGCAATGCCATCGATGCGATGAAGGACATCAACCTCGAGCGCGGCAACGCGATGTCGATCCTGTCGCGGGCGATCGGCGATCACGTCGAGGTGGCAGTATCGGATCAGGGCCCGGGAGTTGCCCCGGACCAGGTCAAGCTGTTATTTAAGCCGTTCCATACCACGAAGAAGGATGGCATGGGCATGGGCCTGTCCATCTGCCGGACGATCATCGCCGAGCACGGCGGCGAGCTGTCGTTCCGCAACAACCCTGACGGCGGCGCTACATTCTACTTCACACTGCCCATTCCGCAGGCCGGCGATGACTGACAACCGTCCCACGATCTTCGTCGTCGACGACGACGAGCCGGTTCGAGACAGCATCGGCATGCTGCTCGAGACCGAGGACATGCCCTACGAGACCTTTCCCGACGCACAGAGCTTCCTCGACGCCTACGATCCGTCGCGGCGCGGGTGCCTCGTGCTCGACATCCGCATGCCGGGTATGAGCGGCCTGGAGTTGCAGGCTCGGCTCCGCGAGATGAACGCGACGCTGCCCATCGTGTTCATCACCGGCCACGGTGACGTCCCGATGGCCGTGGAGGCGATGAAACGCGGCGCGGTGGACTTCATCCGCAAGCCGTTCCGCGACGAGGAGCTGCTCGATCGGATCAACGAAGCGCTGCAGGTCGAGGCCGGCCAACGGGCCGTCGCCACCAGCCTCGCCGAGATCCGTGCGAAGATCGAAACGCTCACGCCGCGTGAACGGGAGGTGTTCGACCGGGTCGCCCAGGGCCAGGCGAACAAGGTGGTGGCGATCGACCTCGGCATCAGCGAGCGGACGGTGGAGATCCACCGCAGCCAGGTGATGCACAAGACCGGCGCGCGCTCGCTCGCCGACCTGGTGCGGATGAAGATCGCGCTCGAGCGCGCGGGGCCGGGAAGCTGAGCCGGGAGGCGGCCGTAGCGGCAGCGGGTTTCGCTCGGGATCAAGCAGGTCACTACCAGTCGAGCCGAATCGGCGTATCGGCCAACTTCCGAAGCTCCGCGGGCACACGCAGCCGCACGCTCGCATACCCGATCTCGATCAGGCCATCGCGCTCGAGCGCCTTCAGCGCCTTGTTCACGGATTGCCGGCTCGTTCCGAGCGCGTCGGCCAGCTCCTGTTGCGACAACTTCACCACGCGCCTGCCGCCGTTGCCGCCCGTACCGACCTCGAGCAGCCGCTGCGCGAGCCTCACGGGCAGCGGCAGCGAGGAGAAATCCACGATGTGCTCGATCGCCCGGCGGTAGCGCCGAAACACGATCTGCGCGAAGGACGCGAAGCGCGACGGGTCGTTCTGCACGATGGTCCGGAACGTCGACGGGGTGATCTGCAGGACCGCGGCTTCGCCGACGGCGCGCGCGGTGGAGAATCGCCGCATGCCATCGATCATCGACGACTCGCCGAACCAGGTTCCCGGATTTGCGACCATCAGCAGCGCGGCGCGGCCGGCCGCGCTGATCCGCGTCACGTGGATCTGCCCCCATATCAGCGCGAACAGATCATTCGGCGGGTCGCCGGCGAGGTAGATCGGCCGGTCCCGGTATCGGCGCACACGACCGTGCTGCAGGATCGCGTCCTGCAGCGCAGGCGTCAGCGCGGCGAACCATTCGTCACGGCACAACACCGCCGTCAGATCGCGCCGCTTCATGGAGTCGCCCCTCGATTCCACCGACAGATTGTCATCACCCCGACAGTCTAGCGTCGCGGCTCGGCCTAGTCTGAGCGCCATGGAGACGGAGCCGGAAATGAGCGATTCGACGATCGTGGACGTGCGCGCCGTGCCGCTGACCACGCCGTACGGCATGCCTGGGGCCCAGACGAGGCGCCGCAGCGCGGTATTCGTAGAGGTGGAGACGCGGGACGGGCTGGTGGGCATCGGCGAAACCTACGCCGGCGTCTACATGCCCGAGCTGGCCGTCGAGGCCGTCCGGTACTTTCGCCCGTACCTGATCGGCCGCGATGCCTCCCTGATCAACCGGCTCACCCGGGACAGCTATTGGGTGACGAGCTACATCGGCCGCACGGGGCCGACGGTCATGGTGTTCTCCGCGATCGAGTGCGCGCTCTGGGACCTGCTCGGCAAGCGGTTGGGCGTGCCCGTGCACACACTGCTCGGCGGCGCAGTGCACGACAGCCTGCCCGTGTATGCCAGCGGCGGGGTGCCGACGTTCTCCACGGAGCAACTCGTCGACCAGGCGGCCGCCGTTGCCGCGGAAGGCTTCGCCGGGTTCAAGATGCGGGCGAATCCGATGACCTACCAGCCGGCAGTGGAGGCCGAACGGGTGGCAGCGGTACGTGCCGCCATCGGCCCGGAGCCTCTCTTGGCGATCGATGCGGTGCAGAACTTCAACCTGCAGCCGTGGAGCGTCAAGCAGGTGCGACGGCTGCTCGATGCGCTGGCACCATCCGACCTCGCCTGGGCCGAGGAATTCCTGCCGCCGTTCGACCCTGCGCCGTACGCGGAGCTCCGGGCTTCCGCCGCCGTCCCGATTTCCGGTGGCGAAGGCATCACCACCGCTCAGGCCTTTCAGCAATGGATCCACGCCGGAGCGTTCGACATCGCTCAACCGGACGCGACGATCGTCGGCGGCATTTCGGAGGCCCGCCGCGTCTGCGATGCCGCACTCGCCGCCAACGTGAAGGTGGCTATGCACGTGTGGGGCTCCGCGCCGACGTTCATGGCGAACTGCCACGTCGGATTCGCCTCCCTCAACTGCTTCATCCTCGAGCGGCCGGTCATGGGAAATCCGCTGGATACGGAGATGCTGGCCGAGCCGATCGTGATGAACGAGGGGCGTATCCGTCCTCCCACAGCGCCCGGACTCGGCGTCGTGCTGACGGAGGAGATCAAAGCGACGTACCGCTACGAGCCAGGCAGCGCGAGCCCTTTCGGTTGATCACGAATCGGCACGCCAAAGCCCGGCTCGAGCTCGGCGATGGTTCGCGCCCGGTTGGCTTCCCTGCTCATGGAAATCTGAATGAGGACCACGGGAAGCCACAACGCTTCCTCTCCTGCCTGGCGCGGATCGAGCTCTGGTTGCTCGGCTTCGACGTCGACATCGCGTCGGCGCGCAACTACCCGGTATATCGGTTCCAGGCGCAGACCCGCCGCAACCCGAAGGTGCGGAAAGCCCTGCGGGAGCTCTGGTCGCTGCTCGACGGCCGGGCGCAAGGCGCCGGTCCGGGCAGCGAGCCCGCCTTCCACGCCGCCGAGCGTGAACGTCTGGAGAAGTTCATCACGCCGGAGCTGTTCCAGGTGCTCGCCGAGCCGGAGCGGGTAGTCCGCGTGGCACCCGCCCTGGCCGAGCCTACTGTGCTGCAGCCCGTGGAAACCCCCGACTTCAGCCAGCAGGCGGCGGCGCAGATCAACACGGAAGAGAGCATCAACGCGGCGTGGTCCTGGGGCAAGCGCCTGGGTATGCGCCTCTGGGATGGCCTGAAGCGTTTATGGCGCTGGTTGCGCCAAGGCGTGCGCCGCATCCTCGAGGTGGGGAAGAACCTGTTGCGCGGCTTCTTCCGGTACGCCATGAAGGCCTTTCAGATCGTCCGACACGCGATACGATCGGTCGCCGACGGGCTCGGCCAGTACCTGCGCGGCGAGATCGACACGGGCACGAACATGCGAGTGACCGTGGAGCTGGACGGCGACATGATCATCACCATTCCAGCCGACACCGACGGCGCGATCGTCAGCGCCAGCAGCGCCCGACTGCGCTACTTCGGCGCTGCCTTCCGGCTCGCGATCCGCATTCTCGTACTGGTGCTCGATGTCATCCGCGCCGCCGCCACCGGTCTCGCCGGCTGGGCCCGCTTGCTCTGGTGCCTGGTGGAGAGCTACCGGGACATCAGGCCGTTGTACTTGGAGCTGATCCGGCTCGAGCGTCGGTAGCCGGCTGCCAACGCCCGCTCGCACGCTGCCCAACGAGGTACTCCGGCCGCAGCTCCCGCACCTCACCCCAACCTTCCGCGGAAGGTGCCACCTCGCCTTCGCCTTCCGCGGAAGGCAACTCGACAGGCCGGCCGTCCGGTCGCGCGAAGTAGCACGTGCCGTCCCGGCGCCGCCGCACCGAGAACCCGCCCTCGTGAATCAGCGCGTGATGCGCGCTGCAGACCAGCACGAGGTTCGACAGGCTGGTTTCCCCGCCGTCGGCCCAGTGATGAACGTGGTGCGCTTCGAGGAACCGGTCGTGGTGGCAGCCGGGGAACGTGCATTGCCGATCGCGCGCGAGCAACGCCCGCTTTATGGCGGTCGGCACGGCTCGCTGCTTGCGGCCGACATCGAGCGGTTTGCCGTCCTGCTCGATGACGGGTACCACCGGGCCGTCGCAGCAGAGGCGCCTCACGACGGGCAACGGCATCTCCGATTCACCGCCCTGACCGGCGAGTGCCGAAGCGTCCACGTGCACCACCACCTGATGGGCCGCCACCGCGGCCTTCCTGTCGCGTTCGCCGGCCAGCGACTCCCGAGCCATCTGCACCAGCGCGTCCGCCCCCTTCGCGAACAATGAGCGGCTCGGATCGTCGGGCAACCGCGCGCCGACCCGCTCGAGCGCCAGCATCACCACTTCCATTGCCTCCCGGGGAAGCTCCACGGAGATCGTGCCGGAGCCGTCCTCGCGCAGGTACCGGATCAGCGAGCGTGCCTCGTGCAGCCGCCGGGCATCCGATGCCGAGGAGACCGGGTCACCGTTGCGCAGCCGGCGACAGTACGCTTCGCACTGCGCGGCCGAGACGCCGAGCGCGAATTCGAGCAACTCGGTCTCGTTGACCTCGGTCGCCACGCGGGTCAGCGCCCGGACCTTCGAGTACGACAGGTCGCCGCGGCGGAACGCCTCGTCGATCTGCGGCAGGAACCACAGAGCCCGGGCCACCCGCACCTTTTCCTGCGCGGTGGTGCGGGAGATGCCGCAGCGCCAGTTGAGCCACTCGGCGCAATCGTTGTTGCCATAGGGCTCCCAGCCGCGGCGCAGGTCGAACTCGCGCAGCAGCATCAGGAAGCGGTGCTCGGCCTGCGTGACCTCGCGAAAGCTCTGCACGAGCGACGCCTCGAGTTGCTCCAGGGGCTGGAAATCCCGGACCAGAGGGACGGCAGGCATGGCTCTCTCCCGCGTAACTGTACAGACATACAGTATAGCACTGACAAAGCCGCCCACCAACAGCCGATGTCCGCTTCCGAGCACCGCGAGCCCCTCCGGCCGCACCGCCGGGGCTGAGGGAAAGTTCGTATTCCGGCACTCGACCCGCGCCACTACGCTCCTGCGACTGTTGGAAGGAGCGATCGTCATTCGGACTCAATTCGATCACGCAGCCGTCTGCATCGTCGACGGCGATCCCGCTGTACGCGACAGCCTCGCCACCGTGCTGGATCTGTGCGGCGTGCCCGTGCGCCTGTTCGCCACGGGCCGGGAGTTCCTCGAGGCGCTGGGCGGCGAGCCCATCCGCTGCGTGATCTGTGAAGCCGAGCTGCCCGACCTGAGCGGGCTGCAGGTGTACCAGCTCTTCAAGCAGCGCCATCCGCAGACCCGCTTCGCGCTGCTGCTGAGCCGCACCGATCCCGCCGCCACCGCGGTGGCGCAGCGCCTCGGCATCGAAACGGTGTTCCACAAGCCCCTGGTGCATCAGCGCCTGACCCGGTTCGTCACCGCGGACTGACGGGCCCGGTTCGGGAACTACGCATTGTTGGCGATCGGCCGCCCTTCCTAGCATGCCGCCGGCGGCAGGTCCTCCGAGTGCCGCACAGGAGACGAGGAGACATCGTGACCCAGCAACCCGCCTACAACCTTCAGGTCGTACGCTATTTCGCCATCATGACGGTGGTGTGGGGCATCGTCGGCATGGCGGTCGGTCTGCTGATCGCCGGTCAGCTCGCGTGGCCCGCGCTGAACTTCGACATCCCCTGGCTGTCCTTCGGCCGCATCCGGCCGCTGCACACCAACGCCGTGATCTTCGCGTTCGGCGGCTGCGCGCTGATGGGCACCGCGCTGTATGTCGTGCAGCGCACCTGCCGCACGCCGCTCTTGTCCAACGGGCTCGCCTGGTTCGTGTTCTGGGGCTGGCAGCTCGTGATCCTGCTCGCGGCGATCACGCTGCCGCTCGGCATCACCAGCACCCGCGAATACGCGGAGCTCGAGTGGCCCATCGACATCCTGATCGCGGTGGTCTGGATCGCGTTCGGCGTGCTGTTCTTCGGCACCATCGCGAAGCGCACCGTCAGCCACATCTTCGTCGCGAACTGGTTCTACGGCGCGCTGATCATCGGCGTCGCCGTGCTGCACGTGTTCAACAACCTGGCTCTGCCCGTCAGCCTGACCAAGAGCTACCCCGTGTTCGCCGGCTCGGTGGACGCGCTGGTGCAGTGGTGGTACGGGCACAACGCGGTCGGCTTCTACCTGACCGCCGGCTTCCTCGGGATGATGTACTACTTCGTGCCGAAGCAGGCCGAGCGGCCGATCTACTCCTATCGGCTGTCCATCGTGCACTTCTGGGCGCTGATCGCCGTGTACGTCTGGGCGGGGCCGCACCACCTGCACTACACCTCGCTCCCCGACTGGGCACAGAACCTCGGCATGGTGATGTCGCTGGTGCTGCTGGCGCCGTCCTGGGGCGGCATGATCAACGGCATCATGACCCTGTCGGGGGCCTGGGAGAAACTGCGTACCGATCCGATTCTGAAGTTCCTGATCGTCGCGCTGTCGTTCTACGGCATGAGCACGTTCGAGGGACCGATGATGTCGATCAAGACGGTCAACGCCCTCTCCCACAACACCGACTGGACGGTTGGCCACGTGCATTCCGGCGCGCTCGGCTGGGTCGCGATGATCTCGATCGGCTCGATGTACCACCTGATTCCGGCCCTGTTCGGCCGGCGCGCCGGCGCGATGTACAGCGTGCCGCTGATCAACCTGCACTTCTGGATGGCCACGCTCGGCACCGTGCTCTACATCGCGTCGATGTGGGTGAACGGCCTGCTGCAGGGGCTGATGTGGCGCGCGACCACGGTGGACGGGACGCTCACCTACTCCTTCGTCGAGGCGGTCGAGGCGAGCTACCCGGCCCACTACGTCCGCTTCATCGGCGGCGCGCTGTTCCTCGGCGGCATGCTCGTGATGGCCTACAACGTCTGGCGGACGGTGCGTGAGGAAACGCCGGCCGGGGAAGCCCCCGCCGTACCGCTCGCGGTCGGCACCGGAGGTGGCGCATGATCCACGAATTCATCGAGAAGCGCGTCGGCTGGCTGATCACGTTGACGCTGATCGCCGTCTCGTTCGGCGGTGCGGTGGAGATCCTGCCGATGGTGTTCGAGAAGACCGCCATCCAGCCGATCGAAGGACTCGAGCCGTACACGGCCCTCGAGCTCGAAGGGCGCGACGTCTACATCCGGGAAGGCTGCCACGTCTGCCACACGCAGATGGTGCGGGCGCTGCAGTTCGAAACCGCCCGCTACGGCCACTACTCCGTCGCCGGAGAAGACGCCTACGAGCGTCCGTTCCTGTGGGGCTCCAAGCGCACCGGCCCCGACCTCGCCCGCGTCGGCGGCCGCTACAGCGACGACTGGCACCGTGCGCACCTGCTGGATCCGCGCTCGGTGGTGCCCAACTCGAACATGCCCGCGTATCCGTGGCTGTTCGACAAGGAGCTCGACGGCGCGCTGACCGCCAGGAAGATGGAGGTGCTGCGCACCCTGGGCGTGCCGTACACCGAGGAAGACATCGCCGGCGCTCGCGCCGCGGTGGCCGGCCGATCGGAAGCCGACGCGCTGGTCACCTACCTGCAGAGCCTCGGCACCGACATGCGCAACTACGGAGGCCGCTGAGATGGGCGCCGCTGAATTCTCCCTGCTCGCGACGACGTTCGGCTTCGTCGGCCTGGTGTGGTGGGTGTACAGCCCGTCGCGCCGGAGCCGCCTGGAATCGTACGCGACGATTCCACTCGACGAGAACGAGGCCGGCCGGCCGCTCTCTCGTGCCGCGCCGCTGTCGCGGCGGAGGACGTCGAGAT
>DASVDC010000125.1:0-10351 GCA_036381275.1 Pseudomonadales bacterium | reverse complement strand
GAGCGGAGTCTCCACGCCCTCGCCGAGCTCGTACCAGCCGTCCGCGGCGTCGGCCGGATCGAGCGTCTCCGCGAAGCGGCCGGTCAGCCGCAACGGATGCAGGAAGCCGTATGCCTCACCCTGCCTGAGAACCAGGTCACGCTGTTCGAGGTAGAACACCCGCCAGCCGCGGCGCTGGGCGGCCCGGATCATGGCCAAGGTGCTATCTTTCTTCAGTGACAGGCTCGGCAGAGGGTCCATGACGAAGGCGATGCGCACGGCGCCGGCGCCCCCGGTAACGTCGCTCGCCGTCGGCCGTCCGTTGCTGCCGGAAGTGTTCATGGAGTCAGTCGTCCGTGGTGGGAGGTTGCGCGCTAAACTACCGGTAAGGGGGAGAGCGGGCAACTCGAATGAGACCCAATTCCCTTATCTCACCGGGACTTATGGCACGGTTCGGCGGGTTCGTGCTAAAAACCGCGGCGGGTGCGGTCCGAGCGCCGGAAGTAACAACTATCCAAACGTCAGAGCGTGGTAAAGGAACATGGAAGAGGAGCCTCGGGGCGTCAAGGTTCTGGTGATCGACGACAGCAAGACCATCCGCCGCAGCGCGGAGAACCTGCTCAGCAAGGAAGGCTACGACGTGATCACCGCGACCGACGGGTTCGATGCGTTGGCGAAGATCGCCGACGCCCGTCCGGAGATCATTTTCGTGGACATCATGATGCCGCGGCTCGACGGCTATCAGACCTGCGCGCTGATCAAGAACAACAGCGAGTTCAAGGCCACGCCGGTGGTGATGCTGTCGAGCAAGGATGGGCTGTTCGACAAGGCGAAAGGACGCATCGTCGGATCCGACCGGTACATCACCAAGCCGTTCAGCAAGGAAGAGTTGCTCGGCACCATCCGCACCCTGGTTCACTGATCGAGAGGTTTCGAGCTCATGGCACGGATACTCGTGGTCGACGATTCCCCTGCGGAGACCCATCACCTGGTCAACGTTCTGGCGCGGCACGGCCATCAGGTGCTGACCGCGACGAGCGGCGCGGACGGCATCACGCTCGCCACCGCCGAGCAGCCGGACGTGATCCTGATGGACGTGGTGATGCCCGGGGTGAACGGCTTCCAGGCCACGCGGCAGATCACCCGCGGCAGCCAGACCCGGCACATCCCGGTGATCATCGTCTCGTCGAAGAACCAGGACGCCGATCGGGTCTGGGGCGAGCGGCAGGGTGCGTGCGGCTACCTCACCAAGCCGGTGGACGATCGGACGCTGATCGAAGCCGTCAACGACGTCCTGGGAGGCTGACGTGTCCGGCAGCCCCGCATTCGAAGAGCTGCGCGCGATCGAGTCGGCGACGTTCCGGCACGCCGCGCCGATGCCGCTCAAGGAGGACGCTCATCCGCGCTGGCAGGGCATGGGGTTCCAGGTCGGGGGGCTGCGCCTGGTGTCTCCGATGGGCGAGATCAGCGAAGTCCTGAAGCTGCCGAAGGTCGCGACGCTGCCGGGCGTGAAGGCCTGGGTGCTCGGCATCGCGAACATCCGCGGCCGGCTGATCCCGGTGATCGATCTGCACGAATTTCTCGGCATGGCCCCCACCCTGCCGATGGCGCAATGGCGCGTGCTGGTGGTGGAGGCCGACGAGGTGGTCGCGGGGCTCCTGGTCGAGCAGTCGCTCGGCATGCAGCATTTTCTGGAAGACAGTTTCGAAGAGGCTCACGAAGAAGCCTTGGGGCCCCTCGGGCCTTACGTGCGTGGCGCTTTCCGGCACGGAGGCCGCGTTTACTACGATGTGCAACTGACCGCGATACTGCAGGACGAACGGTTCCTCGACGTTGCACAACAAACCAACTAGACGGATTACAGGGACATGAAATCAGGAAAGTTGTCGCCATTGCTCATATTCATGATGCTGATGCTCGCGGCCACGATGGCGGGAATGGCCTGGTCGGTGCTGTCAGGGGCCAGCGCGGTGGCCGACAACACGGCATTGTGGTTCGCGGTGGGCGGTATCGTGATGGTGGCGATCATCGCCATCCTCATGGTGCGCGACACGCGCAGACAGCTCGCCGAGCAGGCGGCGCAGAACGAACGCAACCAGGCCGCGATCCTGCAGCTCCTCGACGAGATCGCCGACCTCGCGGAAGGCGACCTGTCGATCCACGCGTCGGTGACCGAGAACTTCACCGGCGCCATCGCGGACTCGATCAACTTCGCCATCGACCAGATGCGCGGTCTCGTCTCGAACATCAACCACCTTTCGGTGCAGGTGGCCAAGGCGGCACAGGAAACCCAGGCCACCGCGGCGGATCTCGCGAGCGCCGCCGAGAACCAGGCGAAGCAGATCGGCGCGGCCTCCCAGGCGATCAACGAGATGGCGGTGTCGATCGATCACGTGTCGTCCAACGCGGCCGAGTCGGCCGCGGTGGCCGAGCGCGCGGTGGAGATCGCCAACAAGGGTGCCGACGTGGTACAGGACACCATCAACGGCATGGACACGATCCGCGGCCAGATCCAGGAGACCGCGAAGCGCATCAAGCGCCTCGGCGAATCGAGCCAGGAGATCGGCGACATCGTCTCGCTGATCAACGACATCGCCGACCAGACCAACATCCTGTCGCTGAACGCGGCGATCCAGGCGTCGATGGCGGGCGACGCCGGGCGCGGCTTCGCGGTAGTGGCGGACGAGGTGCAGCGCCTCGCCGAGCGCTCCTCGGCGGCCACGAAGCAGATCGCGGCGCTCGTGAAGACCATTCAGACCGACACCAACGAGGCGGTGATCTCGATGGAGCAGACCACGACCGAGGTAGTGAACGGCGCCAAGCGGGCGCAGGACGCCGGTGTCGCGCTCGAGGAGATCGAGAACGTTTCCACCTCGCTCGCCGAGCTGATCCAGAACATCTCCAACGCGGCGCGGCAGCAGGCGGTGTCGGCCGGTCACGTATCGAATACGATGAACGTGATTCAGGAGATCACCGCGCAGACCGTGGCCGCGACCGAGCAGACCGCGGCGTCCATCGGCAACCTGGCCAAGATGGCCAACGAGATGCGCGAGTCGGTGGAAGGCTTCAAGCTCCCCGAGCACAACTAGAGCGCGCACCGCGGGCCGCGCCGGGAACGCGCGGCCGACAGGCGACAGGACCAGGGCAAGCGTATGGCCACAAGCCGAGAACATTTCGCGCTCGATTGGATCAGGAGCGAGCTGCTCGAGACGCTCAGCAGCGCCCGCGCCCGGCTCGAGGAGTTCGCTGAAGGCCTCGACGGCTCCGCGGACGGCGGACACGGCCGCGAGGCCCTTCGCGAGTGCGTAAACGAGCTGCACCAGGTACACGGCACGCTGGTGATGCTCGAGCTGAAGGGCGTCACGCTGCTGGCGGATCACCTGGAACGGCTCGCCGAGCAGCTCGCCCACGGCCGCGTCTCCGATGTCGCCGGCGCCAGCCAGTCTCTGATGCAGGGCATCCTCGAGCTGCCGGGACACCTCGACGAGCTGCGCGCCGGGCTGCCGGATTCCGACACGGCCGTTCGCCCGCTTGTCAACGAGCTGCGCCGTCATCTGGGCGAGCCCCCGCTCGAGGGAGCCGCGGTGCTCGGCAGTGTCGCCGACGAGGCGGCGATCCGCCGCTTCCGTTCCATCGACGGCGTGGACAAGACCCGGAAGATCCGGGCCGTCTACCAGCAGGTGCTGCTGACGCTGCTGAAAGGCGGCGATCTCGCGGATGCGGTCGGCACGCTGCGCAAGGTCGCGCAGGGCATGTCCAAGATCTGCGAGGGCGCGCCGCACGCGGCCGAGTGGCAGGCGTTCGGGGAATTCGTCGAAGCCCTGGCGCTCGTGCCGTCCGGCTCCGGGCCGCTGGACGGGAACGCCGTCAAGCTGCTGCGCCGGGTCGACTCCGAGATCCGCGAGCTCGTGCAGACCGGCGAGGATGCGCTGCGCCGCCCGGTGCCGGTCGCGCTGGTGCGCCAGCTCCTCGACGCCGCGGCAGAGCGCGGTCGTCGGAGCGCGACGCTGGATGCGCTGCTCGAAGCAACGGCGGAAAGCGATCCGGCCGACAGCCTGGCGCTGTCGGGGCGGCAGGCGCTGATCAGCGCCGCGGCGGCGCTCCGGGAAGAGCTCGGGACCGTGAAGGACCGGCTCGACCTGTTCGTCCGCGCGGCGGAAGGCAGCAGCACCCAGGGGCTCGGCGACCTGCTCGCGCCGCTGAAGCAGATCGCGAGCACGCTGTCGCTGCTCGGCTTCGAGAGCTCGCGCAGCATCGTGCTCGATCAGATCGAGGCGCTCGGCGCGCTGATCGCCGCCGGCCGGGCCGATGAGAGCGCGATCCTGAACGTGGCCGGCGCGCTGGTCCAGGTGGACGAGAACCTCGCGAGCCTGACCCAGACCGGCCGAGGCGAGGCCGAGAAGATCACCGACGAGGCGCAGCGGGCGGTCGCGCAGCAGATTCGCGCGGACCTCGACCAGGTCAAACAGTCGATCGTCGACTACGTCTCCTCGCAGTGGGACGTGCGCCATCTGCAGGAAGTGCCGGGCCAGCTCGATGCGATCCACGGCGCGCTCAGGATGATTCCGCTCGCCGAGGCGGCCGAGGCGATCCGCCGCTGCCGCCGCTACCTGCACGAGGAGCTGATGGCCGGCCACGTGCCGACCTGGGAGGAGCTCGACCGGCTCGCGGACGCGGTGTCCGGTATCGACTACTACCTCGAGCGGCTCGCCAGCGAGAATCCCGGCGGCGCGGACGACGTGCTGGACGTGGTACGCCGCAGCCTCGACCGGCTGGAAGCGACCGCGACGGCGGGCGTCGTCGAGACCGCGCAGGCCGCGGAAGCGGTCGCGGACGCCGAGCCGGCGGCGGTGGCCGAGCGCGGCCACGAGGCGCCGGTGCACCACGACGAACCGGAACCGCCGACGCTCGAGCCGGAGCCGGAGGAGCCGACGCTCGAGCTCGAAGCGGACGAGGACTTCGATCTCGGCAGCGCGCTGTTCGACGAGCTGGCGGAGCCGGACGCCGAGCCGGCGTCTGCGTCGGACGCATCGGCGCCTGACGAGTCCGATCCGCTCGACGACGTGCTCGATCTGGTCGGTGCCGCCCCGGAGCCGGCGGCAACAGAGCCGGCGGCCGCCGAGCCGATCGCGGCCACATCGGCCGACGTGCCGGTGCTGCCGGGTCTCGTGGACAGCTTCGAGAGCGACGACGAGATCGTCGAGATCTTCGTCGAGGAAGTGGACGAGGTGCTGGCCGCGGTCGACGAGCAGCTCCCCGAGTGGGAGCAGAACCTCGCGGACGAGCACCGCCAGACCGAGATCCGCCGGGCGTTCCATACCCTGAAGGGCAGTGGCCGCATGGTCGGCGCCAACGTGCTCGGCGAGATGGCGTGGTCGGTGGAGAACATGCTGAACCGGGTACTCGACGGCACGGTGCCGCCGACCCCCGAGTTCGTCGCCGTCGTCCGCGAAGCCCGGGCGCTGGTACCGCTGCTGAAACAGGCGTTCGAACGCCGGGTCGCGCCGGACATGGCGCCCGTGGCGCGGCTGATCGAGCAGGCGGACGTGCTGGCGTCCGGCGGGAGCCTCTCGGAGGCCGGGCTCGGCGCCGCGGCGGCGCTGCCGGCCGAGCCGGCGATCGAGCCCGGGCCCGAGCCTTCCGCGGAAGCGTCGCCGCCGGCAGCCGAGGACGAGGACCGGCTGCTGTTCGTCACGGAAGCGGAGGGTCACCTCCAGCGCCTCGGCGCGGCGGTCCGCGGCGAGACCTTCGTGCTCGACGACGACTCGATGCGCGCGCTGCATACGCTCTCCGGCAGCGCCGCGATGGCCGGGCTCGAGGTGGTCCGCGAGCTCGCGGCGCCCGCCTACGAGCTGGCCCAGGTGCTGCGCCGGCCCGGCACGGCGACGACCGTGTCCGGCGAAGCCGCCGAGTTCTTCCGTCAGTTCGCCGCCGCGCTCGCCGCGATGGTGGCGGACCTGCGCGCCGGCCGGGAACCGGAAGAGCCGTTCCAGCTCATCGCGGACGTCGACCGGCTGCTGATGGAGGCCGAGTCCGCGGGCGGCGCGAGCGGCCTGCTCGCGTCGCCGGCGCTCGAAGCGCTGGTGAAGGCGCACGAGCTGCTCGATGCCTGGCGCGACGGCAGCGTCGATCTGACGCTGGCCGACGAGGTCCGCGCCGCGCTCGGCGAGGTGGAGCGGATTGCCCGCGCCGAGGAGCAGGGCCCGATCGCGCGGCTCGCCGGCGCGCTGCTCGGCGCGCACGAGCGCTTCGAGTTCGAGTCGCTCGGCGCCGGCGCCGCGGCCGTGCTCGGCCGTGCTCACGACGCGCTGCTCGCGCAGCTCGATGCACTGGCGGCGGATCAGTCACCGGCGGATGAAGCGGCGCTGGTCCAGGCGCTCCAGGGCCTCCAGCCCGGCCCGGAAGCGGCGCCGGCGGCGCCGGAAGCCGACCACGTGTCGATGACCGAAGACGAACCGGTGGCGGATGCCATCGCGGCGGATGCCCGGCCGTCGCGGGAAACGCCGTTCGAGCCCGACGACTTCGAGCTCGAGCTCGAACCGGTCGACCTGCCGGAGCCCGAGGAGATCGAAGCGGTCGAGCGTCAGCGCGCCGTCCCCGAGGAGCCCGCGGCGCCGGCCGCGCGGGCCGAACCCGCCAGGCCGCCGCAGCCCGTACCGCCCGCGGCGGACGAGCGCCCCGCCCCCGCCGTCGTGCCGGCCACGGCCGAGGGCGCGCCGCTGGTGCCCGACGAAGTCGATCAGGACATCATCGCGGTGTTCTTCGAGGAAGCCGACGAGATCCTCGAGGGCCTCGATCACGGCATCAGCGACTGGTCCGACGAGCGCGACAACCGGCTGCATCTCGAGAACCTGCTGCGCGGGCTGCACACGCTGAAGGGCGGCGCACGGCTCGCAGGCCTCACCGCGCTCGGGGACGCGACCCACGAGCTCGAGTCGTTCCTGATCGACTTCCAGAACGAAGCGCAGGCACCTCAGGATGCGCTGTTCGACCGGCTGCAGGCGCGCTACGACGCGCTCGCGACGTTGCTCGCGCAGACCCGCGCGGCGCTCGCCGGCGGGCCCGCGCCGGCGCATCCGGCGCCGACGCCGGCGCCCGAGGTGCCCGTCGAACCGGCTCGGCCGGTCGTGCGGCACGATGCGCCGCCGGAGTCCGACGCGAGCGAAGCGGCGCCGCCGCCGGCCCGCGTCACCCCGCTGCGCCCGGCGGCATCGAAGCCGCGCCGGCCCGCTCCGGCCGCCGAGACGCGCGCGGAGGCCGCGGCCGCGCAGGCGCGCAACGCCCAGGAGATGGTCCGGGTCGGCGCGGGGCTGCTCGAAAGCCTGGTCAACCTGGCCGGCGAGAGCAGCATCATCCGCGCCCGCGTCGAGCAGGGCATGAGCGATTTCACCGCCGCGCTCGACGAGATGGAGACCACGATCGAGCGGCTGCGGGAGCAGCTCCGCCGCCTCGAGATCGAAACCGAGGCGCAGATCCTGTTCCGCCAGGAGCGTCTCGACGGCCCGGCCTACGAGGATTTCGATCCGCTGGAGATGGACCGGTACTCCCAGCTCCAGCAGCTGTCCCGGGCGCTCGGCGAGAGCGCCTCGGACATGCTCGATCTGAAGGAGACGCTGCTGTTCAAGGCCCGGGAGGCCGAGACGCTGCTCTTGCAGCAGGCGCGGGTCAACACCGAGCTGCAGGAAGGGCTGATGCGCAGCCGCATGGTGCCGTTCAGCCGGCTGCTGCCGAGACTGCGCCGCACGGTGCGCCAGGTCGCGAAGGAGCTCGGCAAGGAGGTGGAGCTCTACGCGCACAACGTTGAAGGCGAGCTCGACCGCTCGCTCCTCGAGCGCATGGTGCCACCGCTCGAGCACATGCTGCGCAACGCCGTGGACCACGGCATCGAACAGCGCGAGCGGCGCCGCGCGAGCGGCAAGGCCGAAGCCGGCCGCATCGATCTGCGGCTGTCCCGGGAAGGCGGTGACGTGGTGATCGAGATCGCCGACGACGGCGCCGGCATCGACGTCGATCGGGTGCGGGCGAAGGCGATCGAGCGCGGGCTGATGGCCCCGGACGCGGACCTCGCGGACGACGAGATCAGTCAGTTCGTGCTCGCGCCCGGCTTCTCCACCGCGTCGACGGTCACGCAGATCTCCGGCCGCGGCGTCGGCATGGACGTCGTGCACAGCGAAGTCAAACAGCTCGGCGGCAGCATCGACATCCACTCCGAGCGCGGCCGGGGTACCCGCTTCGTGCTGCGGGTACCGTTCACGGTGTCGGTGAACCGCGCGCTGATGGTCGCGGTCGGCGACGACCTGTACGCGATTCCGCTGAACACGATCGAAGGCATCGTGCTGCTCGCGCCGGACGAGCTCGAGCGGCTGTACGCGCCCGACGGGACCACGTTCGAGTACGCCGGGGTGCCGTACCGGGTGCAGTACCTCGGCAGTTTCCTCGGCCGGGAATACCATCCGCAGCCGATGCAGGGCTCGGTGCCGGTGGTGCTGGTGCGCTCCGGCGAGCACGCGGTCGCGGTGCACGTCGACGCGGTGCAGGGCAGCCGCGAGATCGTCGTGAAGAGCCTCGGCCCGCAGTTCGCCGGCGTCGGCGGCATCTCCGGTGCGACGATCCTCGGCGACGGCAGCGTGGTGGTGATTCTCGACCTGCTGGCGCTGATTCGAACCCGGGCGGGCGGTGTGCGCCTCGGCAAGCGGGCGCTGGCCGGCGCGCCGAAGACGCGCTGCGTGATGGTGGTGGACGACTCGGTGACGGTGCGCAAGGTCACCTCGCGCCTGCTCGAGCGTCAGGGCATGGACGTGGTGGTCGCCAAGGACGGCGTGGAAGCGGTGTCGCTGCTGCAGGAGCGGCGTCCGGACGTGATGCTGCTCGACATCGAGATGCCGCGGATGGACGGCTTCGAGGTGTTGCGTCAGGTGCGCCACGACGAGCGGCTGCGTGACCTGCCGGTGGTGATGATCAGCTCGCGCACCGGCGCCAAGCACCAGGACCGCGCGGCGGAGCTCGGCGTGAACCGCTTCCTCGGCAAGCCGTTCCAGGAAAACGAACTGCTCGCCACCATCGACGAACTGGTCGGCTGAGGGCGGGAACCGAACCCATGATGACGGCAACGGCTGTGGCGAACGAACCGAGCGAGATGTCCTGCGTGCTGATCCCGCTGGAGGATGGTCAGCTCCTGCTGCCGTCGGTGTGCATCGCCGAGATCATGCCGTGGCGGCGGATCAAGGTCGTTCCCGAGGCGCCGGACTGGTGCCTGGGTCTGCTCGGCTGGCGCGGCGAGGCGGTGCCGGTGGTGCGTTTCGAGCGGCTGAACGGCGCCGGTACCGACGGCCGCCGGGCCGGGCGCTGTCTGGTGGTGATGAATCGCAGCGGCGCGGGGCCGACGTCGTTCTATGCGCTCGCGGTGGAAGGTCTGCCGCGGCTGGTGCAGCTCACCGGCAGCGATCTCGGCGACCGGGAGGGGCAGCCCGGGCCGGCGGAAGCGCGCCGGGTACGGGTCGGCGCGGAGCTCGCGACGATCCCGAACCTCGGGTACCTCGAGCAGCAGGTTGCGGGCCTCGGGCTCGCCCGCTGAACCGTCAGTCCCAGCCCCAGCCGTGCCGCACCGCGGCGAGCACCGCGAGCGGCGCGGTCTCGCCGCGCAGGATCCGCCGGCCGAGCCCGTAGCACACCGCGCCCGCGTCCAGTGCCGCGGCGCGTTCCGCGTCCGACCAGCCGCCTTCGGGACCGATCAGCACCGCCAGGTCTTCGCGCGGCAGCCCGACCGGCAGCGCCGGCGCCCCGGGGTGGAGCATCACGAGGCGCGCCGGCGGCGGCGCGGCGAGCCAGTCCGTCAGGCGCTCCACCGGATACAGCGCGGGCAGATGCAGCGTCCGGCTCTGCTCGGCGGCGCTTTCGATCACGCGCTGCCAATGCTCGAGCTTGCGCTCCCGGCGCGCCGGGTCCTGCGGGACGTTGCTGCGCTCGGCGAGCACCGGGTGCAGGTCGGTCGCGCCGAGCTCGGTCGCCTTCTGCACTACCACATCCATCGACGCGCCCTTCAGCAGCCCCTGCACGAGATGCAGCCGCGGCGCCGGCGCGGGCTCGTCCGCCACCGTCTCCTGCACCGCGAGCAGCGCGTGCCGGACGGACGCGTCGACCAGGGTCGCGCGCCAGGCGCGGCCGGAGCCGTCGAAGCACTCGACCGCCTCGCCGCGCCGCAGGCGCAGCACCCGCGTCAGGTAGTGGGCCCGGTCTCCGGTGAGCTTCAGGGTCTGGCCGCTCTCGAGCGACGGCGGCACGTACAGCCGATGGATCACGGCCGGTGTCGTTCGAGCGTCCCGTTCTGTGGGAGCGGCCTGCGGCCGCGAATCGACCCGCGTTCGCGGCCGCA
>DASVDC010000124.1:0-9042 GCA_036381275.1 Pseudomonadales bacterium | reverse complement strand
GAAGCTGGTGGACTGGGTGGAGAGCCACATCGGCGAGACGCTGAGCTTCTATCGGCTGCCTCGGGCACACCACAAGCATCTGAAGAGCACCAACATGTTGGAGCGGCTGAACGAAGAGATCCGCCGCCGCACGCGCGTGGTACGGATCTTCCCGAACACGGAGTCGTGCCTGCGATTGATTCGGGCGCTGTGTGTGGAGACCCACGAAGGTTGGCTCGAGGCCAATCGCTACCTGAACATGAGCCTGCTCACCGAGCACAAGCGGGAGCTACTGAAGAGCGCGGCCTGACGGCCGCCCCGCCGATACCGCTACGGGCTCTATCGGGGCCCTTCGCGGTATCGGCGGGAAGAGAGGATCAGCCGAATACCCTGATCATGAATTTGCACACATTGACGTACACAACTATCGCGAACACCGTTCGAATCGAATTCGCGAACATCGCCCGAATCAAGGCCACGCGGTTCGAGGTAGAGCGCCGGATCTCAATCGCGCCCCGGGCTTCATCGATTGATTCGGGCCATGTTCCCTCCCGATGCGGGCGAGGTGGATGGTGCCGAGGCGGATGGTGCGGTGCGAGATCACCCATGCGCAGCGCCCAGCACGCCTGCGCTGCGGCCGACGGCGCCACCCGCTCCCAGGCTTTGATTCGGGCGATGTTGCGAACCGGTACGCGTGGGAGAATGCGCTGACTCATCACCAGCCCGGCACGCCGCCGCGCGCTCTTTACACTTGAATTAGAGCGCTGGTGGACTCGAGCCGACCGTTCTCGAGACGGCTTTCGAGGCCTGTACGGCCGGTGGGATAGGTAACACTCAGTCCTATCCGGTGGGTAACACCTCAGGTCTCTGTCAGGGCATCGGAATCTCCTCCTCCGATGCCCCAGGTGTTACCCCGTGACCGCCCCAACGATTCGCGAGCGGCGGCCGTTCCCACAAGCGGAGGATCACTCCTCGATCCGGATCACCTGCTCCGGGCAGGAGTCCGCGCCGAGCCGAGCCTGCTCCTCGAGCCCGGGGGGAATCTCAATGACCTCCAACGCGAGATAGCCGTTGTCGTCCAGCTTGTAGATCTCCGGGGCCATGGCTTCGCAGCGCCCGTGGCCCTGGCAGAGCTTGAGGTCGCAGATCGCTCGCATCCTGCTGCTCCTTCACGCCGCGTGGCGGCTCACGCGGCCTCGCCGCGGTTCGCCATGAACAGCTTCACGACGTCGCCGGAGGTGACGCGGCGCGGATCGCCGGCCTCGGTGGGCCGGTTGCCGGCCTGGCTCCGCGGCGCCGTGTCGACGTGGCGAGCCAGAGCGCGCAGCGCGCCGACGGTGCAGTTCTCGCGTCCGAGCACCGAGAACGGATCGAAGTGATAGGCGCGCAGCGCGTTGCCGTGGGTGATCTTGTCGATGTCCTCCTTCGGAGCGCCTGCCGCGCGGAAGCCCTCCATCAGGTACTCCGGCGTGTTCGGCCAGACCGTGTCCGAGTGCGGGTAGTCGCACTCGTAGCAGATGATGTCGATGCCGATGTCGTGACGGTTCTTCACGCCGAACTTGTCGTCGATGAAACAGGTGATGAAGTGCTCGCGGAACACCTCGCTCGGCTTCTTGCCGCCGAAGTCGGTGTGCGTCCACTGGTGGTGGTGCTCGTAGGTGAAGTCCGCGCGCTCGAGGAAATACGGGATCCAGCCGATGCCGCCCTCGGAGAGCGCGATCTTCAGGTCCGGATAGCGGCGCAGCGCTTCGAGCTGCAGCCAGTCCGCCGCGCTGTTCGCGATCGAGATCGGCATGCCGGTGATCCACGCGTCGATCGGCGACTCCATCGACGGATGCGGCGGCGCGTAACCCGTGCCGATGTGGCAGTTGATCACCACCTGGTTGTCGTTACACACCTTCCAGAACGGCTCCCAGGCCTCGTTGTGAATGCTGGGCAGCCCCTTCACGCTCGGGTTGTCCGAGAAGGTCACCGCATGGCAGCCCTTCGCGACCACCCGCTCGACCTCCTTCACGGTTTCGGCCACGTCCCAGCACGGCAGGATCGCCATCGGGATGAAGCGGCCGGGGTAGGCGCCGCACCACTCGTCGATGTGCCAGTCGTTGTAGGCCTTCACCATCGCGAGCGCGAGCTTCTTGTCCTTCGCCTGCCAGAAGAACGAGCCGTCGAAGTTCACGAACGTGCCGAAGTTGAGCGACGCCAGCAGCCCGTTGGCGTTCATGTCTTCGACGCGGGCGTGTACGTCGTAGGTGCCCTTGCGGAGCTGATCGTAGGCGGTCGGCTCCATGCCGTACTCGTCCCGCGGGCGGCCGACCACGGCATTCAGGCCGACATTGATGACCTTGCGGTCTTCGAACAGCCAGACGTTGCTGCCGTCCGGCAGGGTCTCGAGCCGCGGCGCCTTGTCCTTCAGCGACGCCGGCACGTGCTGCTCGAACATGTCCGGCGGCTCGATGATGTGATCGTCGACGCTGACGATGATGAGATCTTCGGTGTTCATGATTACCTCCAGACGATGGGGAGCGCGTCGAGACCCTTGACCCCGATGTGCGAGTGCAGCTCGGCGCCGGGCTCGAGGTGGAACTCGGGAATCCGCGTGAGCCACTCCTCGATGCCGATCCGCATCTCGGCGCGCGCCAGGTTCGAGCCGAAGCAGCGGTGCGGCCCGCCGCCGAACGCGAGGTGCGGGTTCGGCCGGCGGGTGATGTCCACGGTGAGCGGGTCCGGGAACGCCGCCGGGTCGGTGCCCGAGAAGCTGAGATCGCATTCGATGTAGTCGCCGGCTTTGAGCTGCACGCCGCGGAACTCCATGTCGCGGGTCACCAGACGCCGGGTCGAGACCACCGAATGCCGGCGCATCAGCTCTTCGATCGCATCCGGAATCAGCGAGAAATCGGCCGCGAGGCGCCGGCGGTCGTCGTCGTGAGTGGCGAGGTAGTGGAAGACGTAGCCGAGCGTCGCCGCGACGGTGTCGAGGCCGCCGACGAAGAACAGGTAGCACATCCCCATGATCTCGTCGTGCGTCAGCGGCCGCCCGTTCACCTCCATCGTGACCGCGGTGCTGACGAGGTCGTCCACCGGGTTGGCCCGACGGTCCTCGATCAGCCGCACCAGGAAGTCGTAGATGCTGCGGGCGGCCGCTACGCGCTTGGCCGGATCGCCGGAATGCAGCAGGTCGTTCTCCCAGGCGAGGAACGTGTCGAGCTGATCGAGCGGCAATCCCATCAGGCGCATGAAGATCACCACCGGCAGCGGGGTGCCGAACGCGCGGGTGAAATCGCAGCGGCCCGCGTCCTTGACCTTGTCGATGAGCTGCACCGCGAGCGAGCGGATCTCGCCTTCCATCGTCCTGACCCGCGCCGGAGAGAGCAGCGGGGCCATCACGCGGCGGAATTCGGTCTGCAGCGGCGGGTCGATCTCGAGCGGGATCAGCGGCCACTGCTGGCCGAGCAGCATCGAGAAGCCGGCGATCCCGTGGCTCGAGAAGCGCTCCGCGTCGCGCAGGATTTCGCGGATCACCGAGTCGGTGGTGGCGACCCAGTGGCCGGTGCCGCGGATCGGGTTCGGCTCGCTCACGTAGAACAGCTCGGGCAGCTCGCGCACCGCCGTGTTGGCGAACGGGTCGGCGTCCAGCGCGTGCCGTCTGAGCGGCTCCGGGTCGATCACCAAGTGGCTCGGTACGTGGGCAGGGACGGCAGTCATCACTCGATCCTCCTCTACTGCGCCGGCTTTACGAAGGTGCCACGATCGAACAAAATAAACACTCGTTTACTTTTGGTCAACGCCTGTTTACATGAGCACACCGGCCAGGCGATCGCGCGACGCCGAGCGCACCGCGGCGGACATCCTGCGGGCAGCGCAGCAGGTCTTCTCGACCCGCAGCTACAGCGAGGCGGGGGTGCGGGAGATCACCGCGCTCGCCAACGTGACGCCCGCGCTGGTGAACCGCTACTTCGGCAGCAAGGAGAAGCTGTTCGAGGCGGCGCTCGCGGACGCGCTCGACGTGCGCTACCTCACCGAAGGCGACCGCGCCGACTTCGGCCGCCGGCTCGCGAGCCTGTTCATCGACGGCCGCGGCGGCGACGAGCACGGCGTGAACCCGCTGCCGATGCTGGTGATGGCGACCTCGGACGCCGGCGCGCGGGAGGTCGCGCTGCGCCTGCTGAACGAGCAGATCATGGAACCCCTCGTCGCGTGGTTCGGCGGTCCCGATGCCGAAGACCGGGCCGCGCAGCTCGTCGCGGTGGCGACCGGCTTCTTCACGTTCCGGCTGCTGCTGCCGCTCGAGCCGCTCGCCGGCGACGTCTCCCCGGCGATGCGACGCTGGCTCGCCGAGACCCTGCAGGCGATCGTCGATTGATCCCCTGTGGGAGCGGCCTCCGCCCGCGAACGATGTCGAGATCACGATCACCCGCTCACCCCTGCCGGGCGATCCCGCCCGCCTCGAGGTCCGCGATGTCCGCCGCGGACAGCCCCCATTCCGCGAGCACCTGCCGCGTGTGCTGCCCCCAGCCGGGCGCTGCGCGCAGCTCACCCACCGGACGCTCGTCGAACTGACCCGGCGTCGCCGACGCGAGATACGCATCGCCGTCGTCGGTGGCCACCGGCGTCACGAAGCCGTTCACCAGCGCCTGTTCGTCGTTCAGCACCTCGACGGGACGGAACTGCGGTGCCCAGACGCCTTCGCAATCCGCGAGCGCCTCGCACCACTCGCCGAGCGTGCGCTTCGAGAACTCCTTCTGCAGCTCGTCGATCAGCGCCTGGGCGTTGGCCATCTTGCCCGGCTCGTCGGCGAAGCGTGGATCGTCGATCAGGTCCTCCCGGCCGAGCCGGCGGGCGAGGTCCGGGAACCAGCGATCCATCAAAAAGCAGAGCTGCAGGAAGCGGTCGTCGCGGGTCCGGTAGCTGTGGATCAGCGGATGGCCCGGACCGGCCGGGCGGGCGGTGACCGGATCGTCGGGCCGCGCGCCGGCGAGGCTCGCGCTCGCGAGCGACTGGGTCATGATGTACGAGCCCATCAGATAGAGCGCGTGGTCGACGACGGCGCCCTTGCCGGTGCGCTCCCGGCGGAACAGCGCCGCGGCGATCGCGCCCGCTAGCGTCGCGCCGCCGGTCAGGTCGCCCACCGAGCCCGGTTGCCCCGGCGGCGGCTTGCCGTCCCGGGCATCCTGCGCGAACGCGGAGCCCGACCGGCACCAGGAGGACGGATGGTCGAAGCCGGGGGCACCGGCGAGCGGCCCGCGGATGCCGTAGCCGGTGCCGCGTGCGTAGACGAGCCGCGGATTGAGCCGCATGAGCTGCTCGGGCTGAATGCCCATCTTCTCGCGCGCGCTCTCACGCAGGCTGGTGATGAACACGTCGGTCTCGGGAATGACCCGGTACAGCACCTCGCGGCCCTCCGGCCGGGTGAGGTCCAGCGCGAGGCTGCGTTTGCCGCGGTTCGCCACCTCGAAGAAGCCGTTCAGCTTCTGGCCGGGACGCTGCAGGATCGCCATGCTCCGCGCGCTGTCGCCGCCGCCGGTGGTCCGCTCGATCTTCACCACGTCGGCGCCCCAGTCGGCGAGCGTGGTGGCTGCCACCGGCACGAACGTGTGCTCGGCGCACTCGATCACTCGGACCCCCTGCATCACGTCGTACACGACTTCCGCTCCTTGCCCGCCCTTCGGGGCAAAGTATATAAACAAGTTAGCTGTATCAAGCGCGCCGCATGGACATCCCCGCCGGCGGCTGTTTAACTTGTCTAACGAAGTGGGGGTCGCCAGATGCCGAACACGGACGAGATCACCGGCTGGATCGTTCAGCCGGAGGACGACGGATTTCACGACCACGTCGAAGGCGCCGATCATCCCTGGTGGATGGAGACGTTCTGGACGTCGTTCAACGTGCCGGAGCGGAAGATGGGCGGCTGGTTCTACAACCAGGTGCTGAAGAACCAGGGCGAGCACGGCATCTGCAACGGCGGGGCCTGGGTCTGGGACGCGAGCGAGGCGCCGGCCCTCTATCAGCGCAACCAGAGCGGCCTGCCGATGCCGCCGGGTGCGCGGGACCTGCGCGATATCGCGCTGCCGAACGGCAACACCATCAAGGTGCTCGAACCGCTCTCGAAGTACCACATGACCTACTCGGATCCGGGCCGGTTCGAATCCGATCTGATCTTCGAAGCCGTGATGGAGCCGAATCCTCATCCGGCCGGCTGCGCGCCGTTCTGGAAGGGCCGCCACTGGGATCAGGCGATGCACGTGACCGGCGAGATCGTGCTGCACGGCGAGCGCATCCCGATCGACTGCCTGTCGGTGCGTGACCGGAGCTGGAGCCCGCGGCGGCCGCGGGATTCCGCGCGGGCCAACGACACCTCCGGCGGCCGGGAGCCGCAGCGCTCGGCGCCGGTCAGCGGCGAGCGTTCCGACATCTCGAAGCCGCTGCGCAAGCCGTTCAACATCGGCTACATCTTCGGCACCGCGTCGGCGCGCGATGCGTTCCTGGTCTACACGATGGTGATCCAGGGCGAGGAGGACCGGGGCGACTTCACGACCACGGGGTATCTGGTGCGCGACGGCGTCTGGGCGCACCTGGTGGAAGGTCAGCGCCGCTGCCTGGTGGATCCCGACCACGGCTGGATCTGGCGCATCGAGTACGAGGGTGTCGACACGCTCGGCCGGCGCCTCGAGGTGGAAGGTGAGCAGGTCAGCAACCACGGCACCGCCACGGGCCTGTTCTACTGGAAGTGGAACGGCGCCGAGGGCTGGGGCGAGAATCAGGGCGGCATCGCGCCGTCGTATCCGCGGGTGAAGCGTTCGTAATTCTGTTATTCGGGGGGCGGACGATGGGCTGGAACTACGATCTCTTCATCGACGGTGCGTGGACCCGCGGCCGGTCGGACAGCGCGATCACCGTGATCGATCCGGCGACGGAGGCGGCGATCGGTGAGGTGCCGGACGCCACCGTCGAGGACGCCCGCTCGGCGATTGCAGCCGCGCGGCGCGCGTTCGACGAAGGGCCGTGGCCGTACATGAAACCGGCGGAGCGGGGCGCGGTGCTGAAGCGCATGGCCGACGCGCTGCAGGCGCGGCACGACCACCTGCGCGAGCTGATCGTCGCCGAGACCGGCTCGACGGGCTTCATCACCGACGCGATCCAGTGCGGCGGTTCGATCGGCATCGGTCACTACAACGCCGAGCAGGTGCAGCATCTGGTGGAGTGGGTGGAAGCCTCACCCCCGACCGGCGGGCCGAACGGCATGGCCGGCAGCGCGCTGGTGCGCGAGCCGGTGGGCGTCGTCGCCGCGATCACGCCGTTCAATTTCCCGTTCATGCTGAACATGGTAAAGGTGTTCCCGGCGCTCGCGGTGGGCTGCACCGTGGTGCTGAAGCCGCACCCGTGGACGCCGCTCGATGCGTTCGAGATCGCCCGCGCGGCCGAAGAGGCGGGGCTGCCGCCCGGCGTGCTGAACGTGATCACCGGCCACGCCGAAGTGGGCGATGAGCTGACCGGCAACCCGATGGTGGACATGATCACGTTCACCGGCTCGACCGCGACCGGCCGGCGGATCATGGCGAGGGCGGCACAGCAGATCAAACGCGTGCAGCTCGAGCTCGGCGGCAAGAGCGCGCAGATCGTCTTGGACGACGTGCCGGAAGCCGTGGTGCGGTCCATCGGCTTCGGCGCGGTGCTGGTGCACTGCGGCCAGGGCTGCGCGCTGCAGACGCGGCTCCTGATGCCCGAGCATCTGATGGATGCCTATCTCGACGGCGTGAAGGCCGCCGCGCCGCACATCGTGATCGGCGACCCGCGTGAGCCGAACACGGTACTCGGCCCGCTGATCCGCGAGCAGCAGCGCCAGCGCGTGCACGGTTACGTGCAGTCGGGGCTGGCGGAAGGCGCGGAGCTCGTCACCGGCGGCAAGATCCCGGAGCACCTCAAGAAGGGATTCTTCTACGAGCCGACGGTGCTGGTGGGGCGCAACGAGATGCGCATCGCGCAGGAGGAGATCTTCGGGCCGGTGCTGACGGTGATTCCGTACTCCGGCAAGGACGACGACGCGGTGCGCATCGCCAACGACTCCATCTACGGGCTCTCCGGCGGCGTGATGGCGGCGAACACGGCGCGCGCGTTCAACGTCGCGCGGCGCGTGCGCACCGGCACGATCACCGCGACCGGCGTCGGTCAGCCGAGCGCGGGCGCGGCGGGTCCGGGCAACGGTCAGGGTCCCGGCTGGGGCGAGCCGATGCGCGGCATCGCGCAGGGCGGCGCGTTCGGCGGCTTCAAGCAGAGCGGTATCGGCCGTGAATGGGGACGCCACGGCCTCGAGGACTTCACCGAGGTGAAGTCGATCACCTGGTCGTGACGCGGGCGGCGGCATGACGGCGACGATCACGCCGAGCGCGCCGAGGATCCTGCCGGTGCTGGACGAGCGCAATCGGCCGTTCTGGACCGGCGGCCGCGACGGCAAGCTGCTGATCCTGCGCGATCAGCGCACCGGCCGCTGGGTGCATCCGCCGGAACGGGTTCCCCCGGAAGCGGTGATGGCGCAGCCTCGACCCGTGGGAGCGGCCTCCGGCCGCGAATCCGGCGCGAGCCGTTCGCGGCCGAAGGCCGCTCCCACAGGGTACCTCGTTGCCGAGCCGGTGAGCGGCAAGGGCCACGTGTTCACCTACACGGTGAATCACCACGTCTACCATCCCGAGGTGCCGGTGCCCTACGTGATCGCGCTCGTCGAGCTCGACGAGCAGGAAGGGCTGCGGCTGCCGGCGAACATCGTCAACTGCGCGATCGAGGACGTGCACATCGGCTTGCGGGTGCGGGTCGCGTTCGAGGCTCACGGCGAGGTGTTCGTGCCCGTGTTCGAGCCGGACGTCTAAGACACCCCGTGGGAGCGGCGATACGCTGTGGGAGCGGCCTCCGGCCGCGAATCCGAGGCCCGAAGATTCGCGGCCGGAGGCCGCTCCCAGTGTGCCCGGCATGGGCCAGAGCTAGCTACCTGAGAGGAGGTAGCCGACTGAGTGACGACAACCGTAGTGAAACGCAAGGGGGACGCCGCGAGGCCAACCTGGAGGAAGCGCGTAG